>CAIYWC010000236.1 GCA_903929795.1 uncultured Myxococcales bacterium | reverse complement strand
GTCAGCTCCGTGGCGTTGTCGCCCTGGAACCGCTCCTGCACCACCTTGATGTCGACGCCGGTCATGTCGTGCACCAGCTCCTTGAGCGCCTGCACCTTTGGCCGTCCCAGGTCCGTCAGCCGGTACCACTGGTTGGGCAGGTTGTGCGCCTCGATGCTGTCGTCATCCCATACGGTGATGTTCTCCGCGCCGCTCTTCGCCAGCGCCAACACCGTGAAGCTGCCCACCGCGCCGGCACCAATGACCGTGATGGGCGTGCGCGCCAGCCGTGGAACGTCGAGCACATCCAGTTGTCGATGGAAATTCATCGTCTACCTCCAGTCTGCAAGGTCGTCGTCAAAATCCGGCCAGCCGCCACGGTACGCTTGACCATGCTGCGGTTGCCCTTGCTGTTGCGGTTGCCGAGTACCGCGCCAATCCGGCATCAGCACCGGTTGCATCTCCACGACGTGCGCGTTGAACAGCCGTTCACACTCACCGCGCAGGTTCTGGTCGGGCAGGCGGATTTCCAGCGGCAGGTCGTCGAACGTCAGCCGGAAGGGCTGCCACACGTCGATACGCGCTTTCCATTCCCGCTTCTTGTTGACCACGATGCTGATGAGGCACTGGTCGTTGGCCAGGCCTTCGATGCACGCCTCATCCTGCTGCGACCAGAAGACGCCCAGCCGCCCGTGGCTGTGAATCCATGCGCGCACGTGCTCGGGTTGCGCGTGCGTCACCAAGAACTTTGCCAGCGCGTCCTGGTCCAGCTCCGTGCTCGCGGCCGTGCAAATCTGGTCGAAGAGCTGCACGTGGCTCACCGTCAGGTCATCGGTGACCATGCCCAGGCAAGAGAACTCACCGGCCGCAAGGTCTGCCCAATGGTTCACCCGCTCCATGGCATCCGCGTCGATGCGAACCCTGAGATTTTGTTTCACTTTCATCTATCTGCCTCCAAAAGCGACACGACCCCGAGCACCTTCCACGTGGAAAGTGCCCGAGGCCGCCAGTTGTCGTTGTCCAGCGCTGACGTTAATCGTCGTCGCTGTTGTAGTCCGGGTCCCAGGTCTCGATGTGCCGGTAGGCGTCGCGCTCGTTGTACGAGTGCAAGAATTCCAGGATGACGCTGACCAACGCCGCGTACTGACCCTCGCCCAGCAGCTTGCCGATGCCCGGACCGATGGAGCCCCAGCAGGGCACACCGTCCGACGAAACGTGCGGATGCGGGTAGGAAAAGCCGCCGTCGGACCAGATGTGGACCTTGTCCGCCGTTACGGTCAGCGTGTAGCTGCCCATCTGGTAGTCGGTGCTGTCGTGCTCCAACGTGAGCGGCTCCAGTACGATGCTGAGCTTGCCGTAGTCCACTTCCACGCTAACCACTGGCGACGGCATCATTTTCACCAACGCCGCGAACTCTTCCTGCGCCTTCAACTCCTGCGCCGGACGGGTCGTGGCTTCCAGCGCGACAATCTGCTCACGCAGTTCGCCGTTCTTGCGCACCAAGCCGGAAATCTGGCTGGTGAGGCGGTTGGCCTCATAATCGTTATCCCTGAGCGCATTCCGCCAATTTTTCACCATGCCGTCGACCGACGACACCATCCAGGCTGAGAACTCCGACTTCTCGCGCTCCCAGTCGTAGCTCTGGACGTACGATGCCGCCAAGGGCAACGCCGCTGACAGTACCGCGTCCAGGATGAGACCCGGCTGGATGTCGCCCGGGACCTCGAACAGGCGCTCCAGGTCAAAGGCCAGTCGCACGCGACGCCCTTCAACGGACGCGACCACGAAGGTCTCGCCATCAACGGTCACCTCAACGGGCTCTCCGGTGTGAGGCCGTCCTTGCACAACGCAAACAGTCTGCACGCCGTCCTTGTAAGGCAGCCGACATTCATCGGCAGTGCCGGCAATCGGGCCGAGCAGTTCAATCTCACGGCGGAACGGCGCCGGGTCCGTGTAGCGCGCAGACCAGCGCTGGTAGCGGATGGTCAAGCCGAGCTTTGCCTGCCAGTCCAGCAGGTACGCGGCCATCGTTTGGTCACAGTGATGATGCATGTTGTTGCCTCCCCGCCAGCCGAGCCGCTCCGGGCGCACCGGAAAGCGGCTCAGCGGGCGATGTTGTGGTGGGATGAGAACTACTTGCTGCCGCCCTCGACCTTCGGGACGAGCGTGACCACGTCGCCTTCGGACAGCGCGGTGGTGGTGGAAGCGCCGAGGCCGTTGACCGAGATGGCGTGGCCAGCGGCGGGGAGGTCGACGGCGTCGAGCACTTCACCGACGGTGGCGCCGGCAGCGGCTTCGTGATGGCGGGCGGAATGACCGAGGCGGAGGATTTTGATGTTCATGGTGGGAAAGCTCCTGGAACGAAGAATGGTCGAAGGACCTCACACGGCGAAGTTGCCGCGTGGGGTGACATGGCTGACCGGGCCATGTCAGTGGGCTTATTCCAGGATGGGGTGGCGGTTTTGCAGAGTTACGCGGTTTTGATGGATTATCACGCGAAATATCCCGTTGTGGCGGCTCAAAGGTTACTTTCCGACCTCAGGCGTCGCATTCTTTGAAGGTAGACGGGGAAATGTGTGGCACAGACTGGAAACGTGGCACAGATCCTTCTCCACACGCCGCCGTAGCCAATTTGGGAGCTCGTCGACCAGCGTTTCCGGATCCAGTGCGGACCCGCACCCGCACCGTCCGGAAGCGATAAACCTACGCCGCGTCGGAATTCTGGACGGAGGTGGCCAGCGCGTCGTTGAGGCGCCCCATGCTCAGCTTGATCGCGACTTCCGAGGTGTCACCACCAATAAAACGACGTCCCAGCTTCAGTGCGGCCACACCCACGCTGCCCGAGCCGCAGAACGGGTCGAGCACGACATCGCCAGGGTTGGAACTCTGGCTGATGAGAATTTCCATCAGTGCCACCGGCTTCTCGGTCGGGTAGCCGCCAAGGATGCGCGGCACCTTCAGCACGTCGGGCGTGCCCAGGTTGTTGAGCTTGCGCTTGCCCTTCTCGAAGAACAGAACGAATTCGCAGCGGGCGCGATAGTGGCACCCCATTCCCATGTATTTCTTGTCCCACACGATCGGCTTCCAGAGCTTGAATCCCACCGCTTCGCCTTTGGGTTTTGCGATGAACATCGTCTCCTGGTCGCTGAACATGTAGAGGTGACCGCCCTTCTTCAGCACCCGATACGCCTCGGCGAACAGCTCGTCGAAACGCTCATTCGGGAAGATGGAAAACCACGTGACCAGGCGAGGAATACGACCGCGGTTTTTGCCATTCTTGTCGACGCGGTGCTTCTCCAGCGACTGATAGGCCGGGTCGGTCACGATGAGGTCGACGCTCGCGTCTGGCAGGCCACGCAACAGTTCCAGCGCGTCAACCTGATATAGCGAAAAGTCTGTCGGAAGCTTTATCATTTAGCCAACTCCTGCGTTGATTCAACGTGAGCCACGATGCTCCCCGGCGGTCCGAACGCAACGACCGACGGTGATTTTGCGGCTGCGGAAGCAGCATTTGGCATCGTGTCCGAGTACCACGCCCAGGGCTCCTTGCACCGGGCAATCCGGTCACCTGCAACTTGAACTGGTCGACGTTGAGAGCGAATCTGCGTCGAACAATTGCCTGTGAACAAATGACCTGCCGCAAGGATGCGCTTGAATCGAGCCATGGCAAGTGTCAATTGGTTTTGAAATTCATAAAGCGGTGCGAGAAACGCGCATCACGCTAAATATTGCGTGACGCGGGCAGTGCGAGAGCGCAGCAGGCCACGTTATTTTGATGAGATGCGCCACACAAGGTCTACGGAAAGGCGTTCCACCGTGCAGTAGCCGCGATGACTACGACGCCCTTCTGACGCGAACAACTGGCTGCTTCCGAGACTCTTGAGTCAAACGGGCGCGCAATGCCTGCGCCGACGGTGACGCCACTGCACCGGAAAATGGCACTGCTTCCAGCGGCTCGTCGGACCAAGTCCCGTCCAAGTCGTGCACATGGTCTTCCCACCCGGTCGGGTCCGGCAGTTCCGGGGTCATCAACCGCGCGCAGTCCCAGCTTTTGAGCGTCTTCTGGACGATTTCTGGATCGGATGACGTCAAGCCGTCCAGCACGCGCGCCATGCGCCGGTAGCCACCGCGCATGAACGGCCGCGGGCGCTCCGCATCGGGATCGGCGCGGCGCAGTTGGCGTGTCCGCGGTGCCACGTGGTGATCTAGGAATTTCTCTGCGGACGCCCAGCTTATGTCTTCGACGTGGCCCGAACGGGATGCGTCCACCAGCTCGTCGGCCACCCGATCGATGAAGGTCTTCCAGACGACCAGAGAATCGTCGCTGGTCCATGTCCCGTACACGTCGACCACCTGTGCGAGTTGGACTCCGTCCACCTGCCGGCCGAGGTGCGCGTCGCGACGCAGGAGGACGAACCGGGCGCGCTTTTCCAGCAACGCGGCGTTGAAACGGATTGCGCGCTCCAAGTCCAACTCCTGACAGTGGAATCCGCCTTTCGTCAAGAACTCGCGAACCTGTGCGCGTACCCAGACTTGAAGGCCGAACCGCTCCGCGGCCCGGTAGGGCGTGCAGGTGTCGCGGTAGAGAAGCTCGGCCAACACCGTCAGCGGCACCGGC
>CAIYWC010000235.1 GCA_903929795.1 uncultured Myxococcales bacterium | reverse complement strand
CGCCAGCGACCGGCCCACCCGGGATGAGATCACCGTCGATTTTCGCAACGCGTTGATTCTCTGACCGGAGAGGTTCCCATGTTCTGGATTTTGGACGTCGTCTACGTGGTCGCGCAGGTCGTGTTCGCGCTGTCGACGCGGCCGCCGCGGCCCAAGCCGTAGGCGAGAGCGGAAAGTCCGGGGCGGTCAAGTTGGCCGCTCCGGGCGTTCCGCGAAGGAGCATCATGAAACCATTGGTAAAGGCGTCGGGCGACGTGCTGGATGCGCTGACGGCGGGTCTGGAGATCGGCGGCGCGCGCAAGATCGACAACGGTAGCTACATGCCCGTCCATGTGGACAGGCTGAGCGCGTCTACTTACAGCGTCGCGCATTACTTCAAGCAGAACGGCGACTTGGTATGCGATCCGGACGGCGTGTTCCTCAACACCGCCGCGGGCTGGCTGCCGGTGACGCTACAGCTCAGCACGGGCCATTACACGATCGCTGTCGAGTTGGACGGCAACGACAAGCCGACGGGCTGGCGGCCGCGGCAGTACCGAGAACTTCACACGTTTGCCGGCATGTGGCTGCGCAACATCAAGGAACAACAAGGCGGGCTCGTCCGCATTCGATACCGTATCAGCGCTGATACGAACTGACCGGAGGACATCATGGACCAGGAGAAGATGCGGCTGCTGACGCGGCCGTTCAACGACATCAAGACACGCCCTGGGCGCAGCGGCCAGAGCATCAGCTACGTGGAGGCGCACAGCATCGTGCAGCGGCTCAACGAAGCGCTGGCGGGCGAATGGAGCTTCCGCGTGCTGGAGCACGATGTGCGCGAGGGCGAGGTCATCGTGCTGGGCGAGCTGCGCGCGGGCGACATCGTCAAGCAGGCTTTCGGCGGCTCGGAGGTGACGCGCATGCGCGAGGGCAAGGTCGTCAGCCTGGCGGACGACTTGAAGTCGGCATCGACGGACGCGCTCAAGAAGGCGGCGACATTGATGGGCGTGGCGCTGCAGCTGTACGGCGTGGACGAGCCGCCGCAGCGGGTGCACGCAGGGCCGAAGCTCGTGGAGCAGCCGCCAGAAGCGGACGCGCCGCCCAACAACCGGCTGACACGCAAGCAGGCTGAATTCATCGGCAAGCTGGCGAAGTCAAACGGGATGGGCCGGCACGAGCTCGATGAACTTGCCAAGCAGCACTACGGCAAGTCGGCAGCGTTTCTGACGGTCAAGGAAGCGAGTGAGTTCATCGCGACGCTGTCAACAGCGGCGTAGCGCGTTTTGGCATTTGCGCGGGTGGCAGTGCCGGGAGTGCGAGTTGAGGGCGCCGTGTGCGGCTTGAAGAAGGGGCAGCAGTCGCGAGGGCGGCCGCTGTTTCTTAGCTTCGCGACACGGCAAGTCGACAACGCTCGCGTTCGGCGCCGAGGTGCGGACGCTCGTGGGACCCGTCAAAATAGTTGCCAGACTGCCGTCGGACGACGGGTGCCAGAGCAACAGGTCGAGTTCACGCTGCCGCGCGGAAGCGGACTCACCGGAGCCGGTGTGAAGCCTGCCGCGAAAAGCGCGGCGGCCACCGGCGGCGGGCTAGTGAATGGGGATCTCCCGACGTGGATCAAGGTAATTTGTAAATGAAATCAATCATATATCATTGCGAGGCATTGTGTAGCATCATTGGTAAGACCTCATGCAGCGTAGGCCGGAGTAGGCGCCGGCATAGGACGGACTGCTGAGGCTGGAGAAGTAGCGGGAGCCCGCACGAAGGCCGCCTCCCTCGAAGCTGCCACCACGAAAGACCCGGCTGGAGGCGCTTGCGCTATCGTACGGATCCGTCGCTGGCGAACTGGCGTAGTACGTCTCGCTGTACCAGTCCCGAGTCCATTCCTGGACGTTGCCAACCATGTCGTGCAACCCATGCGGACTGTCGCCCGCGGGAATCGAGCCCACCGCCCACGTCGCGCTTGTCCCGCAGCCGTAATTGCTGAAGTTACTAATCACCGCGTAGCTGCACGTCGCGACAGCCTGGCCCCACGGGTACGTCCGCATCGCCGCGGCACATGCCGGATCGTCTGCAGTGCTGCCGTTCAGCTCGCAGGTGCCGCGAGCTGCCATTTCCCACTGCGCCTCCGTCGGTAGGTCGAATCCGGCACCGCGCCACTTGCAGTACTGCTGTGCCCGCGTCCAGTTGACGAAATTCACTGGGTTGTTGGTCAAGCCAGGATATGTCGCATACGTCGCCGGCTGCACCGAGCTCGGCACCGTGCAGACACCGGCATCCACGCAGGCTTTGTACTGCCCGACCGTCGTTTCCGTCAGATCCATGTAGTACGCGGACAGCATCACCTTGTGCTGCGGACTCTCGTCGCTGCTGCAGTTCGTGTCCTTGGCCGCGTTGCAGCCCATCCAGAATGTGCCGGCGGGAATCAGCACCATGCCTGCGAGTGCGACTGGCGTCACGCACGTCCCCGAACCGTCGCACACCTGGCCGGTGCTGCAGTCAGTGCCGGAGTCCACGCTGCCGTGGCTACAGCCCGTCGCACTGCCGCCGCTGGTGCAGATGTCGGTGGTGCATGCGTTGCCGTCATTACACGTCGCGCCGTCGTCGACGTGGACGCAGCCACCGCTGACGCTGCACGTGTCGGTCGTACACGTTGTGGCGTCGTCGCAGGCGCTGTTGATCGCGGTGTGGCTGCAGCCCGTGCTGGCGCTGCAGGCGTCGGTCGTACACGCGATGCTGTCATCGCAGGCGCTGTTCACGACGGTGTGCAGGCAGCCGACGGCGGAAGTACAAGTGTCAGTGGTACAAGGGAAAGCGTCCGCGCAATTGACCTTGGTGCCGCTGCATGCCCCGCTGGTGCACTCGTCGCTCACGGTGCAAACGTCGCCGTCGTCACAAGCGCTGCCGTCAGTCGTGGCGGGATGCGCGCAGACGCTGGCCGCGCAGACATCGTTGGTGCAGGCGTTGCCGTCGCTCCCACAGGCAAGGCCGTTGGCCGTTGTGTGCATACAGCCGTTCTTAGAGTCGCAGGAATCGCTGGTGCAGACATTGCCGTCGTCGCAGGAAGCCGTTGCGCCCTTGCAAGCTCCCGCCGTGCACAAGTCGCTACCGGTGCATGCGTTTCCGTCGTCGCACGGCACGCTCGTTACAACAGGCTGGTAGGTACACAGGCCAGACGCAGCGTCACATGCATCTTGCGTGCAGACGTTGCTGTCGTCGCAGTTGGGCGGCTGTGCTGACTGGCATTTGCCCGCGACACAACTCGTCTGGGCGCACTTGTCGGTGGTCGCCAAGCAGTCCGTGACCGACAGACACACGCTTCCCAGCGCGCACTTCGGACAGGTCGCGCCGCCGCAGTCGACGTCTGTTTCGTCGCCGTTCTTGACCAAGTCCGCACAGGTCGGCGCCTGGCACGTGTTGTTCTTGCAGACCGCCGCGTCGCAATCCAACGAAACGAGGCAGGTCTTGGTGGGCGGGCACGCTGGGCACTTGCCGCCGCCGCAGTCCACGCTGGTCTCCGTGCCATTCTTTACGTTGTCGGTGCACGTCGGCTGGACCTTGCAGAGGCCGTTGAAGCAGAGTTGGGTCAGGCAGTCCGGGGCGTCCTTGCACTTTTGGCCGATATCACACGGCACGCACGCGCCGCCACCGCCGCAGTCGATGTCGGTCTCCTGGCCGTTTTGGACCTGATCGCTGCACGATGGCGCCGTGCACACCGTGTTGACGCACAAGAAGCTCGTGCAGTCCGTGCCTGTGTTGCAGTGCTTGCCCGACTCGCAGGCCTTGCAGGTTGCGCCGCCACAGTCGGTGTCCGTTTCCTTGCCGTCCTGGGTGCCATTCGCGCAGCCTGTTCCGGCCCCGCACAGGTTGCCTGAGCAGGCAGCGCTGGAGCAGTCGCCGGCCACGAGGCACTTGGCGCCGTCGGCGCACTTCTTGCAGAGAGGACCGCCGCAGTCCACGTCGGACTCGGCGCCGTTCATCTTGCCGTCGGAACACGTCGTGCCGTCGCCGCAGAGGCCGTTCACGCACGACTTGACTAAGCAATCGTCCTGCACGACGCAGCTTTTGCCAGTCGCGCACGGCTGGCACGCACCGCCGCCGCAGTCGACATCCGTCTCCAGTTCGTCCTTCTTGCTGTTCGTGCAAGCGGCGGGAACCTGACAGATTTTGTTCAGGCAGATCGCGCTTTTGCAGTCAGTGCCGATCACGCACTTCTTGGCCGGGCTGCAAGGGGCACACTGTGGGCCGCCGCAATCCGTGTCGGTTTCCAGCCCGTTGAGGATGCCGTCGCCGCATGTGAGCACCAGACCCGTGTCGCCCGGAAGCTCCGCGCCGCCGACCGAATCCAGAATGTCACCGGCTCCATCAGCAAATGCGTCGAGTTCGCTCAGGTCTGCAACGCCATCATGAGCGTCTTGCTGAAGAGCGTCGGCGTCCTTGACGCCACCGGGGTCCGCGTCACCTGCGGGTGTGGCGCTGTCCGCCGCGTCGCCATCCGTGATGGCGCACTGCCCGCACTCGCCAAAGCCGGCGCCTCCCGGCAAACACGTCTGCACGCCCTTGCCGCCGCCGGAGCACGCGCAGGCGATCTGGATTCCGGGCGTACATCCGGTCGTCCCGCCAGCCCCAGCCGGCGATGTGCAGCCCACGGCTGCCATTGAGAACGCCACCAACATTATCAGCCCATGTCCCATGTCACCCTCGCTGTTCATGTCCCGACTCTGTCCGCTGCCGACCATGCTGCCGCAGAGCACAGCCATCTGGCGGCGACGGATGGACGAGTCGCGCATCCGGTTCGTCGGCACCTTCGTCGTCCGCAAGGTTACAGTACTACCGTAAATCACCGATCCGCAACCGTCGATCGAAGGTTCAATCGGAACGATAGCCGTCCGACACTTCCGGCATGGCGACCACCGACGACCTCAAGCACTTCGGCCTCAACCTCAAGATGTTGCGCAACGCACGGACCTGGACACAGGACCACTTGGGCGAAGTCGCGGACGTGAACCCGAAGTACATCGGCGAGATGGAGCGCGGCGAGCGCAACCCGTCGCTGGACGTGCTGTGGCGGCTTGCGCGGGCGCTCGCCGTGGACGCGGCCGAGCTGGTGGGCGACGAGCTGACGCGGCTGGACCGGGCGGAGCTGCTGCAGCGCGTGGCGGGCGAGTTGGCGCGGCAATCCAGCGAGGAACTGCGCACCTGGCTGCGGGTGGCACGGTCGCGCGTACGGTGAAGACTTCCCGTTTGCAGTAGGGACCGCACCGTGCCGCCCATTTTCTCGCCCCCAGGCGTCCGACACACCTGATCACCTCGCCGAGCTGGCGGTCGCGCTGCTCGTCGTCAACGCCGTCGGTTGCAGGCGTGCCGACCTTCTGCCATCCTCGCGGGAACGAGCGCGACGGCTTGTGGCACTTCATCGGAATCAATTTGGCGGACAGATTGGCCCCCCTTGGCCAAGCCAGAGATAGGAGGTCGCTTGAGACGGAAACATGACGCATCGCCGCGCCCTCCGCGCGCATCCGTGCCGAAGTCGGTTGACCGATCCGAACCGGGTCTGCGGATCCTGTTCGCGCGGCTCGAGGAAAAGTACTTCGCCGACATGACTTTTCGCGTAGCTGCCCTGAAAAACAGGTACTCGACCGTCCTTGTCGAGGACGACGACGGGGTTCTCGTGCCAATCGAGAGCGACCTGCCAGATGCCCTCTCGATTCTCAACTATCGATTAGAGATTGCTGACTTAGGCAACGCGATCCATGGCATGTGTAACTTCGACGAACGCCTCATCCAGATCTCCGCGTCCCTGAATGACTCTGACTTCGTGTCGTCGCTGCTGCACGAGATGATTCATGCACACGAAGGCACGCTCGAGCTTGCCGGGCTCAACTACCAGTTTGCTTTTTATCTACGCGACATGGTCACGAAGCGCCACGGCGCAGCGCGGGTCTCCAAGCTGCTGTCGGGCACCGGGCACATTGACGCGCTCCGGGCACCCGGTCATTCCTTGCTTTTTTGGCTCAAGTCGTTCGACCTCGATCTCCGCTTCAACCTCAAGCTTGGAGATGTGGCGGGCTACGGGCGCGAGGAATTGCTCGTCGGCATCTAGCCGTCGACGCCCCTGCATCCGAGCCTGCGGGCGGTCCCATCGGGACAGGAACGGTACAGGGCGACTTACCGCGAGCGCGGCGACATTGAGACGACGGTCAACTGCTTCCACTGGGGCCAGCGGGCGAGGCGGCTGCAGCGCACTTGTTTCGGTGGAAGTTGCGGTCGCGGTTTCGGTCGCGGCGAGCATTGTGGTGAGGTCGAAGATGGCGCATAGATTCATTGAGTTGTCGAGTCACTGCCTCAGCTACAAGGCCGCAGAGGCCCACGCGATGCGAATCCTGCAAGCTCTGGGGAACACGGCGTCGAAATCCTCACTCCAGCGACCGGGCGCTATCCTGACGCTGCAGCGCCCGAAGTCGCCGATCCAGACGACCTTCGCGGAACTCGCAGCAGCGATTCGAATTGGCGGAGCAGCGGACCAATTCGAGTGGCATCTGCGAACGCAGACTTCGGGAATCACGATGTCTTTCGCCACCGACTCCGAGACCGCTGGCGTTGGACTTGAGCACGTTGGGTATCATGGGGAACACGCGAAGGGCCCGGGACGGGTAAGCGGCTCGGTCGTGGAGGACCTGCTGGAGGACGTCTTGATTTTTCGGCGCGCTGTAGCGGAGACCAGCAGCATGGAGAAGCAGTTCGACGACTGCGTTCGCAACTATCGCGCCTACCTGCACGCATGTGTCTCGAGCGTTGACGCTCATTTTGGACTGGAATTGTGGCGACTTGCGCAGGCACGCCCCGATGTTCGACTGAGCGATGACCGAATGCGCGGGATGTCGATTGAAGAGAAGATTGACGTGTTCTATGACCTGGTCGGCGGTCGGGTGTCGGAAAAAGGGCGCACGTGGGCGGAGTTCAAGCTCTTGAAGGACAGCCGCAACGCGTTCGTTCATCCGAAGCGCCCCATCAACAAATTCGAGGCCCGGCGCGCGCTTGACGACTTGAATCGCTGTCAGCTTGGGGTAGGCACCCTTATTCGTGATGCCAACGAGCGGATTGGACAATGGCCACAAGTCAATGCGAACAAGGTTGCACATGCGCCGCCCGCCCGCTTTGTTACGAAGCCGCGCCCAGCTTAGCAGGCTCCCAGAGCGGATTTGGCTACAGCCTCGACCGGGCCCAATCTGACGTCAGAATGAATCGCCCTTCACCTCGCCGACTGCCACAACTGCCAACTGAGCATCAAGCGCCGCGAGCCACACACCGACAGCGGCGCGCACGCCTTCAACGTCCTTGGCGTTCACGTTCGCGCCATCCTCGTGCGACTCGCCCCGCATCGACGCCGCCGTCACTGGAGGCAACTGCCCCACCAGCCGCTGCAGTTCGTGGAACGCCTTCACGGCCGGCGCCATCGCGGGCCTGCCGCGCAGCCGCTTGCCCGGCACGACGACCTGCCGCGGCGGGATGAGCGCCTCCAGTTGCTTCACGGTGCAGCGCTCGGCGATGGTGCGCCGCGCCAGTTCGACGCGCGCCGCGGGATCGCGCACGTGTACCAGCATCCGATGCTGGCTCAGCGGAATCCGCTGGGCGTCGTCGTGGCCGAGCAACAGCACATTCTCGTGCAGCGCGATCGCGTACCACAGGCTGCTGGCCGAAATGCCGATGTCGTGACGTGCCGCGAGCGCGCGGAACGATGCGTGCGTGCGACCGACGGCCGCAAAGTTGTCGTAGCTGCCGCCGTAGAGCGAGTCCAGCACGACCCTGCCGACCGCGAGCAGCGTCATCAGCCCGCCGGCCGTGTAGGTGCGGCGCACGTTGGCGGCGACGCTGTCGACGAGCTCGGCGTCCGCCACGACCTGGCCGGGCAGCGGCGTACCGTCGACGACCGTGAGCGTCATTCGTGTGTGGTTCCGCGTCGTCATCGGCCGCTCCGGCGGGGGCAAACGGCCCCGGCAACGTGGTAGGCGATCGTGGCGGGAAATGCAATCGGTGGAAATGAAGAACTGCATGTCGTGGGTGTCGTCATTTTCGATCTGCGTTATCACTACTGATACAGAGATCGAAAATCTGCACTGCGAGCGCAGTTGTTGAGTCGGCGCCGTGTAGCACAACGGATTGAAAGGCAAGGAAGCAGCGAGTCCGCCGGTCACTGTCCAGATGTACGGTCCTCCGCGGGCTGGTCGCCTGTCGCTGTGGCGGACGCCTGGAACGGCACACACCTGATCACGGGCACTTCGCACTGCGGATCCCAGACGACGAGCATGGTGTGGTCGTCGCACCAATCGTATGTGAAGTGCTCGCCATGCAGTCTGCGGAGCCAGAAGTCATGAATCCGTAATAAGAAACGGCCCAGCCAACCGCACGGCGCCCCCGCGGACGCCCCACAGCCAACCTGCCGTTTCTTCTCGCGCGGCTGCGGGCATGACCTGCATCGCCGTCGTGGCGCGCACCGAACCAGCCGCGGGCACGTGGCAGCTGGGGCGCCAGTTCACCAAAATCGCGCCGTTGCTCGGCAGCGCGAACGCGGGCGGTTGCCCTCGTGTTCCCACGTCAGAATGGACGCGACCAAGTGCTCGGCGCTGCGGCGTTGCCGCGACCGTCAACCGCGAGACTGCGGGCACGGGGTAAAGACACCGTCTGCCGGATTGCCGCGTTGCGTCCGTCGGCTGCCGATGAATTTGCATGCGCGTTATCACTACTGATACGGCGATCAAAATTGGATGGCGGGTGAACGTACCATCGAGTCGGTGCCCTGCAGCGCAACAACCCGAATCGTAAGAAGACGGCGAGTCCGGCGGACGGCATCCCTCCGGATGACGTTCAACGGGCTGGTCGTCTCGTGGCACCTTATGCTGCCGCCTGTTCCTGCGCCGGCCCCTGTACGCGCGCCATCGTCGGCACGTCGCATTGCGGGCACCAGTTCACCAAAATCGCGCCATCGTCGAACACGATGCTGGCAAAGCCCTCCGCGCGCAGCCGGTGCCGCCCGACGTCGTTCACCAGGTAACGCACGTCCCACGGGCTGTGGCAGGACGCGCATGGAACCGATTGATCTTGACCGAGAATACCGAGGAGCCGCATGGCCATCTCCTTCACCGGCTTCCCGCCGGCCTTCACGTGGTTGTTGCCGCACGGCTCGTCCGCGCGGTGGACCAGCTCTGGAAGAGCTGGAGAAGCGACTTGGGGTCGGCTCCATCGTATTTATTCCAAGAAGTTCAGATGGTTTTGCGACAGGTCCACGTGCGCCGTCGCTGGCGATCCGGGATTGACGTGAGGCCCGCCTTTCGTGCTACGTTGCGGCACGCGGCGTCGGTCCGAACACCACCGCCGCCATCACGACCACAGGCGGAGCACCATGGCGACCAGGACGGGCAGCGCGGCGGAGTTCATCCTCACCTTGCTGGAGCAGCAGCCCGACCGGGCGTGGCGCATCTCTGAGCTGCACGCGCAGTGCGACGGAAGGTGGAACGTCGACAACTTCCACGAGACGCTCAAACGGCTCCTTGCCGCTGGCCGCGTGAAGAAGACGCTCGGTGAAGGTCGATCGACCTGGTGGTCGGCGCGGTCAGGCATGGCACCTGCGCCTGCACCAGCCGCTTCGCACGTGCCGCCGGCTCTCGCGCCGCACGCGCCCAACGGCACAGCGTCGCAGTTCGTCCTCGACCTGCTCGGTAAGCAGCCCGATCTGGAGTGGCGCATCCGCGAGATCCTGGACGCGAGCGGCAACAAGTGGCGCGAGGCCAACGTGTACAACGCCCTGACTCGCCTGCTCTCGGCGGGCAGGGTCAGGAAGACGCTGACCGAGCGGCAGGCGTGGTGGTCCATCGCGGGCGGCGCGGGCACGGCGCATCCAGCCCAGGTCGCAACGCCGGCGCCGGTCGCAGCAGCGGCACCGGCACCCGAGTTGCCGCCCGTTCCAAAGCCGGTCTCGCCACCGGCTTCCGGCGTACTCGAGCTTGAGCGGCCCGTCGGCACCGCCACGCAATTCGTCGTCGAGCTTCTGACCAGCAAGCCGGACCTGGAATGGCGCATCGCAGAAATCGTGCAAGTCGGCGGCCAAAAGTGGACCGAGCCCAACGTCTACAAGTCGCTCGACCGCTTGTTCAAGGCCGGCAAGGTGAAGAAGACGGTCAATGGCGGCGTCTGGTGGTCGGCGGCAACCGCGGCGTCAACGACCTTGGCGCCAGCAAAGACGGCGTCATCGGCAGCTGCTGCAAAGTCCGCAACGCCATCTGCATCGGCGCCACAGGAGCCCGTCACGGCGGCTGAGCAGTCCACTGGCAGCGCGGCGCAGTTCATCCTCGACTTGCTGACGCGACATCCCGACTACGAGATGCAGGTCAATGATATTTATGAGGAAGCGGAGCGGAAGTGGGCCGCGCAGACGATCTCGAACACGGTCGAGAAGCTCGTCAAGCAGGGCAGCGTAGCACGCGTCAAGGACGGGCGGCGCGTTTGGTATTCGATCGCGGGCTAAGGTTGAAGGCATCCTGGCGCGCAACATGGCACGGATGACTCGGTGCCGACGCGGACCGCTACTCCGATTCTTCCTCAGCCTGGCGTTGTAGATCGCGCACATGCTCCGGCGATGTCCCGAGCCGCGCAGCAATCTCGTTCACCGGATCGTCGGACCGCACGACGCCCGCCCATCGCCAGGATGCCCGCACCAGCACCATCGCTTCCTCGCGGGCCGCCGCTCTGACGAGCTCCACGTCGGCCGATTCGACGTCCTCGTCCCTTTCGGCTGACAAGGCGCGATGCAGGTGCGGAAATGCCCCGGACAGCAATGCCTTGTACATCGCCGAGCCGGTGTCGGTCGACGGGATGCGGACCGCTGGAAACTCGCCATCTGCCAAGCGCTGCACATCGCCCACGTCGATGTCGTGCTCGGTCAGCGGCACACGGTCGTCATCGCTCACGCCGTCGCGGACGGGCAGGGGCCGATCGGTCGCGAGCGTGAAGTCCAGGAACACCGGGCCGTTGTAGCGCGTGATCTCAACGCCGTCGGGGTTGTCCTGCTCGTCCAGGATGTCGAGGAGGTCGGTGCGGCGACGGGCACGGACAAGCGCGCACGACATGTTGGGCCAGCGGACCAAGAAGAGCGGCATGACGACCTCGGTCGGTGAGAATCTGCGATCACACGCGGACACGCTTGCTCAGGCTAAGGCTGCCGATCGTGATGCAGGGGCGGCTTCGGGTTCGATGGCGGTGGCGGGCATGGTCCTCGGCGACGGCAATGCTCCGGCCTCTCTGCACGCAGTGTGCTGCAACATGAACGCCCTGCGCAGTGAATCGATCAGGCGGAACGACGCTCGCCGAAACTTGGACGGACGGCGGTTAGGCACACGGTGGGCCCGCATGTACCAGAAGCAGAGCGAGGCGAACCATGTTGGCGGTGATGCGCTGGCACCAACTGGACCTACGTCGCGAGGACGTGCGGAAACTGGCCGGACTGCTACGGCCAAAAACGCTTCTCCAAGACTGCCTTGGCTGCTCCGGCGTAGCCGGGGTAGATCGATGCTGCTGATACGCCAAGTTTGGACAGAATCTCAAGCGCATTCCCCGCCCACCGCACGGGAACGTCAATCCGGACCAAGGGCTGATGCATTGCTGGTGTCAGGTGCGGATTGGCGGGGGCCCTGCGAGCGGCCTCGTTGCAAATCAGGTCATCGAGCGCCTCAGGCGAGAAAGCGGCTGTCCATGACCCCGGTCCACCCGCACTCAGACGCCCGAACACGAAGCAACCGTGTTGGGCGTGCAGATTCGGGTTTGGTGCGCGTGGCACCCGAATCTCGCGGGCAAAGTCGTCCTCTCTTCCTTCCTGCGGCAAGAACTCGGAGTTTAGCGCCCAAATTGAGAACAATTTCGAGCAGTTTTGGGGCAAACACTTCGCTGCTTCGAGGGCTTCGAGTGCGGTTACTGCGCCGAAGTAAGCCGCTACCATCGGCGACGTCGTCCAATCAAGGAGCCTGGTAGCTACGCCATAATGCTGCGCGAGACCAAGGTTCGGCGCTAGTTCCCAAGGTGGCCACACGTTTGGGTCCATCCGCGCCGCATTGAGCAACGGCCGGATCTTGGCCTCAAATGATGCTGGGTCAAACATCGAGTCGTCGTCGCGGGCGAATGCAAGCCCGTTTTCGTTCACCTTGACCAGGAACTGCCGAAGGACCGCGATCTCGCCCTTGATTTGGTCTTCGTGCGTGGGTCGGCACGCGCTAATCAGTTCGCCGGTGCGATGGTCGCCCAACTTCGACGTCTTTCGAAACGCCGCCGGCAACAAATTCCAAGTGGAATCAGCTTGTCCTCGGAACAGCCAGCGCTCGTTCCGCCACCGGTCATTCAACGGGTTCAGGATGGCCTCGAACTCCGGTAAACTATTGACATCAACAACAACCGGCTTGCTCACGCTCGCTCCTCAGACGGACTGGTCAGGTAGCCCGTGGCGGCAGAGACGGCGCAACAAGAACCCGCGCTCGCCCTGTTTTCAACCGTGCAGGCCACCCGCAGGGCTGCCCCGACAATCCTTATCCCATTCCTTATCCCGGAGGGGGTGCGCGTCTTGTAAGTACTGGAGCCAACACGCGGATTTGAACCGCGGACCTGCTGATTACGAATCTCGCGGATTCGATAGAGGCAAACTTATCGCCGTTGTCTCCAGACGTCATTTGCTTCTTACATTCAAGACTTTATCTTGGTGACACGCCATCGTCAATCCGCCCTGTTCACCCGGTCCTCCAAGAGCTTCAACATGCCCATCACCGTCTCGAAGCTCGGCGGGGCCTTGAAGAACATCGGCTGCATATCCGCGTAGTCAGCCGCCAGCTCCGCCATCCGCTGCTCTGGCGGCACCAGCCGAAAGGTGCCGCGCTTGGCAAGGTCATACCGTGCCCAAGTGCGCGAGAAGAAGCGCGTCTTCCATGCAACGACCCTGTCTCGCAGCACGTCGTCCTGCAGCGCGGGCTCGATGATTGCCAGCCGTCCAAGGGCTGCCGTGTCCGCATAGTGCCGCGAATAGCGCAGCGGAATCGGCGTGTTCAGGTCGCGGTGATACTCTGCGTGCAGGATGGTCGCCTTCTCCCAGAACGACCGCCCGACATCCAGCGCCACCACGTCAGCGTGCCAATCGCCAAATGCCTGCGGGAGGTCTTCGGCAACCCACGGGTGCACCACGTGCTCGCCCACCGGACGCTGCTCTGTTAGCGAGCCGAACTCCAGCTTGACGCTTCGGGGCAGATAGCTGAAACCGCCGCCCGCACGCGACGGGTAGTGGAAGAGCAGCACCGGTGACTGGTCCGCAGCATCGTCTGCGTACTCCAGCCATGCCAGCCCACCGGGCCTGGGGCCCAGCGCAGCAACGGCGATAGTCTCCATCCGCGGCTGGATGTCGGACTGCACCCGGAGCGCGCACCGTTCTTGCAGGCTCTTCATCCACCGGTCGCGTTCGCCACGACCTGCCTCCAGCTTCAGCTCACCTTCCTCGATGCCCAAAAACACCGGCGACACGGACAGGTCAATGTCTTCCGAGAATCGCTCGATGGCGCCGTGCACCTTGGACAACGATGTGCCCCCCTTGAACACCAAGGCTGCTCGCAGCGCGGGGTCAGCAAACAGCACGCCCAGCAGCCAGCAGACCCAGAAGTCTTTCTCCACGATGGCGGCGTAGAGACCGCGACGCGCGGCGACCTGCTCAAAGTACAATTGGCGCTCAGCGGGTGGCAGGTTGAGAAAGGCGAGGCGCATGCTCAGGCGGCTCCGGCGGTGGTGGAATCATCGGCCGCGAGCGCGTGGAAGACGGGGTGCATCCACGTCGACGCAAACTTCAGGTCCCGTGGCAGTTCCTGCCGCTCGCGCAACGGCAGGGTGCGGCGCAAATGCTCGACAACGGCTGATGTGACGTGTTCCTTGCCCAAGAAGCTAAGTGCCTGAATGAGCAGGCCACTCAGCCGACCTGCCGTCGCCATGTTCTTCGGTGTGGTGCGGCGCAGCGTGATGGTTGTCGCCCCGACCTGAACCGTCCGCGCAAGTCCGTCAGTCAGAAATATGACGGTGGCGGGCACCTGCTCCGAGAGGCCCAGCAGGTTGGCAGCGTACGCCCCGGCAGGCTGCAGACGGATGGCGTCCCGCGCCGCGATAGCCCTGGCAATGGCGTCGGGCGAAGGCAGCAGGGGGCCGAGGACTGCGTGGCTCTTGGGATAGTCGTACAACCCGCGGGCAAGGCGCCGAATCTTGCCGGCAGTAGTCAAGCGAGACAGGACCTGGTCGACCGCATTGCGCGTGCCAAGGTCAAGGAAGTGGCTCGGCGTGAAGACGAGACCGCGGCCAGAGCCATAGATTCTCTTAGTCAGCTTGTAGTCTAAGGAATCATGAGTATCAGTGACCGTATGCATGTCAGAAAAGCTACTAGGTTTTTCTGACAGAGTCAACGGCGAAATGGTCTTTGCTTTCGTGCCCTCGGTTCAGACACCGGTGTGCCGCAGCCCGGTGACGGTTGCGCGAGGTTGGCGTGACCCGGAATCCGCCTCTGCCAATGCCAGCCACGCCTCCGTGCCGACGGTGCGCTCACGCGGCATACAGCAACCGCCCTTCCGCATCCGCTTCCGCCACCGCAGTGCCTGGAATTGCGCGAGCAGAGTCCCACTCGGCAGGGCTCAGCACCGCGAGGTCAAAAGGGATGGCCAGGTCGGACAGGGCGAGCCGCCAGCTCAATGTGCGTGGCCGGTGCATGGGCGGGTCGTCGACAATCGCAATCAGGTCGATGTCGCTGTCAGGACCCGCTGTACCGCGGGCACGTGAGCCAAAGAGAATAAGGCGTCGCAGTCCGGGCAGGCTGGTGCGGCTACGTTCGACGATGGTGCGGAGCAGGCGTTCCTCGTCCATGCACACGTCCGGCGGCCAGAGAGGCGACCGCGTGCTCACACGGTAGCGGATTCGGTGGTGGGCGCAACGGGCTGGACGTCCATCAGCTTTGCCTCAGGTGGCGCTTCCAAGCCGCTTGCGCACCCTGGCGACCACGGCGGCTGACCCGTGGACCCGTCCCGCGTCAGCGTCGGCAAGCCCAGCTTCCACGGCGGCGACAAACCGCGACGCTTCTTCCAACGTGGTGAATGTGGTTGTGGTTTTTTGCGTGACAATCCCGCGGCCGGCAGTGGTCTGGTCGGCACCCACCGGCACGTCCCGCTGTACGGGCTGCTCAAAGGCGCTGCGCATGCGCACGTTGATGGCGTCAAGAATCTTGGCGGCGCGCTCGACGGTGATGCCGTGGTACTCGTTGCGCTCGTCGCGCGACACCTGCGACTCGTGCACGCCCAGCAGCCCGGCAAGTTCCCGCTGGGTCAGCCCTTTCGCTATGCGCAAGGCCACCAAGGTGCGGCCAAGTCCGTGCAGGTTCAGCAGTTCGCCCACGTCGCCCCGCTTGAGCCGCTCGTAGCCTTGCACTTCGTCTTCCAGTTGCAGATGGAAGGTCCGCAGCGGGTCCAAGGCACGCTTGACGTCGTCGTTGTTCAGGCCCAGGCCCAGCAGGTGCTGCCCGTGCTGCTCCAGGCGCGCGCGTTCCTGCTCCAGGCGACCAACAGCTTCCTGGTACTCGGTCTCGTTGCGAATCATGTACGCACCTTCGGGGCTGAGCATCGCATGGCAAGATGGTATTGTTTGACATCATCGTCAAGTCGACGCTGCCCGCAGCACCTTGCCGTTGACTTCGCGCGCCGGGCACGTATCATGCCCAAAGAGTCCCTCTGATTTGAGGGATAATAGAGGTGTGCCATGCGTGTCGAAGCAACCGTTCCTGATAGCCGCGGCAATGTCCTGGCCGAGCTGGCGCAAGAACTTGGCGCGAGCCGCAGTCAAATCGTCGATGAAGCGCTCACACTGTTCTTTCGCGCCGTCATGGAAGTGCGTCGTGGCCGCCGCCTGGTGAGCATGGGTGGCGCGGAGCCGGCGTGTGAACTTGTCACACCCACGCTCACGCAGCTCGAATGGACCAACCAGCGCCAGACGTTGACGCTTGCCAGCACCGAGATGGAGCGCGTAGCTGAACTGCTGGAGTCGCCGGCGGCGCCCACGGACGCGCTCAAAGGCATCATGCGGTCCCGATGACCAGCACATACGCCACTGAATCAATTACAGAAAGCGATGCGCGCTCGTGCTTCCGCAGCGGCGTTCATGCACTGGACGACTACTTGGCGCGTCACGCCATTGGCAACACAACCCAAGGTATCGGCAAGACTTTCGTGCTGCGTGGAACCGGCGAGGAACCGGCTGTGCTCGGCTACTACACGCTGAGCATGGCGGAGCTGAAAGCTGATAACCTCGCGGAAGTGCTCACGATGCGCCTGCCGCGCTACCCGCTGCCGGTGGCGCTGATTGGCCGGCTTGCCGTGCACCAGGACGCGCAGGGGCGCGGTGTTGGCGCACAACTGCTTGGAGATGCGCTGCGGCGCGTCCTAGACGCGGCCACCCACATTGGTTGCGTCGGGGTGATTGTGGATGCCAAGGACTTGAAAGCAGAAGCATTTTATCGGAAGTTCGCCTTCACGGCACTTGCTGACAACGGTTGGCCGCGACGCATGTTCTTACCCATCAAGGCGTTGCTGGCCGCGCAGTAGCCGCGCTCGGCATATTTTGTCGTGATACGCGGCGAGTGTGTCGTGCCGCAGGATGCCGACGGGGACCCAACTACCGTCACTGGCGGCCTCGCAAAAGCAAACAGCCATGACTGGGCATGGCCTGCCAACTTTCGTGGCCGCAAAAGGTTTGTAGATAGCGTTCGCGCACCACGTCCAGCTCGGCACCGGGAATGGACTGCGCATGAAAAATTGGCGCGGCTTGTACGCCAGAAGCGGCATCGCCACGTGTGCACGGGTTCGCCACCATTGAGCGGCCACACCTGAACATGGTCAAGCCCGGTTTGTCGCCGCAGCAACCTTGTAGAAAGCGTCGCCACTTCAGCGCTTGACCGCCTCAGCGCCCGCTACGCAAAACCACCAGTCATTCTCGATATAAGTCACATGGAGCCGCTCGGACGGCTCCCTGCTCATCACGAGCAGTGCGTCACGCGGGCTCTCCGCTGGGCGCGTTGTCCACTTCGTCCCCTACTGCCGGCCAGTAGGCCGGATTGGATGTCCCCATGCGTCTCATCGGCGTTTTGAACGAACACGAAACCGTCCCCTGCGCTTCCTGCAACCACACTTGGAGCGTGCGCTACCTGGTCCGCGACCTTGGCCAGCGTCGCCTGCGCGGCGAAGGCTTTGCCTACATCTGGTTTGACGACGGGGCCATCATGGTCAACTTCTGCCCGCAATGCGACGTGCCCGCGATGGCGCGGGTCCAGGTGCCGGTGCAGGTGGCGCAGCCTTTGGCAGCGTGAAGAAAGCGGCTCCTGGCGGCATCCCGGGCGCAGGCTCGTGGGTGTCGCACGCCGATTTCTTAGTACACAAAATCAACATCGGAGGCCTTGCTGCACCAGTCGGCCACCAGGAACAGCGACCACCGCGGCGCGGACCTCCATTGCGGCATAGCCGGCCAAACGAACGCCACAGAATCATCGCATTGCCAAGCGATGGTCGAGGCCAACGTCACCCGTCTGCCATGAGTGTTTCATCCTCGACTATCACAGATAATATGTACATGCATAATTTACTGTGGTAGAGTGCCGAGGTCGCCCCTTGACGGTGCGATATTTCGCACCTAACTTATCGCGCGGCAATCGTCTATTTCGGTCGCAAAAAGCAGGGGCCCATCAACTGGAGAACTGTCATGGTAGTGAAGAAAGAGCTAAAGAAACTCACGGGAAAGTCGGAGCCGAAGGCAGCAAAAGTGGCAGACGATACGAAGAAAGCGAAGAAGGAGTCGGCTGTGCTGACGGTCCCGCCGGCAAAGAAGCCGGACGACCTGAAGCTGACGGCCGAGGAAACCGCGCAAGTCGAGGCCGTCGCCGTAGAGGTGCGCGAAGCGTACGTCAAGGGTGGAGTCGAAACGCTTCGGTTCATCGGCAAAATTGTGCTGGACGCGCTATACGACGGCAGCTTCGAGAACTTCAAGAATCGCGGGACGGACCATAAGTCATTTCGAGCCCTCGCATTTCTGCTCCAGGACGGCTTGGGTAGCGTCTCCGCAAGTAATTTATGGTATGCAATGGTGTTTCAGGAGAGCGTCGAGATGTTCGGCGCGGAAAATGCGGACCGTATCCCCGGGAGCCACCAACGGGTGCTTGTGCACGTCAAGGACCCCGAGGTGCGCAAAGAACTCGCGCAGCGGACAGTCAACGAGGGCCTTACCGTCAATGCGCTACGTGCTCTGGTGCCGCCCAAGGACCCGACCAAGACCGGTGGGCCTGGAGCTGGTAGGCCGAAGTTGAAGCCCGAGGTCAAGGCGCTTCACTTGCTCAAAACGGTTGCCACGGAGAAGTTGCCTGGAATTGCGTCGGTGTGGACCGATGATGACAAGGACGTGGCTGAAAAGGCTACGTTGCGGCAAGACGTTGCACAGGTGCGGGAGAAGGTCATTGCCTGGCTGGATGCGCTGGATGCGCAGCTCGGGACCGTAGTCACCGTCGAGCTTGTCGGCGAGTAGCATTCCGACGTCGGAACAGTTACGGACGAAGCGCCGCATCCGACGCAATGATTGAGTCGAATTTTGCGGTGGTGGGGCCGCGCCCACCGCGCGGCCACCGAGCGCGGTGCAACAAGCTAGGGTTCCTCAGTTGGCGGCGGGTCTTTCAGCGCGGCGCGAAGGTCCCGCACGTCTTCACGCAGGGCTTGGAGCATCCCGGAATCCACTTCATCAATGTTCCCGTGCACGACAAGATTGCGATAGTTATTGACTCGTTCAAGTCGCTTGAACAAATTTCTATCAATAACTTCGCTGCGCATGAGTGTTTCAAGCATTTCCCGGAAGGGAGCAAATCCGGCCGACCGCGCCTGAGTTGCCATTTGACGCTGCGAAAGGAAGGTTCGAACCAATTTTTCGAGCTGAATGAACTCCGTTACGAAGGCGGCTACAGGCACTTCGGGGGCTGTGCTCGCGAATTTCTCTCGAATCTGAGCCTTGGCAGCCTTCTTGTAGCGTTCCGGATTGACGATAGACGTCACAAACAACAGCCCGCCGATTATTGCACCGAGGTCAACTGCGGCGGTAGCACAGAACAGGACTCCGCGATAAGCGAATTCGAATCCGTTCGCGTACACGGCCGTCAGGCTGGAAATGATTGCGCATCCCGTGAGGACCGAAAGCGCGGTCAGACGACTATGATATTCTTTCTTTAGCTCGAAATGAATCTCCGCGAGGGTCTCATCGGCCTTTTCCAAGCCCTCCATCGCCGTGAGCGCGAAGATGTAGCCGGTCACCAGAAACGCGATGAACGCCGAGATGGCTTGCGCCGAGGAGCTGAAAAGCCAGAAGATGTTGTCCCGGCTGCCGGATTGTTGACCTCCTGTCGGTCCAGCCTGTGGAACGTCGACACGCGACTGGCTGCGAATCTGCGGCTCCTCACCCTGCATGGCGTTTGCGGCGAGAGTGGCGGAGGACTGAGCCTGAACCGTCTGGCCGCTCGCACCGTCTGCAGAACGGGCCACCTCACGCCCTGACGCGTCGGTGGGCTCAGAAGCCGGTGCGGCGGGGTCAACGATGGCGGCCGCGCAAGCCGTGGTACTCAATAGGAGGCCCAGTGCACCAAGCCTAACATTGCGCAATCTAGTCCGAAGTAAAGATTTCAGCTTCATCCCGTCCTTCCGCATCGCCGGGGCTCTCGGCGCCCAGAGTCGAACGTGCCCGCAGCTAGTCGAACTGTTGCGCCGCGTGCCACTTGCTGGGACCACGAGATTCTGCTGACCCATCGCTGGTCGACGTCCGCAGACGCGGTCCGGACAAACCGATGACCATAGTTGCTCACCGTCAAGCCGGCACCGCCGCCTTCTCCCGCAACTGCTTGTAAACCTCTTCCATCAGCAGCCCGGCCAAGCCCTTGAACACCTTCGTGTCCTTCAACGCCTGCTCTGCCATCGCCGTGTGGCTCTCCAGCGCACCGACGACAGCATGGTTCAGCTTCACGTTGTAAGCGCCGTTACCGAATGCCTCGACTGTGTCGTTCGCCGCTGCCTGTTCCTGCAGCGTGTCGTCGTCGACCAGCTTGCCGATGAGCGTCGTCGCATACCCGAGGAAATCTGCGTCCGACAGGTTGCCGGAGAAGACCTCGTTCATCTTCTTGATGATGGCGGAAAGGCGGTCGGCTGGGTCCTCCCAGGCTTGGCTGCCACCAGGCGACATCGGCTTCAGCGGCTTGGCCTCACCCTGCTCCAGGTCCAGCTTGTGCGCCTGCGGGTTGTGTACCTTGTAGCCGGCCAGCCGCACGGAGCCGTCGAGCGTATCCGGGTCCGTACCTTCCTCGCGCAGCCGCGGCAACAGCATCTTGGAAAACGCGTGCAGGCGCTCCAGGTCAGCGTCGTCGTAGGACACGAGCTGCGACAGGAAATCGTAGGCGCTGACGTACGATGCCATGTCGGTGCGGAACTGGTCCTGCACTTCCGGGCTCTGTGCTTTGAACCGCTCCTTGGCCTGCTTCAGCGGCGGATGGATGCCGGCCTGCTTGCCCTTGGGGTTGAAGTACGCCGCGGCGAAGACGACGACTTCAGACCACAGATAGATGCCGGCACCATCGAGCTTCTCGCGCAGCGTGTGCACCAGGTTGCGGTCGGTGATGGCCGAGAGCTTGGCTGTCCGGTAGTACGGCAGGAACGCGGCGAGGATGTCCTCGGACTTGTTGCGGAAGTCCAGCACGAACGTGGTCTTCTTGCCCGGGTGGGTCCGATTCAGGCGCGACAGTGTTTGCACCGCCAGCACACCGTCCAAGCGCTTGTCCACGTACATCGCCATCAGCTTGGGCTGGTCAAAGCCAGTCTGGAACTTGGCGGCAACGATGAGCACCTGGTAGTCGTCGGTGTCAAAAGCGCTCTTGATGCTGTCATCGCGTTCGCCACCGGCGTTGAGGTCGCCTTCGTGCGCCTTGAGCACCTTGTACTTGTCGTCGGTCATCGTGCCGGAGTACGCGACCAGCGCCTTGCAGTCCGTGTACTTGTGCTTGGTGATGTACGCGTCCAGCTCTTTCTTGTAGCGGACGGCAGCCAAGCGGCTGTCCGTCACGACCATCGCCTTGGCCTGACCGCCGAGGTGTTGCAGCACGTGTTCGCGGAAGTGCTCCACGATGACGATGACCTTCTGCGCGATGCTCGTCGGGTTCAACTGCGCAAAACGAAAGAGCCGCGTCTTGGCCTTGCCGGCTTTGACGTCTTTGTCCTCGCCTTCCTGCTCCAGCTTGAAGGCAAAGTCGTAGGTCGTGTAGCCGCGCAGCACGTCCAGAATGAAGCCCTCGTCGATGGCCTGACGCATGGAGTAGATGTGGAATGGGTCGGGCGTGCCGTCAGCGCCTTCACGACCAAACAACTCCATCGTCTTCGGTTTCGGTGTGGCCGTGAACGCGTAATACGACGCGTTGGGCGGGCGCTTGCGCGACTGCATCACGCGGTTGAGTTCGTCCTCGCCCGTGGTCTCGATGTCGTCCGGGTCCAGCGGCAGGGCGTTGCTGCCGTCCATCACAGAATCTGTGACGCCGACGCTGTCCTTGGTGAGCACCGCACGCAGCTTGACCGCAGCCTTGCCCGACCAACTGGAATGCGCCTCGTCGATGATGAGCGCAAAACGCCGGTCGTTCAGCTTCTCGACCTTGGAGAGTACCCACGGAAATTTCTGCAGCGTCGTGATGATGATGAGCCGCTTCTTCTCCAGCGCCTCCGCGAGCTGCGTGCTGTTCTCGTCAATCTTCACGACCACGCCGTGCTGGTGGTCGAACTGGTAGATGGTGTCCTGCAATTGCTGGTCCAGCACGCGCCGGTCGGTGATGACGATGACGCTGCTGTAGACCTTCTCGTCCTTGGCGCTGTGCAGCGAAGCCAGCCGGTGCGCCAGCCAGCCGATGGTGTTTGACTTGCCCGAGCCTGCGGAATGCTGGACCAGGTAGGTCTTGCCGACGCCTTCTTGCAGCGTGGCGTCCAGCAGCTTGCTGACGCAGTCCCACTGGTGGTAGCGCGGGAACAGCAGCGACGGCTTGTACGTCTTCTTGCCTTTGTCGTCCTTTTGCTCCGTCACCTGGACCGCGATGAACTTGCCGACGATGGACAGCCACGCATCACGTCGTAATACCTCGTGCCACAGGTAGCCCGTCGCGTAGCCGAGCTTCTCGTCCACCGGATTGCCGGCGCTGGCGCCGCCTTTGCCGTCGGGGATGCCGCGGTTGAACGGCAAGAATCGCGTTGCGTTGCCTTCCAGCTTCGTCGTCATGCGCACCTCGTCGGTGCTGACGGCAAAATGCACGAGCGCGCGCTTGCCGAACGACAACAACGGCTCGCGCTGTTTGGCCACAGGGTCTACCGGCTGCCGGTCTTCCTTGTACTGTTTGACCGCGTCCTCGATGTTCTGCGTCGTGTCGGTCTTCAGCTCGATGGTCGCCAGCGGCAGGCCGTTCAGGAACAGCACCAGGTCGATGCTTTTCTGGTTGTGCAGCGAGTAGTGGACCTGGCGTACAACGCGCAGCCGATTCTTTGTGTAGAGCGTCCACGTCGCATCGTTCTGCTGGTTGCTCGGTGCAAACTGCGCCATCTGGAACGTGACGTTGATGTCCTTGAAGCCCTTGCGCAGGACGTGCAGCGTGCCCCACTGCTGCGGCGTCTCCTTCTTGACGGTCAGCCTGTCGACGTCCAGTTCCTGCACGAGCCGGCTGAGGAAAACCGCATCGGGGTCCTTGGTGTGGTTCTGGGCGAATTTGTCCCAGCTCTCCGGCTGCGTTTCCTTCACCCACGCGAGCGCGTCTGGCGCGTAGAGCGCGAGGTCCCTGCGGTAGCCGGCGTCGTAGGCGTGGCCCATCTTGTACGGCAGCGGGCCGTCGAACAGCCAACCGTTGGCGGCAAGGTGCGCGCAGACCTCGTCCTCAAACGTCACTTCCGTGTGGATAGGAGCCGCCATGGTCGTTCCTCGCGTTGGGCTCAGTGTTGCTGTTTGGCGGTGCGGACGTCAATGCGCCCGAGGACGGCATCGGCGATGGTGGCGGTGCGGAGTTCCTTGAGCAGGTCAATCTCGGCCTTGGCGTGTCGGACGAGGTCGTCGATGGCCTTAGTCTGCTCTCGCACGGTCTGCAACAGCGCGGTGCGGACCGCCAGAGGCGGCAGGAGTACTGGAAACTCCTTGACATTCTTCTGGCTAATAGACGCCAAATTCGTGCTCTGCTTGGCGTTGTTCATGAAATAGAACCTGGCGTACTTGGTCTGCGTGAGCGCTGCGAGCCAGTCAGACACGTCGGCCTCAACCGGACGGACGGCGTACACGTGGTTCTGATGCACGCACGGCGCAATTTGGCTCTGCCACACCGCGCCCCTACCGAGCTTGTCGTAATCGCCGCCTTCGTTCATCAGAACGTCGCCTTTCTGCAGCGAGAAGCGCTCGACCTGTTCCACGGGCACCTCGATGGTCAGGACCTCTTCAAGGTCAAGGTGGCCGTCCTGGACGTTGGCCACGCGCAGATACGGTACCTCAACGGTCTCCCTGTTTTCGTTGTCCTTGCCCTTCGCGATACCGGACTGCACGATGGCAACGAACTTGAGACGCTGGATTTGCCAGCCGTGAGGAAGGTGCGGAATCCACTCGTTACCGGACGCGCTGCCCGGCAAGGACTCGCCGGCCAGCAGGCCGCTGATGGCTGCCGTGCGCGCCTCGTCCAGAAAGCCAAGCAACCCTTCCTTTTCCCGAATCAGGTGGTCGATACGCGCGGTTTCGGTGTCCAAGTAGTCAGCGACAGCCTGTTGCTCGGACAACGGCGGGAATGCCGCGTAGTAGTCCTTTACGAACAAGTCTGGGACGCGCTTCTGGCCACCGGCACCGAGCATCATCGCCTCGCCCGGCACGCGAAAAACGTCGCACATGGTCAGGTAGTACAACCAGCGCGGCACAACGTCATCCTGCGGGCGCATGACGATGAGTTCGGTCGTCCCGAAGCCAACGCCGCCGCGCAAGCCGCGCATCACCGCGCCTTTGCCGTTTTCGTAGCACGGCGTGATTTTTGCCATGGCGACGTCGCCATCTTCGAAGTACGTGTAGCCGGATGACACATCGACCACGCTGCGGAAGTGCTCCAGCTCCAGCTCGCCGTCGTCGCCGATTGCGTCCATCGGCAGGAACGACACCACCTCGGTATCGAGCAGCGGCCGAGTGGCACCGGGGTTCAGCTTGGCGCGAAACCGTAGCCGCGCGACGTCCCAGTGCGTCGGCACGTTGCCCAACCACTCCGACCCCGATGGCTTGTACTGCGCGTAAGCCTTCACTTGCTCACCCCGTGCAACAACTCCATGAACCGCTTCTCCATCGCCTCGATGTCGGCTTGGATGTCGGTCCGGCTGCGCGGCGGCTTGTACACGTAGAACTCGCGGTTGAAGTTGATTTCGCAGCCCACGACGCCCGTAGCCTTGTCCTTCTTGTCCTTCACGTCCTCGTTCACCCAGGCGTCGGGCCAGTGTGGCGTCACTTCACGCGTGAAGTATGCGGCAATGTCCTCGCGCAGCGGCACGTACTCTGCGTCGCGCAGCTCCGCGTCCGTGATGACGTCGCCGCTCTCATTGGTCGTGGGCTTAGCGTTCTTGTCCCGGACGCCCAGGGCTTTGCGCGTCAGCTCGATGGTCTTGGTCGCCAGCTTGGCCTGCTTGCCGTCGAGACCCGCTTTCTTTGCCGCCGCTGCGGCAGCCTTGTGCAGCGCAGCGCGGAAGGATTCAGCGTCCAGATACACGGCTGCCGCGTCCAGATTGGCCAGCGCTAGGTCCAGCACAATGCGCTGGTCTGACGGCAGCTTTGCATACGCCTTGTCCGACTGTAACGCGGCCACAGCGTCTTCGGTCGCTTGGAAGCGCATGCGCAGCGGCCGCTCGATGGTGACCTTGCGGTAGAAGAAGTGGTCGCGCGGCAACACCTTGGCCTTGAGCACCCGACCACTGGCGTCGTCTTTCCAGTCAACAGGCTTGTACGCGGCGTAGGCGCGCGCGATGCGGTCCACGCAATCGACGGTCAGCTCCCGGCGCTTCTTGCCGAGGTTCTTCTTCATCAGCGCGCTCATGCCGCTGGCGTCGATGAGCAGAACCTTGCCCTTGCGCTCGACCGGCTTGCGATTGCTCATGAACCAGAGGTAGGTGGCGATGTTGGTGTTGTAGAACATGTCCGTCGGCAGCGCGACGATGCAGTCCAGGTAGTCGTGTTCCAGGATGTGCCGGCGGATTTCGCTCTCGCCACTGCCCGCATCACCCGTGAAGAGCGGCGAGCCGTTGTGGACGACACCGATGCGACCGCCGCCCTTGCCAGCGACAACCGGCTGCAGCTTTGACAGCAGGTGCAGGTTGAACAACATCTGCCCGTCGCGAATAGCAGGCAGGCCCGGTGCAAAACGCCCTGCAGCGCCCTTGGAGTGCTCCTTCTCCACGGCATCTTGCGCGGGCTTCCATTCAACGCCGTACGGCGGATTCGACAGCATGTAGTCGAACGACTCCTGCGGGTGCTTGTCCACGGCGAGCGTGTCGCCCAGCGCGATGTTGGCCGGGTCCTGACCGCGGATGAGCATGTCCGCCTTGCAGATGGCGTAGGACTCGTCCTCCAGCTCCTGGCCAAACAGCTTCAGCGTAGCGCGGTCGTTAAACTTGCGCAGGTGCTCGTCAGCAACGGACAGCATGCCGCCGGTGCCACACGCGCAGTCGTACATCGTGCGCACGACGCCGGGCACGGAAATCGCGGCATCGTCGCCGTGAAACAGGATGGTCACCATCAGCTCGATGACGTCGCGCGGCGTGTACTGCTCACCGGCCGGGGACAGGTCGTTGAACTTGCGCAGTAGCTCCTCAAACGCCTGCCCCATGTCGTGGTTCGTCACGTTGGCCGGGCTCAGGTCCGTTTCCGCGAAGCGCTGCAGCACCAGGTAGAGGCGGTCCTTCTCCTTGAGCTTGTCCAGCGTGGCGCGGAAACCGAGCTTCTCAAAAATGTCGCGGACGTTCTGCGAGAAGCCGTTGAGCATCTGGTCCAGGTTCTCGCGGCAATCATCGGGCGACTCCACGATGCCCGGTAGCGTGAACTTCGACGTGTTGAAGAAGTCAAAGCCGCTGGTCGGCGTCAGCATCTTATCCAGGTCAAAGCCCTTGCCCTTGATGGACTCGTGCTTCGCCAGCACGGCGTCACGCGTAGGGGCCAGCACGCAGTCCAGCCGGCGCAGGATGGTGAACGGCAGAATGACCTTGCGGTACTCGGTTTCCTTGTACGCGCCGCGGAGCAGTTCGGCGTTCTTCCAGATGAGGTCAGCGAGCTTGGCCATGGAGTCGGGGTTCCTTTCGAGCTGAGGATGCGGCCTTCGCGCCAAGGTGGTTGAGCGACGAGGCTGCGGCGGCGCGGAGCGTAGCACTGGGGGCGGATGCAAGTCACTGGGTGGTTGCGGGCCGCGGAATAGGCTGGCACCGCCGGTCTCACTTCGCCTTCCTCTCGCGCGAATCACACATAATATCGACTGATGCAATTTTACAATGAGCGTGACCGGTGTTCAGCGGTGGTGCCGGAGTCACGGCGACGTCGCGCTGCTTCAGGTGGTCATGACTCCGTCGAGCAGTCGTCACGGCTACACGTACCGCTTGACTACGCCGCGCCGCGTCGGCAGAGTCAGGACGTCATCGTGGAACAACACGGAGGAGAAGCCCATGGACCCCATCCGCATCGTCGTCGTCACCGACCGCGCGCGCAACGAGACATACAGCCTCGACCCGGACGACGTGACGCGCATTCTTTCTGCCGCCCCTCACGCGACCATAGAGGATGAATTCTATATGGGGGACGGGGATTGGGAGTTCTTCGTGCGCGACCACGGGCCGATTACACCGGCGAAGATGCTGCTTAAGTTGGTCAAGGGACTCGATGACGCAGCCGTGGCGACGCTTGGCGGTGCCATTTTTGAGCGCATCATGCCGGCACAGGATGCAAATGGCGGCTGGCCCGAGGGCGGCCCGTTTGATGACGGCTACTACGGCGACGATTAGCTGACGGGGGGTGAGATGGGCTTGGTGAACGAGTTGCAAGAGAGCGCTGAGCGCGATGACGTGGCGACAGTTCTGCGGCGTGCGGTGCGACTTTCCTCCAAACTGGGGCGGAACGACATCACGAGCTGGTTGGAGGCTGAGCAGTCGGGATATGGAGACGCGGCGCCGCAACCAGAGTACCGCGTTGTCGGGACGTCTCTGTACTACAGCACCAACGGGTATGTGCCTGCAGGATTTGGACGCCTTCGAAACGGGTCATATCCGCTGCCCGGAATTCTTGATGGCCAACAACACTTTGTCGGGGCCTCGATTGGCACTGTTTGTTCCTGGATAGAAAACATCAAGAACGGCGGAGGGAGCGTGAGCCATCCGCTCGATAAGTCGCTTTCCAATGACCTGCGCAAACTGCTGGTCAATGCAACTAATTTGCCGGAGTACCTACCGCAGCTTTCGTTCCAGCTCGTGTTCAACTCCGCTCAGATTCTCGATATCCCGGAGCAAGTCAAGAATCGCGTGCTCAAGTGGGCATGTGAACTTGAGGCCGCGGGCGTTACCGGGGACGGCGCGACCTTCTCAAACGCCGAGAAGAGGCTCGCGGAGTCCGTTACAATCAACATCAGTCACAGCACGGTCGAGCAACTGACGAGTTCAGGCATCAACTTGAAGGCGACGAAGTGACCAAGTTCAACATCACAAACAGCAAGATAGAGCAGATGAACGTGCACGGCGACAACGTCAAAGTGGACGAGAGAGCGCCGGCAAAGCCTCAACGCTCACCTTCTGGAATGATTGGCACGGCTGTCACGGTCGCTGCCGCGCTGCTCGGTTGGTACGTTGCGCACCTGCAGTTTCCCGCAAAGGTCTGGTTCTTGGGCGTGAACTAGCAAGCGCGGACCAATGCCACGCGTCCTGCCGGACGCGGGCCAGTACAGCGTCGCGCGGGAAGACATCGCACCGCGGGTCACGCCGTTTTTGCCGCCACTGCTGCTTGCGGCGTCGTTTGCTCCAGCAGGTGAATTTGCCACTCGACCTGGTCAGCGTGGGCGCTGATGCCGTAGTTGACCGCCCAGCCTGTCAGACCCGCGTACGCAAACGCAAAGACCGAAAATCCATGGGAAACCCCAGTACTAATCAAGACCAGGATGCCGACACCGATGCCCAAGACGGGGCCGGCCCGTCGCTCAAAGGCAATGCGATGCTGCATTCGCGTGAGCAGCGCGGTCCTGTTCATCACGGCGTCAGGCACCTTGAGGCGATGAAGCGCCGCCATTCTCTCACGGCGTTCCCGCTCCAACTGCTCGATACTCTTGACGGCACTGCCAGACCGGCTCCCTGATTCATCGCTCATGCTGTACTCCCACGTCCTGCGCGTCGCCATCGGGATTCGCCTGTTGTTACGCCGCCCGAGGTCATGCCGGCTAATCGTGCGGCTGAAACCCCAAGCGACCGCAGTTAACCCCACCAGTACCCCAAACGCAATCTCGACCCAGCACTGCTGGCTACGGTGTGACGGCCGAAAGCCCAAGTTGACACTCATCAACGGCGAACACAGACTCCCCAACAGCAGCGAGACACAGGTAGTCACGCGAAGGGGTGGTTATGGAACGACAAATTGTGTCGGCGGGGTGGCGAACGGCAAATTACATGGGTTGGCATCGCGTGCAGCGGGCCGGCAAGACGTTTGCTTTGCCGCTCGCTCTGGTGGTCTTGGCGCTGTCAATCGCTTGTGGCAAAGACGCCGACGAGCCATCGGAACCTCCTGCCGCGCGCGCCGGTGCAATCCCTGACAAAATACCAGCCGTTGCCGCGCCACCAGTTGCCGCGGTCTTGCCGGCTTCAGATGTAGCGCCACGTGCACGCCCCGTCGAAGTAGTTGCTGCTCCAGGTTCCACTCCTCCACCCCAGGCGCCTGCTGCAGCCCCCGCGTGCCAAGCGCCGCCCCTGGACCCAGCGCGCCTCATGAAACTCGTCAAAAATCCGCTCTCAGAGAAGGTGGATTCGCACCCAGATGCAGACCGACATCGTGGCGAAATGCCGACCTTCGACTACGCTTTTCCCGAGTGTGACGGCTTGATGCTGGTGAAATTTCGAGCAAACGCCAGCGCTTGGTCCTTGACCTGCTACAAGTCCTGCCTCACTCCAAGTTCGTCTGGGCTCGGCACACTGGAGCTGCTTGCTGAACCCGTATCCACCGATGGCTACGGCAAGCCAGTTCGCACGAGTTGGAACCTAATCACGGGCGGCCCGCTCAAAGGCAACGTTGTGGCATTCACATGGGACGAAGGCCTTGGCAACACAGCGGAAATCGACATCGACTCGCCGGCGGCAATCTCCCACGAGCAGACGGATTTCATCTTCGACTGGCTCTGCGCTAACAAGCCTGGCTTGCGCGGATTTGACCGCCAGCGGTGCGGGCAGCGGTAGGTTGCGCGTCCGTTAGAATCCATACCCGCCGCGGCGAATCTTCGCGAGCCGAGGGCTCATCATGTCCAGGTCGTGCCGCCCCGGTTCACCCGTGCACAGCCGACAATGTTGCTCGGCGTGTTCGAGCGCAATCAAGCAGTGACAGGACAGGCACCGGGCAAGTAGCGGTTCAATCTGGCGCTTGGATGGTTTCCCTTCCTGACTTTCAAGGAAGCGAAGTAGCACCGGCCCTGCTTCCTGGACGCTCTCTGTACGCTTGGCGAGCTTGCGTGCGGTCGACTCCCGCTCAACCGCCGACGGCCGCGCTGGGCAGCGCTTCCGTTGATGTTTCGCCAGATTTTCCTCTCGCAACGTATTGTTGCACCCGGCGCATTGAACCAGTTGGTGGGTTCTTCCGGCTTCCGGTTGTTCCACGTGTTTCCCCACTGCCCACCTCCCGGTCACGGGAGCCTCGGCACAAAACATTGGTCAAGACCTGCGTGGTCCACAGCGTCTCTGCGGATTGTGTGACCATGGCCCGTGGCCCTGAATCTTCTCGCCTTTGATGTCGTCGCGAAGGTGTTCCACACGCTGTTCCGTGTGGGCAGCGTCCAACCACGAGGGGCCGATGTCAAGTGGCAGCGAGCACCGTCCGAAGTGCCCGGCCGGCCGGCAAAACCCTCGACCCTTTCTGGAATAAGCACCACGTGCCGGTGAAGTTCGCCGTCACACAGTGCCTTTGCGTCTCTCATTTCAGGAGCTTTCCCACCATGAACATCAAAATCCTCCGCCTCGGTCATTCCGCCCGCCACCACGAAGCCGCTGCCGGTGCCACCGTTGGCGAGGTTCTGGATGCCGTCGACCTCCCCGCCGCTGGCCACGCCATCTCGGTCAACGGCCTCGGTGCCAGCACGACCACCGCCCTGTCCGAAAGCGACGTCGTCACGCTCGTCCCGAAGGTCGAGGGCGGCAGCAAGTAGTCCATTCCCGCAACAACATCGCCCGCTGGGCCGCTTTCCGGTGCGCCCGGAGCGGCTCGGCTGGCGGGGAGCCCACAACATGCATCACTGTGACCAAACGATGGCTGCGTACCTGCTGGATTGGCAGGCAAAACTCGGCTTGACCATTCGCTACCAGCGCTGGAGCGCGCGCTACACGGACCCGGCGCCGTTCCGCCGCGAGATTGAACTGCTCGGCCCCATTGCCGGCACGGCCGATGAATGCCGCCTGCCGTACAAGGACGGCGTGCAGACTGTTTGTGTTGTGCACGGACGGCCCCATACCGGAGAGCCCGTCGAGCTGACCGTGGACGGCGAGACCTTCGTGGTCGCGTCCGTTGAAGGGCGGCGTGTGCGACTGGCTTTTGACCTTGAGCGCTTGTTTGAGACGCCGGGCGACATCCAGCCGGGTCCCATCCTGGACGCGGTGTTGTCAGCGGCGTTGCCGTTGGCGGCATCGTACATCAAGGACTACGACTGGCAGCGCGAAAAGTCCGAGTTCTCGGCTTGGATGGTGTCGTCGGTCGACGGTATGACTCGCAACTGGCGCGCGGCCATCCGCGATAACGAGTACGAGGCCAACCGTCTGACGTCACAAATCAGCGGCTTGGTGCGCAAGAACGGCGAGCTGCGTGAGCAGATTGTCGCGCTTGAAGCCACGACACGTCCGGCGCAGGAGCAGAAGGCGCAAGAAGAGTTCGCGGCGCTGGTGAAAATGATGCCGTCGCCAGTGGTTAGCGTGGAAGTGGACTACGGCAAGTTGTCCATCGTGCTGGAGCCACTCACCTTGGAGCACGACAGCACGGACTACCACATGGGCTCCTACACGCTGACCATCACGGCGGACAAGGTCCACATCTGGTCAGACGGCGGCTTCTCGTACCCGCATCCGCACGTCAGCAGCGACGGCGTACCGTGCTGGGGTTCCATCGGTCCGGGCATCGGCAAGCTGCTCGGTGAAGGCCAGTACGCGGCACTGGTCAGCGTCATCCTGGAGTTCTTGCACTCGTACAACGAGCGCGACGCCTACCGGCACATCGAGACCTGGGACCCGGACTACAACAGCGACGACGATTAACGTCAGCGCTCAACGACAACTGGCGGCGTCGGGCACTTTCCACGTGG
>CAIYWC010000234.1 GCA_903929795.1 uncultured Myxococcales bacterium | reverse complement strand
GTGCTGCTGCGCCTCATCGGCAAGTGGCTCAACGCGGGCGTGATGGAGCAAGGCGCGGTGACGCGCACAGAGCTTGGCACACCGCAAGGTGGCGTGATCTCGCCACTTCTGGCGAACCTGTACCTGCACCATGTGCTGGACAAGTGGTTCGCGGAGGAGGTGCAGCCTCGCCTGCACGGGCCGGCGGAACTGGTGCGCTATGCGGACGATGCCGTCATCGTCTGCCGGCGGCTGGGCGACGCCGAGCGGCTGATGGCAGTGCTGCCGAAGCGATTCGGTCGGTTTGGTCTGACGCTGCATCCGGAAAAGACGCGGCTGGTGCGCTTCGAGCGGCCGGCGCTGTCTGTGGGCAAGTGGCGCGATAATGACAAGCACGGCGGTGATGGCGCGGGAAGCTTTGACTTTCTGGGCTTTACGTATCACTGGAGCCGGTCGCGCCAAGGCAACTGGGTGGTGTGTCGCAAGACCGCGAAGGACCGACTGGCCCGAGCGATCACGCGGACATGGACTTGGTGTCGGGAGAATCGCCATGGGTCACTGGGACAGCAGCACGCGGCCTTGGGCCGCAAGATGCAAGGGCATTACGCCTATTACGGCGTGACCGGCAACCTGCGGTCGCTCAAGCAATTTGCCTACAAGGTCGCAGAATCGTGGCGCTACTGGCTGGCGCGGCGCTCGGGACACGCCAAGCGGACGTGGGAGTGGTTTCACCACCTCCTGCAACGCTGGCCGCTACCGGGTCCGCGCATCGTGCACAGGGCGACATGGTGACGTCCGCAGCGAATCCGTGCGGCGACGAGCCGGATGCGGGAAATCCGCAAGTCCGGATCTGTGGGAGCCGCGGGTGGGAAACTGCCCGCGGCTACCCGGCCTCACTTGTCCTATTTCAACATGAAGTGCGCCTACGGATCGCCGTTTCCGCTGCGGGTGCACGGCTCGCCTGAACACGCGAAAAAGACGCGATTCTGGGCCTTGACGGTCTCGCTGGACGGTCACATGCTGGGTTTCATGCGGCGTGCTGGCGGGGCTGGCGCTGCCGGGGTGGCACGATGGCGGCGACCCAATGCGAGGCGATTCTTGCGATGAACCGCTTTGATGTGAAGTAGGATCTCGCCCGGGTCGATGGACCGCACCGCAGCCAGCTTCGCCCTCCTGGAGCCGCCCATGCCCGACCCCGACTGGCACCTCCTCGCCACCTTTCCCGACGCCATGTCGGCCGAGAGCACGGCGACCTACCTGCGCGCCGCCGGCATCGCCGTCCAACTGCCCGACGGCAACCTGGCCACCCTGGCGTGGCACTTGTCCAGCGCGATTGGCGGCGTGCGGTTGCTGGTCAAGGGCGCCGACCTGGAGAGGGCCGAGACGTTCCTCGACGCGCTCGACGCCGATGAGCGTGTAGGAGCTGCAAACCACATCCGGCGTCCGCTTCTCCGCCGCTCGCCGCCCGCGCCCGGACCTTCCGCGCGCAAACCAACCACTCCGGCCAGTCTGACGCCGCCAGATCGGCACGTCAAGCGCTCGTTTGTCCCT
>CAIYWC010000233.1 GCA_903929795.1 uncultured Myxococcales bacterium | reverse complement strand
GTCAAGGCGCTGACGGATCGCAACACGCAGCCGGCGCGGGTGACGGAGATGCCGGCGCTCGTGCCGGACCTGCACACGTACGACGGGCTGCTGAGCGCCGAGATGCTCAGAAGAGAGACAGGCACATGACCACCGACACGCTTCTGGCGGACCAACTGCGCGCGCTGAAACTGCCCGGATTTGCGCGGGACTTCGCCGCAGTGGCCGAGAAAGCGGAGGCGCAAGGCTGGACCATGCGGCAATTCCTGCAGCACCTGGCAGAGCTGGAGCTGCAGGCGCGCAAGACCAAGCGGATCCAGAAGAACCTGCACGATTCACACCTGCCGCGGGAGAAGACGCTGGCGCAGCTCGATGTGACGCGGCTGTCGGCGCCGGTGCGGCGGCAGCTGCCGGTGCTGTGCCAGGGCGGCTTTGCTGAACGCGCTGAAAACGTGCTGATTTTCGGCCTGCCTGGACGGGGCAAGACGCACGTGGCGATCGCCATCGGCCTGGAACTGATCCAGCAGGGCGTGACGGTGCTCTTCATCGAGGTCTTCAAGCTGGTGCAGCGGCTGCTGGTGGCCAAACGCGACCTGAAGCTGGAGCGCGAGCTGCAGAAGCTGGACGCTTTTGACGTGCTGATCATCGACGACATCGGGTACATCCAGCAGGACCGCGAGGAGATGGAGGTGCTGTTTACGCTGCTGGCGGAGCGGTACGAGCGCAAAAGCGTGGTGATTACGTCGAATCTGGTGTTTTCGCAGTGGGATCGGATCTTCAAGGACCCGCTGACGACGCAGGGCGCGATTGACCGGGTGGTGCATCACGCGGTGATTCTGGAGCTGGTCGGGACGAGCTACCGCGCGGACAGCGCGGCGGATGCGACCGGAAAGGCGGAGTGACTCTCGTTTTCGCAGAACGCGGGCTCGGCGCGGCCGCTGTGGACCCCTCCGCTCCGGGCTCGCTCGCAAGCTCGCGTCACCCTGCGCTGCGGGGGCCACAGCGCGGGCTGGCGCCGCTGGAGCGCGCGCGATGAGCTTCGCCATCGCTGAACACGCGCTCGGCTACGCCGTCGCGACGTGCGGGTTTCTAATTGTCGCGGAGGGTGCGGGGTACTTGACGCGGGGGACAAACCCTTGCGCTCCTCCGTCCGGTACGTGGGAATCAACGGCCACGAGAACGCGGCAGGAAAGCCGGCCCTGTGTGCCAGGTCGACGAACTGCCCTCTGCGCTCGCGGAGCGCGAACTTCGTTTTAGTGGTGCAGCTATCTTTGTCTACATGATTTGCATCAACTATTGACCGCAGTGCGATGTGCCTGCGATTGCGCGGATCAAGGTGCCAGTGGTCCCGACAATGCCGTCCATCGCGTTGGCGGCGTAAACAGAACGGCAGGCTTGCTGCGCGCTGTCCACGTGGATGGTGTGTTGCCAGCTTCGTCGTTTCTTAGCCGCAATGGCTTGCCCGGGCGCGATCCGCAACTCCCGGTCCACACTCGTGGTGCGCCGGCTTACGCGCCAGCCAGACTGCATCAGGCGGGCATCCAGGGCGGCTGCCAGTGAAGATCAACGCTTTTATCCCGGTCTCCCAGTCGATCGATCGAAGCGGCAGTGGCGAACAGTTATTGCAAACCGCAATTGGCCGACGTCCCGGTCTGAACGCATTTGAGTCCGTGCGCGCCGCAATCAAAGGTCACGGATTTCCCGCTGTCACAGAATGTAATTTTCTTGCCGTCGGCGCTGCAGGTATCGGTCGTCGCGCAGGCAGGCGCTAGTACGCAGTCTTTGTCGGCTTGGGCATTCGAAGCGCCGCAGACCCAACCTGCCGATACGCTGCAGTCTAGCTGCGAGAGCGCGCCGCCCAAGCAAGAAGTCAAGATACTGCCGTTGCACTGATTCTTAGATGTGTCTGTACATGGCGAGCCGGTTCCCATGCAAGCGCCAAGGCCCTCAGGAGTGCCGGTACCGGGGCGACATGTGTCGCCAAAGCCAGCGCAATCGACGGCAATGGACATCGGTGTGCCGTTAAACTGAAAACAAGCGGTTGCGGTCGTGCCATTGCATACTGTGCCGATCGTCGTGCAAGGGGTCGCGCGCGTGCAAGCGGCACCCTTTCCACCCAACGTGTTGCACGGCAATCCAATTAGCGCACAATCGCTGCCTGTTTTGCGCCCGCTCTTGCATTGCCACAGTACTGACCCGGAACAGCCAGCGGAGTTACCCGTGCACGCGATGTCGCTGGTGCCAAGAATACACGCCGCAACTCCGTCGCACGTCGTCGCCGTATTGATGCATGTTGCGTTTGCACCGATGACAATCCCGGTCCACTTGGACAGCTCAAACGTCATGCCGAGAGATTTGTAAAAGCTGGCGAGTTGGCCGGCAACGCGGATTTCGCCCGCGCATGTGCTCACGTCTGGGCTCAAGGAGCAGCTCCTCGATTTGAAACATGCTGCGTAGATTTGGTCATCGGTTAGGGATGTGATGCCGGCCTTGGTCGTGTCAGTCCCGGTTGTCCCATTGCTCGAAACCGCTGACGCGCAGCTCGATAAGGAAACTGCCACACAAACCAGCGTTAGAATTGAGTCCATCGTTCACTCCTCATTATCTGAGAATCCTGCCCGAGGCGCGCAGGCTGAGATGGAACTGCGATGCCGGCCACCTTCGCCATTTGCCGCCTCCATCCAGCCTCCATGCAGCGCCGGATCATCCACAACCTCGTCCGAAGCCGAGCGTGTAGGAGCTGCAAACCACATCCGGCGTCCGCTTCTCCGCCGCTCGCCGCCCGCGCCCGGACCTTCCGCGCGCAAACCAACCACTCCGGCCAGTCTGACGCCGCCAGATCGGCACGTCAAGCGCTCGTTTGTCCCT
>CAIYWC010000232.1 GCA_903929795.1 uncultured Myxococcales bacterium | reverse complement strand
CCCACCTCCAGCCGGTGCGCGATCGCCTGGCGCGCCAGCGACACAAGAAGCCTTCCGCCAGAATTGCCGGTAATTTCAGGATCTTCCAGTGCGAATGCCCCATAGCCCACGACGCGCGCGCGATCGCCCGACGTGTCGCCCGACGTGCACTGCGCCACGCGACGAATCAGCAGCCCATGGCGCTGCGCAGCCAGGAGCATCCCGTTGAGCGGCGTCGCACCGCACGCCTGATCGTGGCGGATATCGCTGCGCAGCGTGAGGATCTGCTCCGCCGTTTCGCCATCCAGCACCTCGGCTTCCGCCTGCGCGTGGAAATGCGAGAGGTCCGTGCTGACCGCAAACACCGTCTCCGGACCACCCCACAGGCGCTCGATCACCTGCGCGACCTCCTGAGGCGTCGCGTCACCCACCGCCAGCGGCACCACAGTGAACGACTCCAGAATGTGCTGCAAAAACGGCAGCTGAACCTCCAGCGAGTGCTCCCACGCGTGCGCGCGCGGGTTCTGGACCACCCACGGCAGATCCCGCAGCTGCGCCTCAGCGTGGCGATCCACCGGCACCTGACCCAGCGGCGTGGCGAAGATATCCGCCCCCGCGAGCGCGATGCCCTGAACGGCGACCCGGTGCACCGGGCCGAGCACGACCACGCGGCGAATTTGCCGGAAGCCGCGCCGCCATTCACTGTACGCCGCCGCCGCCACGCTGCCCGAGTACACGTACCCCGCGTGCGGGACGACGAGCACCTTGGGCCAGCCCAGACGCGGCTGCGGCTGAACGGCCGCGGCGACAAGCGACGCGACATCGGTCGCCAATTGCTCGGCCTCCGCGGGATAGAACGCACCGGCGACGGCCGGAGGACGAACGACGATGGATGCGACCTGCTTCATGCAAGCAAGTAAGTTCGCGCCAGCCGCGGCGTCAACCGCAAAGCGCACAGTCGCCTCAGATATCGAAAATTCTTGGTATTCCCTGCGGCTGCGCTTCGGGTTGAGTCAAACGTGCGGCCAAAACACATCCCGGCAGCTGTTCAGGCACGCAGCCAGCGCCGGTGCGTGGCATTCCCAGCTCGCCGACCGGTGAAAATTTCCCGGGTGGGGAATTCCACGCAGCTGCCTGTGGCGTTTTGCCCGAGTTGGCGCCCCGGCGCTCTGCGTAGGCTGGACTCACTCGTCCAAAACGCTTTGGTTCACGGCAGTTTCTGGCGTCGGCTGCGCTTGGCATGGCTCTTGCAATACCTCGGAGTGCCAGTGCGAGTGCATTGGCGGAGCGCCGGCTCGCGGCGCGTGGTGGACGGCAGGTCGTAACGACAGTGCGCGTCAGAGTCGATAAGGAGCCATTATGAAGAACCTGAGCTTGGCAATTCAGCGCTTTGTGAAAGAAGAAGACGGCGTGACGGCCATTGAATACGGCCTGTTGGCAGCGCTTGTCGGCGTCGCGATCATCACGGCGGCGGCGCTTTTGGGCACCAACATCTCCAGCCTGTTCACCTCGATCGCCAACAAGCTGGGCGGCGTCAAAGTCCCCTAGACTTTGATTCCCTCGTGACGGGCAACCATTCCATTCGGGGTCGTTGTCTTGCCCCGCGGGATGGTTAGGGTCCTGGCAGCGACTGCCGCTGGCCGTGTGTGGCCGGCGGCAGCTGCCAGGGGTGCGTCGATTCCGGGTGTGCAAGGAGGATGCGATGGCGGTGGCTGTCCCCATCGAGCCGGCGCTTTGTGCGGCGCTGGCGTTGCTCGCCGGATTTCTGGTCGCTGCCGTTTGGCAGGACGTCCGGACCCGCCGCATCCCCAATCGCTTGGTGCTCGTCGGTACGCTGGCGGGTCTGGTCCTCAACGGCGCGTTGCCCTTGGCGTTGAGCCAGACGGTGGCACGTCCGGGCGGGCTGGGCTGGCTGGCGTCGTTTGAAGGCATGGCGCTGGGACTCGTGCTGCTGCTGCCGCTTTACGCGCTCAAGACTTTGGGCGCCGGGGACGTCAAGTTGCTGGCCATGGTCGGCGCGTTTGTCGGTCCTCACGCGGTGCTGGGCGTGCTCGTCGCGACGCTCGTGGCAGGCGGAGTGCTGGCAGTGGCTTTTGCCCTGCGCTTTCGGGTGCTCGGCGCGTTGTTGCGCAATGTCGGACAGGTCTTGCAAACCGGGCTGCGGCAAGTGACGACTGAAGGCGCCTGTGACTTCGGTGTTTCGACGCCGTCGCTTGGCAACTTACCGTATTCCGTCGCGATTGCGGCGGGCACGGCGGTTTACTTGGCGTGGCACCGTGGAACGGTTTCCGGTGGCGTGTAGGAGCGAACGATGAGGCACGCGTGGACCACGTCCGGGCCGCCAGAGCGCGTCCGTGCACAGTCGCCGTGGAGGACATATGAGTCCGAGGAAAACAGTCTTGAATCGGAGCGAACGAGGCGCGGCGACCGTTGAGTTTGCGCTGGTCGCCATGATTTTCTTTACAGTCCTGTTTTCGATTGTGGACTTCAGCTATCTCTTGTTCATCAATTTGACCATGCAACACGCCGTGCGCGAAGGCGCGCGCTACGCCGTCACGGGACGCGCCGATCTCGATCCGACGCCCGATCCCTCCAATCCCGTGCAAAGTCGCTATGATGCGGCCATTGAAGAAATGAAAGAGAGCTCCATGGGATTTTGGGACACGGTCGCGCCAGTCGTCTCATTCAAGTACATGAGCGACGCGGGGACAATCGTCGCATTGCCCGCCAACTCCGCCGGCAGCGCGAGTGAAATACTCATCATTTCACTCCACTGCACCGCCGCGACCTTGACGCCTTTTACCCGGGCCTTTTTCGCCACGGGGAATTACCAATTCGACGTAAGCGCCACCATGCGCACGGAGGCCTACTGATGTTCGCCCGACGTCTCCACGCATTCGCGGCTGATACCCGCGGCGCGAGCTTGGTGGAATTGGCGCTCATGTTGCCGTTCATGCTGACGCTCGTGATGGGCGTAATTGATCTCGGGCGCGCGATTCAATTCAACAATATTCTCGCAAACATGAGCCGCGAGGGCGCCAATTTGGCGGCGCGCAGCTCTGAAGACCCGCAGTTCATCATCACCGCGCTGAGCACCACCGCGGCGCCGTTGGAAATGGCGACTTCCGGCATGATTTACATCACCTGGATCACCGGCGTGAAGCTCGACCCCACGTGCGTGACCGGCTGCACCATCCAGACGCGCGTCACCGCGCAATCGCGCGCGGTCAGCGGCGACGGCACCTTGGCCAGCCGGGTCTACACCTGTCCCAGCTGGGGCGGCGGCGGCGCGTGCAATGTGCCCAGTTCGCAGCCGCTTGTCGCGATCAGCATGCCACTCAAGGACGGCGAGCAAGTGCGGATTGTCGAGGTCAGCTACCACTACACGCCGATGGCCGGCTACGTCATGGTCGGCACGCAAACGCTCTACGCGGACACGATCTTGTGATCCGCCGCGCCGGTGAGGGAGGAGATCATGAACGGTGATGTGCGCAGGCGGGAGCGAGGGCAAATCGTCATCATCGTCGCGGCTTCGCTGGTGGCCTTGGTGGCGCTCATCGGTCTGGCGATCGATGCCGGGCGCGCCTACGGCGTCAAGGCCAAACTGAACGCAGGCGTGGATGCGGCGTCCATCGCGGCCGCGCGCGCGCTGTCCGAAGGGGCCGATGACGCCGCGCGCATGGCGAACGCGGAAGACGCTGCGCAGCGCTATTTCGTTGCCAATTTTCCCTCCGGCTATTTGGGAGCAAATCCAGGTGCTGTCAGCGTCACGGCGGTTCACGATGCCAGCGGGTATTGGCGCGTGACCGTCACCGGAACCGCCATCATGCCCGTGACCTTCTTGCAAGTCCTGACGCTGAGCTCCAACAACGTCACTGTGGTCGCGACCGGCCAGGCGATTCGCCGCGACGTCGACTTGATGATGGTCCTCGACGTGTCCGGTTCGCTGGGCCCACCGACAAGTCCCGCGGACACGTTGAGCAAAATCAAGAGCGCCGCCATCAGCGGTTTTGTCGAACGTTTTGCCGCAGCACCGGGCGGCGACCGCGTAGGCTTGGTGAGTTTCGCGTCCGGTGCCGTGCTTGAAGTGCCGATCAACAAGGACGCAAACCGCGGATTTACCAAGACGTCGTCCTCTGGCACGGGCGTCGAGGATCGCATCAACGCGCTGACCGTGTCCGGCAGCACCGCCCAGGCCGAAGGCATGCGCCGCGCCGTCGCCGAAATCAACGCTGTCCCGGTCGCGCTGCGATCGAGCTTGCGGGTTATCTTGCTGTTCAGCGATGGCGCGCCCAACGACGTCAACGCCGTCTTTACACGCGGCGCGTCCGGCCCGATGGTGACGGGCGACCTGTATTCGGAGACCGACCCGCCCGCGACGTCGGCCGCGACCAACGTCTATCGCAACGACCAGCGCGACAACTTGCTGGGAACCTATGCGGATATCGCCAACTTGCCGGCGCAGGGCTTGGGCGGCATCGCGCTCACCGGCAGCCGCCTCCTGACCAGTGGCGCGCCGTATGCCAACACGCGTTGCAACGTCAACAAAGCCGCCCGCAACATGATCGAAAACATCGCTGCAACGGCGCGCGGCCAAAATATCGTGGTGTACACCATCGGCCTGGGCGCGCGGCTGACCAGCTTGGAAGTCACGTTTTGTGGCTATGGCGTCGCCGAATACGGCCAGAATATCCTCAAGCGGGTCGCCAATGACGCGACGGCCGACACGCACTCGGAAGCCGTGCCGACGGGCCGCTATTGCCATGCGGACAACGCGGATGAACTCCACTCCTGCTTCAGCGACATCGCCAGTGAAGTGCTTCGCCTCGCCATGTAGCCCGGCCACCGGGCCGATAGCCATCGGTGCACAAGGGCTTGATCCGTCCGGCCCTCCGCGGGCGCGTTCGCGTGGCTGTATCCGCACCAGCGCAGGCCAGTGGGGAAAAATCCCCACATCTCAGCGGCCGTTTCCCCGGCACACCGGTGCCGGAAAGGCAAATACCGCGGAGTTTGCCGCAAATGTAGTGCCATATTGCGGTGTTTCACACACCCGGCGTGTTGGCACGGTTCTTGCTCTGTCTGGGAATGCCGACGCGCCCTGTGTCGGTGCGAAGAGGTCCCGTTTTCCAGTTCATGCAATCGGTGCGACCGGTGGCCGTGAGGCCGGCATGAGGAGGCGAGAGGCTGTCGTGGGATTCGTCCCTCCAAAACGCGCATCGAGCGCTTTCGCGGTTCAGTCAACGCAGGTGTCGTGGCTGCCGCGTGCAGATGCGAAGGGGAATTCGAGATGAAGAGCCCAAGGGCAATTCTAATGGTGGTAGTGTCCATCGTGATCGGACTCGGCGCTGTATTCCTCGCATCGCGATGGGTGACACAGCAGGCTCCGCTCGCGACAACGCAAATCCTGGTCGCCGCCGCGGATCTGGAGCTGGGAACGCGCCTGACGCCCTTGGCGTTCAAGCTCGTCGACTGGCCCAAGTCCAACACGCTCGCGGGCACGCTGCATGACCCCAAGGCGCTGACGGACCGCGTGCTGAACACCAGCATGGCGCGCGGGGAGCCGATTACCGAGTCCAAGCTCGCGCCGGTCGGCAGTGTCGGCGGGCTGTCGTCGGTCATCGCGAGTGGCAAGCGGGCCATGACGGTGCGCGTCAACGACGTCGTGGGCGTCGCGGGCTTTGCGCTTCCCGGCAACTACGTCGACATCGTGGTCAATACCGACGACGACAGCGTGAAAGAGGAGGGCAAGAGCCACAGCGTCTCCAAAATCGTGCTGCAGCACATTCTGGTGCTGGCCGTCGCCCAGGTGGCAAGCCGCGACGACACCAAACCCAAGCTGGTCAACGCCGTCACGTTGGAGGTGACGCCGGAGCAGGCCGAACGCCTGGACCTGGCGCGCAGCGTGGGCACGCTCTCGCTGATGCTCCGCAACCAGGTGGACGTGATGCCGTTGAATACGGTGGGTGCCACCAAGCCGGACATGCTCGGTCGGCCGGACACGGTGGGCCTCGCGCCCATCATTCAGGTGTCAGCGCCCATGGGGCCGACGCAGGCGTGCGAGGAGTTGCCGGTGGTCGTGCCGGCCCCCGCGCCACCGCCGCCGCCGGCGGTCCACACGCGGCATACCGCAAAGAATCGGCGGCAGCCCGCGCCGATTGTCGTAGCACCGCCCGTGGCGCCCGCTCCGGAACCGGTCAAGAAGTCTCAGATCGAGGTCATCAAAGGGGCGCAGCGCTCCAATGAGGACCTCTAGGCGACGGTCGCGCGCCCGCATCGGGTCGCGTTGTACAGTCTTGGCGAATCGGAGGACCAACTCATGAACAGCACCCCAAGCCACAACAGTTGGCGGAGAATCATCGGCGGGCCGGCGTGGCTCATCTGGTGGTTGGTCAGCGTCGGCCTGGCCATTGCGCCGGACGTCAATGCCCAGCATCGGCCGACCGCGCACCAGGAACCGCGCGCATCGATCGACGCCAGCGTCGGCACCGCGGAGATGGCCGACAACGTCGCGCTGGCCGTCGGCAAGTCGCTGGTGGTCAAGCTGCCGATGCCGGTGAGCCGCGTTTCCGTCGGCAATCCCATCGTCGCCGATGTGATCCTGCTCAGCCCGCAGGAGCTCTATCTGGTCGCCAAGGCGATTGGCAACACCAACGTCGTGCTGTGGCCGCACACCGGCTCGACCCGCACGATTGATGTGGAAGTTGGCATGGATTCCGGGGCGTTGCAGAGCAGGCTCGTCGGACTGATGCCGGCAGAAAAGGATATCCGGGTCCAGATGGCCGGGGATTCGCTGGTGCTGACCGGCACCGTGTCCAGCCCGCTGCAGCTCGATAAGGCGCTGGAGTTGGCCGAGGCGTTCAGCGGCAAAAAGGTGCTAAATTTCATGCAGTTGGGCGCGCCGCAGCAGGTGATGCTGGAAGTGAAAGTCGCCGAGATCAACCGCACGCTGAGCGAGCAGTTGGGCTTTGACTTCACAGGCGCGCTGACCTCGGCAGGCGGCGCATGGACGCGCACGGTGTCCGGCATTTTGGGCGGTGGCAACGCAACTTTAGGGGCGAATTACAACGCGACGCAGAAAATCAGCCCGTTTTCAGACGGTCTGGTCCCCGCGGTCTCCGTGCTTCAGCCCACCAATACCAACATGGCGACCCAGGATCTGGCGTCTTTTCTCGTGATGGCGCAAAAGACCGACGGCTTGGTCAAGATCCTGGCTGAGCCAACGATCGTCGCGATTAGCGGCCAGGAAGGCAGCTTTTTGGCCGGCGGTGAAATCATGATTCCGGTTCCCCAATCGGGCGGCACGACGATCATGCAAGCCAAACAATTCGGCGTCGAGCTTCGGTTTACGCCAACAGTCTTGGAAAATGGCACGATTCACATCAAAGTGACGTCGGTCGTATCCTCGCTGGTGGGCTTCTCCCAGGTGGCAAATACTGCGCTGGGCGGTGCCGTGCTGGTCCCCACGCTGACGACGCGCAATGTGTCGACGACGGTGCAGCTGCATGAAGGCCAGTCGTTGGCCATCGGCGGATTGCTGCAGGACGGCTATCGCAATAACATCAAACGATTTCCGATTCTGGGCGATATCCCGATTCTGGGATTCCTGTTTCGCTCCAGTGATTACCAAAAGAACAAGACTGAACTGCTGATTGTGGTGACGCCGCACTTGGCGCAGTCCCTCACCAAGCCGCCGCGGCTGCCGACGGATGGGTACGTGGAGCCGACGCGCAGCCAGTTCCTGTTTGGTGGCATGATCGAGGGAACTCCGCCGGAATCCGACAGCAAGCCGGATCCCAAAATGAAGGCGCCGCCGCCGCCGGCCCAGTAAAACGAACGCGAGGAGGCGATGATGGAAGCGATGACAACAATGCGATGGATCGGAATGGTGGCGATGGCGACATCCCTCACCGGATGCGCGCTGAGTCCACGGCTGGACCAACAGTTCGGTGAAGCGGTGAACACCACGCGCGTGTCTCAGGTGTTGGGCGCCGACGTGAGCCCAGCGAGCGTGCCCCCGGCGCCGCTGGACGGCAAGGCTGTGAACGGCATTGTCGACCGGTATCACCGGACCTTTGAACAGCCGCCGGCAGCGACCTCAGGCGGCGTCGGCGCGGGCGGCGCGAGCTTCATTCCTCACTAATTGCGGCGTGTCTGCCGCGGATTGCGGTCGGATACTCCGGTGGAGCAGGCCATGAAAATCGCAGTATTGGCACCAGACAAGAGCAGCGCGGACCATGTGCAGGCCGTGCTTGGCACTGGCGCAGGCAGCGAGCACAGTCTGGAGTTGCAAGAAGGTGGCGTCGAGTTGATCGAAGAATTGGCGAAAAAATCATTTGATCTCGCCATCATTCATAGCCTGTGCAATGACGATGCAGGCCTTGCCGCGCTGGAAAGCGCTTTGCAAGCCTCGCCGAACATGGCGATTATCATCCTGAGCGACAATGTCTCGCCGACATTTCTGCTGGGCGCGATGCGCGCGGGCGTGCGCGATGTCCTGCAGTTGCCGCTCCAATCCGCGGCGCTGCGTGCAGCCGTGCGGCGCCTGGAGCGGCGAACGAGCGCCAACGTGCCGACGGGCAAACGCAAGACGATTGCGTTTATCGCCTGCAAAGGCGGCAGCGGAGCGACGTTCATCGCAGCCAATCTGGGCTATTCCTTGGCGACACTGGGCCTGAACGTGGCGCTGTTCGACCTGAACTTGCAGTTCGGCGACGCCGCCTTGTTCCTGTCGGACAAGCAGCCCGCCAACACGCTGGCTGACGTCGCGGGGGCCAATATCTCGCGACTGGATGCCTCTTTCCTGGCCGCGGCCATGATCGAAGTGCTGCCGAATTACGCCGTTCTTGCGGCGCCGGAAGAGCTGGAGCGCGCCGCCGAAGTGCGGCCTGAGAACTTGGACGTGCTGCTGAATCTGGCGGCTACACAATACGATTATGTGCTGTTGGATTTGGGTCGGAGCCTCGACGCCGTGAGCGTAAAGGCGCTGGATCGCGTGGATTTGATTTTCCTCGTCATTCAAGAAACGCTGCCATTTCTGCGCGATGCCAAGCGCATGATACAGGCGCTGACGTCTCTCGGCTATCCGAAGACCAAGCTGCGGCTGGTCGTGAATCGCTATGAAAAAGGCGGTGACATTGAGTTGGAAGACGTGGAAAAAACCGTCGGGCTGCCGGTCTACAAAGCAGTGCCCAACAGTTATGAGGCAGTCTCGGCGTCAGTGAACCAGGGCGTGGCCGTGGCGCTGATTGCCAAACACGACCCCGTCACGCGCGCACTCGATGAAATGGCCCGCGAACTGACGGAGCTGCCGGCCGCCAAGAATGATCACTGGTTTGGCCATTTCCTTCACCGCTGACGAGAAGCCGCGTGGATGCGCTCTGCGCGGTAGTCGAGAGCAGAAAACGGCGATTCGGATCAGTCCCGGGCGACGGCCAGACCAGCTGGCACGCGCGACAAGGGCAGTTGCCCCAACGCGCAAGGAGAGAGCACATGTCACTGCGTCAAAGTCTCGAGAATACGAGTAAAGCGTGGAGCCCGGGGTCGGCTAATCCCAGGCCAGTTGGCTATATCGACACGAAAGTCTATCAGGAACTGAAGTCCCGCGTGCATCGCAAGCTGCTGGACCGCGTGGATTTGGCCAAACTGGAGGCGATGCCTGCCGAGCAGATGAAGGCTGAAATCACGTCCGCGGTAGAGAAATTGCTGACGGAAGAGACGCTGGCGATCAACGAAAGCGAGCACAAGGGCCTGATTATCGATATTCAGCACGAGGTCTTTGGTCTGGGCCCGCTGGAGTCGCTGATGGCCGATCCGCGTGTCTCGGATATTTTGGTGAATACATATCGCCAGGTGTATGTCGAGCGCGAAGGTCAGCTTGAATTAACGGATGTGCGCTTTGAAAGCGACGCGCATTTGCTCAAGATTATCGACAAGATTGTCTCGGCGGTCGGCCGTCGCGTCGATGAGTCGAGTCCGATGGTGGATGCACGCTTGCCCGACGGTTCGCGTGTCAATGCGATTATTCGGCCGCTTGCGGTCGATGGCCCGATGCTGTCGATTCGGCGATTCTCGATGGTCCCGCTCATGATGGAGGACCTGGTTCGTCACAAGAGCCTGACTCCCGAAATGGCGGAAATTCTGGCGGGGCTCGTCAAATCCAAAGTGAATTTGCTGGTCTCCGGCGGTACAGGTACCGGCAAAACAACGCTCCTCAACGCCATGTCGCACGCGATTCCGGTCACTGAGCGCATTATCACGATTGAGGATGCCGCGGAGCTGCAGCTGCAGCAGCCGCACGTCGTGCGCCTGGAGACGCGGCCACCCAATATTGAGGGAAAGGGCGAGGTGCCGCAGCGGCTGCTGGTCCGCAACAGCCTGCGCATGCGCCCGGACCGCATCATCTTGGGCGAGTTGCGCGGCGCGGAGGCGGTGGACATGCTGTGGGCGATGAACACCGGCCACGAAGGGTCGATGGGCACGATTCACGCCAATAGCCCGCGGGATGCGCTGTCGCGCTTGGAAATCATGATTGGTATGGCAGGGTTGAGCCTGCCGCCCAAGGCGATGCGCCAGCAAATCAGCTCTGCGCTGACCGTGGTAATTCAGGTGACGCGCCTCAGCGACGGCAAGCGCAAGCTCACCAGCCTGCAAGAAATCACCGGCATGGAGAGCGACATGATTACCACGCAAGAAATCTTTCAGTTTGAGCAGTCGGGCGTGGCGCCCGATGGCACGGTGCAAGGGCGCTTCCGCGCGACAGGCATTCGCCCCAAGTTCATGGATCGCCTGCGGGTTCACGGAATCACGCTGTCGCCGGATCTTTTCGACCCTTCGCGGGTCTACGAGTAGGAGGCGGTTTTGGACTACCTCTATTATTTATTTGTAATCCTTGGATTTCTCTCCGTCGCGCTCTTTCTGGAAGGCGTCTACCTCGCGTGGAATGCCTATAAGGGGCCGGAGGTCACGCGCATCGAGCGCCGCCTGCGCGCGCTGTCCGCCGGTGCGGGGGCGCAGGATGCGCCACTGGTCAAGGAACGCCTGTTGGCCAAGACGCCAGCGCTGATGCATTTGCTTCTGAAAATTCCGCGCATCCATCACCTCGATCGACTGCTGCAGCAGTCGGGGTTGAGTTGGAGCGTATCGGTCTTTCTGGGTTTGAGTCTCTTGGCTGCCGGGGTGGTTGGCGCGGTACCGCTTGTTCTGAACCTGCCGCCACTCGCGGCGGCGATTGCCGCTGCCTCGGCCGGCCTGGCGCCGTTGGTTTGGATTTTGCGTTGCAAGCGCCTGCGGCTGGAGGCCATCGAGCGCGAGCTGCCTGACGCTCTGGACCTGATGGGCCGCGCGATGCTAGCTGGCCACGCCTTTCCCAGCGCGCTCAAGATGGTCGCGGATGAGATGCCAGACCCAGTGGCGGAGGAATTCCGCTCGGCATTTAGCGAAATCAATTACGGTATTGCGGTGCCGGATGCGCTCGCCAACCTGACGGCCCGCGTGCCCAGCCCGGATTTGCGGTATTTCGTCATTTCCGTGCTGATTCAGCGAGAATCCGGCGGCAATCTGGGAGAGTTGCTGGGAAACATCAGCTCGCTGATTCGCGCCCGGCTCAAGTTGGTGGCCACCGTCCGCGTGCTGTCGGCCGAGGGTCGGCTGTCGGCCATCATCCTGACGGTACTGCCGGTTATTCTGGGCGTCGTCATCAACTTAATTAATCCAGGGTTTTTGGCCGTTGTGTGGGATGACTCACTGGGCCGCCGCGTCGTGTGGTCGGCGCTCGCCTTGATGCTGTTCGGCATCTGGTGGATGCGGCGCATTATCCACGTGCGCGTCTGACGCCTGGCTCAAGGAGGGAGCTCCATGACTTTGATGCAAATCGGTTTTCTCGTTCTGGTCTTTGTTGCGGCGGCCATTGTGGCGCTGGTCGTGTTCCTGCAAGTCGGCGTTGGCCCCGTGCGCGCGCGCCTGGAGCAGCTGGCCGACGGCCATGAAGGGGAGGCGCCCGAAAATCAGGGCTGGATCCAACACATCATTCACCTGACGGGCCCGCTGGCCAAGCTGTCGCT
>CAIYWC010000231.1 GCA_903929795.1 uncultured Myxococcales bacterium | reverse complement strand
CTTGGGGACGAAACCGCTCCGGGCCGCGGTTTCTTCCCCAAACCCCTTCTTCCTGGCCCCGGGCAGCGGTTGGAACAGGAGAGGCTGGACTCGGGTGGGCCTGCGGGCGCGCTGCGCGCGGTCCTCGGCCTGGCACGACGCCGGATCGGTCGGGCGGGACTGCTGGTGGCTGCGCGCCGTCCGCTTCGCGGCCGGGTGCTCGCTTGAGGAAGGTTTGGGTACGGTCGTCTTGGGGAGACCGGGCTTGCGCTTTGCGCTCGCTGGTGAGGTGTCAGGAGACCTGGCTTGCGCTCCGCGCTCGCTGGTCGGTGGCCGGTAGACCCGGCTTGCGCTTCGCGCTCGCTGGTGAGGTGTCGGGAGACCTGGCTTGCGCTGCGCGCTCGCTGGTCGGCGTTTGAACGCGACGAACCGTCCGGATCACATGGTTCCTCATGCGGATCAACCCGATTCGATTTTCAATCGGTGCGCTTGACGAGACGACTTGGGATAGCCACTCTGGGGCAGACCGGACCATTCCGATCGGAGTCTGGAGACCGCACGGGACACGACAGACCGCTTCCGGACGAGTTCGCGTGCTGTTGATCGGGCTGCCGTCGCGTCGGGCGCTGAGTGGCTATTCGCCGGCAATTTCCCTTTTGGCTGCGAGTACGTTCGCGCAGGCGGACCTCCGCGAGCGGGTTGTGTTCAAACTGGTCAATGCGCGGACGCTCATCCCGGGCGATCTGGCTGACCTGATTCGCGACTTTGAGCCGGATCTGGTCGGCTTTTCGGCGCTGGTCTGGAATCATGCGCGGATCATCGAGTTTGGACAGATTGCCCGCGACCAGGCGCCCAAGGCCGCGATCGTTGTCGGCTGCTCCAATGCGCCTTGGCTGGTCGAATCCAACCCGGATCTGTTCGACGTCGGTGTCGCAGGCGAAGGCGAGACGCCTTTCCAGCAACTTCTGCGGCTCCTGGTGGACTATCCCGGCAAGGCTCGTGAGCGGTTGGCTACCTTGCCGCGTGCGCAACTCCTTGCCATTCAAGGGTTGCGCCTGCCGCACGAGCGGCTTGTTGCCGGCAAGGGCTCCTATGGCGAAACGCCGATCAGCGCGATGCTTCCTTACCACGCGCAAGGCTACGGCGTGTTTGTCACGGACACGATCTACCTCGAAACGCTGCGGGGCTGTCCATTTCACTGTAGTTTTTGCGGCATTGCAGATGCTTCCGACAAGCTGCGCCGGGTCGATCCTGCCGTTGTCGAGCGTGAGATCGCTTGGGCCGCCGAGAAAAACCTTGTCCGACTGTTGCTCTGCGATTCGGCCGTGAACTACCGAACTGCGGATGCCGAACGACTCCTGCGGTTGCTCGATCGGCATTTTCCCAACGGTGGTCTGGTCCTTGATGCGCAGTTCAATTTCGATTTCTTCAAGCCAGAGCAAATTCCGCTATTCAAAGCGCTGCCCATTGAGAGCGTCACGTGTGGGCTGCAGTCAACCAACCCTCCGGCGCTGGACAAAATGCATCGACGGTTCAGGCTCGATCGCTTCGCCCGCGTGATCGAATCGCTGATCGGTGAAGTGCCGCTGCGGTTTGATCTCATTTTGGGCCTGCCAGGCGATGATCCGGAGGGATTTTTCCGAACCTTGGACTTTCTTGCCAAGTATCCAGTCGAAGCAAACGTCAACATCATGAATGTGATGCCGCAAACGGACGCTTGGCGGCAACGTGAGGCTTGGGGTCTCGAGGTCTACGAGAAGGACGGCTGGGTGATTCGTCAGACGCCGACCTTTCGGGCCGATGAACTGGCCGACGCGGTGAAACGCATTGCTCACTTGGCGCAGCAAAAGCCCAGAAATGGTTTTCGAGTCAAGTTTGAGCCGGAGTTTAACCAAACGGAGGAAGTGAGTCGTCATGACATCCGGCTGAAAAGTCCACACTTGTTCGACTTTCCCTTCGATATCGATGACATCCGCTATTCACCACTCGCGGTCTCCTCGCTCGACGCGATCTTGCACGCCCCGGGCGAAGTAATGCGCGGATGGTCCGTCGACCGCGCATTCCTGTTCGGACCAGACATCGCCGGGTTGCGCCTGCGTGACGCTCAAGGCGATGCAGCCGATCTGTGGATGCATGGAAAAATGGGAGGCGAACCCCAACCCGATTTGGAGGTTGGCTCCATCGCTTGTTGGTGGGATGATCCATTCGAGGCCTATGTTTTCGAGGCAGGCGCTGTCGATGCGACGACGGGAGAGTGCACGCCCCGGGTTGGGCCCAAAGAGGGCCTTTCCGGTGCCGTGAGCACGGCCACGCGCGCCGATTGGCTGGCCAGAATTGCGCCATTGCTCAGGCGCGACGGACCTGCATCGCCAGCCGAAATCCCGCCATCCGTCACTTCCCTGAGCGTCGCGCGCGGCGTTTCAACGGTGACGTTTTTGCTCGAGCAGGATGCTGACCGCAGCAAACGGGCCCTTTCGCGCGGGCTCGGTCACCGCCTGTCCCATTCGGGCTCGTCGGTGCCGCGTGACTTGACACAATTTGTCCGCGAAGTCGGAGCCGCTTTCAGCAAACTGGGCAACAAGCCGGCGACAACGGCCCAAGCGTGCGAGTCGCTGAGGCAGATCATCGCGCAAGCCGGGGCGCAGGCTGTTTCCAGGACGCCGGAGAATTCAGCAGCACCTACGGCGACCGATCCGGGCTGACGGATCGCGCTTGCGGTCGCGTGCGGCGCGCTGGTCGCCACTCCGACGTGGGTTGGTCGCGCCGCGTGGGGCTCTCAGCGGTCCAAAGTGCCAGGCTCATCGCGCCTGGTTTCGACGCGCCCCACCGTTGACACCCGCCGGTGCCGCTCGCATGCTCTGCGAGCCATTCGCGGCCAACCGGAGGAAAACGATGCGAATCCAAGCCACTACCGTGACCCTGTCCCTCGCGCTCGCGCTGCCCGCCTTGGCGCAGGCGCAAATGCCGCCGGAGCGTCGTCCCGACGGCGTCCGCGAAGCGCCAGCTGGCGAATTTCATCCGGGCATGCCGGGCCGCGTGTCGGTCGTCGCGCCGGTGACGATGCGCGAGGGTCCGCCGCCGCCGCGCCATGAAATGCGCACGCCGCCGCCGTCGGACCAGCACATCTGGATCGAAGGCCACTGGGCCGCGCGCAACAACCGTCAGGAGTGGCTGGGCGGCCACTGGGCGCTGCCGCCGGGCCCGGGCTACGGCTGGGAGCCCGCGCGCTGGGACCGCGATGGCGATCACTACGCGTTTCGCGAGGGCCACTGGCGCACAATGGCGGTTCCCGCGCCCACCGTGATTTACCAGCCCGCGCCGCCGCCGCCGCAACCGGTGTACGTGCAGGCGCCGCCGCCCGCGCCGATCGTGGAGGTGCGGCCGGATGTGCCATTTCCGGGCGCAGTGTGGATTCCCGGCTATTGGACCTGGCACGGCGCGCAGCATTTCTGGGTCGCCGGTCAGTGGTCTGCGCCGCATGGCAACCACGCGTGGGAAGCCGAGCGCTGGAACCACGAGAAGCGCGGTTGGCGGATGGCGCCCGGTCGCTGGCGCTAGCAAGTACCGCAATCCACGGCGCAACGTCGGCCGGGAGGACTCGCCTTGATCCGCCTGCCCCACATCGTGCCGCTGCTGCTCCTGTGCGCCGCTCCGCCGCTGCTGGCCGCGCCGGCCGATTTTGACCACAAGACCTGCCAGTGGCGCCCGGACGACGTCGACGTCACGAAGCTGGCGGCGGTGCTGGCCGCGCGGCATTTTCGCCCACCGCCGGGCTTTCGCGCGTTCGTGGCCGTGGTGGACGTGGACGGCGACGCCATTCGCCAGCTCCGGGCCTTTGACTGGGACGGCCAGGGCAGCGATCCGACCGGCTGGAACCCGGCGTCGACCGTCAAGCTGTTCTCAGCCGCCGGCGCCATCGAGGAGTTGCGTGCGCGCGGGCTGCCCAAGGGCGGTGAAGTGACTTTTGACTATCCGCATGGCAAGCCCATGTTTTCATTTGGTGAATTGCTGTGGCAGGCGATCTGGGAATCCGACAACATCGCCCACGACCGGCTGATGCAAATCGCCGGCTTTGACCGGCTGCACGGGCCCGCGGGCGTGCTGGCGCGCGCGGGGCTCACGCACTCGGCGGTGATGCGCGCCTACCAGACGCGCGACTGGGAGGCGGAGGGACACAGCAAATCGTTCAAGGATTCTCCGGGCTTCAGCGTGAAGTTCGGCAAGCGCACGGTGAACGTGCCGCCCCGGCAAGGCGCGGCGACGCCGGAGTGCAAAAACGCGGCGTGCACGTCGTTGCAGGAGCTGTCGCGGATGCTCTGCGTGGTGATGCTGCACGAGCAGCTGCCGGTCGCGGACCGGCTTGATCTCGGCGGGACCAAGGACAACGCGCTGCTCAAACAGCTGCGCGAGGCGCTGCGGACACCGCGCACGCAGCACCCCGACGGCACGTGGCGGGCGTTCGCTGACGCGTTTGCGGGCAAGAAATCGCAGGTGTTCAAGAAAGGCGGGCTGGCGGGCGGCTGGGTCAGCGACAACCTGTTCATCCGCGCGCCCGGCAACCGGCGCTACCTGGTGGCGCTGGCGGCGCACGGCGGTCGCGATGCGCTGGACCCGGCGGCGCGGCTGATCGCCGACGCGCTCAAGCATGACGCGCTGGTGCCGCCGCCGGTCAAGGCGAAAATGCCAAAGAAGCCGTAGCTTCCGGCTCAAGGCGTCGTCGCGCCGCCGTCGGGCTTGGCCGCGGGCGCGTCGTCCTGGAAATCCTTGGACTTGTCCAGGTCCTTGCGTGCGTCGTCGGATTTCCCTTCCAGCATCCACGTTTTCTGCACGGCCTTCAGCACCACGACCGCCTCCCGCAGCGTCACCGTCAGCTCATGCGTCAGCTTGGGGATCTCCGGGCCGATTTTCGCCGTCTGCTCCGCCAGCACCGACACGTTGTCCAGGATGCGCCCCAGCTTTTTCTCGTCCGTCAGCCGCTCCACCGCGCCGACAAGCCGCTCCAGTCGGTCGCCCGACACAAGCTTGTCCGCGCTGTCCAAAATGTGCGTGACCGCGCCCTTCTCGCCGGTCATCGCGTCCAGCCGCGCCGTCAGCGCCTCGACATGCTCCAGCATCTTGTTCAGCCGCTTCGGGTCCATGACCGCCGCCGCGCCGTGCACAAGCTTGCGCGTCGCCGGATCGTTGGTCAGCTGACTCATCCCCGCGAGCGTCAGGTGCAGCGTCGGGTCGTGCAGCAGCTCATTGGCCGCGTCCAGCGTCTGCGGCAGCGCCGGGTTGCGCAGCAGCGCGACCACCGGCTCGTGCACCTCGTCCAGCAGCTTGTCGACTTTCTCCACAACCGGCCCCAGCCGATCCAGCGCGTTGACCATTCGCTCCAGCCGGTCGCCATCCTCCAGCTTCTTCAACACAAGCTCCGCCGCGGCCATCGCGCGGTTCATCGTGCCCAGGTACGCGCCCAGATCCAGCTCCGCCAGCGCCTCCGGGATGTCGGTCTGCTCCACGGCGACAAGCTGCGCGCCCGGCGGCAACGGCGGCGTGTTGCCCGTCGGCGGCGTCAGGTGGATGCGCTTCTCGCCAAAGCCCAGCAGCCGCCGGACCACCGCCCGCGTGCCAGCCTGAACCAGCGACGCGTGGTCTTTCAGCACCACCATGTCCACGTCGATCGCGCCGTGGCGGAGCAGCTTGAGCGCGTGAATCTCGCCGACCTCGACGCCGGACAGGAGGATCGGCGCACCCGGCCGCAAGCCATCGCCGCGCACGACCGTTGTGTGGAAATGCACGCGCGGCGTCAGCCACTTGTTCTCAATCGCCGCGCCGACAAAGAACACGACGACCAGCGCCAGCGACGCGACGATGAACAGGCCCGCCGTGCGCTCGGGTTTGCTGAGGAAAATCTTCATGTCAGGCGGCTCCAGGCGGCAGTTCCGGCAGGTGGTGGGCAATCGGACACACGAGGCGGCGGCCGCCGTGCGACGCCCACAAGTGCTCAAACGCGGCGAGCGGGCGCGGCAAGCACACCGCGACGGCGCCCTGCACGGCGTCCACGTGGTGCAGCAGACGCTGCCAGGTGTGCGAACCCTGCGCGCCAGCTTCGAAATCGCCCATCCCTTCCACCACCAGCCACTGCGGCTGCAGCACAAGCGCGCGGGCGGCACAGGCGCGAAACCGCGCGGCGTCGTCCAGCACGTGCGGGCGCAGGTCCTGCACCGCCAACAGCTCCAGATCCGCCAGCAGCGCGGTCACCCGAGCCGCTTCGTCGGGATGGCTCAGGCCGCCGTGCACGCTGAGCGGCAGCGCCACGTTGTCGTGCACGGTGCGATTGGACAGCAGCGCGCCGCGCCCTTGCACAAGCCCCAGCCGCGTCCGCATCTGCAGCGTCTCCAGGTACGGCAAGGACGCCAGCGGCTGGCCAAACAGCGCGAGCTGCCCGCGCGTGGGCGCCTGCAGGCCCGTGAGCACGCGCGCGAGCCCCGCGGCAACGTCGCCCGTCTCCTCGCGCCGGTCAGGCACCAGCAGCAGCCGATCGCCCGGCGGGCACGCAAACGGCGGCACGTGCAGCACGGCGGCGCCAACCGGCAACCACAGGCCGTCCGCGGCGTGCGCAATCGCGGTCACAGCAGGCCTCCGAGCATCGACGCCGCATCGACCCAAATGAGCACGGCGACGGTGACGAGGCCGTGGACACCGACCAGCAGGATCAGCGCGTTCAGCGAGGCGCGCGAGACGGCGACCGGCACTTCGCTGGGCGAGGAACCGACGTCCATCCCATGAAAACAAGCAGTTGCGAAGATACCGAGGCCGCCGAACAGCGTCTTGGCGAGCAGCGCCCAGACGTCCGCCGGACGCGTCGCCGACAGCACTGCGCCAAAGAACACCTTGGCCGGCAGGTTGACCAGCAGCTGCGCGATCACGAAGCCGCCGAGCAGCGCGACCGCCGAAAACACGACGCTCAGGCCGAACAGCGAGATCAGGCCGCCGACGATGCGCGGCGCGACGAGCTGACGAATCGGTGGAATTCCCATGACTTCCATGGCCTCAATCTCGCGGTTGACGCGCATCAGGCCCAGCTCCGCGGTGATGGCCGTGACCGAACGCACGATGACGAGCACGCCGGTCAGCAGCGGCGCCACCTCGCGCAGCACGACGACCGTGACGATTTGCCCGAGGTTTTCCGCGCCGGACAGCGCGCCCAGCCCGGTGACGCCCTCGACGATAGCAAAGACGCCCACGGCGAGCGCGAGCGTGGCGATCGGCCCGACCGCCTGCCAGGCCGTGAAATAGACCTGCATCAGCACCTGACGCGCGAAATCGCGCTGGCCAAAACGCCGACCGACCCACAGCATCTTGAACGAGAGGTAGAGAAATGCCAGCAAAAACCAGAGGTACCGGCACAGCGACAGGAAGGCTTGGCCGATGCGGTCTACCCAGCTCACCCAGTTGCCTCGCGCGTGGGGCAGCGCCCTGCCCGCAGCAGTCTGACGCGCGGGACCAAGCGCGTCAAGGCGGACATTATCACGTAGTTTCAGCAAGTTGAACTTGCGTCGCAGCAATTGCCGTCGCGGTGCCACGCGAACGACGCGGCGCGTGACCCGGCGCGCTGGGGCATTTCGCGCGTTCCGCCGCCGGGAAGCGCCGCGCCGGCGTCACGATCGAAGCAACAAGTCTTGTAGAATCGGGTGGTTCATCCAAGCGAGCCCCGGCTGGCACGGCGTATGCACCTTGCGCGGGGCGTGGTGGCGGATGAGGGGCGGGCAGACCGTCAGTGCCCCGCCGCGGGAGGAATGGCCATGAAAACGACGTCTTGGGGATTTCTGGCAGCGGCCTTGATCCCGGGCCAAGGGTGTGTCACTTCGCTTGATTCGGGAGGCGCGTTGGCCTCCGAGAGCGCGCCGGTCAGCGGACAGACCGCGGAATTCGCGATGGGCGGCAGCGTGTTCCCGCGCGGCTGCCGGCAGGACAGCGATTGTTTCGGCATGGCCGACACCTGCAACGCCGGCATCTGCATGGAGGGCGTCTGCTTGCGCAAGCCAGTGCCGTCCTCCACGCCGTGCGACGACAACGACCCGTGCACGGTCGCGACGAAATGCGACGCGGGCGCCTGCAAGGGCGTCAACGTCTGCCTGACCAAGCCAGTGACCAAGTTCCACTACGTCCTGCCGCCGTCGCCGTTGTAGCGGGGCGTGCGCAAGTCGCCTGTCGCGGGGCAAAGCCCGGGCGCCGAGCGGGAGTGATTTCCGCAGAGTTGCCCGGGCTTTTGGCCTTTTGGTGTCGGAAAATGCGCGCGCAACCATTCAATCGCCGATCTTGCTCAGCACGAACGTCGCCGCGGGGGTCTGGTAGCGCGTGAGGTAGGTGACGGCGACCTGCAGGCTGGTGCCGCTGGCGCAGTAGATGTCGTCCGCATCACAAAACGCCTCGATTTTGCTGGCGTATGTGTTCAACACCTGCAGCTGCGCGTCGGTGCGCGGATACATCCCGTCTTGCAGCGCGGTGCCGAGGTCGTAGGCCTGCTTGGTCGTGTGGCGCGGATCACCAAACGTCACGACGGCGAACACATGATCGACCACGGCCGGCGCGATCGGCGCGGTCACGGCGCCCAGGGTCCCGCCACCACCGCCGCCGAGCGTGTCGAGGATGACCTGCCCACCTTCGCCATAGCCGACCAAAACAAGGTGTTGATTCGGGCAGTTCTGCGCCTGCGTCGCCAGTTCGAGCTTGAGCGCGATGACGCCCTCGGCGGAGTTTGTCGCGTAGCTGCTGATCGTCGCCGGATAGTCGAGCGCCGCGCGCGTGATGCTCTGGTGGCTGGAGCTGACGATTTGGTCGACGAGCGCAGCGGTCCTGCCCTCGCCCGCGGCTTCGGAGGCTCCGCGCGCGGTGATGATGTGCACGGGCGCACACGCGCTCGCGTCGCCGCCCAGCGTGTCGCCGGTATCGGCGCCAGAACTGCTGGTTGCGCTGTCACAGCCAGCCGACAAGCATGCCGCCAGAACCCAGGAGCGAACCCATTTCAGACTGTTCATGTGCGACTCCTTGGGCGATCCGCCCAAACCAACGGCATTGCGGCAGGCGCCGCCGCTTCGGACCATGCAATCGCCGTGCCGGGATGCGTGCAGACTGCCGCTTGCGCATGGTTTCAAGCGGATCGCCGCGCGCCGTGCCCCACCCACGCTGCGGCCTGCACGCGCGGCCGCGGCTTTCGCCACCGCCATCGGGGAAAATTCCCCGGCCGTTGGCCTGTGCGCGCGCGCGATTTCACAGTCGTTTCCGGGCGCTTAGCAAGACTTTACGCCAGCTGCGCGCGATTGCAGGTAGCTTCGCGCGGCCGGCGCGCCGCGCGTCCACAGGAGCTTGAATGTCCAGCCGTTTTGCCGTCCTCGCCTGCGCGGTGGCAGTCTTCGCCGCGGGTTGCCAGTCCGCCGCCACGCCCGCCAGCCCACAGCCGACGTGGTATGGCGCCGCCAAAGGCGTCTACGCCCGCAACTGCATCGCCTGCCACAAGCCGGGCGGCGCCGGGCCGATCGATTTCACTAGCTACGACGCGGCAAAAGCCGCCTTGCCGACCGCGCTCGCGGACATCGCATCGGGCCGGATGCCGCCGTGGATGCCCGACCCGAACTGCCGGCACTACCAGGAAGAGCGGCTGATCCTGCCGGCGGACGTAACGATTCTGCAGGCGTGGCAGGCGGTTGGCGCGCCGCTGGGCGATCCGAGCGAAGAGCCGGCGCCGGCGACGCAGACCGCGGGCGACGGGCTGGCCGCGACGCCGGACCAGCAGCTGCAGATGAAGGAGCCGTACACGCCGTCGACCGCGGCGAACGACGACTACCGCTGCTTCCTGCTGGGCGACGCGCTGCCGGCCGAGCTGTTCATGACCGCGTCCGACGTGCTGCCGGGCGCCAACGGGCTGGTGCACCATGTGCTGATTTTCATGGTGTTTCCGGAAGAAGCTGGCGCGCTGCAGGCGCTGGACGACGCGGACGCCGGGCCGGGCTACACCTGCTTTGGCGGGCCGGGCGTGGCGCCGACGCAGACGATTGCCGCGTGGGTGCCGGGCGCGACGCCGCAGATCATGAACCCGGACTCCGCGGTGCGGCTGCCCAAGGGCGCGCGGCTGGTCATGCAGGTCCACTACAACTTGCAGGGGCACACGCTGGCGCCGGACCAGTCGACGCTGCGGATGTGGCTGCGGCCGACGGCGCCGCAGTTCATGGTCCGCGCGATGCCGGTCGCGGATCTGGGGCTGCACATCGCCGCGGGTGACGCGCACGCGCAGGCGGAGCTGGTGACGACCAACACCGGCGCGACGCCGTGGGTCATCGTCTCGGCGGCGGGGCACATGCACCGGCTGGGGACGGAAATCAAGGTCGTGTCGCTGGCGGCGAGCGGCACGCAAACCTGCTTGATGGATTTGCCCAAGTGGGACTTCAACTGGCAGCAGTTCTACCGTTTCCGCACCGGCGAAGAGGTCCGCGTCCAGCCCGGCGAGCAGGTCAAGATGACGTGCACTTGGGATAACTCCGCGTCGCACCAGCCGATTATTAACGGCGTCCAAGGCGTGCCCAAGGACGTCTGGTGGGGCGAAAGCACGTCCGACGAGATGTGCTTGAGCTACCTCTCCATCGTCGAGCCGTACCAACCGTACGTCCCCACCAGCGCGGACGCCTGCAAGACGTTCGACGGCTGCTTCACCAACTGCCAGGGCGACTTCGCGACCTGCATCCTCCAGTGCGCCAAAGCCGCCGGCAACGTCTGCCAGCGCTGCGTCATCTCCGGCTTGATGCAGTGCACCGCGGAACCGCCGCCCGGCGTCCCCGGCTGCGGTCCGCAATCGCAGGGCATCGTCAACTGCCTCAACGCGTGCGCCGCCAAGGGCACCGGCACGCAAGCCTGCGTGCTCGCGGATTGCCTCAGCGACCTGACCGACTGGAGCAGCTGCGCCAAGCCCGTCATCGCCGCCGGCGCGTGCGACGTCCAGCAAAAAGCCTGTGGCATCTCGCTGGCGCCGACGAACTAAAGCTGCATTTGGAATCAGCTTTTTCCAGCTTCCTCGCGCTCGCGCGTCTCCCGCTCGCGCTCGGCCAGCACCGCGCGCGCCTGCAGCTGGAGCCCCGGCAGCTTGCGCCAAAACACCACCGCGCCCACCAGACAGGCCACGCCGCCGAGCGCAACCGTCACCGGCGCCCCCACGATCTTCGCCAGCGCGCCCGCCAGCAGCGAACCGAACGGCGCCATCCCCAAAAACATCATCACGAACACGGACATCAGCCGGCCGCGCAGACGGTCGGGCACCATGGCCTGCAGCAGCGTGTTGGTTCCCGACATCTGCAGCTGCATGGCGAAACCCACGGGAATCAATAGGATCGCCGACAGCCAGACGACGCGCGAGAACGAAAACGCGATCAGGAACGCGCCAAAGACCGCCGCCGACAGCGCGATCCACTGCCCGAGGCCACGCAGCCCGCGGCGCAGCGCCAACGCGATCGCCCCCAGCAGCGCACCCGCGCCAGCCATGCTCATCAGGATGCCCATCGTCCGGGAATTGCCATGAAGGACTTCCTGAGCGAAAATCGGCATCAGCACCGCGTACGGCATCCCGGCCAGGCTGACAATCCCCAGCAAAATCAGGAGGTGGCGGATCGGCAGCGTCTCCGAGGCGAACCGGAAGCCCTCGCGCATATGCTCCAGCCGCGACGCCGTTTGCGCGACCCGTTCGTGCGGCGGCAGCTGCATGGCCAGCAGCCCGGCAATGACGGCGATATAACTGACACCATTCAATAAAAAGCACCAGCCTTCGCCGACGAGCGAGACGAGAATTCCGCCGATTGCCGGGCCGATGATCCGCGAGCCGGTGACCATCGAGGAGTTGAGCGCGATGGCGTTGGCCATGTCCCGCGGGCCGACCATCTCCGCGATGAAAGACTGGCGCGCCGGGATGTCAAATGCGTTGACCATGCCCAAAAGTGCTGCCAAAACAAGGATATGCCAGACCTCGACAGCGTGCGTCAGCGTCAACGCGGCGAGCACGAGCGCCAGCGCCATCGCGCAGGACTGGGTCACGACCACGATGCGGTGCCGGCGGTGCCGGTCCGCGACAATGCCGCCGATGGGCGCGACAAAAAAGCCGGGAATTTGCCCGACAAAACCCGTCACGCCCAGCAGCACCGCCGAGTGCGTCAGCCGGTAGACCAGCCACGCCTGCGCCACGGACTGCATCCACGTGCCCAGCAGCGAGACCAGCTGACCGCTGAAAAACAGCCGGAAATTGCGGTGCCGAAACGAGCGAAAGAGCGAAGGCGGCGCGTCTTGGAAGTCGGGCATGAGGGTCCTGACCAGCTGCGTGGCGCTACACATCCCGACCGAGAGCGAACACCAGAATCCGTCGGCCAGAGCTGTTGCATTTCGGACCGGGACCGCGAGCGTGCACCGCCGGTGACACGCCGCGGCTCCGGAGGCTGCGGTGGTCGCAATTGGTCAGCGTATGTCGGCCAAGGCCGCCAACACGTCCGCGGTGCTGCGAACGCGTCCCAGCCGTGGAAAAATGTGGCCGATCGTGTGCCCGTGCTCCGCCGCCGTGCGCGATGCCATCGCATCTTCAACGAAAACCTGTTGGTAGCCGTGCTCAAACGCCGAACGCGCCGTGCTCTCGACGCCCATGCAGGTCGCGATGCCGGTCAGCACGATGGTCGTGATCCCGCGCCGCCGCAGCTGCAGGTCCAGGTCGGTGCCGTAAAACGCGCCCCATTGCTTCTTGGTCAGCACGTGATCGTGCGGCTGAACGCCCAGCTCCGCGACAAGCTCTGCCCAACCCGCCGGCCGCGCGCCGGACCACGGCGAAGGCGCATCCGTCAGCGGCTTGAGCATGTCGCGGCCATCGGGCGCGCTCGCCACGCGCACCCAGACCACCGTGCCGCCCTTGGCGCGCAGCGCATCCGCCAAGCGAACGGTATTGTGCACGACCACGCCCGGCAAGCGCGGCTCCGTCGCCATCGCCACGACCGCGTTTTGCAGGTCGATCGCCACCAGCGCAGTCGTCGCCGGGTCCAGCACCAGATCCGCCATCGTCATCCCCGCACGCGGTCAGTTGACCGTCACCTGCTTCAACGTAACCCAGGTCCCGGCGACATTATTCCACCAGACGCGGAATTCCAGCTTGTCGCCGGCGGTCATGGTGAAATACACATTGATGTTGGTCCACGTGCTGGTGGAAAGCTGCTGGTTGGTCACCTCGGTCGACGCCAGGACCTGGCCGCTGGCGCTGTCGTACACTTCCAGGTTGACGATCTGCTGCGCCGCGCATGCCACGCACGATGTCCCGCCTTCCAGCACGAACGTCGCCGTATGGTTACCGGCGGGCAGGATCGGCGTGTACGGGCCGTATGCCAGGTGGTTCGCGCTGGTGCAGGTCGTATCGAAGCACTGCCAGCCGCCGCCGCCGGCCGCGCCGAATTGGTGGCCAAGGTCCGTGACGCCGTCCCAGACCCACGGCGGGCCGCATTTGCCGCAGTCGGCGACGCAGCAGCCTTCACCGCTCTCGCAGACGCCGTCGCCACAGCTGCAGCTGCCCAGGCCGTTGCAGGTCAAGCCGGTGCCGCACGTGGCGCCGGCCGCGGTCAACGCGTGGGTGCAGGTTCCGGACGCGCAGCCGTCGTTGGTGCACGGGTTGGCGTCGTCGCAGTTCTTGGCGGTGCCTTGGCACTTGCCGTTGGCGCACGCGTCGCTGACGGTGCACGCGTTGGCGTCGTCGCAGGTCGCGGCGATGGGCAGATAGACGCAGCCGGTGCTGGCGTTGCAGCTGTCGCTTGTGCACACGTTGCCGTCCGAGCACGTCACCGCGGTGCCCTTGCAGACGCCCGCCGCGCACGTATCGCTCTTGGTGCACGCGTTGCCGTCGGTGCAGGCGGGGCCGGTAGCGGGCGCGGTCTGGCAGCCGCTGGCAGCCGCGCAGCTGTCGGTCGTGCACGGGTCGCCGTCGTTGCAGACAACCGCGGTGCCTTTGCACACGCCGGCCTGGCAGGTGTCCGCCTGGGTGCACAAGCTGGCGTCGTTACAGCCGGTGCCGGACAAGTTGGTGAACACGCAGCCGACCTTGGCCGCGCAGCTGTCCGCCGTGCACGCGTTTGCGTCATTGCAGACAATCGCCGTGCCCTGGCAAGCGCCGAGCGCGCACGTGTCGCCGCTGGTGCACTTGTTGGCGTCGTCGCAGCTGGGGCCTGTCGCGGGCGCGAACTGGCAGCCGTTCGCAGGTGCGCAGCTGTCGGTCGTGCACGGGTTGCTGTCGTCGCACGTCACGGTGGCGCCTTGGCAAAGGCCCAGCGCGCACGTGTCGCCGCTGGTGCACTTGTTGGCATCGTCGCAGCTGGGGCCTGTCGCGGGCGCGAACTGGCAGCCGTTCGCCGGCGCGCAGCTGTCGGTCGTGCAGGGGTCGCCGTCGCTGCAGGTGATGGCCGCGCCCGCGCAAGTGCCGGCGGTGCAGGTGTCCCCGCTGGTGCACTGGTTGGCGTCGTCGCACGTCGGACCGGTCGCGTCGGTCGTGACGCAGCCCGTGCTGGGCGCGCAGCTGTCGTCGGTGCAGGGGTCGCCGTCGTCGCAGACCACGGGCGTCACGCCCTGGCACAGGCCGAGGTGGCACGCGTCGCCCTGCGTGCACGCATTGCCGTCGGTGCACGTATCGGCGTTGGCGAGGTGCGTGCAGCCGCTGGCCGGGTCGCACGCGTCGTCGGTGCAGAGGTTCCCGTCGTCGCACGAAATCGTCGCGCCCTGGCACAAGCCGGTCGCACAGACGTCATTGGTCGTGCAGGAGTTCGCGTCGTTGCAGGCGCCCAGGTACGGCGCGTGCACACAGCCGGTATCCGAGCTACAACTATCGATTGTGCATGGCGAATCATCCGCACAATCATTCCACACGCCGCCGCAGAACGAGTCGACGCAGCTGTCGCCCACCGTGCACGCGTCGCCGTCGTCGCAGGCGCCAGTGGTCGGAACATGCTTGCAGTTGACGGTCGGGTCGCAGCTGTCAGTCGTGCAGGGGTTGGCGTCGCTGCAGGACGTGGACGCCAGAAAGCCGCCGCCATTGGGTTTGCACGCGAAGAAGGCGCCGCCGACACACGCGTTGGCGCTGCAAACAAACGGCTGGCACGTGTCGTCGGCGCGGCAGAAATGGCCAAAGCCGCAGTCGGCGTCCTTGACGCACTGCCCGCAGGTTTGTACAACGGTATCACAGACTTGCGTATCCGGGCACTGCTTGCTGGACACGCACTTGGTCTGCGCGACGCACTGGTTCGCGACGCACCCGCCGCCGGCGATGCAGTCCGCCGCGCTGTTGCAGTCCACGCACAAGCCCAGCGTGTTGTTGCAGACCTGCGCCGTCGCCTTGCACGCTGCGTCGGACAGACAGGCAACTGCGCTGACACACACGTGTTTCTCGCACAAGCCGCCGGGGCAATCGCCGTGGGTCACGCAGCCGGTGCAGGTCAAACTCGCGGGGTCGCACACGCCGGCGTTGCACGGGTGCGCGCCGTCGCACGGCGTGGGGGCGACCTCGCAGCCCAGCGGACCACAGCCGGCATCCACCTCCGCGACCGCCGCGTCACCCGCTGCATCGGCATCCGATTCAGCAATTTCCGTGGCAGTATCAGCAAGTTCCGCATCAACCAGCGCGTCCGTCGCCGCGTCTTCGGGCGCCACATCGTCCGGTTCGGCGGCATCGGTGCTGGCGGCGTCTTCCGGCGCCACGGCATCGGCAGGCGCAGCGTCATCGGCAGCGGCATCGGCGTCCGCGGCGGCATCGGTACCGGCGGCATCGGTACTTGGCGCGACGTCGGGCGCCACATCCGGAGCCACGTCGGCTGGCGCGGCATCGGCGACGGTCTCGTCGGCAGCGACGTCGGGCGCGGGCACGTCCACGGGCGCATCGGGCGCGGCCGCCGCATCGGCGGGCACGTCGGCCGGCGGCGCGCTTGCGTCTGCCAGGGTATCCACCGCCACCGCGGCGGCGTCCGCATCGTCCGTGACGTCGGAAAGCGCGGCACCGGACACGCTCGCGTCGTCTCCACACCCGGCCAGCGCGACCAGGCCCAACGCCAGCGCCGCGGCCCAGGCGCGCGCGTGCCGCGAACGAAGGAGTGGGCGCGACAACATGAGCCTCCGTTCGCGCGGCTGGACGACTGCAGCCAATGGTAGCGGTGTGGCGGCATCGTGCGGCACACGGCCGCCGACGTCAACGGTCCACCGCGGCGACCTGGCGCGCACGTCGCACAACCCAGTCATTTTGCTGACTTTTCTTGCACACCATCGCCGCACGGCTTCCGCAGGCCGTCACCGGGACGACGGTTTGAGCTTGCCGTCAAAGAACTGGTAGAGGCCGATGTTCAGGCCCGGGCAAAAGCCGTGGCCGCCACTACAGCCCGCGGAGAGGGGGACCGCGGCATCGACCCGGATGCCCGCGTCGACCATCCACGGGAACAGGATGCGCAAGCCGGTGCCGGCGGACAACAGGGGCACCGCGCCACCGGTCTCCCGCGCCGCGACGCCGCCATCGACGAAGACGGCCGGCATGAGCGCGAACCAGGTCGAGTCATACGCGATGAACCGCGCCTCCACGTTGGCAAAAGCATAGCGCGGCGTTCTGGCGAAATTGTCCACGTATCCGCGCACTTGTTCGAGCCCTCCCAGGTAGAACCGCAGCTGTTTGGGCGCATCGCCCTGGATGCCGGCTTGCACACGGCTGGCAAAATTCCAGCGGTCGCCGACCATCAAGAAGCCATTGCCTTCCAACCATAACTGTCCGAAATCGCTACCTAAAGTCACGGTCGATGCCTCGGCGGAGACGAACGCGGCGCGCAATTCGACCGTGCCGCCCTCCTGGCGGATGCGCACCGCGTCGACGCGGCCGATGCGCGTGGAGACCTCGTAGGCAAACGCCCACGCCATGGCTGGATTGTCGCCGGCGTCAGCGCCGTCGGGCGGAAGAAAAGTCGTGCGCATGACGTCGATCCGCGCCCCGAGCCGCAGCCGGTCCAGCCAGCTGGTCCAGGCGAATTCCGTCGAGAAACGCAGGCGACGGTCGGCGAAATCGCCGCGGGGGCGGACCAATTGGCCGGCGAGAACCATCCAGTCAAAGCGTTTGTCAAAAAGCCGCGGATCGCGCACCCATGCCTCGAAGCCATTGAATTCATTGAAGCGCTGGTACTGCGCGCCGACCTCGACGAAGCGGCCGGCGAGGTTGGAGTCGGTCGCGCCAGCGCCGGCCCAGATGACGCCGCTGCCGACTCCAAAGGCGAACAAGGGGTTGAGCGTCCAGCGCTCGTCCAGGACGAACTGCGCGACGACCTTGCCGTGCCGGCGGATGACGTTGGCCTTCACGTCGCCAAAAAGCCCGAAATTCCACAGGCGCGTGATGGCAAAATCCCAGGTCGCCTGATCGACTTTCTGGCCGCGGACGAACGGCAACTCGCGCAGCACCACGGAGAGCTTGGTCCGGTGCAGGCCCGTCACTTCGATGAGATCAATGATTGCCGGCAGTTTGACGGCAGTCGTCGCGTGCTCGGGCAGGTCGGCGGGCATGCCCTGCGCGCTCGCCACACGGGCACAGAACAGGACCGACGCCGCCAGAACGAAGACGAGCAGCGACGGGCGGTACCGATGCGGCAGCGAAGGTTGGCTGTTTGGGCGTGTAAATCTGATTGTCATGACACGACACAAGGCAAAACCACCGTTTCGAACGTGCGGCGCGCTGCAAGCCGACACACCGGCGACAAAATAGGACGCCATGGGCCGCAAGCCATGCTCACGCGCCAAAGTTCGGGCTCCAACCTCCGCCTTTCATGGCTTGCAGCACGGCGTCGCCGGTCGCAAAAATACTTTCGGGGTAGTGGAATGCCAAGCGGCCCCTGTCCGTCCATTGCAGGCCGCGGATCTGCCGACGGAACAGTTCGTCGCCGAGCGTTTCTTCAAGGCCATGAATTTGAACAGAAATTGACGGGTCAACAATTCAACCAATGCACGAGACTTCCTGTTTGCCAACTCAACCCGACGCAAAAGCGCCGGCTTTCATCCCAACCAGGCTGCGATGCACCCGAAGAATTCGCCAACCAAGAAAAAGCGCTCAGCGCCCAAATCGCCGCAAGGGGACTTGGCGAAGACTGACCAGCGAACTGACGCCATGCGCCAACCTGAACTGTCGGATCTCGGCAAGAAAACCAATGCGAGTCATGCGGTTAAGCCGCATCTTTGCGCTCTCAAGGTCACGGCGAGACGCTCGGCCAGGCCGCTGCCGGCGCATCGGAGACCGGTGAGTTTGAGAAAATCTAGGCGATCCGCACAAAATTTCTGATGGTCGCGAGACCCGATGCGGCTAGCTTGAAGAAAGTTCGCTTGTGAGGAAAGGCCGATGGAAGCTTGGAATGTCGCAGTCGTGATTCTGGCCGCCGTGCTCACGGGCGCGCTGCTGCCGGTGCTGTTTCAGTTGCGCGCCACGCTCCACAGCGCCCAAGCGGTGCTGGACGGTGCGGCGCCCAAGCTGACGCGCGCGCTCGACGAGATGGCGCTGGCGACCGGCGAGCTGCGGACGGTGGTGGCCGGTTTGGCGCAAAATCGTCCGCAAGTTCAGGAATTCATGGAGGCTGTTGCCGGCCTGACCGGCACGATGAACCAGCTGCAGTCCACAGTGCGGACCGCTTCAGCCGTTGGCGCAGCAGTCGGACCGGCGGTCGCGGCCGCTTTTCAGGCGTTCCGGGCGATTCGCGCAGAAGACGCGGTCCAACAGCGACCCGTGCCGGGTGGCGCGGGCGTTTTACCGGCGGGCGATCCGCCAAGTGAGAATACCGATGAATGACAGGCAAAATCAGAACACTGGCTTTACCGCGACGCACATCGTCGTCGCGTTGTTGGGCGGAGCGGCGGTGGGCGCGAGCATCGCGCTGCTGACGGCGCCGCGCTCGGGCGCTGAGACACGCGCGGACCTCCGGCGGCTGGCCGACAATGCCCGCAATCGCACGGTTGGGCTGCCCCATGCGCTCGCAGGCGCGGTGGAAGCGGGCAGCGACGCGTTCGCCACTTCGCTCGCGCATTCCGTGAAAGAAACCAAGGCGCTCAAGCACAACGCGCACGCCTAGCCGGTTGCCTGCCCATCTGGGCCGCGGCTGGACACTCAGGCGCACGTCCGGATGGGTCAGGTGCTGGCGCAACCGCTCAAGAGGCTGATTATGTTGGTAACTATCGCAGCGATTCTCCTCGCCCTTTGGATTCTCGGGCTCGTCACTTCCTACACGCTGGGCGGTTTCATCCACGTGCTGTTGGTGCTCGCGATTGTCAGCGTGCTGATTCGCGTCATTCAAGGGCGCCGGGTGCTTTGACGCGCGCTGCCACGGCGCCCCGGGCCGACGTCATTCGCTGACGACATAGCCCGGATCCGTGTCCGACCGCCACTCCTGGATCGTCGCCATCATCGCGTTCGGATCCGCGGGCTGCTGCAGCGCCGCCAGCCCGGGGTCGAGCGCGCGATCCCTGACCATCGGCAGGTCCCGCCGCAATTCCTCCAGCAGTTCAATGAGCTTGGTGACCTTTTGCTCGGTCAGCAAGTTGATCTGCAACGCCAAGTGCGCGCGCTGCGCCTCCATCCGGCTCATGCGATTTTGCTTGATCAGCACGACGGTCGACGTCAGCAGCGCCGCCAGCGTCACGACGCCCTGCAGCCACGAATACGGCGGCGGGTCCAGGAGCCGGCCATAGACATGCGCCGCGACCGCGTTGACGCCCACCCACGTCGCGACCGACAGCACGATTGCCGCGAGGTACGCCGGCTGGCCCAGCAGGTCGCTGACGCGCTCGACGGAGCGCTGCGTTCGGTTGATTTTCTGCTCGGCGTGGCGGTACGAGGCGAGGATCGTGTCGATATTGCCATCGACCAGCGTGTGGTCCAGCTCAGGCGCCGCTTCGGTGCGGTTGGGCTTCGCCAGGCGGCGGAGCAGCGAATTGATGCGGACGGACCTGACCACGGCGAACTCCCAAAGGACACGCCAATCACGCACGCGCTCTTTGCCAAGTTAGGCCATGACGCGCAGGGCGCAAGCCCACGCAGCGCGCCGGGGTTGCGGACGGCCCGCGCCGCACCTAGCTTGTGAATGCGGGATTGCGCCGTTGCTGAGTCCGCGCGCGGTTTGCGCGTTCTTCTTCAAGCGGCAGTGTCCGCTCTACGAGGTCGCCATGTTCGCTCGCTCCCTTTCGGTTTCACTTGCCACATTCGCGCTTTTTGCCCTCGCGCTCGGCGGCTGCGGCGTCGCCGGGGACAAGGGCCTCGCCATCTTTCACGTCGCCGATAATTGGCAAAAAAACGTCGGCATCGCGACGGGTTCCACGTTCCCGGTCACTGCGACACGCAACGACCTCTTGCGCACCCCGCTGACCACGACCAGCGGCCTGCCCAGCGTCGCCGCGATGCCCGGCGGCAGTTTCCAGGCCGTCCAGCCCGGTCCGGCGCAATTCCAAGCCATGAACGGCGCCACGCTGGTCGACACGGTCGAATTCACCGTCGCCAAGCCGGTCGCCATCAGCCTCGGCGCGTGGTGGAGCGTGTCCGGAGCGCAGGCGGTCAAGCTGCCCACCGCGTTCGCGCTGGTCCAGGGTGGCCGGTATGTCGGCGGCATCGTTCTGGAAGACGCGACGGGCGCGCGGCTGAACCACGCCGCGATTGCCGCCGTGACGTGCGACCATGCGCAGGTGGCGGTGGTTGGCGAGTACGTGGAAGCGACGGCGACCGTGCTGGGCGCAACGACGGCGACGGTCGCGCTGACGTCGGGCAGCGGCGCGCCGCTCCAGACCAGCTATGACGTCCAGGTCGTGCTCGACAGCGCCGTGGCGGACATGCAGCTCGCGTCGGCGCAAGTGCAAAATGGCCAGAGTCCGCCGGCGGATCCGGAGAAGGCGCCCGTGAACAGCGACTCCGGCGGTGGCACCACGACCGCGCAGTCGGCGATCTTCGCGCTCTCCGCCACATGCGCGCTGGCCGACAAGACGCCGGTTTACGGCGCCAGCGTCCTGTGGAGCGAGTCGGGCAGCGGCCACCTCGCGGCGCTCAAGACAAACGGCGGCAATTACGCGGTGTTGAAGAGCGGCGAGTCGGTGACGGTCACGGCGACCGTCGGCGCGCTGGCCAAGCAGGTCACGCTCACCGCGCCCTGAGTGGTCGCCTGAATCCGCAGCTATTTCACGATGATCGGCGCGCCCTGCGCCAGCGTCGCCAGGAACTGCATCCCCTGATTCTGGATGACCTTGTCGTCGAACATGATGAAGTGGCCGTCGTACGCCGTTCCCGGCACGATCGCGTCCGCCGGGTCGTTCAGCGCTTGGACCGTCACCACCGTCAGCGGTTTACCGTTTGCATTCAGGTTGTTGGCGATCGGAAACGCCGTCACGACCGCCTCGCCCAGATCCAGCATCGCGTCGAACCACGAAGCCGGCGGCACGGTGTCCTGCGCCGCCTCACCGTGCAGCGCGCCCGCAAACACGCGGCTTGTCGCCGGCGGCGTGTAATTATCGCCGTGGCCGTAGCTGTGCAGCACGTGAATGCCCTTGCCCTGCGCCGGCTGCCAGGCGATTTGCGGCGCGTACAGCAGCGGGTCCGACGCCTCGAAATAGTACTGCAGCAGGTTCAGCGCCGGGTGCTCCTCGTCCAACGCCATCTCCTGCAGGCCGATGCGCAGGCCGACCGACGCGTCGTACGGCAGCTTTTTGCCCAGCAGGCCGTACGGCAAGCTGCCGCCGCAGCCCGACAGGATCGTGCCCGCCAGCGGCGGATCGCTCTGGTAGGGCAGGAACATCGGCCCGGTCGTGGAACCTTGCGAATGGCCAAAGAAAACGAACGTGCTTGCGTCAAAGCTCACCTTGCCGACCTTCGGGTCCGGCGTGCCGCTGAACGTCTTGGCCCAGCGAAAGAGCGTGTAGTTGTCCGCGGCGCCCTGGTAGAAATTGCCGCGTGCCGCCACCGGATTGGCAAAATTGTAGAACAGCGGCCCCGGATCGGTCGTCACGCCCGGGCCGCGGCGGTCAAAGTGCATCGGCTGGTCGATGCCCAGCGTCGCGTAATGCACGGTCTGGCCGTTGGGCGCGTGGATGGCCGACACCTGCGTGCCAAAGCTCTCCGCCATCGAGCGCATGCAGCCGCCCGTGCCGTGCGCCATCACGATCAGCGGCCAGCCGTTGGCCGGCATCGGCACGTTCTTGGGAATCGTCACCGCCATGCACACGGCCTTGAAGTCATGCGGCGTGGGCTTACCGTCCGCACCCAGGTACAAGTTGCCGCCCGAGCCCGCGCCCTGGAATGGCAGCGTGCCGTCCTGGTACATCGGCAGGTTGATGCGGGCGTGCAGTTCGTAGTAGTCCGGGGACGGCTGCGCCGGGCACTGCCGCTGGTCCACGCCCGGGCCGGCAAATGCCGGGTCCGCGCACGGCGACTTCGTCCCCGCCTCGCACAGCGTCCACTGGTTGTCCTTGATGGTCGGCGCCAGCGCGGTGCTCGCCGCCGTCGCCAGTTGCTGCGTCCAGGTCCGCGGCTCCCAGGTCGTGAACTGCGTCGCGCCCAGCAGGTGCGGCGCCACCGACGCGCCCGCGCCGCCCAGCCACGTCCGCAGCGGCTTGTAGGTGTCCCACGCTGGCTTCTGCGTCGCATCCGTCGGCGCCGTCGCCGCCGTCAGCATCTGCAGGTACGGCGCGACGGTCGGCGTTGTCGTCCCGGAAACCAGCGCCGGGTCCGGCCGCGCCGCGTCCGTCACCACCAGCGCATACGTGTGCCCCGGCGTCAGCAGCTGCGACCAGGCCGTGTGCACGTACAACCAGTTGGCGCAAATGTACTTGTTGCGGGCCGCGTGAAACGTCGCCGTCAGCGGGCCGATCTGCTGGCCGGTCGTCAGGTCGATCAGCTGCACGCTCGCGCTCGGGCCCGCGGTCGACAGCGTCGTCTGGTCCAGCGGCCGGGTAAACCGCATGTAGATGGCGGTGGACAGGCCAAAGCCTGTCATTTCATTGCCGATTTCCGCTTTCACCCCGGCGATCGCGTCAAAGCCGACAAAGCCGACGCCGGGCGCCGGGTGCTTGGACACGTCGATATGCCCGTTGACCTTGAGCAAATCATTGGGAAATGGCAGCGTGTAGAAGTCCGTGTACGTCCCGTCGGCGGGCATTTCCACGACGGCCTGGAAAGGCGCGGCGGCATCGCCGTCTTCGTCGCACTCGACGCCGGGGTACAGGTCCGGGTTGAGCGTCAAGCTGCCCGGCACGCAGATTTTGCGCGCAGACGAGCAGATGAGGCCGTTCATGCAGTCGCTCGAGTGCGCGCACGTCGCGCCGAGGTCGCCCGCGCTGGCGGATTGCGCCGTGCAGACGCCCGACAGGCTCATGAGGTTGCAAAAAAGCCCGGACATGCAGCTGCTGGACGACGAGCACTCCGTGCCGACGTCGCCGGTGCCGGCGGGAACGCAAAAGCCGGCCCAGCCACACTGCAAGCCCGCGGCGCATTCCGCGCTGAGCAAGCACGTGCCGTTGGCGGGCGTCACGCCGACGGCTTTGCACACGCCCGACTCGCAGGCCAAGCCCAGGCGACAATCCGCTGTTGTTGCGCAGGCTTTGCCGACGCCGGCGCCGGAAAACTGCGTGTAGCCCGCGTCATCGGTCGTCGCGGCATCGTCGGCGGGGTGGTCAAAATAGGACTCACAGCCGGCCAAACCGGCGGCCAGCGCGACGAGCCAAAAAGCGAGAAGTGTTCGCATGGCCAACTCCTGAGTGCTCGCAAAAGAATAGCTCACCGATCCTGCTTTCTGGTTGGGTCGCGCAGCGCGCCCACCTTTGGCGATGCGCACCGCGACACAAGATCTGGGCGATCGCGTTGATATTGCACAGGTCCTCACAGCGCGCCGGTGACGGTCTTGACAAAGCTGATGACGATCTCGGGCTGGAAGTCCAGGTCCACGCCGCCGCCATTCATCCGGACGGCATAGAGGTTCTGCTCCGGCACGTCGATATTCTGGTACACCGCGACCCAAACCTGCGCGCCGGACACGATCGCCGTCCGCAGCTTCAGGCTGAAATCCGAGGTCGGGTCCAGCTCAAAACGCTGCGGCGTATCCGGCGAAATCGACGCCAGATAGCGCTGTTTGACGATCGCCGTGTCGTCATCGACCGCGGTCGGGTCGCCAGGCAGGTACGCGCTGCCGACGCCCAGCTCATAGCCGCTGAACAGCCCGTCCACATTCTGGGTTTGCGTCGCGCCCGTGGCCGGATCGACGTACGTTTGCACGAAATCCAACTTACTGAACTGCAAGCGGATTTGCGCTATCATATCCGGATTATCCTGACCGTTCATGATGTCGTGGATCTTCGCCGACGCGTCCGCGTTGATGAGGTTGAACCACACGCGCGCCTGCAAGCGCACGCCGCGGAACGGGTCGCCGAACTGGTCGAGGCACTGCGCCGTGCACCGCCCCACCGTGCCGCAGTTGATGACCTCGACGTGGAGGTTTTTCAGCGGCGCCGCGGGATCATCCATCGTCGCCTGGTCGTAGGCGCGGCGGCACTCACCGTCGATGGTCATCAGGCCCTGAATGTGCGCCAACGTGCCGTTTTGCAAGGAGGTCGGAAAGCCGGGCGGCATCGCGCCTCCGGCCTTCTGCAGCGTCGCGCCGACAAGCTGGTCGACGTTTGGCCATTTCAGCAGGAACTGCGCGTGCGGAATGGAACTTTCCGGCACCTCTACGTCACCCGCCGCCTCCAGAAAGGAGCACGCGGGCTGGAGCGCGCAGAGCAAAAGCACAGGCAGCAGCAGCGTCTTTTTCATTTTTTCGCTCCATAGCCAAAGCCGAATTCCAAGTTCAGATTGAAATCCAAGGTGTTGGCGAAAAAGCTGTCCGGGCCGATGCCAAACGGCGTGATGGCTTCCGCGTTGACGTGGAACCAGTCGATGACGCGGTAGCGCGCCTTGGCGAGGAAGATTTCCCGGCCAGTGGAGCGCAACGCGAAGAGCGCTCCCGCCGTCGCCGCAGACCGGCGGTGAAACGTCGCAAGAAACTGAAAATTCTTGTATTCCGGCATCTCCAGGTGGACAAAAAGGTTGTTGTCCGGCTCGGAATCGTTCACTTCAATGCCGACCGCCATCGCGAACAGCTCGCCGATGCGCCAGCTCGCCTCGAAATACGCGCCCAGGACCGCGGCGCCGTCGTTGACAATCGGCCGGCCCAAAATCGCTTGAATCTTTGTGCCGTTGGGATCCGCCGTCCGGCTGCCGATGCGGTATTGCAGGCGCTGAACCTCGTACATCACGTCGAAATAGCTCGGCAGGTAATTCTGGTCATAGCGGCGCACTTCCGCGCGCAGGCGCAGGGCGTGAATCGTATCCTGGCCAAAATTCAGGCGAATCAGGTTGCCCCACGTCAGGCCACCGGAGCTGACGTAGCGCGTCGGCGGCATCCCATCCACCGGATGGTTGCCATCGGTCGGCAGGCCGGACATCAGCATCGAGTAATCGATGTAGGTCTTCCAGTCCGTCGTCGCCGTGTCGACCAGCTTGATTTCCGCATCCATGCCGGTCGCCACGACCTTGGTCGATTCGTACAGCGGCTTGAAAGTCGTCTGATCCACAAGGTATTCGCGCTCGCGGATGCCGTTGTTGTCCACGTCGTTGACGTCGAGTTTGGCGCGCAGCGGCGCATCCAGGTCCGCCACCGCCGTGACGCCCAGCGAGAACGACCGCAGCACGTAGTTCTGGCGGTTCACAAAAGACAGCGGCTTGACGAACATGAGCCCGCCGACCACGTTGGGCGCCACGACGTTGTTGACAAAAAGTTCACCGCCCACCCAATCGTTGAACGCGTCGACCTCGCCGCTGACCTGGCGGACGTTCAGGTTCAAATTCGGGTTGTAGCGCTTGAGGATCGTGCCGTGGCCCAGCGAGCTGGCCTTGAACTGATTGACGTCCACGTAGAGGTGGCTCTCCTTGGTGCCGTACTGAATTTCGCGAATGATTTGCGCATATTGCGTCGGATCGTTCCAATCCTCCTGGCGAAAGCGGCCCAGGTGCGACCAGCCGTGCTGATCGCCGGTCACGGAATCGGCGGGCCGCGTGTCGACGGCCTGAAACCGCAGCGGGATGCCAAAGCTCATCGAGAATGGCTGCTCCGCCAACTCCGTGGAATAATTGATGGATGGCGTGAACGCGGCATAATACACATCACCGATCCGCTCCATGCCGATGACCGCGCCGACCTGGTTCTCCCACGGCACCAGCCCGATGGACCCGACGCTGGCCAGCTCGCCTTTGACGAATTCCTGTTTGCGCTTTGCGCTCGCGGCAGATACCGGCTTGGGCTTCTCCGTCGCCGTTGCCGGCGTCGACGCCGCGGAATTCGCACCCGCCACGGGTGTCTTGGGCGTCTGGGCGACGGGCGTCGCGGCCACGGGCAGCGGCACCGACGCGACTGGCGGCGGCTTGACCGGCTGCGCCTTGACCGGTTGCGGCGCCAGCTTGACGCTCGGGACCGGCACAATGGGCGGCGGCGCCACGATCACCGGCGGCGGGGGTGGCGGCGGCTCGTCTGCCGGCGGCGTCTGGGCCACCGCGCCCGCGGCCCAAACCGCTTGGCTCGCCCAAAACGCCGTCAAGGCGAGCGCTCTCTTCGCGGTCGCATGTCGCATGGCCTCTCCTCCTTGCCGGCGCGCAATCAGCAGCGCAACCGGTGGTCGACATTTCGCGCGATCAGGCGCGGCCAAGTTCGCGCGACGCTGGCGTCCGGGCGCCAGAGTTCGCTCGCTCTGGACCGCTATTTGCGCAGCTGGCTCAACACTTGATTCACGCACGCATCCGCTTTGTCGTTGCGGGCACTTTCTTGATCTTTTGCCGCCGTGATCGCGTCAATGCGCGCCGCGCCGAGCGGAAGACCACGGCTGAGCTGCTGTGCGAGCCCAGCCGGGCCGCCATTGCTGGCGCACAGCACGCGCGTCACGGCGTCGAGGCACCGCGAGCCGTTGGGCCGTGAGACGAGATACGACGCGATTTCCCGGTGTTCCTTGTCCGCCAGCAGCGAGGTCGGCGCCTCCACCGCGTCGCAGTTCCCCGGCGTCTTGCCCAGCTGCCCTTCCAGCCAGCGCGCGACGAACAGGTCGGCCACGGCCTGGTGGGCAAATTTCCACTCGTGCGCGCCCTGGATCCGCTCGAAAAGCACCGACTGGAACAGCCGCTCACACACGTTGTGGTTCTCCGGCGTGTCGCCGCCCAGCGACTTCAGACAGCGCGGAAGCGTCAGCTGCATGTTCCACTGGCCCTCGACAACGCCATCGGTCGCCACCAGCCCGTCCACCGCCGCGAGCGCCTTGCCGCCGGCCCACTCCAACTCCGTCAGCTCTTTTTGCAGCCGTTCCGAGAGGATCGCCTCGTGCACTTGGCTCAGGTTGGTCAGCCGCTCATCGGTCGCGAAATCCTTGGCCAACTTTTGCACGACCTGCAGGTCGCGGTACGTCGCCATGTACGGGAAATAGCACTGGGAATCCAGCATTCCCTGGCGGTCCAGCCGCCAGTCGTGGGCGAAATTGCTGACGCGCGTCGCCTCGTCCTTGGTGTCCGTCAGCCGCGTCAGGCTCGAGCGCGCGCGCCCGCAGTCCAGCGGCGGCAGCTCCAGCACGGCGTCCAAGCCCTGAATGCCATAATTGTCGTCAAACACCGACGGCCGGCCCAGCACGACGACCTGCGCCGTCACGAACCGCTTGCGCAGATCAGCCAGCGCATCCAGCACCGCCGCACGGCGCGAATTGGGCACCTCGTCCAGGGAGTCGGCGACGAGCAGCCAGCGCCCCTCGGTCATCAGCCGCTCCAAGGTCGCGCGTTGGCCGCCATCGGCGACTTTCATCTGCCGCGCGATGGCCTCCACGAGCAGGTTCGCCCCGCCCGCCTGCGCGTCCGCGCCGTAAATCTGCGCCAGATCGACGAGGAACGCGGGCAGCGCGCAGGACTCCGCCGTCAGCGCCTTGGCCAGCTCCGACTTGCCGATGCCGCCGCGCGCCTGCAGCAGCACGAACTTCAGCTTGCCCTCGCGCAGCGTGTCAAAAAATACCTGCTCGCTGACCATCCGGTCGCTGTCGGGCCGCAGCGTCAGCGGCCACACGCGGGCATGCAGCTGTGGGCGCAGGTAGGTCAAATCGTTGACGGCGAGCTCATGTTCGCCCGCGGCTTTGCGGCAAGTCGCGGTGTAGTCCTGCGCATCGGTGTCGAGAAACTCGCGCAGGGTCGCAGGACCGCCGCACGCCGCGATCAGCGCCAGGCTGAAAATCGCAAGCGATTGCATGAGGTTCTGTGCGAAAATCCCGTTCAACCGGGTCGCGAATCGGGACATTGCAGCCTCCCCCACGCGGACGTGGATCATGGTTCCGCGTTGTACACGCCTTGGACCCGGAAATGCAACGCGCTGCTGCGCGCTGTGACGACGTTTGGCGACCGGGACATGCGGAGCTCGGGCGGACACCCAACGCCTGCGGTCCGACCTGTTGCGCTTCGGACGGAACCTGCGCAAGTGCACTTCCCTGGTTTGGCGCGAAACGCGGCGTCGCGATCTGCACATGCGCTCAGCCGACGTGACCGCCACTGGCATACAAGACCACGGCGGCGGTCGGCTTGACCTCGACGGAGACGCCGGTCACGGTCGGGACGACGTGGCCGTCATCCGCGCCAACCAGCAGCCACCACGGCCCGCCTGGCACGTCGAACCAAGCGCTTTCACTGGACATTCCGTTCAGCAACACCGCCAGCGGTCCGCGCGGCGTGTTGATCTGGTAGCCCACCGCCCACGGCGCACTGCCCCACAGCGGCCGCATCGGCTGGCCAGCCAGCTGCGCGGGAATCAGCCATGCCCGGCGCAGCGCAATCAGCCGCCGGTAGTGATCGACCAGATCGGCGTTCACCCTGCGCTCGCGCCAGTCCAGGTGGTTGGTCGCGTCGTCTCGGTTGTAGCTGTTCGCGTCCAGGCAGCCCGGCACGGTATGGTGGCCCGGCGCGTTCAGGTCCTGGACCTTGGCGCGCCCCCACTCCTGACCCTGCGCGAGCATCACCGCGCCGCGCGAGAGAAGCAGCGCCGCCGCCGCCAGCTTGTGTACCCGCAGCGCCCGGTCGTGAATCGCCACCACCGCGTCGCGCCGAACTTTTTGGCCTTCGTGCACCTCGCCCAGCGCCAGACGCACAAAATCGCCCAGTGTCAAATCATCGTGCGATTCCAGGTAGTTCAGCGACAAGCTCGCGTCGTCGAACAGGCCGCCCAGGCTGCGCGGCCAGCCCGCCAACAGTGCGCCCACGTCCTGCCGGCTCGCGCCGCCTTGGCCTTCGCCAAAAATAAAGCCGCGTTTTGTCTGGGGATTTTGCCCCTTGATGCCGTTGCGAAACCGGTCGTTCCACACGGTGTGACCCATCCGCGCCAAATCGGCCGGGCGATATCCGGCCATGCTCCACGGCTCGCTGATGAGGATCGCCCGCGGGTACTCGGCCCGCGTCGCGGCGCGCAGGGCCTGCAGCGTCGCATCGTCGAGGATCGCCGCCAGATCGAGGCGCAAGCCGTCGACGTGGTACGCCCGCATCCAGTGCACCGCCGCATCGACGACAAGCGCCGCCATCGCCGGGTCACGCGTGTCCACGTCATTGCCGCATCCGGAATGCGAGCGCAACTGCCCATTTTCACGCCAGAACCACGTCCCCGGATCCAGCTTGAGCAGTGGGTTCTCGTCATGAATGGACACGTGGTTGAACACGAGATCGAGCACGACCGCCATGCCGTCCCGATGCAAAATTCGAATCATCTCACGCAGTTCGTCGCCGGGATCGTGAAAAGTCCCGTCTTCGTCCACGCCGATCCACGCGCCGGGCTGCGGATCGGCGCCGCGCAGGCTGTAGCGCTCGGTCGGCGCGAAGAAGAAGCTGGGCATATAACCCCAATGATTGCGTCCAGTTGGATTGATGTGGCCGCCGTCCTTGGGCGCCGGCTCCAGCAGCGGAAAGGCCGTCACCGGCAGCAGTTCCACGCAATCCACGCCGAGATCGCGCAGCGCATTTAGCCCGCCCGGCGCACCCGGCGCCGACTCCGCCAGGCCGAGATACGTGCCGCGGTGGAGCACGCCGCTCGACTTATCCACCGTGAAATCGCGGACATGGACTTCAAGGATGATCGCCTCGTGCACGGCAATCGCCGGCCGCAGGTCGCCTTGCCACAGGAACACGCTCGTCTGGGCGACGGACCATGTCGGATGTCCCGGCGCGAACTGCCGTGCAACGGCCTGGCTGCGCGGATCGGCAATATCAAAGATTTCACCCTGTTGCGCGATGCGGTAGCGATAGTACGTGTGCGGCGCGGGCTGCGTCAGCTCGAACGCGTGGCCGTGCGGGTGTGCAACGGCCGTCATCGGCGTCACGCGCTCGCTTGCCGCGTCCTCGGGATGCCGGCGCTCGATGAGCCACGCGCGATCCGCCAGCGGCGCCAGCACGCGAAACGCATGCTCGCGCGCGCACCAGCCCAGGCCGGGCGCATGTGCCCGCGTACCCGCACGTCGCGCCGTCATGGCACCCGCTCCAACAGCAAGACCGCAAACGGCGGCAGGTCCACGTGGGCAATCGGCCGCGGCAGCGCGCCGATCCGCGCAGTCAACGGCGGTGGCAATTCCGGCAGCGCGCCACCAAACTCCTGAAGATCACTGTGCAAAATCCAGCGCCATTGTCCTTCCGCCGGCAACGGCAGCCAGTAATCCGCACGGCGCACCGGCGTGAAATGCAGCACGACGACCAGCGATTCCCCGCCGCCATTGCGCTGCGTCACCAGCACGGACGCCGCGGCATCTGCGCCTTCCACCCAGGCAAAACCGTCTGGCACGCAGTCGCCGCGGTGCAGCGCCGGCCGCGTCCGGTACAGCTGGTTCAGCGCGCGGAGCCACGCGTGCAGAGCGGAGCGCTGCGGGTCCACGGCCAGGCTCCACTGCAGCTCGCCGTCCGCGTTCCACTCGGTCTGCTGCGCCAGCTCGCCGCCCATGAACAGCAGTTTCTTGCCGGGCTGCAGCCACTGGTAGCCAAAAAGCTGGCGAAGCTGCGCGATTTTTTGCTCCGGCGCCACCGCCATTTTGCGCCACAGGCTGCCCTTGAGGTGCACCACTTCATCGTGCGACAACGGCAGCACGAACGCCTCCGTGAACGCGTACGACGCGGCAAAGCAAATCGCGTCGTGGTGATGCGCGCGAAACAGCGGATCGGTGGCAAAATACGTCAGCGTGTCGTGCATCCACCCCATATTCCACTTGAAATCAAAGCCGAGCCCGCCGTCCTGCAGGCTGCCCGTGACGTGCGGAAAGGCGGTCGACTCCTCTGCGACCGTGATCGCACCAGGATGACGGGTATGGACCAAATCATTGAAACGCTTGAGGAATTCAATCGCCTCCAGGTTCCAGTTGCCGCCAAACCGGTTCGGCTCCCACGCGCCGTCGGTCCGCGAGTAGTCGAGGTACAGCATCGACGCGACCGCATCGACGCGAAAACCGTCCATGTGGAAGGATTCCAGCCAGTAATCCGCCGCAGCCAGCAGAAACGACAGCACTTCCGGCCGGCCGAAATCAAAAACCAGCGTGCCCCAATCCGGGTGCTCACCGCGCCGCGGGTCGGGATGCTCGAACAGGTGTGTTCCGTCAAAACGTCCCAAGCCATGGCCATCCTTGGGAAAATGCGCGGGCACCCAGTCCAGGAGCACGCCGATGCCGGCCGCGTGAAGCGCGTCGACAAACGCCCGCAGCTCGTCCGGCGTGCCCCAGCGCGAAGTCGGCGCAAAGTAGCCCGTGACCTGATAGCCCCACGACGGGTCGTACGGGTGCTCGTAGATCGGCATCAGCTGGACATGCGTGAATTCCAAGGACTTCAGGTGGGCAATCAACGGCTGCGCCAGCTCGCCCCAGCTGTACTGCCCGCCATCCGGATGCCGCCGCCAGGAGCCGACATGCAACTCGTAGATCGCGATCGGCGCCTGCCGCGACTGCCGCTCTGCGCGCCCGTCCAGCCACGCGCGGTCCTGCCACGCATGCGCGCCCGCACGGCACAGCACCGACGCCGTGAGCGGCCGCAACTCGGCAAAAACTGCAAAAGGATCTGCACGATCCGTCGAGGTCCCATCCTGCGCCGTCACCTGGAATTTGTAGCGCTGGCCCGCCTGCCCCTGTGGGACAAACAAGTGCCAGAACGACGACCAGCGCGCCATCGGCGTCGGCTGCCAGCCGGAAAAATCGCCGATTAACGCGACCTTGGCTGCATTGGGCGCCCAGACGATGAATCGCCAGCCGTCCTGGGCCTTTTCACGCGCCTCGTGTGCGCCGAGCACCTGCCACGCCTCGCGGCCATGGCCGGCAAGAAATTGATCGAGGATCGCGCGGGTGGTCTTGGGCAGCATCAACTCTCCGACCGAAGTTCGCGATCAAACCTTCCCGCTCCGCGGCGGGCCACCGGAGGTGCGCGCTCGCGGGCCCAGTCCGAAATGCAACAGGTCTGCCCGACAAAACTTCGTGTTGGACAACGGTCAGCCTGTTGAGGCCGCGCAGTCTGGCAGGTACGCGCCGTCTTGTGTAGCACCGACCGTTGGCTTCCGTGCAGCGCCGGGCTATCCTGCGTCGCCATGACCAACCGCCTCTACGTCACCACGCCGATCTACTACGTCAACGACAAGCCGCACATCGGCCACGCCTATTGCACGATCCTGGCCGACGCGCTGGCCCGCTACACGCGGTTGAACGGCGGCGAAACGTACTTTTTGACCGGCACAGACGAGCATGGCCAAAAGGTCCAGCAGGCGGCGGAAAAGCGCGGCGTGACGCCGCAAGCGCACGTGGACGAATTGTTCTCGGCATTCAAGGACTTGTGGCCGACGCTGGCGTGTGCGCCGGACCGCTTCATCCGCACGACGGAGCCGGCGCACCAAAATGTGGTCCAGCGCGCGCTGTGGCAGCTGCACGACCAGGGGCTGATCGAGGACCGCGCGTTCGAGGGCTGGTACTGCGTGCCGGACGAGCGCTTCTGGACGGAAAAAGAGATTGTCGCAGGCAATTGCCCCGATTGCGGCCGGCCGGTGACGCGCCTACAGGAGCGCAACTGGTTTTTCCTGATGAGCCGGTTTCAGGACCGGCTGATCGCGGCGGTGCAGAGCGGCGAGATGGCGATTGTGCCGGCGAATCGCGCCAACGAAGTGCTGGGGTTCTTGCGCGAGCCGCTGCAGGATCTGTGCATTTCGCGGCCGAAGTCCCGGCTTTCCTGGGGCATTGAGTTGCCGTTTGACCGCGACTTCGTGGCGTACGTCTGGTTCGACGCGCTGCTGAACTACATCACCGCGCTGGCGCCGGACCTGCCGCCGCCGACTGCGGACGACCACGCGCTGACACCGCACCTGCTCGCGAGCCCGGCCTACCAGAAGTGGTGGCCGCATGTAACCCATTGTCTTGGAAAGGATATTCTGACGACGCACGCGGTCTACTGGCCGACGATGCTGTTGGCGCTGGGCCTGCCGGTCCCGCAGCGCCTGGTCACGACCGGCTGGTGGCTGATGGACGACGCCAAGATGTCGAAGTCGGTCGGCAATGTCGTGGATCCTCTTGTTCTGCGCGATAAATATGGCGCAGATGTGATGCGTTACTTCTTTCTGCGCGAGATGGCGGTCGGTCAGGACGCGAATTTCTCCGAGGAAGCCGTGATTCGCCGCAACAATGCAGATTTAGCCAATGATCTCGGAAACTTGTTGCAGCGCGTCATCGGCATGTGCGTGCGCTCGTTCTCCGGCAAGATCCCGGCGGCCACGCGCGCGCCTTCGCACGTGCTCGCGGACGCGATTGCGTACATGCAGCTGCTCCAGCAGCCGCAGACCACGCGCGAGCCGGAGACGGTGACGACGCGCGAATTCGAGACCGTCGCGGTGACCGCGGGCCAGGCGCGGCTGAACCGGACGCTGACCGACACGATGGCGCTGACCCAGAAGCTCAATGGCGTGCTGACGTCGGACGCGCCGTTCAAGACCGTGCTGACCGACCGTGAGGCGGCGGCGACGACGCTGTTCCATGTGCTGGACGGCATCGTCGTGGCGGCGCGGCTGCTGGCGCCGGTCATTCCGGCGGCGAGCGCGGAGATTCTGCGGCGGTTGCAGGTGCGAGACGGCACTTTGCATCCTGGAACGCAACTTATTGAAGGACCTCCCCTTTTCCCCAAACGCGAGTTTGTTTCGGGTGGGCTGCCGGTCGAGGAGCTGCACGCGCAACCCGGCGCGGCGATGGCGACTTCTGGCCGCGGGCTGCAGGACTTTCGCACGGGCGAATTCCGCGCGGAGCGGGATCCCAGCAATCTCGTCGACATCGAGACTTTTGCCCGCAGCCAGCTGCGCGTGGGCCTGGTGCTGGCGGCCGAGGCGGTGCCGAAGTCGAAGAAGCTGCTGCGGCTGTCCATCGAGCTGGGCGAGCCCCAGCCGCGGCAGATCCTGTCCGGCATCGCGGAGACCATCGCGCCGGCGGACCTGGTCGGAAGGCAAGTGCTGGTGATCGCCAACCTGCCGCCGCGGCTGATGATGGGCCTGGAGAGTCACGGGATGCTGCTGGTGGCCGAGGACGCCGATGGCAAGCGCGTGGCGCTCCATCCCGCCCGCGCCGTGCCCAACGGCGTGCTCGTCAAGTAACCGATGCGATTTACCCGGTCAACGCCTTGGAACTATGCCATTTTGTGGCTTACGTCCATGGCGATCGCCCTGCCCGCGCTGGCGGATACGCCGCCCGACGCGCCGCCGGGCTGGTGGCACACGCGGGATCTGGTCGACTACGGCATCATCGCGGGATCGCTGGGCATTTTTACCGCGCTGCACCTGTCGACGCCGATCGAGTCGGCCGGCATCGGTCCGCGCTTTGACCCCGCGCATCCGGCGGCGATCCTCGACCCGTCGCTGAGCGGCGTGATCGGCCGCAAGTATCTTGTTGAAGACAAAGAGGAAACCGTTCCAGCTCTCTGGGTTGAGCTGGCCGTTCCGGTGGTCGGTGCGTGGCTGGCGCTGCAAGAAGGCCTGCCCGGCGACCGCGACGCGCGGCACCTGCACGACACGCTGGTCGGCTTTGGCGAGGCCATGTCGGTCACGCTGATGGCCACGGAAGCCTTGAAGTTTTCGTTCGGCCGCCTGCGCCCGGACTTCCAGGACCGCGTCCGCCGCTACTATTGCAATCGCCCTGACCACGCCGGCGTCGACTGCACCGGCTTCACCGAAGGCCCGCTCAGCGCCGATCCGTCCAAGGTCGACGCGATCTTCGCCGACGGCCGCCGCAGCTTCCCCAGCGGCCACGCGTCCACGAGCTTCGCGCTCGCGACGTACGCCGCGCTCGTCACGGGCGGCCACTACGTCTGGGGCCACGACGCCACCAACACCACGCGCGCGTGGGGAATTCCGATTGAAGTTGCAGTGTTCGGCATCGCCAGCTTTGTCGCTTGGTCACGCGTCAGCGACGGCCGCCACAACGTGTCCGACGTGCTCACGGGCGCCGCGCTCGGCACCGCGATCGCCAACCTCTCGTATTGGCGGCGTTTTGACACCGCCGGCCGGAGCCGCAACAGCGATGAGGGCGCGTCCTCGTTCAGCCTCACCAGCGGGCCCGGCACCGCCGGCGTCGGGATGATGCTGCGGTTCTGAGCGCGCCGACGCTCGGCGATTGGCCCTTGCCAAGGCGCGATGCCTGACCGATTCTGGCCCGCGGCATGAACGCCACGTTGAGGCCGCTCATCTCCGCTACGCCGAACCACGATTTTGCCGGCACCGCGCGGTACCGCGTGCGCAAGCGCCTCGGCGCGGGTGGCATGGGCGTCGTGTACCAGGCGCACGACGCGGAACGCGACATCGACGTGGCGCTCAAGGTGCTGCTGCGCCTCGACGCGGACGGGATTTACCGGCTGAAGGCGGAATTCCGCTCGCTGGCGGACGTGAGCCACCCCAACCTGGTCGGGCTGTTTGAGCTGGTCTCGGAAGGCGAGCAGTGGTTTATCACCATGGAGCTTGTCGAAGGCGTGGATTTTCTGGCGTGGGTGCGCGAGGAATCCGAGCTGCGGGTCGCGCAGGTCGATGACGATACCGTCGCCGCCGCGCAGCAGACGCCGCCCGCGTCCAAGCACGGGTCGCAGCGACCGACCCACCTGGACACCGTCATCGCCGACGCGGCGTCGACCGACCCGTTGTCGGATGCCGTGGTGACCATGGACGGCGCGCCGCTGGCGGATCCGAATGTGACGGTCGCGTATGACGACATCAAGGATGATCCAGAAGCTATTGAATCTGCTGCGCATTCTCTACAGACGCAGACCGTGATCCGCGTGGCGCGAACCAGCAAGCTGCCGCACCTGGAGCGGCTGCGGGCGTCGATGCGCCAGCTCGCGGAGGCCGTGCACGCGATCCACGTCAGCGGCAAGCTGCACCGTGACATCAAGCCGTCGAACGCGATGGTGACGGCAGATGGCCGCGTTGTGATCCTGGATTTCGGCCTCGTGCAGGAGGACGCGTCGCTGGGACACCTGCGCAACCGCCGGGAATCACAGCATGATCGCGCGATCAGCGGCACGCCGGCCTACATGGCGCCGGAGCAGGCGACGGGCCGCGAAGTGACCTCGGCGTCCGATTGGTACGCGGTCGGCGTGATGCTGTACCAGGCGCTGACCGGCGATTTGCCCTACCAGGGCTCGTGGTTCCAGCTGCTGGAGGCCAAGCAGCACCTGGTGCCGCTGCCGCCGCACCTGCTCGTCGCCGGGGTGCCGCGCGATCTCTCCGACCTGACGATGGAGTTGCTGCAGGCGAATCCGGCGCGCCGGCCCGCGGAATCCGCGATCCTGCAAGCGCTGGGCGTCCGGCTGCGCCAGGACAGCGGCGTGGCGAGCGTGGAGGAATTCGAGCCGCCGATGATGGGCCGCGAGCCCGAGCTGCGGCTGTTGCAGACGCAATTTGCTGCGATGCGCCGGGAGAACCGGCCGCACGTGGTCCACGTCAAAGGCCCCGCGGGCATTGGCAAAACGGCCATCGCGGACGCGTTCTTGGCCGACTTGCTGGAGCGCACGGACGGCGTGCCGCCGCTGATCCTCCAGGGCAAGTGCCACGAGCGCGAAGCGGTGCCGTACAAGGCTTTTGACGCCGTCATCGACGCGCTGACTCGCCACCTGCTGCGGCTGAGCAACACGGAACTGGCGGCGCTGCTGCCGCCGGACATCGCGGCGCTGGGGCAGATTTTTCCGGTGCTGCGGCGCGTGACGGCGATCGACCTGGCGCCGCTCAAGCAAGCGGAGCTCGAGGACCGGCGCGGCTTGCGACGGCGCGCGGCGGTGGCGTTGAAGCGGCTGCTGGGACGGCTGGCGGCGCGGCGATCGCTTGTGATCGTCATCGACGACCTGCAGTGGGGCGATGTGGACTCGGCGGAGCTGCTGGCGTCCCTGCTGGACCCGCCCGATGCGTTGCCCGCGCTGCTGCTGCTGGCGTGGCGGGACGAGGACCTGGCGCGCAATCCGGTGCTGCAGGCCATCGCCAAGCTCGGCGGGACGGCGCAGTCGGCGGCGGAGTCGACGCAGATGCAAGTTGGCCCGCTGCAACGGGATTTTGCCGTGTCGCTGGCGTTGACGATGATGCGGGAGGAGACCGACGAGCACCGGCGGCGCGCCGAGATTATGGCCAAGGAGGCGGGCGGCAGTCCGCTGTTCATCGTGGAGCTCGTGCGGTTTCGCCAGAGCGGAATCGCGGCCAAATCGACACACACGGACCCGGAAGTGACGCTCGACCAGGTGCTGCGGGCGCGCATTGAGAACCTGCCGCCGACGGCGCGGCAGCTGCTCGACATTGTGGCCGTGGCGGGCAAGCCCTTGGGCCAGAAGCAGGTTTTTGCCGCCGCGGCGCTGGGTCGCGATGAACCGGCGGCGATCGCCCGGCTGCGCAATGGCCACTACGTGCGGACGGCCGGTAGCGGCGAGGATGCGCAGATCGAGACGTTTCACAACCGCATCCGCGAGGCGTCGATGGCGCTGCTGACGCCGACCCTGCTGGCGAGCCTGCACGCCGCGCTGCTGCAGGCGCTGCTGGCGGCGGGTGGCCAAAGCGGCAAGGACGTCGACGCGCTGGCGTACCACGCGCTGGGCGCGGGCGAGGCGGAGCTGGGCCTGCGCTACAGTCTGGAAGCGGGCCGCCGCGCGCACGCGGTGTTCGCGAATCACGATGCGCTGCGGCACTTTGACGCGGTGTTGCGGCTCCTCGCGGCCAAGCACGATCTGGCTTCGCAGGCGCTGGCGCTGCAGGTCAAAGTGGAGGCGGCGGAGGCGGCGCGGCAGGCCGGGCTGTATGAGCGCGCCAAGCTGCTGCTGCAGAGCCTGCTGGCGCAGGAAACCGACGAGGTGAAGCGCGCAGAGCTGCACGTGAGCCTCGGCCGCGTGGCGCAGGAGCGCGGCGACACAGCGGATGCAATCGTCCAGTTGGAAACTGCGCTGCGCAAGTTTGGCAAGACGCCGCCGGGGACGTTGTGGGAGCTCGCGCTGGAGTCCACCGGGCAGTTCCTGCAACACCTGTTTCGCGTCTGGACGCCGAGCCTTGTGCCCAAGGCCGATGACGATCCGAACGCACAAAAGCGCGCGGACACCATGTTCGCGCTGATTCGGATCTATTACTTCATTGATGTCGCCAAGGTGGTGTGGGCCGGCGTGACGGCGATCAACATGGCGCCGCAATTTCGCAAAGGCGGCGATGTTTCCATGGCTTACAGCTTCTATGGCGTGCTGTTGTTTGGCATGGGCCGCTTGGGACTTTCCGAGAAATATGCCACGGAAGCCGTGACGCTGGCTCGGCTGGCGGGCGATCCGGTGGCGGAGGCCATCGGCCTGATGCGTTTGGGAACGACGGTGCAGTTCGCCAACCGCCTGGATCGCGGCCAACAGCTGCTGGGCGAGTCGGTGGAACAGTTTAAATCTATTGGAGAAATGTGGGAGCTGCAGACAGGCTTGATGCTGCACGCGACCGGTTTCTTCATGATGGGTGAATTCCAAAAAGCGGAAGTGATTTACGACGAGATGGGTCGCTATGGCGACGAGCTGAACATGGTGATGCACCAAGGCTGGCATCAGGCCTGGGCGCCGTTTTGCCGCTATCTGCGCGGGGAATTGGACGCGGAATCGACGCGCCGCGCGCTGGACCGCGCGATTGTGCTGTCCGCGAGCGCGAAAGACGTGGCGAACACGGTCGCGTCACTGCAGCACATGGCGAACCTGGCGGTGCGCGAAGGCGAGGTGGAACGCGCGGCGGGGCTGGCTGTCCGGACGCACGAGTGTGTGTCGCGCTACCTGGTGCTGGTGCCGTTCCTGCAGCGGGCGCGGATCGATGCGGCGGAGGCCGCGCTGTTCGCGCTGGAGAGCGGCGCGGTCAGCGTCAAGGCGAGCACCTTGCGCAAAATCATCAAGGACGGTTACCGCATCGGCGGCGTCATCGGCTGGATGTATCCGTACTTGAAGGGTCCGAGCATGCGCATCCGCGCGCGGTTTGTCGCGCTGCAGCGCGGCGAAAAGGTCGCAGAGCCCCTGTTTCGCAAGGCGATTGCCGTGGCGGAGGCGACGCCAAACCGCTGGGAGACTGCGCACGTGTGGTATGACGCGGCGAAGTGCCTGCCGTCGCTGCGCAAAGAGTGCAAGGCGCAAGCGCGGCGGCTGTTCGAGGCGATGGGGTGCGTGGCGGAGCTGCGGCGGATGGAGCGCGAGCTGCCGGACTAGGCGCGCACCGGCGCGTAGCGCAGCGCAATGTCGTCGGCGAAGACCGCTTTGTCAAAGTGCGCGGCAGACAAGGGCAAATCCAGGATGGCGCGGCGCATCGGCGCGTCAAACAGCGCAGCGCCGGCCGTCACCGAGGAAAAACGCGCCGGATACGTGAAGCTCTCGATGACCAGCTGCCACGCGCGCGCCCGCGGGTGCGCGATCGTCCCGATGCGCGCGCGCCGCTCCGGATGCTGCAGGTCGGCGAGGAGCGCAGCCACGCGCGCCGGATCGAACGCCGTGGGCGTAAACGCCGCGTCCTCCGCCAGCGGATCGGCCTCCGGACGCCACGGCATCGGCGAAGGCGCACGCCACAGGGACGGCGCACCCCGTTCGTCAGGCAGCGGCGCAAAGGGGTCGACGAGCACACCGCCCAGGCTGACGTTGAAGTGCACGTGCGGCGCAACCCATGGAAATGACAGGATTGCGTCCAGCCCGGAATAGCCTGACAGCGCGACGAGTTGGCCCCGCTGCACGCGCTGACCGGGCTTGACCAACACGCGCGCCAAGTGGTTGCTGCTGGTCAGCAGCCCGCCGCCGTGGTCGATGAAGAGTTTGAGGCCGCCGCGGTTGTACTCGCTGCGCGTGGCGACCACGAGGCCGGCGGCGGCGGCGACGACCGGGCTGCCGACCGGGACAGCGAAATCCGTGCCGTTGTGGCTGTCGTAAGTCAAGCCGCGGCCACGAAAATCGCGGACTTGCGTGACTTCAACGCTCCAGCCGGCGGCCACCGGTGTCGGCGTGTGGTTGAACAGGTTGGCGATGATCGCCCGGCGCGGCAGCGGCGTCCGGCCCAGCCACGTCTGCAGCGCCAGCCGCGGCATGAACTGGCGCACCGTCGTCAGCCCCGCGCGCGATCCGGGCACGCGCGGGTCGCCACGCACCGCCAGCCAGGCCTCCCGCGGCGCCGCGCGCGTCAGCCCAAGCACCTCGGCGAGCGTGAGGTCCGGCTGGCGAGGAATGTGGTCGTTGGCGCGGTACATGGCGCGAATTGTCGCCTTGCGGCGCCCCACGTCAAGCAGCGGCGCCATTGCTTGCATGCTGTGCCAGCACGTCCGGGCGGGCGTCGTTGCAACATTTCGGTCTCGCGCTTGACGCACTCGGGTCGGACGCCCACACTAGGCGCGCTAACTTTTTTCGGACACCAGACTTGTTTGGATAGTCCTGTTGCATCGCAGCCTGGGACCGCCAGCGGCCACCTCCGGTGACACGCAGCGGATCGGAAACGTTGATCTTGACCTCGAGTCGGCGTCTATCGCCGGCATTGGCTGAATGGCAGAATTGCGAACCCATTGGGGTTGCATCGATCGATGACTCCAGCGCGGCTGCCCCTGGGCACTCCGCCTTTTTCGGAACTTGGAGTGCCCATGTCGGAACCGACCCAGGCGCGACCGCCCGCCCCCGCGACGGAGCCTCGGCCGCCTTCTGCCGCGATGCGTCCGGCCAGCCAGTCGGGCGGGTATCGCGGCGAAGTCGACGCACAGACGCTGGTGGAACGCAGCCGTGCCAAGCAGATTGCGGGGTCCGTTGATGCGCTGATTCGCACCGTGCGCACGCAAAATGCCATGGCATCCGGTACGGTTGGCCGCACGTTTGAAGTGCTGATGCAAGAGCCGCGGCCGTCGTTGCACTTGGAGGCGACGTCGATGCGCGTGGACGACGAGCCTGCGCTGGCGGCTGACGCGGATCACGGCCGCTGGTTGCTCCCGGCGTTCATGGCAGGCCTGCGGCGCGTGCAGGCGCAGGAGGATTGCCGCGCCGAGGATCTGCAGGCGCTGGCGGCGGAGCTCGCGGCGCTCAAGCTGGTGCCGCGCCAACTGGAGGAGTTTGCCGATTGGCTCTGGTCAGACGGCCTGGAAGGGTTTGACGCGGAATTGCACACAAGCTTTGCCGAAGTTCTGGACATCACAGACGATCCCGCGCGGCAGAAGCTGCAAATTGGCGCCGTTCGCGCCGAGATGGCGATGACGCTCGCCGGCGACGTCCATGTGACGCTGCGGGACTTGGACGCCGCATCGATGCTCCAGGAATTCCAGACGCCGCTGGACTTTTTCGCCGCGGAAGCGCGCTCGGGACGCTTGGGCCTGAGCGCGGAGGAAGCGGGCGAACTGCGCAAAACCGTGGATGAAGCTGCGTTCTGGGTGCGTCAGGAGATCTCGCTGGCGCTCGCCCATCCAGCGCTGCGCCGGGCGCTGCCGGCCGTTCAGGTCGCGCGCTCGCTGGTGCGCGTGGCGGCGGAGTCGTTCGACAGCGATTTTCTCGGCTTGGTCGCCGCGCTCTCCCAGCACCAGGACGAATACGCCAAGGCCGTCATCGCCGCGCTTGAAAACGAGCCCGTGGGCGACGCGATTGCCGAGCGATCACCGCTGACGGAAGCGGGCCTGCAGCGGCTGCTGCACCTGCTGACCGGCCAATCCGAGAAGTTTGCCGCCGGCATTGCCCGCGGGCTGTGCGAGCGCGCGGCGGCAGATACGGCCAAGGGTCACGTCGCCGTTGAAGCGGCGGCCGTGCGCCTGGCGACGGCGGTGGGCATCCGCAAGTTTGTCGGCCTGATCGACACGTCCAAGCTGTCGGCCGCGGCGCGCGCTTCGCTGGCGAGCATTGCCGTCCAGGCCCAGGCGGACGGCGAGATGCTGGCCGGGATCCTGGCGGCGGTGCCGACGCCCGCGGCGTTCGGGCTGGTGCAGCGGCTGCCCAACGCGGTGATTTCGCGACTCGACTCGACGATGGCGCGGCTGCTCAAGGAAACATCGCCGCGCGATCGCCAGACGCTGGCCACCTTGCTGCTGGTGCCCGAGCGCACCGACGGCGCCAAGCTGGTTGTCGATGCGCTGACGGCGACCGGCGGCGAAGGCTGGGAGCTGCGCACCGTGCGTATCGCGGCGGTCGCAGCGGTGCGGCAAAATTGCGCGACCCCGCTGATTGCGATGATGCGCGGCACGCAGGCGCCGCCGGAAGTCCGCCTGGCGCTGCTGGAAGTCCTGGCGCGGTCGCCGCTGGCCGACGAGGCACTGAAATGGCGCTTCGCCGAGCTGATGGACATCGAGGCGGTGCGCAACCGTCTGGCTGAACTGCGCAAGGAGCGCAAGGCATGAACAACCCGCACGCGACGCTGGAATTGCCGCACTCGGGCGCTTTCGAAGCGTCCGACAACGTGCCGACTATCGCGGTGCTGGAACGGCTGTTTGTGCTGACCAAGACGGTCGGCACATTGGGCACCACGCACCCGTCCGCGCTCGAAAACGCCGCGACCACGCGCGACGCGATTTCCGCGGCCAAGCCGCCGTTTTCGATGCAATTTGTCCGGGAAGCGACGTTTCGCGACCGGTCGTTGCTGCCGCTGGATCTGGAAGGTTTTCAGCGTTCGCAGGTGCTCTCGCGCGCCATGAGCCATTGCGGCGTGCAGGAGCTGGCGTTTGACGCGTTGCCAAGTCCCGCGGATCTGCTGCGGCTGGCCCAGATCCTGGCGCGCGGCGTGCAGGGGCCGACGGATTGGCTGGAGTCTGTGAGCCTGAAGGGGATCTCGTGGCGCGAAATCGCCGGCGCGGGCTGGGGCGCGGAGTCTCAGGCCATCGATCCGGACCTGTTTGCGGTGACGCAGCTGGCGCTGGCGATCGCGGAGGCCGACCGGCTTGTGGCCGCGCACACCGAGCCGTGGCATTGGACCGCGGGCGTCGGGATCGTGCGGCGTCTGGAGCGGGCGCTCGAGGTCGATTCGGCAGCGGCGGACCGCGCCCTGGAGCTGGCGCCGGCGCCGTGGTCGCCGGGACGTCGCGCCGTGGCCGTGACGATGCGCGTCGTCGCGGTCCTGCGCGAGGTGGGCGCACTCGCTGGAACGACGCGCGCTGCGGGCCATGCGGCGCTTGTGCTGGCTGCGCACGGGATGGCGACGAACAACGCGTTGACGATGCAAGAGGCGGCGGCGCAGGGCCTGCCGCGGCTCTTGGCGACGTCGCTGGAGTCGGCTGGCGGTGCCGCGCGCCACGGCATCCGCGTCTGCGCGCTGCTGAACGCGGTGCATCGGCGGACGGCGTTTCACGGCCGTTGGGTCGGCGCGATCGGCCTTGTCGACGTGCTGTACGAGCTGGAACGCCGCCGCCAGAAAGACCAGCAGACGGTGCAGCTCTCGCTGGCCGATCTGCTCGCGGGCGCGCTCTCAGAGCCCGATGGGCGTTTTGACCCCCTGTGGCTGCGTGCGCTGGTGGCGGCCGTCGGCCAGCTGCCGCCGGGCGCGCGCGTGCGACTGGCGGATGGCCGGGTCGGCGTGGTCCTGCAGCTGGGACCGTCGGGCGATCCGTGGCGCCCCATGGTGCTCGTGCAGGGTCAGATGGTAGAACCGCAGCAACCCGTGCGCCTCCAGGCCGCGGTCGGCCGCGCGGGCCAGTAGCAGGACGCCATGACGCTGGAAGTTGGGGAACGGGTTCTGGAACGCTACATTGTCGAGGGCGTGCTGGGCCGCGGCGGCATGGGCGAAGTGCACCGCGGACGACATGAGCGGCTCGGACTCGTGGTAGCGCTGAAGATCTTGACGAGCCCGTCGCCGGAACTGGAGAAGCGCTTTGAGCGCGAGGCCCAGCTGATGGCCCGCGTGCGCCATCCGAACATCGTGGGGATCCTCGATTTTGGCCAGACGGCGCGTGGGCTGCCCGTCATCGCCATGGAATTCATCGACGGCGAGGAGCTGGGCGTGCGGCTCAAGCGGCTGGGGGCGCTGCCCTGGCCGACGGCGGTGCACATTGCGCGCGGCGTGCTGGCCGGGCTGCAGGCGATGCATGCCGCCAACGTGCTGCACCGGGATCTGAAGCCGGCCAACGTCGTCATTGCGCCAGGCACGCCGGAATTGGTTAAGATCATTGACTTTGGTATCGCGCGACCGACCGAAGGGAACGCGGGGACGCAGCTGACGGGCACCGGCGCGGTCATCGGCACGCCGGCGTACATGTCGCCCGAGCAGCTGCTGGGCTATCCAATCGACGCGCGCTCCGACCTGTACGCCGCGGCGCTTTTGCTGTTTGAGCTGCTGACCGGAGGTCTGCCGCATACCGGGTCGGCCAAGAGCAGCCAGGACATGGCGGGCGTCCTGCGCCGGCTGCAGCAGCAGCCGCCCCGCGCGATCGCGCCGTCGCATCTGCCGCCGGTGCCGGAGTCGCTGCAGCTGTTGCTGATGGCCGCGCTGGCGAGCGATCCGGCGATCCGGCCGCCCGCGGCGGGTGATTTCATCGCGGTGCTGGACCAGATCGCCGCGGAGCCACAGCTTGCGCCGGAGTCGGAAGCCGTGGACGTCTTCGGGGAGACGATGGTGCACGCGGACAGCAACTCAGCGATTTCACAGCTGATTCGCCAGTCGCAGGCGCAGAGAGCGCTGGCGCCGACCGTCGCCCACCCGGTCTCGCGGCCGTCCTGGCAGCCGATGGCCCAGCCAACGGTGGTCGCGCGGCCGTCGCCGTCAGGGCCGTATGCGCCGGTGGAGCGGACTTCGCAGGCGCGCGCGCCGTCGGCATCGGGCGGTCAGACGCCGCCACCGATCGTCGATGGCGTGCGGTACCTGGTCGCTGCGAAGTTGCCGCCGTCCCGCCTGCAGCAGCCCGAGGAACGGCGCTGGCTGGCGAGCATGCTCGGCTCGCACGGCCGCAGCTTCACGATTGGCCAGCAATTCTGGTTCGCGCTGCAGCTGGCGCCGATGCAACCCATGGATTCCGGTCGGATTGCCCGCGAGCTGCTGGAGCGGCTGACGGCGCGCTACGGCACAGCGGCGACAACGCGCGTGCGGCTGGTGCAGGACGATTTCATCCTGACGCCCGCGCAGCTGACGGGCGCGCAGCCCATGCCGGAGACGCTCAGCCGGATGCTCGCGGACTTGGCCGGCGCGTGAGCGTGGCGCACGAAAAAACGCCGTTATTTCAAGGTCTGACGCGAACCGACGCTACCCGACAATCCGCACGCAATCCGCCGCCCGCTTGGCTTTCGCCCGCGCTTCATCGGTCGTCGCCGCCAGCGCCAGCGCCACGCCCATGCGCCGGTGCTTGTGCGCGCGCGGCTTGGCGAAAATCCGCAGGTCCGTCCCGGGCTCCGCCAGCGCCGCCGCCAGCCCGGTGTAACGCGGCGATTCCACTGTCCGGTCCGCGAGAATCACCGCCGATGCCGCCGGACCGTAGCTCCGCAGCTCCGGAATCGGGAGGTCCAGCACGGCGCGCAGGTGCAGCTCGAACTCGCTGATCGACTGGCCGATCAGCGTCACAAGCCCCGTATCGTGCGGCCGAGGCGAGACTTCCGAGAACACCACGCCGTCCGCCGCCAGAAAGAATTCCACGCCAAAAAGCCCAGCGCCGGGGCCATTTTCGCCACGGCACAGCGCCGCCGTCACGCGATCCGCCATCTCCTGCGCGGTCCGGAGCACATCGGGCGCCATCGCCGCGGGCATCCACGACTCCTGGTAGTCGCCGCGCTCCTGGCGATGGCCAATCGGCGCGCAAAACCGCACCTGGCCGTCGCGCGTCCGCACCGTAAGCAGCGTGATTTCCAAGTCAAACGCGATGAAACCCTCCACGATCACGCGGACTTGATTCTTGGCGCGGGCGCCGGCCATCGCATAATCCCACGCCGGCTGCACATCCGCGGCGCTTTTGAGCACGCTCTGGCCCTTGCCGGACGACGACATGATCGGCTTCACCACGCACGGATAGCCCAGCTTGTCGGCGGCCGTCCGCAGCGCGTCCGCGGTCGTCGCGTAGGCGTACGGCGCCGTGCGCAGGCCCAGCTCGTGCGCGGCAAGCTCGCGGATCAGCTCGCGGTTCATGGTGATCTGCGCCGCGCGCGCCGTCGGGCTCACGCGGATGCCCTGGGCCTCGAACTCAGCCAGCACGTGGGTGGCAATTGCCTCAATTTCCGGAATCAACACGTCGGGTTGCGCAGCAACGATCGCCGCCCGCAGCGCGTCGGCGTCCAGCATCGAGACCACCACGCGCTCATCCGCGACCTGCATCGCCGGCGCGCCATCGTAGCTGTCCGCGGCAATCACGTGCTGGCCCAGGCGCTGCGCCGCCAGCACGACTTCCTTGCCCAGCTCACCAGAACCCAGCAACATCAAGCGCTTGGGAAACACCGTCGGATCAACCATCGCACACCTCCGGAGCGGCTTTGTACGCGCCGCGCGCGCATGCGGACAGGGGCGGCGTGTGACGTGTGCGTGAAACCGCGTCGGCGGTTGCAGCGGGGGCCGCGGGTGTGCCAGCATCGCCGCCGTTTGGGAGGTGCCGTGGAGCTGCTGTTCGTCGCGATTTTGCCGGGCTGGACGTTCGCCAAGGGCGGCGGTGTCACCCTGCCCGCCGGGCTGCCGCGGCGCCTGCGGTGGCGGCTGGAACTGACGGTCGCCGCGTGTGACGCGTTCGCGCTGCTGCGCCACGGTCGGCTGCTGCGCCTGCTGCCGGCCAAACGCCGCCAGGCGCTCGTGCTGTCGCTGGCCAACCATCCGTGGCCGTGGCTGCGCAACAGCCTGGCGCTGGCGCGGAGCACGGCGCTGCTGGCGTGCCAGCGGAGGACGGCGTGAACCCGACCGCCGGCGCCCTGCACGATGGCGCGCAGTATCACGTTCAGGAAGAAGCCGATTTTGTCGTTGTCGGTGCTGGAGCTGCGGGTGCGACGATGGCGCGCTGGCTGACGGCCGCGGGGCGATCCGTCGTGGTCGTGGAAGAAGGCCCGCCGGCAAAACCCGCGACGGGCGATGGCGTGGCGGCGCTCCAGGCGCTGTACCGCGATGCCGGAACGACGACGGCGCGCGGACCCGATCCGCTGATTCTGCTGCAAGGTCGAACGGTTGGCGGATCGAGCTTTGTCTCGGGCAGCGTGCATGCCGGCCTGCCCGAGGCGACCTGGCAAGCCTGGGCGGCGCGGGATCCCGTCTGGCAAGAGCGGCTGCCGTGGCAGAAGCTGGAGGCCGCGCGCGAGCGGATGGACCAGGAGCTCGCGGTGCAAAAGACGCCGCGGTCGCTGCTGGGCGAGGACGCCGATGCGCTGGCCCGCGCGATGCCCGGACAGGCGATGGCGACGTGGCGCGGCGCGCCGGGCTGCGTAGGAAACGGCCGCTGCTTTGTCGGCTGTCCCAAATCCGGCAAGTCCAGCGTGAACGTGACCCTGCTGCCGCTCGCGATGCAAAAGGGTGCGCGCATCTATAGCCGCTGCGCGATCGAGACCATCGACTTTCGCGGCACCCGCGCGGTGGGCGTGCGCGGCCATTTCGACAACGGCTACCGCTTCCAGGCCCACGCGAACGTCGCCGTCATCCTCGCCGCGGGCGCCGTCCAGTCGCCCGGCTTGCTGCTGCGCAACGGCGTCAAGGGCATCGGCGACGGCTGGACCTGCCACCCGACGGTCGTGGTCAGCGGCCTGTGGCACAAGGCCATCAGCGAAGTCGGCGCGACGCAGGGCGTGGACGTGCAGCTTGGCCAGGTGCAAGGCGTGGATATCGAGACGATTCGCCTGCCCACCGCGTGGCGACGGCTGACGGTGCCGGGCTACGGCGCCACGCTGACCGAGCGCCTCGACCAGCTCGCGCAAGTGGTCACGTGGCAGGTGCGGCTGCGTCCGGAGGCGACGGGGCGCGTGCGGCTGGGCCCGTTCTCGCGCCGGCCGCAGGTCGAGTTTGCGCTGACGCCGGCGGATCGCCGCGCGATGGCGACGGGAATCGCCCTGGCAGCCGAGGGCATGTTGCGGGCCGGCGCCTTGGCGGCATGGCTGCAAGTCGGTGGTTGGCCTGAGGAAATTGCCTCACTGAAGCAGGTGCACGAGCTGGCGAACCGCACCATCCAGCCGGGCGCGCTGGCGCTGGTGGCGAGTCAGCTCTTTGGCGGCGTGCCGACCGACGCGCGCGGGCAGGTGCGCGGTCTGGAGCGGCTTGTCGTTGCGGACGCGTCCGCTCTGCCGGGCGCGCCGGGCGTGCCGCCGCTGTCCTTGCTGCACGCGGCGGCGACGGTGATCGCGCAATACTGGGTGGACGCGCAGCCGTAACGCCGCGTCTACTGGCAGACGCCGCCGCTGCAGGCTTGGCCGGGACCACACGCCGCGCCGTCAGCGAGCGGCTGGGAGAAACAGCCCGTCGCCGGGCTGCAGTTGTCAGCCGTGCAAGGATCGCCGTCATCGCAGGAAAGCTTTGTGCCTGCGCAGCCTTGTGCCGTGCAGGTCGCGCCCAAGACGCAGACGCTGCCCGGATCGCACGCGGTGCCGGCCGCGATCGCCTGATGCGCGCACACCGCCGTCGCCGCGTTGCAGGCGTCCGTCGTGCACGGGTCGCCGTCATCGCAGCTTTTTTGCACGCCGACACACGAGGTGCCCACGCACACGTCGTCCTGGGTGCAGTTGTCGCCGTCGCTGCACGCGCCGCTGACCTGGGCATAGAGGCAACCCAGCTTGTGGTCGCAGGTGTCGGCGGTGCAGACGTTGCCGTCGTCGCATACGGTCGGCTGGCTCTGGCAGAGGCCGAATTGGCAGATGCCGCCGGTCGTGCACGCGTCGCCGTCCTCGCAGGGCGTGGCTTGCTGGGACGCGTACTGGCACCCGCTGGGTCCACAGGTGTCGGCCGTGCACGGATTGCCGTCGTCGCACGCGGTTTGGCTGGCGATTTTGCAGACACCGGCCTGGCATTTCCACGTCGCGCACGCGTCGCCGGCCTCGCACACAGCCGCCGTGAAGATGACCTGGCAGCCGGTCTTTTGGTCGCAATAGTCGTCGGTACAGGCGTTGCCGTCGCTGCATTGCACGATCGCGCCCTTGCACAAGCCAAGCGCGGTGCAGGCGTCGCCGGACGTGCAGGCGTCGCCGTCGCTGCAAGCGCTGCCGATCGCGTGCGCCGTGCCCACGCATTGGCCAAAAATGCAGCTGAGGTCGAGGCACGGGCCGCCATACGCGCAGTCCGTCGCCACGTTGCACTGGATGGCCGGTGGCAGGTCGGGCCCGCTGTCCGGCACGGCGTCCTCCGCGGCAACTTCGCCGCCCGTCGCGTCGGGAACGTCCGGCTGGGCACCGGAATCGCGCGGATCGGCTTCGAGCGTGTCCGTGTCACAGCCCAGCGCGGCAAGCAGGCCGGCGGCGCAAACGAAGCGCAAGAATGCGCGCCAGCGGCTTTTTTGGCGAACCCGCGATGTGCGCGTCGAACCGTTCATGGCTACAGGATAGCTCACCGGGGCGTGCGCGTCGATGCGCGATGCGCGCCGTCAGGTGCGATCCTTCACGGGCCCGTCACGCGATCTCGTGCAGGAGCCACGCCGCCACGTGCTGCCACAGCGGCTCGGCACCCACGTCGGTCGCCAAGCCCATGTGGTCCGGCACGATACCATCCAGCGCCCTGATCTCACAGGTTTTTCCTAGCGTCAGCACCTGGCGATTGACCAGCGGCGCGGTAAAGGCGATGCCGTCGGCGGGCCGCGTGAACAGCGTGTCGCCATCGCTGAAAATACAAAGAATTCGGACCGTTACGCGCGACAGCTCGGCGTAGTAGTCCACGCCGAGCCGCGACGTCCAGCGCCCCGTCGCCATCCGCGCCAGGTCCCGCCAATAGTCGAGCGCCTCGTCGTTGTTGCCCATCCGCATCTGCCGCGCCGGCAGCCGTCCCGTGTGCTCCGCGACCCGCCGCGCCGCGCGCATCATCGCCGATTTGAACAGCCAAAGCACGGGGTTCGGCTCAAACCGCCGGTTCCACACGTTCACCGCCAGCGCAACGAACGCCCGCGGCTGCCGCTCCGGGTGCTGGCCAAACCACGCGAGCGACGTGTGGCCAAAAAGACTGTGGCTCAACCAGAGCACCGGCAGCCCATCGGCCAGCTCGGTCGCCAGGGCAAACCAGACCTCCGTGTCCGCAACCAGCTGATCATACGTCCAATTTCCGCCCTGCTCCGCCCGAGGCCCGCTCATCCCATGCCCGCGCAGGTCTGGCACCAGCACGCGCATGCCCGCACGCACGAGCGTGCCCACGAGGCTCGGCCGATCCGGTCGCCACAGCGTCCGACTGTCCACCATCATCGCGTGCCCGGCCACCACCAGCGCGCTGGCCGGCCCATCGGGCTGCACGTCGTGCGCGCGCAGCACCCAGCCATCCGGCGTCGTCACCTGCCGCTCGCTCTCCATGATCGCCTCTGTGCGAGACCAAACTCTCGAAGGTTAGACCGGTTGCATCTCGGACTGGACCGCGAGCGTGCTCCTGTGGAGGCACGCCGCGGATGACGGAGGCTTGATCGCGAACTTTGGCCACTGTGTGTGACCTGCATTCGCGCCTCCACGCCGCTTGCTACAGCGCCCGGTCGTGCGCGTCAACCGCGCCGTTCCCCTTCCAGCCGCCGGCCGTTCGTGCTTCACTGTCCGCGCGCGCATCGCCGCAGGAGCCGCCATGTCCATCGCCACCACGCCCATCGTCCCCGGCCACACGCCGCCCGCCACCATGAACGCGGTCGTCGTCCCGGAATTCGGCCGCTGGGAGTACCGCACCAACGTCCCCGTGCCCGAGCCCAAGGCCAACGAGGTCCGCATCGCCGTCGCCGCGTGCGGCATCTGCGGCACCGACGTCCACATCGCCAAAGGCGACGCGTCGCTCAAGGCCATGCTCAAGCCGCCGTTTGTGCAAGGCCATGAATTCTGTGGCTATGTCGACAAGCCCGGCGCGGACGTGACCGGCTTCACCGTCGGCGAATTCGTCTCCGCCGAGATGCACGAAATCTGCGGAAAGTGCCCGGCGTGCCTGGCCGGCAAGAAGCACGCCTGCGCGCGAACGCGTTACCGCGGGCTGGACACCGACGGCTCGTTCGCCGACTACGTCTGCGTCAGCGCCAGCAATGTCATCCGGTTGCCGGCCGGCGTGCCGGTCAAGCTCGCGGCTTTTTTGGACCCGCTCGGCAACGCCGTCCACACCGCGTGCAAGGTGCCGGTCAAGGGCAAGAAAGTGCTGGTCGCGGGCTACGGCGCGATCGGCGCGATGGTCGTCGAGGTCGTCGCGTTCCTCGGCGCCAGCGAAATCCACGTCACGGATGTCAAAGGCAAGGCACTGCGCAGCGCAGAAGAACGCGCAAAGAAATCAGGGTTTGCCGATCGACTCATCACCCATCAGGTGAAAAATGAGCACCGGAACTCGTTGGCGGAGCACATTTTGGCGATCACCGGCGGCGGCGTCGACGTGGCGATGGAGATCAGCGGTCACCCGGACGCGATCAACGACGCGATCCGCTACACCCGCGCCGGCGGCGACGTCGTACTGCTGGGTCTGCCGACAGATTCCGCCGTCACGCTGCAGGATTTTGGCAAGAACATCATCTTCCGAGGCCTGACACTGCACGCGGTGGTAGGCCGTGAAATGTTTGCGACGTGGGACAAAATGCTGGAGCTGATCGCCGCGGGGCTGGACACGACCTGGCTGGTGACCAGCGAGCTGCCGCTGTCCAAGATTGGCGAAGGATATCAAAGGATTGCCGCCGGAACGGAGCAGAAGGTCGTGCTGTATCCGGGGTGGGATCGGCGGTAGACACGCTGACCGAATGCGCGCAACACGGCCTATGGAGCTGCGGCGTACCACCGGACGTGCACGCTCGCGGTCCCGTCCGAAATGCAACAGTTCTGCCTGAAGGATTCTGGAGTTCGATTGGCGTCAGGATGTGTACGCGCGGCTTCGCCCGCCCGCGAGGGTGGGCCTCAAGGTAGTCGCGTCCCGGCGGTTTTTGCCGCGGTCCACCGCAAATTGTCACACAAGCCGCCGCTGCCCCGGTGACCCGCGTCACAAGGTCCGCGCGCAGCGAAAGCCAATAAATTCAACCTGATTCCCGGGCCCATACGCGTTGCGAAACGCCGCGCGCGCCTCCGCCTCTGGCATCCGGTACGCGCCGCCACGGAACACGCGGTTTTCGCCGCTCGCCGGCCCCAGCGGATCCGTCAGCGCATCCGCCGGATACGCGCCCTGCCAGTCGTGGACCCACTCCTGAGCGTTGCCGAGCATGTCAAACAGCCCCCAGGCATTGGGCTTTTTGCCCTTGATCGGCTGCGGCTGCAGCTGCGAATTCGTGTCGATCCAGGCAATCTCCGCGGTCTCGCCGTAGCGCGGGGCCGTCGTGCCCGCCCGCGCCGCGTATTCCCACTCCGCCTCGGTCGGCAGCCGGTAGCCGCCGCAGTTCAGGCCCAAAAACCGCACGTCCTTGCCCTGCCCTTCGTAGCAGACCGGCATATTCTTTAGGCGAGACAAGGCGTTACAGTAGCCAGTCGCCTGAAACCAGGACACGTTCAGCACCGGGCATTCCGGACACGCCTTGGGCTGCGGCGGCACGTTGCCGGCCATGACGCCCTTGAACGCCTGCTGCGTCGTCTCCGCGATCTGCAGTTCAAACGGCCGGGTCAGCGTCACTTCGTGCTGCGGCGCGTCGTTCCAGGTGCCCGGCTCGACCTCCGCCGCAGTCGCACCCATGACGAATTTGCCAGGCGGAATCACAACAAAGCCCTCGGTCTTGCCGCCGGTCAGCGTTGACGTCGCCGCCTGCTGCGCGACCTGCGCCGGCGTCGGACCCGGCGGCTTGAGCTCGACCGGCGCCGCGATCACGTCCGGACGCGCGGGCGGCGGCAGCGGCGGCGGCGGCTTTTGGCAGGCGAATACGAGCGGGAGCAGCAGCCAGGGCAGTTTATGGAGCGTTTGCACATCAATCTCCATGACAGGCAAGTGACGGTTCTGTAGCATCCACATGACGAAACGGGAGGCGCGATGAGAGCCTGGATGTGGACATGCGCGGGACTGCTGGCTTGCGGCCATGCCGCGACGACGGCGAACGATAGCACCGATGCGGTCGCGGCGGACAGCGTCGATGCCAGCGCGGACGTTTCGCCGGTTGCGTGCGGAACGATGGAAAGCACGCTGCGGCTCAACCAGATCCAAGCGAAGGCGACGCACAACAGCTACCACGTCGCGCAGCCGGTCGTGCCGGCGCTGAACTACGCGGAGGACCCGCTGGACGTGCAGCTGGAGTCGCAGGGCGTCCGGTCGTTTGAGCTGGACATCCATCCGCCGGACACGCCGCCGGGGCCGCTGCAGGTCTACCACCTGCCGGGCGTGGACCAGAACTCCAACTGCGGGAATTTTCAGCAATGTTTGACGATGCTGCGGGTCTGGTCGGACGCGCATCCGTGCCACCACGCGCTGCTGGTCATCGTGGAGCCCAAGGACCTGTTCGTCGGCTCGCCGACGCCCGGGGAGAAGCTGCCGCTGGACGACTATTGGGACCAGTTTGACCAGGAAATTCTCGCCGCATGGCCGCGCGCGCGCGTGATCACGCCCGACGACCTACGCGGGACGCACGCGAGCCTGCGCGAGGTCGTGACGACGGTCGGCTGGCCGACGATGGCCGAGAGCCGCGGCAAGCTGGTGGTGATCCTGATGGATGAAAACGGCCATGGCGCCTGGTACAAGAAAGGCCATGAGCAGTACGCCGGGCGGTCGGCGTTCGTGTTCGGCCCGGCGGACGCGACGGACACGGCGGCGGTACAATACGACGACGTGACGACGCCGGACGACGTGACGACCGTACAAGCCTATGTCAAGCAAGGATTTTTGCTGCGCAGCTTTGCCGATGGCGACGTGCTGAACCATCCCGACGACCTGACGATCCAGCAGCGGGCGCTGAGTTCGGGCGCGCAGATGCTGTCGACCGACTATCCGGTGGAAAAGTCGCGCGTGCCAGGTTTTTCCTTTCAAATTCCGGGTGGTACGCCGTCGCGCTGCAATCCGATCAACGCGCCGGCGGGCTGCAAGTCGACCGACGTCGAGAACCTGGGGCTCAAACAGTAATTGTTCCAGCTAGTTGCGCAGATCGTACATGCACGGCCGCTGCCCGCACTCATTGCTGAACGGCGACGCGACCGGCGTCTGCGAGCCGCCAAACAGGTGAAACAGAAAGTGCAGCACGCGCGCCTGGATGGAGTGCTGGTCCGGCTCGTCATGGACCCCGGGCCGCAGTGGCTGCGGGTTCCAGTTCGGCAGCTGACCGCCGGGCGGCAACGCCGTCTCGACGCGACGCGCGGGCTGGGCAAAAACCTCAGTCGCAGCAGCGTGTTGCACGCCAACGAGCAGAGCCAAAGTCACGAGCAACTGCTTCACGGCGTCCTCCACAGGCCAAACCCGGCGTTGAGCGTCTGCCCATGCCGCACGAGCGTCAAGCGCTGGTCGCCGCGCGCGCCATCGTCTCGGTCACGCGCTTGGCAAACCGCGCCGGGTGCTTGAGCGGCGAACCTTCAGCGATCAGCGCCTGGTCGACCAGCATTTCGCCAAAATCCTTGAGCTGGTCCTCAGTTCCAGGCTTATCTGCCAACTGACACATTGCATCGATCACCGCATGGTCTGGATTCAGCTCCAGAATCCGCTTCTGCGCTGGTATCGCCTGGCCCATCTGCGCCAGCATCCGCTCCATCTGCGCGCTCATGCCGCCTTCATCCGCGACCAGGCACGCCGCGGAATCCGTCAGCCGCGTCGTCAGCCGCACGTCCGCCAGATCGTCGACCAGCAGCTCCTTGAGTTTCACCAGCAGTTTCTCGTACTTGCCGGCCTGCTCCTGCTGCTTCACCTTGTCTTCCGCGCTCTCGGGCAGCCCGTCCAGCTCGCCACGCGCCGCCGACTTCAGCTCCTTGTCGCGGTATTTCTCCAGCGTGCCCACAAAAATCTCGTCCACCGCGTCGCCCAGCAGGATGACCTCGACTTCCTTGCGGGCAAACACTTCCAGCTGGGGCGCCTCGCGCAGCACGTCGAACTTCTCGCCGGTCAGGTAGTACAGCGACTCTTGGCCTTCCTTCATTCTTTCAATGACTTCCGCGAGCGTCGACCAGCTCTCGCCGCGCGTCGTCTTGACCAGCAGCAAGTCGGCGATCTTGTCCTTCATCGCCGGGTCGTAGTGAAACGCCTCCTTGACCGCTTGGCCGTACTCCTCCCAAAATTTCTCATACGCCGTGCGGTCTTTGGCCAGCAGATCCTTGAAGAAATTGATGAGCTTGGTCGTCACCGTCTTCTTGATGCGCGCCACAACCGCGTCCTGCTGGACCACCTCGCGCGACACGTTCAGCGGCAGATCGCTGGAGTCGACCAAGCCGCGCATGAAGCGAAAATACTCGGGAATCAGCTCCTTGACGTCCGACGCGATGAACACGCGCTTGATGTACAGCTGCAAGCCGCGCTTTTGCTCGCGGGCGTACAGGTCCATCGGCGCCTTCTCGGGCACGTAGAGCAGCGCGATGAACTCCTGCGTGCCCTCGACGCGAAAGTGCAGCGTCTGCTGCGGCGAGCTCCAGTCGTGCGTCAGGTGCTTGTAAAACTCGTTGTGTTCCTCAGTAGTTACCTCCGCCGGCGCGCGCGTCCACAGGGCTTTTTGCGAGTTGATCGTCTCCTCAATGACCGTCGTCTCGGTCTTGCCATTCGGCACGGCCTTGCCCTCGGCATCGCGCTCGACTTCGTGCTTCTCGACATCCAGAACGATCGGGTAAGCGATGAAATCACTGTATTTCTTGACAACCTTGCGCAGCGTCCACGGATCGGTGAAATCGCCGTCGAGGTCCGGCAGCGCGTCCTCGTCCGCCGCGGCTTCCGCGCGCAGGTGCAGGGTCACGCGCGTCCCGTGCGCGTGCGGCGGGATGCGCGCGATCGTGTACTCGCCGTCGCCGCGGGAATGCCAGCGCACGCCGTTCGCCTCGCCGGCCTTGCAGGTCTCCAGCGTCACTTCGTCGGACACGATGAACGCGCTGTAAAAGCCCACGCCAAACTGGCCGATCAAGTCCGGCGTCGCCGCATCTTTGCCCAGTTCTTTCAACTTCTCGGCATACGCTTCCGAGCCCGACTTGGCAATTGTGCCAATATGTTCAATGACTTCCTCATACGTCATGCCCACGCCGTTGTCGACGACCGTCAGCGTGCGCCCCGCCTTGTCCGGCACCAGCTTGATCTTGCCGTCGGTCGCCAGGTCCGGATTGGTCAGCGCTTCGAATCGCACTTTGTCAATTGCATCCGAGGCGTTGGATATCAATTCGCGAAGAAACACATCTTTTTGTGAATAGATGCTGTGAATCATCAGATCCAGCAGCTTCTTGGTGTGGGCCTGGAAACTGCGGGTCTCAATCGTCGGCTGCGTCATCGGATCTCCGTGGAAAAGGTCGGCCAAATTCAATGAACCGGCGAGGCAAAGGAAAGTCGCAATGGCGCGCTGTCAAGCCTGCGCCGATCGGAAGCGCCAGTGCGAAACCGCAGGACAGCCGAGTTTTGCGGGCTTTTGCCGCGCTTTGCTGTTGCCGCCTCGCACGTAGTTTGCCAAGCTCAGGCTTGGTCCGCCTTGGAGAGCCCCGTGTCAAACCGCATCGCTTCGTTCGCCGTCGGCGCCTTCGTGCTCAGTGTCACCGCCTGCTCGGCGTCGGTCGGTGGAGGCGGCGGCGGCGGCGTGCTCGGCAAGGACACAAGCGGCGACGGCATCATCCTGACTTTTGACACCGGCGCCAAGTCGGACGGCCTTGCCGACGGCGACGCCAGCCAGACCTTGCCCGACGGCACCGACGGCGACGCGACCTTGAGCGACAGCCCGTCCGGCGACGACGCGCAGTCCGACGATCTCCCTGATTTCGGTGGCTTTTTTGACGACGACACCGTCAACAAGGCCGACAGCAGCGTCAACCCATTGGCCAACTGCCCCGCCGGCACCACCGTCTGCCAGGGCGCCACCGCGCTGGTCTGCGATGGCCAGGGCGGCAGCACCGGCAGCACCGCGTGCCCCAGCGCGTGCGCGTCCGGCCTCGGCTGCGTGCTCTGCGTGCCCGGCTCCACGACCTGCGACGCGAACGGCGCCAAGAAGTGCAGCGACGACGGCAGCGCCTGGCTGACGGCGACCTGCGACCCGGAGCTCGGCCTGTCATGCGACACGTCCATTGGCAAGTGCGTCGGCCCTTGCTCCACCATCACGCTCCAGCGGTCCTACATCGGCTGCGAGTACTTTCCGACCGTCACCAGCAACAGCGAGCTGTACAACGGGTTCAGCTTTGCCGTCGCCATTGCCAGCGCGTCGACTGACCCGGCGGACGTGGTCATCTACCAGGGCGCGTCCAAGATCAGCTCCGTGACCGTGCCCGCTGGCGGCGTGATGTCGGTGAACCTGCCGTGGGTGATGGCGCTCAAGCACGACGGCTCGCAGGTGCAGACCAAGGCCGATTTCGACAACCTGTTCACCAGCGCGCTGGTCAAAAATGGCGCGTACCACTTGAAGAGCACGCGGCCGGTGACCGTTTCGCAGTTCAACCCGCTGGAATTCCAGATCCCGTCTGATGGCATCTGCCCCGATCCGATGGGCACTTTCGAGTGCAATTCGTTCACCAACGACGCGTCCATGCTGCTGCCGGCCAACGCCTTGGGCAAGACGTACTACGCGGTTTCGGCGTCGTCTGGAGGGTTCTGGTCGCCGACGTTGAAACTGCTGTCATCGCCCGGGTTTATCTCGATCGTCGCGACGCAAGACGGCACAAGCGTGCACGTGGACGCGGCGGGCAAGGTGCGCGCGGGAGCGGGCGTAACGGCGATGAACGTCGGCGCAGGCCAGGACTTCACGCTGAACGCCGGCGACGTGCTGCAGCTGATGAGCCAATCGCCGCCGAATCCGACCAACACGAACGCGTGCGCGGCGCAGGGCAGCGGCGCCAAGCTGTGCCCGTCGGTCCTGGGCTATGACCTGACCGGCACGCACGTCACGGCGACCGCGCCGGTCCAGGTGATTGGCGGTCACGATTGCGTGAACGTGCCGTCGACCAAGGCGGCGTGCGACCACATCGAGGAGTCGATTTTTCCGGTGACGACCTGGGGCAGTTCCGTGCTGGTGGCGCCGCCGCAGTCGGTGATGGGTGCGGCGAAGGCCAATGGCCAGGCAGACCAGCAGCTCATCCGCGTGATCTCGGGCATGGACGCCAACCAGCTGACGTTCGATCCGCCGATTCCGTCGCTCGGCGCGCCGACCTTGAACGCCGGGGCTTTTATCGATTTGCCGATGAATAACAGCGGCTACCAGATCACCGGCTCGGGGCCGATTCTCGTGGCGCAGTACATGGCGAGCGGCGATACCGTCGATCCCGCCGACTCCGGCACGCCGCAGTCCAAGGGCGATCCGAGCCTGTCGCTCGCGGTGCCGTCGACGCAATTCCGCAAGGATTACGTGTTCCTGGTGCCGAGCACGTACACCTACGACTTCGTCAACGTCATCGCCCAGACCGGCGCGGCGCTGACGCTCGACGGCTCCGCGACAACCGCGGCTTTCACGCCGATCGGCACAAGCGGCTACGGCGTCGCGCGCATTGCGTTGAAAGGCGGCAATCACGCGATCAGCGGCACTACGCCCTTTGGCATCGTGGTTTACGGCTACGCGGCGTACACGAGCTACATGTATCCAGGCGGCTTGAACCTGAGCGTTGCATTGGCGACGCCGTGACGGCCGTGCTGGGACCCGGGTGATCGCTGGGACACGGCGCGCGGCCTGTCTTCTGTCATGTCCGTGTCACGCCCGACGATCGCTGCGTATCGACAATATTCTTCGTTTTCAATGACATGCGCTGGATCTCTGTCATCCGCGCGCGCTGCGATTGTCCGCGCTTCGCCACGGCCGTCTTGCCCCAATGCCTCCGCCAGTCGCATAGCTGTGCCGGCCTGCCGATGCGCAGCCTTGTGTCCATTCGCCCACGGAGCCCGCCATGACACTGACCCTCGATGAAATCCGCAACCTCGTGCTGGAAGAAGAGGCGGAGGATCTCGACACGATTCATCTGACGTCCAACGAAACGGTACTGTCGCCGCTTGCGCAGTCCATGCTGGCGTCGCCGCTGGGCAACCGCTACCTGCTGGAACATGGCGATATGCGTCAGGATTCGCCGTCGCGGCTGAACGGCTTCATCTACAAGGGCTTGAACCGGGTGAACGCGATTGAGCGCTCCGCGGCGGAGGTCTGCCATGAGCTGTTTGCCGCCGAATACGTTGAATTCCGTTGCCTTTCTGGCCTGCACGCGCTGCAGACGACGATGGCGTCCTTGACCCAGCCGGGCGACTGCATCATGCGGTTCGGCGTCGCGGACGGCGGGCATTTCGCCACCGAGACCGTCATCAAGGTCTTTGGCCGCCGCAGCTGCGCGTACGTCTTTGACCGCGACCGGCTGACCATCGACATCGAGAAGACCGCCGAGGTTATCCGCCGTGAACGGCCCAAGCTGCTGTACCTCGACGCGATGAACTACTTGTTTCCGTTTCCGATTCGCGAGCTGCGGGCGCTGGTCGGCGAGACGCCGATCGTCTACGACGCGAGCCACACGCTGGGGCTCATCGCCGGCGGGCAGTTCCAGAATCCGCTGCTGGAAGGCGCGGACATCTTGCAGGCCAACACGCACAAGACGTTTTTCGGCCCGCAAAAAGGCATTATCCTCAGCCGGAATCGCGGGTTGATGGAGCGCATCAGCTACCACCTGTCGCAAGGGCTTGTGTCAAGCCAGCACACGGCGTCGCTGCTCGCGCTGTGCGTGGCGCTGCACGAGACCAAGGTGTGGGGTCGTGCATATGCTGCTAAAATTATTGAGAATGCCGCGTTCCTGGCCGAAGCGATGGCGGCGCGCGGCTTGCCGGTGCTGCGGCGTTCGGACGGCGCGGCGACGCAGAATCACCACTTTTTTCTGAACCTGACGGCGAACCAGTCGGCGTCCCATGCGATGGAAAAACTGCTGTATGCACGGCTGGTTGTGCACCGCGGCATTCCGTTTCGCAACGTGGATGCGCTGCGCATCGGCGTGCAGGAGACCACGCGACGCGGCTACACGCAGGCGGATTATGCGCAAATTGCCGAGTGGTTTGCCGATATTTTGCTGCACGGCAAGCCGCCGGAGGATGTCGCGCCGCTGGCGATCGCGATGGCGCGCCGGCATCGGGAGATCCTGTACTGCGACGGCCACACGCTGCATGAGCCCGAGGACGTGCCGCGCGTGGTGACGCTGGCGGCGCACAATCCAGCGGGGCGCTGGGTCGATTTTCACCGCGTGGCGCCGACGGCGCCGATTCCGGCGGAGCGCGTGGCGACCGCGCATGACCTGGGCGTGTGCGCGGCGGCGTTTCCCAATCAGACGGACACGACGGGCAACATCAGCGTGCGCGACGGCGACCACGTCGTGGTGACGACGAGCGGTTGCTACATCAAGCAGCTGGAGCCGCGGCATTTCGTGCGCATCGAGGCGGTGCACGACGACATCGTCGAGTATTCCGGCGAGGGCGTGCCGTCGTCCGAGTCGCTGATGCACTACCTGATCTATCAAAAGACCAATGCCGGCGCGGTGGTGCACACGCATTACCTGCTTTCCGACCGCGAGGCGGCGGATCTGCACGTCGCCATCATCCCGCCGCAGGAGTACGCGTCCATCGCGCTGGCGGAGCGCGTGGCGGAGGCCTGCGCGACCAACGACATCGTCTACGTCCAAAAGCATGGCTTGATTTTCCATGGTGAAAACGCCAAGTTGTGCCGTGCGCGCATTGACGACTTCATCCGCTACCACGAGGCACACGCCCATGCCTGAGATCCTGCACGAAGTGACGCCGCTCTGGCGCTCCCTGCCCTTGGAACGCGCGCTGGGCGTGCCGGTGCAGCTGAAGATGGAGGCGCTGCAACCGGGCGGCTCGTTCAAGATCCGCGGGATCGGCAGGCTGTGCGTCAACGCAGTCGCGCAGGGCTACGGCAGCTTGGTGTCGTCGTCGGGCGGCAATGCCGGCGTGGCGACGGCGTACGCGGGCTGGCGGCTGGGCGTGCCGGCGACGGTGTACGTGTTCGCAGGCGTGCCGGAAGCAGCGCTGGCGCGGATGCGCGAGTACGGCGCGGAGGTCGTGCACGCGGGCGCGGGCTGGCAGGAAGCGCACGAGGCGGCGAGCGCGGCGGCGGCGGAGCGCGGCGCGTACTACGTCCACCCGTTTGACCATCCCGACATTTGGGCCGGGCATTCCACGCTGGTCGACGAGATGGCGGCGTCGGGGCCGCTGGCGGAGACGATCGTGCTGGCTGTCGGCGGCGGTGGCTTGCTGGCGGGCGTGCTGGACGGGCTGCAGCGCCATGGCCATACCGGGCGCGTGGTGGCCGTGGAAACGCACGGCACGGCGTCCCTGCACGCGGCGCTGGCGGCGGGCAAGCTGGTGCGGCTGGAGCGGATCGCGTCGATTGCCAAGACGCTGGGCGCCGCGCAGGTGGCCGAGGGCGCGTTTCAGCGGGCGCAGCGGCGCGGCGTGCAATCGGTACTGGTGAGCGATGCCCAAGCGCTCGCGGCGGCGCGGCAGTTCGCACTGGACCACCGCGTCTTGGTGGAGCCGGCGGCGGGCGCTGCGCTGGCGGCGGTGTATGAGCGGCTCGGTCCGGTTGCTCAAGCCAGCAGCGTCGCGGTCATCGTGTGCGGCGGCGCGGGAATTGCGCTACGCGACGAGATTTTCGCCTATCCGCCGGTGCCGGCGTAGGTCAACGCGCAGACGTTGGCCGGAGAGGCGATCCGCCCGGCAGCGGGTTCGGCCGACGCGCGGCGGACCGCGCCAAAACCTGGCGGCCGCAACGAAAGCTCTTGACCATCCGCCGCGTAGTCGAAGGTACGAACCAAGAGTGCCACGACAGGTTAAGCCCGACCTCGCCGACGCCTCATCGACCTGAACGACCAGCGACAGCAATTCCGCCTCGGTCGGCAGCCGCCAATCGGCGAAGCCGCCTGAATTCCGGATGGCGCACACCGCCAAACCCGACGCGATGTCGACTGAAAGATGCGGTTTGGCCTGGGGCAATCCGGAATCCTGGGCCACCGCGTGGGCGGCAAACGCGCCAAAATCGCTGGCCGGGTGCGCATCGGGCAGCGCCGGCCAAGTCTCGAAGTCGGCGAGACGTCGCCACCGGAGCAGGTCGGCCACGAGCCCGGCTTCGCCACGGACCGGTGTGACCGTTGGCCTGGGATCCCCAGTCCGCTGGATGACTTGGCGTGGATTTCTCGCCGTCGCACGCGGCGTCGACGCGGATCCCCGCGCGGGCGACCTGCGCGGGGCCCGAACCTGAGTCATCGCCGGCGGCGGTGTCCAGGTCAACGGCAACCGGCGACGAGGACGGCTCCCGCTCGCACGTGCGTGGCGCGGCCCCGGCCGAGGCAGCCCTGAGGCCGGTTCGCTTCGCGGTCTCCCGCGCGCATCTTCAGCTGCTGCGCCCAATTTGCGCCACTGGTCAGGCGCGCCGCGCCTCCGCGAGCGTCGGAAAGCTGCTGGGCCGCAATCGCGCGCGGGTCCTGAAACCGGTCGTGGCCGCCGATGGGCGCGCCCGGCAGCAACAAGCCAAAGTTCCGGCTACGCCGGGGGCCTCCCGCCCCGGATTTTGCCTCCCCGCCGCAACGTCTCGGTGTCACCCGGACGCAACCACCTGATGCGGTCCCGCAGCTCTCGCTGCGCCGCCCACCCTTCGGCTGCGTCGGGGGTCCTTTT
>CAIYWC010000230.1 GCA_903929795.1 uncultured Myxococcales bacterium | reverse complement strand
CGCCGGCTGGGCTGTCTGCCTCGTGCTCCATCGTTTCGCGCGCGGGCCTGCCCGGATCGACGCGCCCGATGCGCGCGCGGGGCTGGCCGGGGGCAGTGTGGACCGGTGTCCGAGACGGGTCAAGCGGCGGCGCGACGGCCTCAGCCTTGATCATTTGTCCCCAAGCCCACCGCCTCCCGCCGGGCGCCCCGCAAATCCAAAATCGCCCGCAAATCGCCGGACAAGGCTCGCCCCTGGAAGTGCCGATCGGGGCAAGTTGTTGTTCAGCCACGCTATCCTTCAGCCCGGTTGGTTGCGGTCTGAATACAAAGACTTGTCACTCTGCCGGGCGGTCCCAGCAGCGCGCGGCCGACGCGCTTCCACACGTCGTGCGCCAGTTCCTGCAGCTCGCGCCACGGCATGGGCGTGTCGGCCCCGCGCACGTGTTGCACGCGGAGGTGACATTTCCTCAGGGCTTGCATGAGGTTGTACGCCACCATCCGAATCACGCCCAGCGCCAGCACCGACTTGCGCTGCGTGCACCAGGCGCCGGCGTCCTCGGCCATGACCATGTCGAACGTCCAGTTGCAGTCGTTTTCAATCGCCCAGTGCCGCCGCACCAGCAGCAGAAGTTGCTTCGCCGAGAGCTTGTTCTTCGGCAGATTCGTCGCGAAATAGCGCAGTTCCACTTCCTCGCTGCCATCCCTCAGCCGCGTCGTCTGCTCGACCACGAGCGCCTGGCGCAGGTGCGTCCAGCCGTTCCAGCCGTCCAGCGAAAACGTACGCCACAGACGGCGGCGCATGTGGCCTTTCTTGCACGGTTCCCAGTCCGTTTGCGCTTCACACTCCTGACGCCGCGCAATTTTCAGGACGCGTCCCACTTCTCCATGCAGTTCCGGCTTGTTCTCCTTGATGTTGCCAAAGATTCCGAGCCCTTGCTCGTCCACCTTGGCAAACAACTCGCGGCTCCACAGGCCGGCGTCGAGCGTGAAGTTGCTCGTCAGATCGCCATACCATTCACGCAGGAGCGCAATGAATGCAAGCACATTGGTCTGCTCGCCCGCGCCCGCCGGAATCGCCAGCTGCCCCAGCACCGGCCGGCTCGCCGCCGACACCAGCACTGCCCGCAGCACGCCCAGCCGCCAGTACGCATGATTTTCCTGCTCCATCTTCTGCGCCGCGCCGTCGGCGTGATGGTCGAGCGCCTCGTACTTGCCGTCGATCGTCGTCCAATCCATTGCAAAACCATCGGGTTTCAGCTGTCCACGCCGCGCCATGTCCTTGACCTGACCGACCAGCAGCGGCCGCAGTGCCACGTCGTCGAGCTTGCACAGCAGGTACGTCATCGCGTTGTCGCTGATGCGCCCGCCGCGCCGCCCGAGCCCGAGCCGCTGGGAGAGCTGCTCGACATCCCTCAGCGTCTTGCGACCTCCCACGATGCCGGCGATCATCGCCAACAGCATGGAATCAAAACCAATCGTCTTGCCGCGCGCCATCCGCGGATCGACGAGCCGCTCGTGAATCATCTCGCGTAGCCGGCCCATCCGGGGCTTGAGGTAGTGCTCGACACGCGTCTCGTTCTGCTGCAAAGTTTTCATCGGATGCCGTTTCCAGGGCCGGGTGTTCCGGCCGCGGTGAGTTGTTTTCGCAAGCACAATCGTGACCTGCGAAACGGCATCCGTCTATTTTGATTCAGGTTGTGGGGTTACGGGACTTTGGGGCGGGTCTGGGGCTGGACGCCCTGGATGGTGCTGCGTAGGAGCTGACGCGCGAGACGCTCCACACCGTGTGGGCCGGTAGACGTCGACCGCGGGCGGGCGGGAGCAAGGAACGACCTCGAACGGACCTGCTCGCCGACATAGCTGACGTCGTCGCCCACCGGGGGTTGCAAGGCGCCACAATCTGATCTAAACGTGGAGACGCCTCGGCGAGCACCGACGCGAAGCAACAGTAGAAGAGGGACGGAAAGATGGCGATCTCACTGACCAAAGGCGGCAATGTTTCTCTCACGAAAGAGGCTCCCGGGCTCCGCAACGTGACCGTGGGTCTCGGTTGGGACGCGCGGGCGACCGCGGGAGCGGAATTTGACTTGGACGCGAGCGTCTTCTTGTGCACGGCGAGCGGCAAGGTCGCATCCGACAAAGATTTCATCTTCTTCAACAACCTTCGCTCGGCGGATGGGGCAGTGGAACACACTGGCGACAACCATGACTTGCAGGCGGAT
>CAIYWC010000229.1 GCA_903929795.1 uncultured Myxococcales bacterium | reverse complement strand
CGTCCACGGTGGACGCGGTGGGTTTGTTCCTCGCCTGAGGATACGCCGCTTCCTTTCTTTTCGCTAAGTTACGTCGCGATTCTGGCCTGCCTGGCCGCAAGTGCGCGGAACAAAAGGCGGGATCTCGCTGGGGACGCGCCCAACGTGTGATACCGGTTGCGGCGCGCGCGGTTGCCGGCTAGAGTGCGGCGCTGGGCCTCGGGTCCGCATGAGTCGCATGAATCCATTGGCAGTCATCGGCGCCGGCTTTCTGGACGCATCCGAGACCCTCGGCGGCATCGTCATGGTTTTTTCGCGCATCCTCCGCGCGATGCTGCCGCCGCGTTTTGACCGCGACGAGACGTGGCTGAACCTCTACAAGGTCGGCGTCAAATCGTATCCCATCGTCATCATGACGGCATTTTTCACCGGCGCCATCATGGTGATTCAATCCGGTGTGTACGTGAAACAGACTGGCGCGACTGGCCTTTTGGGCTGGGGCGCCGGTTACGCTGTCCTGGCAGAAATTGGCCCGGTACTCATCGGTTTGATGTTTTCCGGCCGCGTCGGCGCCAACAATACCGCAGAGCTGGGCACCATGAAGGTGACCGAGCAGATCGACGCGCTGCGCACGTTAGCCATTGATCCTACACACTATTTGGTCGTTCCGCGCTTTGTGTCGATGATGCTGATGCTGGTGCTGCTGACCGTGCTCGGCGACCTGTTCGCGCTGATCGGCGGCGCCATCACCAGCGAATTTGTGCTCGACGTCGATTATCGCGTGTTTTTTCAGGGCGTTTTCAGCTCCAATTTGTTGGACGAATTCTTCACCGGACTCATCAAAGCCGTGACATTTGGCGCGAGTATCAGCGTGATTTCATGCCATTACGGCTTGACCGTGTCTGGTGGTGCCACCGGCGTCGGCCGCGCGGTGAATGCAAGCGTTGTGTCGAATGCAATCGGCATTTTCGTGTTTGATTCCATCATCACCTGGTGCGCCAACTCGGCGCTCTTCAAGTAAGAATCCAAAGGAGCGTCATGGGCGAGCTTGTCTTTCAGGGAAATTCAGCGGGCGAACTGGCCAAACTGCTCACCGACAGCGCGCCGATAGCCAGCATCGCCGCGTATCTGGACAGCCTGTCTTTTGCCGAATGCAAGAAGGCGACGCACGCGCTGGACCGCAACCAGCAGCGCAAGCTGTACCAGCTCGCCGCGGACGCGCCGCCGCTGACTTTTGCCGACCTGACGCCGCCGGACGTGCCAGCGCGCACGGAAATCATTCACCACGGCCGCAATACGCTGCCGCTCCCGGGACCGATGCGCAATTTCGAGAAGCGGATGTGCCGACCGGAGACGGGCGGTGACCGGGCTTTTGGCTACAATGAAGGCGCGACGCGCTGGCTGATCGGCCCCGGCTATTTCGTGGCGATTCCCACGCAAGGCCACGCCGGCTGGCCGGAACGCGGACCGATTGTCGTCGATTATTTTCAAGTGCCGCAGGAACCCGTGGTGGAAGGATGGCCAAAAGTCGTCAAGAATACGGTGGGTCTGCAGTTTTTTGTCTTCAATAAGACTCGAGATTTCATGCGGAAAGTCTCGAACCGGGTGTCCATCGGTGCCGCCTACAAGGTGGAAAAAGCGTTGGATCACTATTTTGTGCTTGTGCGGGAATAGCGAAGCGAGGTCGACATGGTGAATTTCAGACTGTCACACGGCTTGGCCGTGATAGCGGTGCTCTGGGCAAATGGCTGTCAAGCGCCGGCCAAGAATGCGGCGCCGCCGCTCGTCATTGCGCCGGCGCCGCCTGCGCTGCCGCGTCTGACGCAGGCGCAGTACGCGAATTCCATTCTCGACGTCCTCGGCGCGGGTTTGGTCGTGCCGCCAACGCTGGAGCCGGACGTCGCGTACGACGATCTCTTTTCCGTGGGCGCGAGCGTAGCGTCGGTCTCGCCGCGCGGCGTGGAGCTGTATGAGGACGGCGCGCGGAGCCTCGCGACGCAGGTGATTGGCAAGCCGGCGGTGCTGGCGGCTCTGCTGCCCTGCACGGCGACGTCAACGGCGGACGGCGCGTGTCTGGACGCGTTTGTCGCCAAGGTCGGTCGCAAGCTGTGGCGGCGGCCGCTGGCAGCGGAGGAACGCGCGCCGTTGGTGGCAGTTGGCGTGCAGGCGGCGAACGCGCTGGGCGGTTTTCAGCACGGCGTAGAGTACGCGCTGGTTGGCCTGCTGCAATCGCCGCGCTTTTTGTACCGACCGGAGGTGGGCGAGGCAGACCCGGATTTTGGCGGCCAGCGGCTGACCAGCTACGAGCTCGCGACCCGCTTGAGCTATTTCCTGTGGAACGGCCCGCCGGACGACGCGCTGCTCGACGCCGCGCAGAGCGGGGCGCTGAACACTGATGATGGCCTCGCTGCGCAGGTGGACCGGCTCATGGCCGACCCGAAAGTGCATCGCGCGGTCCGCAATTTCGCGGATGAGTGGCTGCAATTGCGCGACTTGTTGGATCTGACCAAGGATCCCAACGTGTACGATGATTTCAGCTCGGATCTCGGCGGCTCGGCGCGCGACGAGACGCTATCGCTTGTTGAGTATCTGGCGCTGGATCAGGATGCGGATTTTCGCCAGCTGCTGCTGTCGCGCACGACCTTTGTCGACCGGCGCCTCGCGGCGATTTACGACGTGCCTGCCGTGAGCGATACCGGCGTGGCGCAGATCGAACTGCCGCCGGGCGAGCGCCTGGGCATCCTCGGCCAGGTGAGCTTTCTGGCGGCGCGCGCGCACCCGGTGTCGTCCTCGCCGACGATTCGCGGCAAATATGTCCGGCAAATGCTGCTGTGCGACACCGTGCCGAATCCGCCAGCGGGGCTGAACACGGCGCTGTCCGATGAAGGCACGGCGACGACGATGCGCCAAAAGCTGGCCGAGCATGTCGCCTCGCCCAGCTGCCAGGCCTGCCACAGCTTCATCGACCCGATCGGCTTGGGTTTTGAGCACTTCGACGGCATCGGTCGGTTCCGGACGCAGGACAACGGCGCGCCCATCGACACCACGGGCGTGCTGGACACCGTGCCATTTGCCGATTTGGCGACGCTGGCGAATGACATCGCGCAGAGCCCGAAATACTCGCATTGCGTCACGCAAAAGCTGTACGCCTACGCGGTGGGTCGGCCGGTGACGGACGGCGAGGCGCCGCAGGTCGACGCGCTCAGCGGCGATTTTGTTACGGGCGGCCAGCACTTGAAGGCGCTGATGCGGGCCATCGCGCTGTCGCAAGGGTTTCGGCGCATCGGCGCGCGCAATGACACGATTACGGGGGCAACACCATGAAAATCGGACGCTTGTACGGCAGGGACGGCCTGAGCCGTCGCACTTTGCTCCGCGGCCTGTTGGGCGGTGCGGTCGTCGCCATCGGCCTGCCGCCGTTGGAGCGCTTCCTCAACGCCAATGGCACGGCCTACGCGGCGGGCGGCGACGACGGTTTTCCCCGGCGTTTTGGCCTGTTTTTCTGGGGCAATGGCAACCTGCCGGTGCGCTGGACGCCGACCGGCACCGGCGCGACGTGGCAGCTCTCCGACCAGCTCGCGCCCTTGGCGGCGGTCAAGAACAAGGTCACCGTCGTCAGCGGAACCAAGCTCGGCGTGCCCAACAGCCAGCCGCACGGCGCCGGCGCGGCGGGCGTGCTTTCCGGCATTCCGCTGGTCCTGACCGGCAACAACGCCACATTCGGCGGGCCGAGCATCGACCAAATCATCGCCAACGTCATCGGCACCGACACGCGGTTTCGCTCACTGGAATTCGGCGCCGCGCCGGATTCGGGCTATTCTTACAACGGTCCCAACAGCGTCAACCCACCGGAGCCGTCGCCGATCGCGCTTTTTCAGCGGATTTTTGGCGACGGCTTCACGATGCCAGGCGACAAGCCGAAAATCGATCCCACGCTTGGCTTGCGCCAGAGCGTGCTCGACGCAGTGAGCGCGGATATCACGCGGCTGCAGCTGGACGTGGGCGCGGCGGACAAGCAGCGGCTGGATGCGCATTTCGAGGGCGTGCGCGAACTGGAAAAACGCCTGGTCCTGCTGCAATCCTCGCCACCGAAGCTGGACGCTTGCAAGGTGCCCACGACGCCGCTGGCGGATTATCCGGATATCGAAGGTCGGCCGCAACTGCAGCTGAAGAATCAGGTTTTTTCCGAGATGATGGCTTACGCGCTGGCTTGCGACCAGACGCGTGTGTTCAGCAATTGGTTTACCCATCCGGTGAATAATATTCTCTTCCAAAATGCCACGACCGGCCATCACGAACTGACGCATAACGAGCCTGATCCGCAGCCGCAAGTGCACGCCATCACGCTGCAAATCGTCCAGGCGCTGGCGACGCAAATCGCCGCGCTGGACGCGGTGCAGGAGGGCGCCGGCACGCTGCTGGATCACATGCTTTTGCTGGGAACGTCCGAAACGAGCCTGGGCAAGACGCATTCGATGGAAGAAATACCGCTGGTGTTGGCCGGCGGCGCGGGCGGAAAACTGAAAGTGGGACTGCACTATCGCTCTGAAGGCGGCGAAAATACGAGCAAAGTTATGCTCTCGATTTGCCGCGCTTGTGGCGCAGATTTGCCAGCATTCGGCGCAGAGGGCGGCGAGGCGAAAGATGGTTTGACGGCGATTGAAGCGTGAGGGATGGCATGAAGACACTCGGCACGTGGGCGTGTGCAGCGGCGCTCGCGCTCAGCAGTTGCGAATCGGCGACGGTCAAGGACGCCGACGCCGGTGCGGGCGCGAGCGATGATCTGGCGACCACGCCGGTCAAAAGCACGCACAAAATCTATGTTTTTGACACCATCGGGTTCACGCGTCTCGACGCCAATGGCTTTGCCCCGGGCTTCAACCTGGACCACAAGGTCAGCGACGCGAGCGACGACGGGACCTGCGACCAGGCCGACTTTACCGCGCCCGATGGCACGCCGGGCATCGACAATCAGTTTGCCACGCTGGTCCCGCTGATTGAGGCGACCGGCATTTCGGCGGTGGAGACGCTGCTGCAGGCAAGCATCGAAACCGGCGGAATCCTGCTACTTTTTGAGCTGGATGGCCTGGACGACCTCGTCAACGACCCGCAGGTGAGCGTGCGCGTGCGCGCGGCTTTTGGCACGCCGCTGCTGGGCACCAACGGCAAGCTGCTGACAGACCAGACCTTTCACGTCAGCCCGCGCGATCCCGACGTGAACGGCGGAAACGCGGTCATCAAGGACGGCTGGCTGACGGCCGGACCGTTCGATATCAACCTGCCCGTCGAGGTTTTTGGCATCGACTACACGCTGGAAGCCCGCGGGACGCTTGTCAAATTTCACATCGTCGACGACGAGCGCATCGACCAGGGCATCCTCGGCGCCGGCATCACGATTTCCAGCATCATGGCGCTGGCCGAAAAGGCGGCGGCTGGCCAAGGCGACATCTTGCCGATCGTCACGAGCCTGGTGAACGGCAAGGGCGATCTGGCCAAGAACGCGACGACCGGCGCGTGTGACCAGATGTCCGCGGCGCTGCAGTTTACTGGCGTGGCGGCGTTCTTCTTTCCGGCGGATGTGACGGCGACGGGCGGCTGAGCTTCGCGGTTCGCAGCGTGCCTGGCGTCTCCGCTGTCCTACTTGAGGCAGTCGGCTGCGCAGTTCTGCGCGTTTTCGCCGATGTTGGCGCACATCGTGCAGATGCCGTCGCCACAGCCGCCGCAGTCGACCGGGCAGTTGGCCGCCGTCTCGTTGATCTGGCACCAGCAATCCCCGCACGGCGTGGCGCAATCCACCGGACAGCTCTGCGCCGTCTCGCCGGTTTCGCAGTCCTGGTTGCCGCACGCGACGTGCTTGCAGTCCTGCACACAGGTCGTCGGCTCGTCGCCTTCGCAGATGCCGTTGCCGCACGCGGTGCCGCAATCGAAGGGGCACGTCAGCTCGTTCTCGCCGCACGCGCCGCAGCGGCAGACGCCGTCGCCACACCCGCCGCAGCAGTCCATGGGACAGCTCGTGGCGCTCTCGTTGCCGGTGCACTTGCCGTCGCCGCACGCGGCGCAGTCGACTTCGCACTTGCCAAGCTCGCCGTTCTTGCACAGGCCGTCGCCGCAGGTCGCCGGGCAGTCGCCGGGGCAGCTCGCCGCGCTTTCGCTCTTGGCGCAGACGCCGTCTCCGCACTTGGCCGCCGTGCAGTCGCCGGGGCACAAGCCGGCGGCCTCGCCCGCGCTGCACACGCCGTCGCCACACGTGCCGGAGCAGCAGTCGGCGCAGGTGCTGGGGGTCTCGCCCAAGCTGCACATCAGGTCACCGCAAATGGGCGAACAGTCCGCCGGACAGCTGACCGAGAACTCGTCGCACAGCCCGCCGGCGCACTTGCCGTCGCCGCAGGTGCCGCAGCAGTCCACGCCACAGTTGGCGGTTGTCTCGCCGGGGGAGCAGACGCCGTCGCCGCACAGCTGACAGTCGACAGGACACGAAGCCGTGGTCTCGCCGCAGTCGGTTTGGCACAGCTTGTTGCCGCACGCGCAGGCGGGCTTGGTCCACGGTGGCACCTGGGGGCCGCTATCGGTCTTCGCAGCGGCGTCGCTGCTGGCGTCCGGCAGGCTGCTGGGGGCATCGACAGGCGCGGAATCCGCGTCGGCAAGCCCGTCGCCAACGACATCGGTCGCGGATCCGGTGATCGCCAGATCCGCTGCGCCAAGGACATCCGTATCCGCGCCGGCTCCCGCGCCCGGTCCACACGCAGCGAAAATCCAACAGGATACCAGCCAGCCGACGTGCGTTCGCATGACAATCCACCTCCCAAAGCGGGTCTGCAGAGCGGTGCGGCGCACCCCTACTTTTTGCGCCGCGCCAAGAAAGCGTCCATCCGCCTGAATTTCTCGGGATTCTCAAACAGCGCCGCCTGCGTCGCGTTGGCAAACCGCATCATCGCCGCCGTGTCGCCTTCGTACTGCGCCAGCGCCAGCTTGGTCATGCGCGTCGCCAGCGGGTCGTTCGCGCTGATCATGGCGGCAATCGCCAGCGCCGCGTCCAGCACCTCGCCGTCCGGCACGATCTGGTTGACCATGCCCATGTGCAGCGCCTCGTCGGCCTCGAAAATCCGCCCGGTAAACAGCAGTTCGCGCGCGCGCCCGAGGCCCACCAGCGCAGCCAGCCGCCACGTCGCGCCCGCCGCCGCGAGGATGCCCAGCCCGGTCTCCGGCTGGCCGAACTTGGCCGACTCGCCCGCGACACGCAGGTCGCACGCCAGCGCCAGCTCGCAGCCACCGCCCAGCGCGTAGCCGCGGATCGCCGCGATGACCGGCGTGGGAAACCGCGCGATCCGGTCAAAAAGCTGGCTGTTGATGCCCTTGAGCGCGTCGGCCGCCCGCCGATCCCGCAGCTGCGCGATATCGGCACCGGCCGCAAACGCCTTGCCGCCCGCGCCGGTTAGCACGACGACGTGGACGTCCGGCCGGTTCTCGTACAGGTCCAGCGCCGCGTGCAGCGCGTCGACCAGCCCCTGATCCAGCGCATTCAACTTTTCGGGCCGATTGAGCGTGAGAATCAGGACGTTACCGCGCACTTCATCGAGAAGCGGCGGCTGATGGTGACCTTGGACACTCACGACCCTTCCTCCTTCAAAGCCAAGCTATAACTTCACGTACTCATACGTGAATTCCTGGCCATTGATGCCGCGCCGCGGCGGCGCAATCCAGTTCGCCACTTTACCCGGCTCGTACACGCCATGCATGATGCCGCGCAGGTAGGCCTTGTCCGCGTCCGTGGGCAGCCACTGCGCCGCCTGGGCTTCGAACTCGGCTTGGCTGATCGGCTCGCCCGCTGGATTGAAAAACGCCCCGGCGTAAATGCCCTGGTGGCGGTGAAAGCGCCGCGACGGCAGCGTGACTTCAAAGTCCACGCCCTCGTCCTTCACCGCTTTGCTCCAGCGCCGCACCGCATTCACACAGTCGTCGATGTAGTCGTCGCGCAGCACTTCATTCATCGCGTTGCGCAACGCCACGGATTCATCAACAAATTTGCCGTCCTTCCACAGGGTCACGCGCTTCTCCTGGCCCAGCGCCGTGTGCTCCGTGTAATTCTTTTCTTCCATAAAGCGACCTTTCAGCCCCGCGGCAAAAAAGTCCGCAGCGTTGCTGGAGATTTCGCTCCCGAAGAGATCCAGGCAATAGCTGAACCAAAAATTGATGAATTTCTGGACGGTCTCCAGATCAATGCCGCCCTGCGCGCGCGCGTCGCCGCTCGGGTCCAGCAGGGTCAATTGCGCTGAACGCCGCAGCACGCGCTCCAGACCCGTGTCGCCCACGAACATGTGATGCGCCTCTTCCGTCAGCATAAACTTGCACGTGCGGCTCAGCGGGTCAAAGCCAGATTCTGAAAGGGAATGCAGCTGAAACTTGCCATCGCGGTCGGCAAACATTGTAAAGCAATAAAAACTCAGCCAGTCATCGCACGGCTGGTTGAATGCGTCCAGAATGCGCGGCTTGTCCGGATCGCCGCTGCGCCGCGCCAGCAATTCCTCTGCCTCGTCGCGACCTTCCGCGCCAAAATAGCTGTGCAGCAAATACACCATCGCCCACAGATGGCGGCCCTCTTCCACGTTCACTTGGCAGACATTGCGCATGTCATACAGACTCGGCGCGGTCTTCCACAGCTGGCGCTGCTGCTCGACCGAAGCCGGCTCCGTGTCGCCCTGCGTGACGATAATGCGCCGCAGCGTATTGCGAAATTCGCCCGGCACTTCCTGCCAAGCGGGCTGACCCAGATGGTCGCCGAAGTTGATCTTGCGCTCGGGATCGCGCTCTGACAGGAAGATGCCCCAGCGATAATCCGGCATTTTCACGTAGTCAAAATGCGCCCAGCCGTCCTTATCCGCGCTGATCGCCGTGCGCAGGTAAATGTCCTTTTCTTGCATGCCATCCGGGCCCATTTCCTGCCACCATTTCAGGTAGCTCGGCTGCCAATGCTCCAGCGCGCGCTGCAGGCGCCTGTCGTCGGACAGGTTGACATTATTGGGAATTTTGCTCTCGTAATCAATTCCAGCCATGCACACTCCCTCCCCTCTCGTCTCTCAAGCGCTCCTGACACGCCTTCAGGTGCGATTCCAATCAAAAACCGGCGCCTGGGGATTGCCGTACATCGGCAATGCGCCGCGCTCGCCCACCGCATTGGGCCGCTGAAAAATCCAGTTCTGCCACGCCGTCAGACGGCCAAAAAGCTTGGTGTCGCAGTTCTCCGGGCCCGCAAAGCGCAAGTTCTGCTCCATCCCCGTTAGCGCATCTGGCGAAAAGGACACGCGTTCTTCGATCGCCAGCCGCACTTCGTCTTCCCAGTCGATGTCGTCCGGTGCGCGCGTGACCAGACCCAGTTTCTCCGCCGTCGGGGCGTCGAGCGTCCCGTGCATCTCCTGGAGTTTGGCGAGACCCTCCGGGTCGCCGTACAGCCGAATCTGCAAGCGCGTCATACCGTTGTGCGCCGCGTGCGTGCCCGCGTGCACGTGCCCGAGCGCGATCGCGTTTGCGCCGTCCGGATCGTCCAACATGTAGGCGCGATCCGCGCACCAGACGATCTCCAGCAGCGTCCCGGCAAAGCAGGAGCCCGGCTCCACCAGCGCAAACATCGACCGCGACATGTTGTCCAGCCGCCGCAGCACGCGCGACTGGTGCAGCTGGATCTCGCGCGCCAGCCACGCGCCCTCCGCGCGCAGCCGGGTGATCGCCGCGTCGTGCGCCAGGACCGCGTCCGGCGCGCCCACCGTCTTGAGCAAAATCAGGCCGATTTTCGGGTAGTTGAACCGCAGATCCAGCAGCGCCGCGTCCAGCTCGCGAAACGCCTGCAGCGACCACGCCGCCGCGCCCTGCGCGTGCAGGATTTCGGCTGTCTGCGGCGCAGGCTCGCTGGGCCCACGCAACGTCAGCTCGCACCAGCGCTTGTCGTGGTGGATGCGCAGCGCCACGTGCGGCCACGCCAATGTCTCCAGCTCGCCCTCGCGCACCTGCGTGCGGGCGACCGCCGGCAGCGCGATGCCCAGCTCTGGCTGCTGGGCGCCGTTTGCCGCGACAATCGCCTGGCTGCGATCCGCAATCGCTTGATCCCACTTGGATTTTGGCCAACCGCCGTCCACCAGCCGCATCTTCAGCGCATCGCGGAGGCGAAAGCCCTCGGCCTTGGTGCAAAACACGTCCGCCACGTCGCGGCGAACTTTACGTTTGTCTACTAGACGTGTGAGTCCCCCGGTGCCTGGCAGCACGCCCAGCAGCGGCACTTCCGGCAGCGAAACTGCGGAAAAACCATCGTCGATCAAGTAGATTTCCGCGCACGCTTCAGCCAGCTCATACCCGCCGCCCGCCGCCGTGCCGTTCAATGCGGCGATGTAGCGCTGGCCGGAATGCGCCGTCGCGTCCTCGATTTCGCAGCGGGTTTCGTTGGTGAACTTGCAGAAATTGACCTTGAAGCCGTGCGCGGAGCCCGCCAGCATCTTGATGTTGGCGCCGGCACAGAACATTTTTGGCACGCCGCCCGTTACGACGACGCAGCGCACTTGCGGTTGCTCAAAGCGCAGGCGGCGGATCGCGTCGGCCAACTCAATGTCCACGCCCAGGTCGTAACTATTCATTTTCAGGTCATAACCCGGCCGCAGCGGCGCATCGCGATCAACCTGCAACGTCAGCGTCGCCACCGCGCCGGCAACCGACAGCTTCCAGTGATGATAGCGTTCCGGCGCCGTATCAAAGCTGACCGGCGGAAGATCCAAGTGCGCGGAATCGTGAGCCATTTGCATCCCAAGGCGCGGTGCCACCGCGACGGCGGGAGTGTACCACACCTCCGCGCGCCTTGTCTGCCGTCGCTTTGACGGCCGCGGCGGCAGGTGCGAAAACGCGGCTGGAGGTGCGCCATGTCAGGGATTGATCGCAACAAGGACCGCGCGCTCGGTGCGGTCGTCGGGCTCGCCGTCGGCGATGCGCTCGGCACGGCCGTCGAATTCAAGGTGCGCGGCTCGTTCTCGCCGGTCACCGACATGCGGGGCGGCGGCACATTTCACTTGAAACCGGGCGAGTGGACCGACGACACCTCCATGGCGCTCTGCCTGATCGACTCGCTCAACGCGACCGCGGAACTCGATCCGCGCGATCTGGCCGACCGCTTCGTGCGCTGGTGGCTATCGGGCGAAAACAGCGTCACGGGCCGGTGTTTTGACATCGGCAACGTCACCACTGCCGCGCTGGAGCGCTACCGAAACACCGGCGACCCGATCGCCGGTTCGACCGACCCGCGCAGCGCCGGCAACGGCTCGCTGATGCGCTTGTCGCCCATCGCCGTCCGCTTCCACACGCGCACCACCGCGTGCGAGCAAGCCCGCATCCAGAGCGCCGTCACGCACCGCGCGCCCGCGTGCCTGGACGCGTGCGCATGGTTCGCCGCGCTGTTGCACCGGGCTATCTTCGGCGCGTCCAAAGCCGAAGTGCTCGCGCCGATCCCGATGCTCGACGCCACCGCTGAGATCGCCGCGATCGCCGCCGGCGGGTGGCGCGAGAAGACCGAAGCGCAGATCCGCTCCACCGGCTACGTCGTCGACACGCTCGAAGCCGCGCTCTGGTGCGTGGACCGCAGCGACACGTTTCGCGACGCGGTGCTGCGAGCGGCGAACCTCGGCCATGACGCGGACACGGTCGCCGCCGTCACCGGTCAGCTCGCCGGCGCGCTGTGGGGCCTGTCCGCGATCCCGCCGCACTGGCTGGCTCAGCTCGCCTGGCGTGACGATATCGTGGCACGGACGACCCGCCTTTGGGACGCTGGCAGCGCGACGCCCCGATGACAACTGCGGCGGCGAGTCCTACACTCCCGCCCGCGGCCGCTTGACCGCCCTTTGCCTCCCCGGAGTCACCATGAGCAACGCCCAGGACATCGTCATCGTCGCCGGCAAGCGCACGCCTTTCGGCGCGTTTTGCGGGTCCCTCAAAGATTTGACCGCCACGGACTTGGGCGTTGAAGCCGCCAAGGCCGCGCTCGCTTCCATCGGCGCCGACGGCAGCGTCATCGACGCCGTCTTCTTCGGCAACGTGCTGCAGACCTCGCAGGACGCGATCTACCTTGCGCGCCACATCGGGCTGAAGACGGGCGGCCGCCAGGAAGTGCCGGCGCTCACGCTCAATCGCCTGTGCGGTTCCGGCTTTGAGGCCATCGCCCAAGGCGCCAACGCGATCAAGCTCGGCGAGGCGGAAGTCGTGCTTGTCGGCGGCGCGGAAAGCATGACCCAGGCGCCACACGTCGTCCGCGGCGCGCGCTCCGGCTTCCCGTTTGGCCCGGGCGGCAAGTTCGAGGACACGCTGTTCACCTGCCTGATGGACACCACGACCGGCATGATGATGGCCAACACGGCAGAAAAGCTCGCGCGCACGCATGAGATTTCGCGGCAGGCCTGCGACGATTTCGCGCTGGAAGGCCAAAAGCGCTACGCCAAGGCGCTCGCCGACGGCATCTACAAAGACGAAATCGCGCCGGTGACGATTCAGTCGCGCAAGGGCCCGGTTGTCGTGGACAAGGACGAGCACACGCGTCCCGAGACGACGATGGAAGGCCTGCAGAAGCTCAAGCCGGCGTTTGAGAAAGAGGGCGTCGTGACGGCGGGCAACGCGTCCGGCATCGTGGACGGCGCGGCGGCGCTGATCGTAACCACGCGCAAGCGCGCGCAGGCGGAGAAGTGGCCGGTGCTGGCGCGCATCGTCGCGCACGCCGCGGTGGGCTGCGATCCGACGGTGATGGGCATCGGCCCGGTGCCCGCGGTCAAGAGCGCGCTGGCCCGCGCCGGGCTGAACCTCGGCCAGATGGCCGCGGTGGAAGTGAACGAGGCGTTTGCCCCGCAATTCCTGGCGGTTGCCAAGGATCTCGGTCTGGACATGGCCAAGACCAACATCCACGGCGGCGCGATCGCGATGGGCCACCCGCTCGCGGCGTCGGGCGCGCGCATCATGTTGCACCTCGCGCTGCACCTGCAGCGTACGGGCGAGCAGTTCGCGGTGGGCTCGGCCTGCATCGGCGGCGGCCAGGGCATGGCGATCGTCATCTCGCGCGATTGATTTGGCACTTGCACGACAGAACTGCGGCTGCGTGAGTCGTTCGCTCGGCAACTTCGACGAGCGGCCCGCGCGGCTTCGGCGCGTATTTCATAGCCAGAGTCGCCGTCGGCGTGTATCCTGCCGCTCCATTTGCGGTTGAACCGCGCGAAAGTATCAAAGACACATGCCCAAGACGAAAAAGATCGACAAACAAACCGTGCAACTCCTGCCGCTCGGCGGTGTGGGCCGCATGGGCATGAACGCGATGCTGCTGATTTGCGGCGACGATGCCGTACTGCTGGATTGCGGCGTGTCGTTTGTCGACAGCGAGATTCCGGGCATTGACGTGATGCTGCCCTCGCTGCGCGTGCTCGCTGGTTACAAGAAAAAACTGCGCGCGATTGTGCTGACCCATGGCCACGAGGACCACATCGGCGCGCTGCCGCACATTTTGCGGCAATTTCCGGTGCCGATTTATTCAACGCGGTTCACCGCGGCGCTCATTCAACAGCGCCTGCGCGAGCATGGCATGGAAGACTCAGTCAACCTGTCGCTCATCAAGCCCGGGAAAAACCTGCAGATCGGCCCGTTCAACTTCAATTTTCTGCGGGTGACGCACTCCTTGCCCGACTGCGTCTCGCTGGCGATCAGCACGCCCGCCGGCAACATCCTGTTCACCGGCGATTTCAAAATCGAGGCGGGCTTGCGCGACGGGACCGTGTTCGACGAGGCCGGATTTCGGGCTTTTGGCGACAGCGGCGTCGCGCTCATGATGTCCGACTCGACAAACGCCGAGGTCCCCGGCTGGTCGGGCTCCGAATCGGGCGTCGCAATCGCCTTGACCGAGGTCATCGCCGCCTGCAAAGGCCGCGCAATCGTGGGACTTTTCGCCTCAAATTTGTATCGCGTCCACACGGTAGTCGACGCCGCGCGCGCCGCGGGCCGCTACACCGTCCTCATCGGCCGCTCGCTGGATCGCTATGTCGAATGCGCCAACAATGCCACGGACATGCCTTTCGACAAGGATGACTTTATTGAAGCCAAGGACATGCACCTCTACGATGACGACGAGCTGTGCATCATTTGCACGGGCAGCCAAGCCGAACCGCGGGCCGCGCTGAGCCGCGCCGCGCAAGGCATTCATCCAGATTTGTCGATCACCAACACGGACACGATTATCCTGTCTTCGCGGGTGATTCCGGGCAACGAAAAGCGCATTTATTCGATGATCAACGATCTCGCCCGGCGCGGCGCGCACATCATTTCGACCCGCACGCGGCGCGATATCCACGCGTCCGGCCACGCGTATTCCGATGAGCAGCGGGCGCTTTTGTCCTATGTTCGTCCCAAGCATTTCTTTCCGGTGCATGGCGAATACACATTCTTGCAGCGCCACTGCGAGCTGGCGGCGGAATTCGGCGCGAAGACCGTGTTGGCGGAGAACGGCCAGGTCCTGGAGCTGACGCAAGACGGCGTTTCTGTGCGCGATTTGGTTGAAGTCACACCCTGGTACGCGGATGGCTCGATTGTCGGCGACGCGGAGACGCTGCAAATCAAGGCGCGCGAAAAGCTGGCGTTCAATGGCGTCATTGCGGTGTCAGCGCGGCTGAAATTCCAGCGTGGCACGGTGGTTGCGAAGGCGCGCGCGCTGCCGAGCGGCGTGTACCAGGGCAATGGCGAACTGGCGGAGGAGATCGAAAAAGCCGTGAACCGCTGCCTCGCGGATGTCGACGTCAAGACCGCGCCGGAGAAGATCGACAGCCTGATTACCCAGCAGGTCCGCAAGGTTTGTAAGCGCTACACCACGCGCAAGCCGGTCGTGCTGGCTCTCGTGGAAATTGACAAGGAGTGAAGATGGCCGCTCCCGTCGTCAGGAAAAAATCCGGCTCAACCAAAGATTTGCGGACCATTTCCGCAGATTTTCTGGCCGCCGTCGGCGGTCCCAACGAGTTTCCCGCTGGACCGCCGGAGATCGCTATTGTCGGTCGCTCCAACGTCGGCAAATCCTCGCTGGTCAACGCGCTCGCCAACCGCCACAGCCTGGCGCGCACGTCCAAGACGCCGGGACGCACGCAGGCGATTATCTTGTTTGATTTACTGCTGTCGAGCGGCGACAAGATCCGCATGTGCGATTTGCCCGGCTTCGGCCACGCCAAGGTCGCCAAGACGCTGCGCGAGTCCTTTTCGCCGATGATTCAGAAATTCCTGGAGGAATCCAAAGAGTTGCGCGGAGTCATCTTGCTGCAGGATTGCCGCCGGGACGTCGATGAGGACGCGATTGGCTTTGCCGAATGGCTGCGCGAAATCCACCGTCCGGTGCTTATCGTCGCGACGAAAATGGACGAATTGCCCAAGACCAAGCGCGGCGGCGTCATTGCGCGACTGCAGCGCGATTTTGACCTGGAACACCAGCCGATCGCCACGAGCGTGCGGGAAAATCTGGGAATTTCCGACCTGCTGCACCAGATGCGCCGCTTGGCGCGGCAACCCCAGGCATAGCCGTGGAAATTCGCCGCGCGACGCCTGCCGACGCGCCGATTCTTGCAGCGCTCGAGGCGGCGTGTTTTGGCCAACCGTGGTCGGCGGCTGCTGTCTCCGGCGACCTCGCCACCGCGGTCTCCCGGGCCTGGATCGCACAAAACGGCGACGGGCCTTGTGGTTACGTGCTTGGCACGTTGGTTGTCGACGAATTCACCATCGCGCGCATCGCCAGCGTGCCTGCCCACCGGCGCGCCGGCGTTGGGCGCGCGCTCCTGCACCACGCGCTCGCGTGCGCGCGGAGAGACGGCGCCACCGCGGCTTTTCTGGAGGTCCGCGCCAGCAACGTCGCCGCCATCGCGCTTTACACGTCCGCCGGATTCACCGTGAGCCGCCGCCGCAGAGCGTATTACGCCGACGGCGAGGATGCCCTGGACATGCGAGGAGAGCTGTCGTGAGGTATTTTCGAAGCGGAATTTATGCCGTGCTGGACGGCGACCGGCTGGGTCTCGCCACGCGGATGGAGCGGCGGCCACCGGTCAACCTGCTGCGCGCCTATGCCGTGGCGGCGGCGGACGCGGGCGCGGTGGCGGTTCAGTTGCGCCTGAAGCACCTGCCGCTGGGGCACCCGACGCGGTTGACGGCGCTCAATGCGCTGCGGCGGGCGCTGGGCGGGCGGATTCCGGTGATCGCGGACGACGACCTGCTGGCGGCGGTCGGCGCGCACGTGGGGCTGCATCTCGGCCAGGACGACGGCGATCCGCAGGCGGCGCGCGCCCAGTTGGACCCGGAGGCGCTGCTGGGCTTTTCGACGCACACGGTCGCGCAGGTCACGGCCGCGCAGGCGTTGCCGGTGCAGTACCTCGGTTTTGGCCCAGTGCGGGCGACCAACGGCAAACAGACGCGCGATGCGGTGACCGGGCTCGACGGGCTGGCGCTGGCGGTGGCGGCGAGCCGCATTCCGGTCGTGGCGATTGGCGGGCTGACACTGGTGGACGTGGCGGCGGTGCGTGCGACCGGGGCGCACGCGATCGCGGTCATTGGCGCGTGGCTGGGGCCGATCGGTGCGCCCCACGACATCCCGACCGCGCAGCTGCGGCTGGCCGAACTCGTCGCTGCCTGGAACGCGTAGCTGCGGACAAGTCGCGATAAACTTGATCTCAAGCGCCGCAATCGGCACCGTATCGTCAGCCCGTCGTCTTTGGCGGCGAACCCTTGGAGGCATTGCGTGCGCACATTTCGCTCTTTTCTCTCGCAGCAGGCGCTTGTCCGGACGGCGTCCCTGGCCCTGCCGCTTGCGGCGGTGACGGTCTTGCCGGCGTGCGATCTGTTCAATCAGGTGGCGGCGGCGGCACAAAATGCCGCGAATATCTCGGTCGACGAGACTGAATCAACCAACGTCTCGCTGGACGTCAGTGCGCTGACAGGTGCGCTTGCGGGTCAGCCAGCGCCGGCGCCGGGCCTGCCGCAGGACCTCGCGCTGCCGCCGGTGGCCGTGGACCTGAACAAGAGCCAGCCGAACATCGCCAAGTACGCGAACGGCCACATTGTGACCTTGGAGATCAACAAGATCGCCGTGACGCCGTCCAGCAACACGCTCACCGCAGATTTGCCGGCGCTGGACATTTATTTTGGCCCGACGACTGCCAAGACGCCCGCGGACGGCATCAAGGTCGCCACGATTCCGCCGATCAAGGCGGGCTCGACGACCGCGGTGGATGCGACGATTGACGCGGCGGCGATGACGCAGGCGGGTACGAAATACCTGTCGACGCTGGCGTTTAGCCAGATCATGGACGGCAAGCTGGTGATCGCGACCGGCGGCATGGTCCCGGGCGGCAAGGTCGACCTGAAGCTGGATCTCGGCCTGCACGCCGTGGTGACGCCGCTCTAGGGGCGGAACCGGTCGGTTTGCGCGGACACCAGCGAATTCGCTCGCTTTTTTGAACTGATTTCGGAACGCTCGCGTCCATCGGCGCGCTCGTGCGGACAAACGGCGGCGCGATCCGGACGGCTCAGGGCGCGCGTGGCGGACTTCCGTCCGCGGGCGGGGGCAGGCCTACGGCTCTTCCGGCACCGGCAGGTCGTATTCCAGCGTGCGCTCGCCGCCCTGCCCGGTCGGCATCTCCGCTTGCAGCACGGCTTTTTCCACGCACGCGGCCAGCGCACCGGCGCCGAACTTCTTGCGCAGCGTCGCGCGCTTGATGAGCCCGGTGTTGTCCACGGTCACGTCCACGGCAATGTGCGTGAAATCACGAGCCTTTGCCGTGTCCTTGGCGTAGCATTTCCGCACGGCATTCTGCGTGCCAGCCACAGCCGTGTCCTGGGTCACTTCCGGCGCGGGCGTGTCGTCAGCCTTGGCCTTCGCTGCCTTGCTTGGCTTGCGCTTGGCCGACGTGTCGTCCGCCGGCGGCGCTTCGTCGGCCTTCGCGGCAGGCTGATCGGTCGAGCCGGTCAGCTCGTCCAGCTTCGCCTTGCCTTTGTCCATCAGCGCCGTGACGCCGTTGAGCGTCGCCATCGCCTCCGGATCCTGCTGCGCCTTGTTCCAGTACCACCAGCCCGCGCCCCCGAGGATCGCCGCGATGACCAGCAGGAAGACCCACGCGCCCGCAGTCTTGCTCGGCGGCGCGGGCGGAGGGCGACGCGGCTGCGGGGCCGGCGCTGCCTGACCTTGCGCGACGCCTCCCGCGGTCCCAGGCGCGCGCACGCTCCCGGGCGTTTGCGACGGCGCCTGCGTCTGCCCCGGCGTGCGATTTTGCCCCGCGGCTTGGACAACGGCCGAGTCGTGGTCGGTCGGCTCGGCCGGCGGCACCCAGCCGATCGGATTGTGGGTCGGCGCGGCGTTCGTACCCAACGTGGACAGGAATTCGCCGATGCCCGAGCTGTACCGCGGCCGCGCTTCCAGCAAGGTCGGCGCGCTGGCGAGCGCCGGATTCTGCGTCGGCGTCGCCGTGCTGGTCGCGACCGGTGTCGCGCCTGGCGTCGCAGTCGGCCCCGGCGTCGCGCCCGCCACACCGACCAGCGGCAGCGCCCGGCTCGAATGCGGCCGCCCGCGCCCGGTCAGCGACTCGCCCGCCGTCTCCAGCACGTGCTCCAGCGCCAGCCGCATCGCGTCGGCGTCGTCAAACCGCTCCTCGCGGCGCTTGGCCAGCGCGCGCATCACGACGTCCGCCAGCCCTGCCGGCAGCGGCTGCGGCGCCGCCTGCTCCAGCGGAACTGGCTTTTCCTGCAGATGCTTGACGATGATGCCCATCGCGCTGGGCGCCTTGAACGGCACCTCGCCGGTCAGGCACTGGTACAGGATAATCCCGAGCGAATACAGGTCACTGCGCCCGTCCAGCTGCTCAGCGCGTCCCTGCTCCGGGCTCATGTATTTCGGCGTCCCGACCGCGAAGCCGGTCTTGGTCAGGTCCTGGTCCGCGTGCTCAAACGACTTGGCGATGCCAAAGTCGATGAGCTTCACGAAATCGTCGTCGCCGCGCATCCGGCAGAGAAAGACGTTCTCCGGCTTCAGGTCGCGGTGCACCATCCCGGCGTCGTGCGCCTCTGCCAGCGACTTCAGCACCGCGATCGCGATGCGAATCGCCCGCATCGGCTCCAGCGTCTTCTCCTCGCGCAGGACTTTCGCCAGCTCCTGGCCGTGCAGCAGCTCCATCGCCAGGTAGAGCTGGCCGGCGTCGGTCTGGCCAAAATCGTAGACGCGCACCGTGTGCTGGTGGGTCAGCTGCGCGGCGGTGCGGCCCTCGTTGAAGAACCGCTGCACCTGGATCGGATCCTTGGCGTATTCCGGCCGCAGCACCTTGACGACCATCTCCTGGCGCATCATCTGGTTCACGGCGCGAAAGACGGCGCCAAAACCGCCTTGGCCAATCAGGCTTTCGACCTTGTAGCGGCCGGCGATAACGGTGCCTATCAGCAGCTTGGTGAAGTCGTCGGTCTGGTGGACGATGGTTGGAATGCCGTGCTGCGGACACACCTCTTCCGAGCGGGGTTGACCGCATTCAGGGCAGAAGCGAGTGGGCGCCACGGGGGTCGTCATGCCAACGGTCCACAAGGCGTCATTGCGGCGCCTAAACGTGCGCCTTGAGACTAGGGGAGGCCGACGAGTTGCGCAATGGGGTCCGGGCAAAGTTTGTGCAAAGCAGCGGCTTCGCGGCGCGCCAAGGCTCGGCCTTCGCCAACGCGCAGTTTGGTTGACAATTCGCAGCACCGACGGCGATCCTACGAAGTTCGGGTTCGGCAACGCGCGCGCGGGCCGTCAAGGCAATGGGCCAGAGCTGCGTCAGGTGTTGGGCAAAAGGTCGGGAACGTGTTTCAACGGTGTCGGCACAACCAGCAGAATCATCGGCGCTGGCTGCGGCTGCTTCGGCGTGGCGTGCTGGCTGCCGCTGCGGGCCCGTCCCTACTGCTGGCCGTTGCGACCGTGACGGGATGCGGCGCGGTGACGTCGATTCAGGAAGCCGACGACCCGAAGCGGCCGCTGCATCCGATGGTCGTGCTGCGGCACGCCAATGGCCAGCCCAGCGTGGTGGCGTACGTGCGCGGCGACACGCGCGTGCGCGACGAGCATTACAACGCGGACGGCGTGAAGATCGCCGACGTGACCTACTCCGATGCCGGCCACCACGGCGCGTGGAAGCAATACGGGCCGACTGGCGAAGTCGAGGCCGCGTACCACGTGATCGACGGCAAAAAAGAAGGCCAGGAATGGCGCTACGACGGCGACGGCAAGCGCATCGCGATCGTGCCGTTCAAGGCGGGTGTGCGCGAAGGTACGCAGTTCGACTTCCTGCCGACCGGCGAAAAGCGCTCCGAGCTGCACTTCAAGAACGGCGAGCCGGACGGCCCGATGACGCTGTTCTACCCGACCGGCGAGCGCGAAGCGGTGGTGAACGTCGTCAACGAGCGCAAGCACGGGGTGCAGGTCGAGTACCACCGCGACGGCAAGCTGCGCGCGGAAGTGACCTACCATTTTGGCGTGATGGACGGTCCGGCGACCTATTACGACGAGCAAGGCGCCAAGGCGGCGACCGTCCGGTACGTACAAGGCGTGCCAACCGACGTCGAGACGCGCTACTACCCGTCCGGCAAGGTGAAAATGACCGTGCCGCTGGTGAATGGCGAACGCCACGGCACCGCGGTGCTGTACGCGCCGGATGGCTTGAAGCAGTCTGAGATCCCGTTTGTCCACGGCCGCGTCGAGGGCTTTGACCGCCGCTTCAACATCCTGGGCCGCATGGCGACCGCCGTGAAGTACCACGACGACTTGCCCGCCGGCGCCGTACTGACGTTCTGGCCGTCCAACTATCTGGAGTCCGAGCGGTTGTACGCCGATGTGGACAAGCTGAACGGCAAGGAAATTCGCTACTACGACGCGGGGCCAAACGACGTGACGCCGGTCGACGCGAACCCGGATGCACCGGCGCGCGCGGCGCGGATGATGGAAGTGCCAATCGTCGGCGACCTGAAGCACGGCGACGCGGTGAGCTGGGATCGCAACGGCTTGAAGCTGACGCAGGTGCATTTCGAGAACGACAAGCGCCACGGCACAGAGTCGCGCTTTTACCCGCCGGAGAACGGCGTGACCGTCAAGCAGGCGGAATACAAATGGGCCAACGACCAGCTGGTGGGTATGGGCCAGACCTGGTGGAAAAATGGCAACAGGCAGAGCGAATTCCCCATGGAGAACGGCAAAGGCTCCGGCGTGGAGACGCGCTGGGACGTCAACGGCAAGCTGCACTTTCGCGTGCCGGTCGTGGCGGGCGAAAAGGACGGAACGGCGGAGCTTTTTGACCCGCAGACCGGCGCCCGCGTGGCGACGCTGCAGTACGCCAAGGACCTGCAGGACGGCGAGGAAGTGCGGTTTGACGCGAAAGGCAAGGTGAAAATCATCTACCTGTGGCAGCACGGCCTGCTGGTCGGCGCGCTGACGGCCAAGCGCGAGCCGCTGGATATCGCCCACTATCTGACGCCGGAGGAGCTGGAACACCTGAGTGAAGTCAAGGTATTGCAGAATCCGCAGGCGATGATCGCCCAGGCCAAGGCGTGGCGCGCGCAAAAAGCCGAGGACCACGAGCGCGAGACGCTGGCGGCGGGCGCGATGGCGATCCGCGCGGGGACGATTGAGACGTATTTCAAGGGCGATCCGGCGCACGTCCAGTCGAAATTCCCGGCGACGGGCAACGGACTGGAAGTGCAGTACCACAAGAACGGCGAGACGAGCATGGTCGTGCCGCTGGTGGGCGGGCAGCGCAACGGCCTGGCGCGCATTTTCGACGAGACGGGCACGCTGTGGGCGACCGTGCCGTTTGTCCACGGCAGCAAGCACGGCGTGGAGATCCGCTACGCGCGGACCGGCGAGAAGATCGCGGAATATCCGTACAAGGCGGACCAGCCGACCGGCATCGCGCGGACGTGGTATCCGGACGGAACCAAGCAGAGCGAATACAATTTTGAGCCGATCGGCCATGGCACCGAGGTGCAGTACCACCGCAACGGCGAAGTGCGCCTGCACGTCCCGCTGGTGGACGGCAAGCGTCAGGGCCTCGCGCTCGTGTACACCGAGACCGGCGTGAAGTGGGCGGAAGTGCCCTATCTGCTTGGCCAGCGCCATGGGACCGAGGTGCGCTTTGACCCAGAAGGCCACCGCATCCGCGAGGTCGTCTGGCGCAATGGCAAACAAGTCAGCGACACGCCGGTGCCGGTCAAGTAGCGCAATCCCGCCGCCGCTGCTAGAGTTCAGCCGCCTCGCCCGACGCGTGGCGTCTGGCGGTTTGCCGCCGCGACGACGCACATCGGCCGGGCGCATTTTCCCGCGACCGTGCGCATCCGTCGCACGCTCAGACCACCCGCGCAGCCGCGCATTTGGAGCATCCATGGCAAGCAAGGCCCCGGCACCGCAGCTCAGCAAGGACGAAGTCCGCTTTTTGGAACGCCAAATGGCCGAGCTGCCGACGACGAAGTCGGAAGCGGGCCAGAACGATTCCGACGGGCTGCTGAAATTCAGCTACCACCAAAATCCATATGTGCGGACGTTCGCCAAGGTCCTGTGGAGCGGTTTCGCGATCAGCCGCGGCCAGCTGGTGGACGGCAGCCAGCGGTTTGCCCAAGCGCGGCGCGATGCAACAGTGAGCGCGATCGACGCATCGACGACCAAGGCGATGGACAACGCCGCGGCTGCGCTGGAAGCGGCGATGGCGCCGAGCGGCTCGATCGGCACGTTCCTGACCGAACTGCGGGACAAGACCAACCAGCGCCTGTGGGCGCGCGTGTGCGAGACCGCGGGGCTGCCGCCACCGAGTTTTGCGTCGATCATGCGGACCCAGCGGCCGCTGAGCATCGACGACCTGGACGCGGATGAAGAGGCGGAGATCGCCGCGCTGCGCAAGGTCCCGCTGGAGACACCCGCTGCGGCGGCGCTGAGCGAGCCGGACGTCGATGACGACGACGAAGAGGACGATGACGACGACGGCGAGACGACGGCGACGCCGCAGGCCTCGGCGCAGCTGCAGGTGACAATCGCCCGGTCCGGCAATCACGACGCACTGGCGGAGCTCTTGCTCGCGGCGTGCGCGGATGCGCTGCGCGAAGTGCGCGTCAAAGGCGGCACGGGCGCGCTGAAAGTGACAGTGACGATCGAGGGCCAACGCCAGGGCGGCGGCCAGAGCGGCAGCGGTCAGGGACGGCGACGGAGGCGGCGGCGCTAGTGGGTTGAATCTGAAATTCACCCCACTAGCTTTTGGTTTTTGTTCCAGCCGCGCAAGAACCCCGCGAAGTGATTTCGCGGCGTTTCACGCGTCTGCCTGGCCGCAGCCGTGGCCAGCTAGTGGATCGAACCTTTGGTTCGCCCCACTCGATCGCAACCGCACGAAGGGGATGGCGGAATGAACATTTTTGGTCGGCAAGCCACGGTCATCGCAGCGGTATTGGCCTGTGCAGCGTGCGGTCAGGCCGCGACGACGGCGACGGACGACGCAGCCACCGGCGACAGCGCGGCCGACGTTCCGCAACCGGACACGGCGTTTCCCAAGGGCTTCATCTGGGGCGCAGCCATCGCCGGCTTCCAGGTGGACATGGGCTGTCCGACCTTGCCGCAGGCGAAGTGCGACGACCAAAAAAGCGACTGGTATCAATGGATTACCGACCCAGTTCTGGTCGCCGACGGGATCTGCTACCTGAGCGGAGACCCGCCCAGCGCCGGTCCAGGCTTCTGGGAGACGTGGCCAGCCTACCTGGACGCCGCGCGCGACTCGGCGCACCTGGGCGGCTTGCGCACGTCCATCGAATGGAGCCGCATCTTCCCCGACGGCGCGGCCGAAAGCGCGACGACCGTTGAGGAATTGAAGGCGTACGCCAACGCCGACGCGGTGGCCGCCTACCACGCGATCTTCAAGGGCGCGCACGATCGCGGACTGACGCTTTTGGTCACGCTGAACCACTACACGCTGCCGCTGTGGATTCATGACGGCAAAGGCTGTCACATCAATGGTCTGGATCCGCCTTCCGGCTGCACGAACCGCGGCTGGGTCGATAAGGATCGGATGCTCAAGGCGATTGCGCTGTATGCCGGCTATTGCGCCGCGGAATTCGGCGGCGAAGTCGACCTGTGGGGCACGATCAATGAGCCGTTCGCCGTCGTGCTGGCGGGCTACATCTTGCCGAGCGCCGAGCGCACGAATCCGCCCGGGCTGGTGCTGCAGCTGGACGCCGCGGTGGCGGTGATGTTCAACATGATGGAAGGCCACGCGCGGATGTATGACGCGATCCACGCCAACGACACGGTGGATGTCGACGGCGACGGCAAGACGGCGATGGTCGGGATTGTGGCGAACCTGGCCTACGTGGTGCCGGCGGATCCGCAGCTGCCGGGCGACGTGACGGCCGTTGCGCACGCCGATTGGGTCTACAATCAAGTGTTTCTGGAAGCGACGATCAACGGCGAAGTCGACCGGGACTTGGACGGCGTGCCAGAAGAACACCGGCCGGACATGAAGGGTCGGATGGATTTTATCGGCGTGAATTATTACAATCAAATGCCGGTGAACAACACGCCAATTCCCGGCGCGGAGAAGTGGAAGTTCCTGGATTTTCAGCCAGATACGTCCGGATTCGCCACGAATCCGGAGGGAATCTACAAGGAAGTCAAGTTCGCGTCGCAATACAAGCTGCCGATTTTCATCACCGAAAATGGCACGTCGGAGGACAAGTCCAAGGGAATCGAAGACTTTGTCAAACCGCACCTGACGTGGCTGCACAAGGCGATCGCGGAAGGCGTGGATGTGCGCGGCTATTTCTACTGGTCGTTGATGGACAATTACGAGTGGAATCATGGTGTTGGGCCATACAAGTTCGGCCTGTTCAGCGTGGACCAGAAGACCAAGACGCCCAGCGTTACGCCGATGGCCACCGGCTTTGCCGCGATGGCGACCGCCAACGGCTGGTAGCACAAACGCCCGGAGGTTCTGGACATGTCCAAGGAAAAGACCAAGCAGATCAATTGGTTGGCCGACGTCGAGTCGCACGATTATCCCGCGGCTGAGTCCTACTTGCTGATCCTCTACAGCCCTGTGCGGGTCGCCGAAATCGTCGCGCAACTGCGCAGCGCAGCCATCGTGCAGTTCAAGGCGAAGGATATTTTCCGCGCGTCGCAGTTGTCGCTGCTGGGCATCAGCAACTCGCACGTGGAGCGCGACCGCGAGAAGATTCGCAAGGGCAAAAGCCTGTCCCCGCTGCTGCTTGTGCGCGATGAGGCCCACGGTAAGGTCATCATCGCAGACGGCTACCACCGGCTGTGCGCCATCTACGATTTCCACGAAGATGCGTTGATTCCCTGCAAAATCGCGTGACGCCAGGCCGTCGCGCCGCCGCTTGACCCGTCTCGGACACCGGTCCACACTGCCCCCGGCCAGCCCCGCGCGCGCATCGGGCGCGTCGATCCGGGCAGGCCCGCGCGCGAAACGATGGAGCACGAGGCAGACAGCCCAGCCGGCG
>CAIYWC010000228.1 GCA_903929795.1 uncultured Myxococcales bacterium | reverse complement strand
TATTTGGGGAGACCTGGCTTGCGCTTCGCGCTCGCTGGTCAGGTGCCAGTAGACTTGGCTTGCGCTTCGCGCTCGCGGGCGAGAGCGCAGTAGACCGGGCTTGCGCTTCGCGCTCGCTGGTGAGGTGACTGAAGTCCTGGCTTGCGCTTCGCGCTCGCTGGTGGGCTCTGGGCTGGCCGGGCTGCCCTTGACGCCGCGGGCGACGCGCCACACCCTGTCGCGCCGTGCGGCCGATGCCGCCGGAGGCCCAGATGAACGCACGCGAGATGCTCAGCCAGCCGTTCACATTGCCCAGCGGCCAGATCAGCAAGAATCGCCTGCTCAAGTCCGCGATGAGCGAGGCGCTGGCCAGCCGCGATGGCCATGCCACGGCCGAACTCGCGCGGCTGTACGGCGCTTGGGCGGACGGCGGCATCGGGCTGTGCATCACCGGCAACGTCATGGTGGACCGCCGCGCGCTGGGCGAGCCGGGCAACGTGGTGATCGAGGCAGACGCGGACCTTGCCGTGCTCCAAGCCTGGGCCCAAGCGGCGACGCGCAACGCGACGCAATGCTGGGTGCAGCTGAACCATCCGGGCAAGCAGGCGCCCAAGGGCCTCAATCGCGAGACGGTCGCGCCGTCCGCCGTGCCGTTTCGGCCGGAGATGCAGCTGCTGTTTGCCACGCCGCGCGCGCTGACCGATGCCGAAATTCGCGACATCATTGGGCGTTTTGCCACCGCGGCGCGGCTTGTGCAGCAGGCCGGCTTCACCGGCGTGCAAATCCATGGTGCGCACGGCTATCTGGTCAGCCAGTTCCTGTCGCCGCATCACAATGTCCGCACGGATGACTGGGGCGGGACGCCCGAGAAACGCCGCCGCTTCGTCCTCGAGCTGCTCCACGCAATGCGCGCGGCGGTGGGTCCGCAATTTCCGATCGGCATCAAGTTGAATTCCGCGGATTTCCAGCGCGGCGGCTTCACGGAGGACGAGTCCATTGCCGCGATTCGCGCGCTCGCCGAGGCCGGCATCGATCTGATTGAGATTTCCGGCGGCACATACGAGGCGCCCGCGATGACGGGGCTGCGGGCGCGCACCGCGGTCAAGGACAGCACGCGCCAGCGCGAGGCCTATTTCCTGGAATTCGCCGAGAAAGCGCGGCTGGCCGTGCGCACACCGCTGGCGGTGACAGGCGGCTTCCGCTCGGCGCAGGGCATGGCGGACGCGATTGCGTCGGGCGCCGTGGACTTCGTCGGACTGGCGCGCGGGCTGGCAGTGGAACCCGATCTGCCGAACCGCCTGCTGGCGGGGCAGGAGCCGCGCGAGGTCATCCAACCGCGGACGACCGGGCTGGCGGCGCTGGACCGCAGCGGCCTGATGGAGACCGCCTGGTACAGCGCACAGCTCAAGCGCATCGGGCGTGGTCAGCCACCGCGGCCGACGATGAGCCCATGGCGCGTACTGGCGGAAATTGTCTGGCAGCAGCTGCGACGCGGTCGGCTACGGATGCCGCAGCGCTTGAGGGCCCACTGAACCAGCCCGCCGCCCAAGTCAGGGAAGCGGACCGCGCAGGCTTGGCGAATGGGTCGGCAGCTCGGCCTTGACGGCCGCACCGGACGCGTCATGCTCGCGGCGTGGCGCGGTGCTGGGCGATTCGAAAATTCGCGGAGCCCATGGGGGCGACGGCTGAGAGCGAGCCGAGGCCTCGCCGATGGTGCTGAAGGAACCGGTTTGCGGTCCTGTGACGCGGCGGCTCTGGTGCACGAACGTTGACCGCAAGGGAGGCAAGTGTGGCTGAAGTTCGGACCCGATTGGCGCCGCGTGTTTTGATTGGGCTCTGCGCGCTCACGCTGCCCGCGTGCGCCAAGCAGGATGCGCCGAGCCAACCCAGCCTGCTGACGGTCGTTCAGGTCGATTCGGCGGCACCGGCGACATTCCAGTTGGCCGTGGCAGCTTGCGCCGGTCTGCAAAACCGCAAAGCCGCGGGCTCGGTTTACATCCAAACGGACCCGCACGATCCGGCGTGGCTGGACGAGTTGGCGCTCAAGACGGATGTCACGGTGAGCGCTGCGGATTTTCTCACCACCTGCGTCGCGGCTTTTCCGGCGTGTGTCCGCTATGACTACAAGAACCAGCAAGCGCTGCTCCCCAATATCCTGACTGTTGCGGCCGCGCTCGACGCTGTGCCGCTGGACGACGGGATGACGGTCACCTGCGGCAGCGTGGCGTTCGATGCCGTCCAGGAGTTCAAGGACAAGAACACGCCGGAATTGGCCACGAAATATGTCTTTGAGAACTATGTCCAGCACACCACAGGGCTGGCGATGCTCAACCCCGGATATGAAGATCAGCCAAGCGATCCGGCCAATCCCACGCTAATCAGGGACATGCATCCGGCGCTGGTCGATTTCGTGTTCTCGCAAAAGCTGTTTGTCGTCTACCTGATCAACGGCTGTATCGATGGAAACCCGGAAAACGCCGTGCTGAGCAGCATCGTCAACGCCGGAAACTGGCCGACGCCGTTGGGCGTGTACGGCTACAACGGCTCCTGGAACGTCATGGGCGGTGACTTGTACGAGGCGCAGACAAAATGCCTGGATTCTCGCAACATGGGCGCGATTGCCAGCGAAACAACCAACTTGTCTTTCTTTTCCACGCGCCGGGCGCCGATTGCAGACGCGAACGTGGTCACGCAAAACGCGCTGGAACCGATGCAATATGACCCGGGCACCACCTACGTCGCGTTCATGGTGGGCGATGGCGACAATATCGGGGACATGATGACCGCGCGGCACGACTGGTTTCTCCAGCGGTTGGCCGATTGCAAGGCGGTGAACAATGCGTGTCCGCCGCTGACCTGGACGATATCGCCACACCTCGCGCAGCTCGCGCCCGACCTGCTCGACTGGTACTACGCACAGAGTCACAAGACCGGAAATGATTACTTCGCGCTGCCGCCCAGCGGGCACTTGTACGCCTACCCGTCGTCGCTGGCGGAGGCCGACCAGGATCGGTTTGTCGCGGCGACGCAAGAGGACGCCCGCATTCTCGGCATCACGGGCACCGTGCATTGGGACTGGAATGACACCTGGCATGACGCCGAAGACCATTTCCTGCCGAAATACGCCACCGCCGACGGCGTCATCCGCGGCGTGTTTCCCGTCAACGTGCCGTACATGTTTACCGCCTTCGACTGGTGGTCGCCGGACCGTTTCTTTGAAATCCTCACCGGCAAGGATGGCAGCAAAGTTGTGGTTTTTCGGCCGCGCGAGTGGCGGGGCGTCAACAATGACGCCGACGCATTCTTCCTGAGCCCGGAGAAGATGGCTGCGGAAATCGGCGGTTACCCGAAAGGCACCGTCACGTGGGTCTACATGACGAGCGACGGCGGCTTGGACCTGGAGAACTCGTTTGCAGCCGTGGCGAAGATCTTGCCTGCGCACGTCCAACTGGTGAGCGCCGACACCGCCGCGAAACTGGCACTCGCTGCCGGTCTGAAGTGAGGCGCGAACAGATCCGCGGCGAATTTGTGTGACATTTTTGCGGGGGCCGCGGCAAAAGTCGGCGGGATGCGAACATCTTGGCCCACCCGACAGAGGGTGGGCTCCCCGCGGCGGCTGCCGCGACAGACGACGCGCATCGCGGCCCTCCCCGCGGTCGATCTCGGCCTGCGCCACCGGGAGCACCAACGAGCGCAGCAGCGGGACCGGCACGCCTGTTCGCCTGAAAATACTCTGATTCCAGCCGATTTCGAACCCTCGGCGCGCGCACCCGATTGACGCCCATGGCCACCCCGCCATACTGGCCCAGCGTCCGCGTGCCGCGTCGGAGTCTCCTGATGCTCGCCAACCTGCGTCAGCGCTTGAATTCCTGGCGTGTTCTGGCCGCGTCCGGCGCGCTGTTTACCGTGTCGCAAGCCACGCTGGTGGTCCTCGTCCTGCCGCTGGGCGCGGACATGCTCCGGGTGCAGACCACGCTTTCGGCGCCCGACGTGCGGGCGATTCTTGCCCGCTGGGAAGCGGCGGGCCTGCTGCCCCGGTACGCGTTCCACTACCGCATCGACATGATCCACCCGCTCTGGTACAGCCTGCTGCTCGCCGCCGGGCTTGCCAAGGGCTTCGCCGCGAACGCGGTGCCGTCGCGCTGGAACGCCTTGTTGCTGCTGCCATTTTTCGCAGGCGCGTGCGACGTCATGGAAAACCTCGTGCACCTGTCGTTTCTGGCGGACCGCGCCAACATCACGCCGGACGCGGTGCTGCTGGGCAACGGCGCAGCACGGGTGAAGTGGGCGTTGGCGGCGCTTGGCGTCGTGTCGGTCGCGGCCTTGGCCATCCGCGCGCGCAAGCGGCACGTGCCAGGTCCGCCGTAGCGTCGCAGCCATCGCGCGCGCGACTGGACCACCGGCGTCGTGTATGCTGTCGCCCGCGCGGGCGCGCACCGCGATCGGGGTCTGCATGAAAGCCGAAGGGGCCGCGATCGCGGGGCAGCAGGAATCCGGGAACGCGATTCACGTCGAGCTGCCCGCCGATCTGCCACTGGCCGCGCGACGTCACATCGCCCAGTGGGGCCATCTTGACCTCGGCCCGCTGTCGCTGAATCCGGCCGCGTGCTTGCAGCCAACCGACGTCATGGACAGCGAATCCGCGACCGTCGTTGCGCTGGCGGGCGAACTGACGGCGCGTCTCGAGCATGACGGTGAGCGCGCGGCTACGCTGTTCCGCCATGTCCGCGATGCGATCCGCTACGACTTTGCGCCGACGCTCCCGGATCGCACGGCATGGCGGGCATCGGCGACGCTGGCGCGCGGCCAGGGTTTCTGCCAGCAAAAAGCGGTGTTGCTGGTGGCCTTGGCACGGGCAAGCGGCATCCCCGCCGGCCTCGTGTTCCAGCACATCGTCGACTGGAAGCTGCGCGACACGCGCTTCGAGGCCGTGCTGCCCGGTGGCGTCATTCTGTTCCACGGCCTGTGCGCACTCTGGCTGGACGGCGCCTGGCGCGCGATGGATCCGAGCCTGGACAGCGATTTGTGCGCCCGACGGCGATACCGGCTGGTGGAAATGCCGGTCAACGGTGGCGACGCGCTGCTGCCGGCGGATGATTGGGACGGAAACCGGCATTTTGACCTGCTCGGGCAAGCGGGGCCCTACGCGGACCTGCCGGTTCCGGTCAGTGACATGCTGGTCGCGTTGGCCGAAACCTGGGCCGAGATGCGCGGCCTGGTGGCGCGCACGGGCGCGACCATGTGAACCGCGGAGCTATGGGCTCCGACCGAAGTTCGAGATCAAACGTCCGTCATTCGCGGCGTGCCACCGGAGCTGCCCGCGCGCGGATCCAGCGCGACATGCAAAAGGTCTGACCGGAAAAGTTGGGTGTTGGGCATCGGTCAGCAGGTTTAGGGCACGTAGCGCCACAGGTCGTTGATAACCTGGGAGGCATTGCCCGTCTGCCCGTCGTAGCCGACGCCGCCGCCGAATAGCCAGAGCTGGCCGGACAGGTCCATCCAGGACGACGCGAAGTACCGCGCGCCCGGCACGTTGCTGGCGGCGGGCGAGCCGAGCGTGCCGTACACACCGGCTGCGTCCAGCGCGTTGGCGCCGCTCAGCCACGTCCACAGGCCCGATGCCGGCGCGTAGCTCCACAGGTCGTTCAGCTCCCCCGCCGTGCTCGCCGAGGGCCCGTAGCCGTTGCCACCGAACAACAACAAGTTGCCCTTGTCGTCGATCCAGCCGCGCGCGCCGTAGCGGCTTCCCGGCTGGTTGCCTGCCGCGGCGGTGCCTAGCGTGCCGTACACGCCGGACGCATTGATCGCGCTGGTGCCGCCGACCCAGGTCCAAAAACCGGTAGCTGGCGCGTACATCCACAGGTCGTTCAGCACGCCGACCGCGCCGCTTGCGATGTGGCCCTGCCCGCCGAACAGCCACAGGTTGCCGCTGCCATCGGTCCAGGTCGTGGCCTCGTAGCGCGCGCCGGGCGCGTTGCCAGCCGCGGCGACGCCCTGGGTGCCGTACGCGCCCTTCATGTTGCCCAGATAGCTTGTCGCGCCGGCCAGCCAGGTCCAGTTACCCGTCGCCGGCGTGAATTTCCACAAGTCGTTGAGCAACGCGCTGTTGCCCGACGCGTCCATCGCTTCTCCGCCGAACATCCAGAGGTTCCCGGCCGTGTCGAGCCACGACGCCGCGGCGTAGCGCCCGCCCGGAACATTGCCGACCGCGCCGGTGCCTTGGGTGCCGTACGCGCCGTTGGTGGCGCTGATCGCATTCCAGGTGTCGACCTTGGGACCGTTGACCCAAGTCCATTGCCCCGAGCTGGTGGAATAGCGCCACAAATCATTGAGTTGCCCGCTGTAGCAGCTGTTGGTGCCGGCGCCGGGGATGGCGAAGCAGCCGTACCCGCCAAATAACCACAGGTTACCCGTGCCGTCGGTCCAGGTCGCGGCGTTGTCGCGCGCGCCGGGGACATTGGCCGCCGCGGCGACGCCCTGGGTGCCAAAGACGCCGAAAGCGTTGGCGCTGCTCGCGCCCCCGACCCACGTCCACAAGCCGGACGTCGGCGAATACATCCAGAAATCGTTGAAAAACGTGGTGTTCCCGCCGGGCGTGCCGCCGTATCCGCCAAAGAGCCACAGGTTGCCGGACGCATCGGTCCAGGACGCGGATTCATAGCGCGCGCCAGGCGTGTTGCCGACCGCGGCCGTGCCTTGCGTGCCAAAAACGCCGGTGGCGCTGGGCGTGGCGCCGCCGCTTTCCCAAGTCCACGAGCCGCCACACGGGGTCCCGACCGGAACGTTTTGCTGGCAAGTCACCGTTCCCGCGGTGCATTGATTGGTGCCCGCCGCGCAGACGCCCAGCTTGCCGGTGCTGCACGTCGCGCCGCCGCCGGGGTTGCCTTCGTCGATGGCGCCGTCGCAGTTGTTGTCCAGGCCGTCGCAGACTTCCGGGCCCGCGGCGACGTTTTGCTGGCAAGTCACGGTGCCCGCGGTGCATTGATTGGTGCCCGCCGCGCAGACGCCCAGCTTGCCGGTGCTGCAAGTCGCGCCGCCGCCGGGGTTGCCTTCGTCGACGACGCCGTCGCAGTTGTTGTCCAGGCCTTCGCAGGTCTCCGGTCCAGAGGCGACGTTTTGCTGGCAAGTCACGGTGCCCGCGGTGCATTGGCTGGTGCCCGCCGCGCAGAC
>CAIYWC010000227.1 GCA_903929795.1 uncultured Myxococcales bacterium | reverse complement strand
TCCTATACGAAGTACTCCCGCCATCCCGCGCAGAAGTCAGATCGCCGTTGCTACCGCCGCGGGTGCACGGGGGGCGCAGGAACGCCAAAATGACGCGATTCGACTCGCAGCGCGGCCTTGACAGGCGCATTTGACCGACAGCCTGTCGCAGCAAGCCCGATCGAACCGCGCGTGCAAAGGTGCGAATCTGCTTGCGGTGCCAACGCCATTCGCCTATCCTGTTCGTGTGGAACGGGTCAAGCTTGCCTTGGCTCGGCCACGGGTCCTACGGCCACCCCCGGGTGGCCGTAGTTGTTTCTGGAGTCAGAATGCGCATTTGCTACGTCGACGAATCCGGCGACACCGGGACGCTTCCGGCCGGCGCCAGTAACGTCCAGCCTGCGCTCGTCGTGGTCGGCCTCTTCATCGACCAGGGCGCCGTGGGGCCGTTCACGCGCGACTTCATGCTGCTCAAGCGGCGTTACTATCCCGGACTGCGCCCGTCGAACGCGGCGGCGCTGGATTGGATGCTGGCCGAAGTCAAAGGCTCCGAGCTGCGGCGTGACGCGGTCTCGACCCGTCGGCGTGAAGCGCGCCATGCCATTGGTTTCTTGGACAAGTTCATCCAACTTCTGCAATCGCATCAGGTACAGATTGTCGGCCGAATCTGGGTCAAGAAGCCGACTGCGCCCGTGCGGCACGTTGCGATCTACACGTCGTCGATTCAGGCAATCTGCACGGATTTTCAACATTATCTCGCGGTTGCGGACGATTCTGGTGCACTGATCGCCGACTCACGTTCACCCGCGCAAAACGTCGGCGTCTCGCACTCGATCTTCACGCGGAAGTTTCAGGCGTCCGGCGATGCGTACCCGCGTCTGCTGGAAATGCCCGTCTTTGGGCACAGCGAGAACCACGCCCTGCTCCAGGCGGCGGATCTGGTCTCGTCGGCGCTCGTCTACCCCATGGCGATGACGGCCTATTGCGTCGGCACGATCGCGAATCTGCACGCGCGGGCCGAATACGCGACCCTTCAGGAGCGCTACGGTGCCGCAATCAAGGCCATGCAGTTTCGCTACTCGGACCGGGATCGCACCGTCGGTGGCTTGGCTGTCTCAGACGGGTTGGCGCAGCGTGGCGGCGCGGCCTTGTTCGGCTGAATCTGGCCTGCGGAACCTCTTACAACCCGTGGCCTTGCGCGATTTCCGTTCCGCATTCACCACCAACTCCAGCCCACACCCGGGCAGCATGCGCCACCCGGATGCGGCCGGTGCTCTTCGTCCGGCGATGAAGCCGGCACAGGATGACGGCGGCTGGTCACGGACCTTTCGCACGCGAATCGCATCCTTGAAGGCGATCCTCCGGCATTTCCGTGGGCTCATGCAGCGCAGGCCGATGTTGTTGTTGGCATTGGACGGCGTGTTGTTGTTGCGATTGCCCGCACGCAAGTTGACCGCCGTGTTGTTGAAGTTGCCGCCGCGATTGACCCGGTTGGAGGCGCTTGATGCCGTCACCCGAGCTCTGACTTATCAGGAGTTCGCCGCACCGTCCACGGCTGACGGATTGAACTGGCTACAAACAGCGCGTCGTAGCGGCAACAGGCAGCGCCTTTGCAGATGGCCGCACAAGCTCCGTGCGCGGGCCACCTCCGCCTCGTCCGCGAGCGCGTTCGACCCCGCTCGGGCGGCTGACTGCGCCACCTTGCGGAACAGCCGGCGGCGACCTTCGTGTTGCACGCGGACGGTGCCCGGAAAAGTGCGCATCCCGAGCCAGGGCACGCCCTCGCTCACCGGTAGGAGCCGCGTGGCCTTGGGCTTGAGCGCGAGTCGATGTGGCTCCGCGAGTTGCGCCGCAATCACCTCGTGGGTCCGCCACAGGCTCGCCTTGTCGTCGCCGATCAACAACATGTCGTCCATGTAGCGGAGGTAGTTACCTTCGCGCACGCATGTGGTGGCCAGTTGATCGGTGGCATCAAGGTAGACATTGGCCCAGAACTGGCTGGTCAAGTTGCCGATGGGAATCCCCGTGCCATCGGCGTTGCCCGCAGCGAGAATGGTCCGGGAGAGCCAGAGCGTCCCGTCATCCGCCCCGGTGGTTGCCAACTTGTCGAGCAGCACCTCGTGCCGGACGCAGTCGAAGTAGTGGTGAATATCGAGCGTCATCGCGTACTTGTGGCGGGCAATCCGCTCTGCCGCTGCTGCCAGTGCGGCGTGCTGCCCTTTTCCGGCGCGACACGCGTAGCTGTGCGGTGAAAAGCGCGCCTCCCAGGGCGGCTCCAGCGCAGCGACCAGCGCGTGATGTACGACGCGATCGCGAAACGTCGCCTCCGTGACGCGGCGTTCCTTGGTGTGGCGCACGATGAAATGGTGGTAGGGGTCCGGGCGCCACGTCCGCTCCCGCAAGGCATCGGAGAGTGCTGCGATGTTCTTTTCCAGCTCAAAGTAAAACGCCGGTTCGCCGCCCAGGCCGCGTTTGGCACGGCGCGCTCGGCCAAACGCCCGCATGAGAGCTGCCGGCTGCCAGATGTCCTCAAAGTGGGTCGTGGTCGTCAATGGCCGTTTCCTCCGCGACTCCGCTGCATTTGCCCTTGCGCAGCCAACCGCCGAGAAGCCTGCCGCTCTCCGCCAGCTGTTTTGCCGCCTCGATGTGCTGGTCGTGCGACAAGAGCTGCATCTCGTGAGCCAGCCGCAGCAGCACGCGCAGCCGGTTCAGCCGGTCATTGGCCGTGCGCAGGGTCCGCTCCGGCTGCTTCTGGTACGCCGCCGTCGTGATGTCCTCCAGAATCCCCAGCGCCAGGCTGTCGATCCGCTGGCTCAACGTGTGGCGAAAGTTCGCCGGAAAGCGCTGGGTCCGTGCCAGCAGCCATTGCGTCGTCGCCATCCAGTGTTCGAACAACAGCAGGTCGCTCGGCCCTGCCGCTCGGCTCGGCGCCATGCAGCACCTCCAGCATGGCCGCGCCATGCACTTGCAGCGTCTTCTTGCCCAGTCCCTTGATCTGGCTCAACTCTTCGAGGGTGCGCGGCGCGCGGCGGGCCAGCTCGATCGCCTGGCGGTTGGTGCACAGCACGTAGTGCGGCAGGCCGTGGCGGTGCGCAGCTTCACGGCGCCACTGCACGACCCGGGCGTAGCGGGCCGCCTCGACCTCGTCCAACTCGCCCATCAGCTTGGTGAATGCGGCGTCGGCGGCACTGGCCGGCGTCGCAGGACCGGCCGCAGGGTGCGCCAGCGGCGGCAGCTCTGGTCGCGGCGTCGCGCCGTGGAGCACGCGGGTCTCCAGGTACACCGCGCAGCGCACGCTGCCGTCATGGCTGAAAAAATGCGGTTCTGCCCGCAGCACTTCGCGATCGGCCAGGTAGCCACGCAGCGCGCCGTGGTCGAACAGACCGGTGCGCGGATCCAGCGGCACGGTGACGATCCGAACTTCTCGCATGGCTGCGCACACTGGCCCCGCTGCCGCCGCCGTCAAGTTCTTCGCCACCTTGAAAGCGTTTTTGTCCGCGATCGGGGCGTTGCCCCGAACCCCACCCGCCCGCGCTGCGCGGCCCGGCCGGTCAAGCTGTCCGCGATTCCCCACCGTCGCCCGCGCGCCTCGGCCGGCCCGCTTGCTGCGCCGCCGGTCCGTCCGGTCGCCCGTGCGCCGGTTCTGTCTCGGTGCTCTGTCCGGCTTTCCCCTGTCAATACAAGCCGCTAGCGCGTCTTTTCAGGGGAACGGATTGACAGGAGTCTAGGGGTAAGACCTCATGCAGCGCAGGCCGATGTTGCTGAGGGCATAGGACGGCGAGTAGTAGGAGCGATAGCCCGCACGCAAGCCGACCGCCGTGCTGCTGAAGCTGCCGCCGCGAAAGACCCGGGAGGAGGCGCTAGCGCTATCGTACGGATCCGTCGCTGGCGAACTGCCGTAGTA
>CAIYWC010000226.1 GCA_903929795.1 uncultured Myxococcales bacterium | reverse complement strand
GCCGGGCCTGGCGTCACACGTCGTAGAAGATCGCGTCGTGGACTTTGAGGAACGCGTCGAGAATTCGCGTCTCCTCGTCGCTTAGGTCCTCAAATCGCACGCCCGCGCCGGCCTTGGTGCGGCCCTGGCCGTCGGCGTCAAACGGCCGGGTCCAGCAGACGATCGCCTGCTTGTGGAACACGTGATTGGCGCCCGGAATCGAGAAGCGGACCTCGACCTTGTCGCCCTTCTTGAACGGCTCATCGGTCGCGATGAACAAGCCGCCGGTTGAGATGTTGGCCGTCAGGCCGACAAAAAGCCGGTGATCGGTCGCCACGCCCACCTGAATGTCAAAGCCCTGACGCGAAGTGTCGCGCCGTTCGGAGCCGCTGGCCGTGCGGTGATTGGTGACGGAACTCATGATCGCCTCAAACGGTAAAAGTACAAATCACAATAGGTTAGGCATGATGTCAGCGCACTTGCACGAATCCGGTCCGGCCCGAGCCGCGAATCCGCCGCGTACAGGCTACACGCAATTTCAATCGATGCACGCAGACCAAATCTTTTTTCACACGCGCCAGCGCACGCCAGCGGTTTTGCGGAACACGGCGGGCCATCAGGCGCCGAGGCGGACGCGCAACAGGTTGCGTCCCAACAGGAACAGATCGCCGGCGCGCAGCGGAGTATCCTGCTTCACGCGGACAAAAGTGCCGTTGGAGCTGCCGAGATCCTTGAGGAAAGCCCGGCCGTTGCGGTCTGAAAGGACGGCGTGCGAGCCCGAAACGAAGCCGTCCTTGGGAAACAGGATGTCGCCGCGCTCGCGCCCGAGGAACACGTCCGGATTGGACAGCAGGTATGCGTTGGCGATCTGGCGCTGCAGGCCGATCTGGCACAGGCGGCCCCACACGCCGCGCGGCACGGGCCAGCCGACCACTTCGGGCTCACCGCCGCGACCGCGCTCCGGCGTCATCCGCTCCAGGCGCTCGAACGCCAGCACTTCCTGGCCGACGCGCATGTAGTCGCCGTGGTGAATCTCGATCGGCGTCGTGATGCGCAGGTACGTGCCGTTCGCGCTGTCGATTGGCCGCAGCACCACGCGGCCCGGCGTCGCGTCGATGGCGCAGTGCAGCTCGGCCAAGAAGCCGTCATCGGTGAACCGCAGCTGACAATCGTCGCCTGCGCCGATGCGGTTTTCGCCGACGTACAGCGGAAATTGCTGGGCTTCTTGCCCGTTGTCGTCGATCAGCGCCAGCATGCCGATGCGCTCCGCGCGCGTGCCGGTCACATACGCGGACGACGTCGCGGCCGCGTGGCGGACGTTGGGCGCGCCGCATGCGCCGCAGAAGCTGTGGCTCGGCGGCACGGCGTTGCCGCAGCGGTCGCAGATCAGGCCCGGAGCGGCGGTGCCGGCGGATGTGCGCGACTGTTGGACCTGCACGACCGCGGCCGGCGAGGGTGCGGACGGCGACGAAATATGGCTCGCCGACGGACTCGGCGCGATCCGCGGATTGGCCGTGATCGGCCGCGGCAGCCGCCCAGACGCCGTTACCCCGTGGGGCGACGGCACAGTCGGGCGCGCGATCGGCGGCTGTCCGCCCTGCATCGGCGATGGGTGCGCGGAAGGCGTCATGGGCCGCGGCGGCGCGATGCCCACCGGGTGAACCGGCGTCTGCACCGGGCCCGTCGCCACGCGGGGCGTCGGCTGCAGCAGGTTGGCCGCCGGGATCGCCCCGCTCACCGGGCGCGGTACGCGGCGCACGCTGCCGGTTTCCAGCTCGGTCACCGTCGAGGCGCGATTGGGCCGAGGCGGTGGCGGCGGCGGCTCGCCCAGGCTGCCGGGCAGCGGCTCGGTCGCGCTCGAGATGAGGTCCTGGTACTCCGACGGCGGCGGCGACGGGAGCCGTCCGTCCTGACGCAGCGACGCGTGCGGCGGTGTGCGGTGCACCACGGGGGACGAAATCGGTCGCGCGCTTGCGGCCTGGTTCGCGACGGGCGGTGGCGGCGCTGGCTGAACCGACGACCGAAGCACGGGCGGGGCCACGGGCGGCGAGCGGGTTGGCGCGGAGGGAATCGGGCCGCTGACGGTCGGCGGGCTCTGAAAACCGGACGAAGCCCGGCCATCAGGGTTCAGCGATGCGCCGCACCCCAAGCAAAATCGGTACTTGCCTTCGTTGCTGCGCCCGCAGCGTGGGCAGGTTACCATGCCGCTCGCTCCCCCAAAGCACCACCCGGACAAGGGTCGACTGTGACCGCCCCGCGAGTGTCACCGATCTTGCGCTGTCCCGGCAAGGGCTGTTGCAGGATTCGCGAGCGCGGGGCTTGCCAAGGATCGCCGGATGCGGCACAAGACGACTCGGCTCCGTGCCCGCCGTGAGGCTGTGATGGCAATTGCGCTCCGCACCTTCATCATCCTGGACAGCTTGCAGCCGCAGCTCGCGTCGTTCATCGGCAAGACCGCGCGCGGCTTCCTGCCGTTGCCCAACATGGCGAGTTTGTTCGTGGAAATCGCGCCCGGCATTGCCGTGAACCGCGTGACCGACGTGGCGCTGAAGGCGACGACCGTGGCGCCGGCCATTCAGGTGGTGGAGCGCGCTTTTGGCCTGCTGGAAGTGCACGACGCGGATCAGGGCGCGGTGCGCTCGGCGGGCAAGGCGATCCTCGCCGATCTGGGTCTGGAAGAAGGCCAGCGGATGAAGCCGAAGATCGCGACAAATCAGGTGATTCGCTCGATCGAGCCGTATCAGGCGCAGATCATCAACCGCGATTCCAGCGGGATGATGATCCTGCCGGGCGACAGCCTGTTCATTTTGGAAACGGAGCCCGCGGGTTACGCGGCCTACGCGGCGAACGAGGCGGAAAAAGCGGCGAACGTCAAGCTGATTGAAGTCCGGCCATTCGGCGCGTTCGGGCGGCTGTGGATGGCCGGTTCGGAGAGCGAGATCGACTCGGCGCGCGAAGCCGCGATGGCTGCGCTCAACAACGTCGACGGGATCGCCAAGTAGCGGAGCCGTCAGGTAGCTGTTTTTACAGAATAAAGGAGTGGCTCATGTCGGATGCACTGGGAATGATTGAAACGCGTGGCTTTGTCGGTCTGGTCGAAGCGTCGGACGCAATGGTCAAAGCGGCGAAGGTCGAGCTGATTGGCTACGAGAAGATCGGCGGCGGCTACGTCACCGCGATCGTGCGCGGCGACGTGGCGGCGGTGAAAGCGGCGACGGAAGCCGGCCAGCGCGCGGCGGAGCGCGTGGGCGAGCTCGTGAGCGTGCACGTGATCCCGCGCCCGCACGGCAATGTGGACGCAGTGCTGCCGCTGGGCCGCGGCAAGAAGACCGACCAGTGACCGAGTGCGCCGCGGGCCAGTCGCCAACGGCCGCAGAAGTCGCGGACACTACTGGGTTTTCTGTTCCGGCGTCGGACGCTTTGCGTCGCGCGGATTGAGGAAGCAAGATGCTGCTCGGCAAAGTGATCGGGACGGTCGTTGCGACCCGAAAAGAGCCTGAACTCAATGGCTTGCGTCTGCTCGTGGTGCGCGAGTTGGACGCCGCTTATCAGCCCGCCGGCAAGATCATCGTGGCGATCGACGCGGTTGGCGCTGGCGATGGCGAGATCGTCCTCTTTGCCGCCGGCTCCAGCGCGCGCTTGACCGCCGTCACCAAGGATCGCCCCGTCGACCACGTCATCATGGCCATCGTCGACGCCGTCCAGGCCGATGGCGCGACCGTCTACGACAAGTCGCAAGGCTGAACTGAACGATGGACGACGCCCGAATTCAAGCCATCGTCGCCGAAGTTGTTCGGCGCATCGGCACCGCGCCCGCGACCGGGCCGGTGATTTCAACGCCGAAATTCAGCGCAGGACGCAGCGGGCTTTTTGACGACGTCGACTCCGCCGTGCAGGCCGCGCACGTCGCGTATGAGCAGCTGCACAAGGTCCCGGTCCACGTGCGGCAGCGCGCGATTGACAACATGCGCCAGGTGACGCTTGCCCACCTCGAAGAGATGGCCAAGCGCGCGGTGGAGGAGACCGGGCTGGGGCGCGTGGTCGACAAAATCGAGAAAAATCGCTTGGTTGCGCTGAAGACGCCAGGCATGGAGATCCTGCAGCCGTCGGCCTACACCGGCGACTCCGGGCTGACGCTGGACGAGTATGGCCCGCTGGGCGTCATCGGCTCGATTACGCCGACCACGAACGCGACGGAGACGATTCTCAACAACGCGATTTCGATGATTGCCGGCGGAAATACAGTGGTTTTCAACGTGCACCCGAGCGCCAAGCGCACGCTGGCCTGGTACGTGCAGCTGTTGAACCAGGCGTGCGCGGCGGCGGGCGCGCCGGACAACCTGATGACGATGGTGACGGAGCCGTCCATCGAGAGCGCCAACCAGGTGATGAAACACCAAGGAATTCGACTAATTGCCGTGACGGGCGGCGGTCCGGTGGTGAAAGCGGCGCTGAATTCCGGCAAGCGCGCGGTCTGCGCGGGGCCGGGCAATCCGCCGGCGGTGGTCGATGAGACGGCGGATTTGCGCCGCGCCGCGCGCGACATCATCGACGGCGCGAGCTTGGACAACAACATCGTCTGCATCGTGGAAAAGGAAATCATTGCGGTGGCTTCCATCGCGGATCGCCTGAAGCAGGAGCTGGTCGCGGCCGGCGCGTACGAGGTCAAGGACCGCGAACTGGTTGCGCTCGAAAAAGTGCTGATTGAAGACGGCCACGTGAACCGCAAGTTCGTCGGCAAGAATGTCAGCGTTATCCTGAAGGAAATCGGCGTGAAGGTCAGCGACGAGTGCCGCCTGGCGTTCGCCGAGGTCGAGGAAAACCACCCGTTCGTGCAGCTGGAAATGCTGCTGCCGGTCGTGGGTTTTTTCCGCGTGCCGAACTGGGAGGAGGCGATCGCTGCCGCCGTCCGCGTCGAGCATGGCTTTTTCCACACGGCGACGATGCACTCGATGGCGATCGACCGGCTGGATCGCATGGCCAAGGCCGTGAACACCTCGATTTTCATCAAGAATGCACCGAGCTTTGCCGGCCTGGGCCTGCGCGGTGAAGGCTACACTGCGTGGACCATCGCCGGCACCACCGGCGAAGGCCTGACCAACGCCCGCACGTGGACCAAGCAGCGGCGCTGCACCCTCCACGGCTTTTTCCGGATCGTCTAAACATGCCGACCGAGGTCAAACACCAAGCTTTGTCGGTTAGACCCGCTGCATTTCGGACTGGATCCGCGAGCGCGCACTTTCGATGGCACGCTGCGGGTTGGAATCGCCAGCGCTCAAACCCCGACAGGCGTGAATAAATGCCTGTTCTCGCGGGGTTGGACCTGCTTCATGTGCCGGCGGGACTGGCCGCGCTCGACGCCGTGTGCAAGGAAGCGACGGTGCGCGTGCTGCTGGCAGGCGACATCGATCCCGGACGCTTTCTCCTGATTTTTGCTGGTGATTTGGCGTCGGTGGAGGCTGCGCTGCACAAGGCGATCGCCGCGTCGGCCGATGGCCCGGGCCTCGCCGCCGGGGACGCGCTGCTGGAGTCCCTTCTGCTGCCGCAAGCGCACGAACGCCTGCACGATGCGCTGCGCGGTAACTTTGCGGATTCACAGACGGTTTTGCGTGACGAGCACGCGCTGGGCGCGCTGCATGCCCACACGCCGCTGCTGCTGTTGGCGGCGCTGGACCGCGCGCTGAAGGTCGCCGACGTGGCGCTGCTGCGGCTGCGGCTGGCGTCCGAGCTGGCGGGGCAGGGCCATGCGGTTCTGGCCGGCGAGCAGTCCGACGTGGAAGCCGCGATTCTGGCAGCGCAATCCGGTCTGCCAGCCGGCGTGACCCTGGAGGCGCGGCTGATTGCGCGCCCGGCGCATGAAGTGATCGCCGCCGCGCGGCAAAGACCTGTGGGATCGCGCAGTTTGCGACCGCTAGACCCGTGAATTTCCCCTGACCAGAGAGCGTTCCCATGGCAAAGATTGCCCCCATCCGCCAAGCCATCGCCGACATTGCCGCCGGCCGCATGGTCATCCTTGTCGACGACGAAGACCGCGAAAATGAAGGCGATCTCGTCATCGCTGCCGAAAGAGTGACGCCCGAAGCCATCGCGTTCATGGCCGAACACGGCCGCGGGCTGATCTGCCTGGCGATGGACTCCAAGCTCTGTTCGCGGCTGGAGCTGACGCCGATGACGCCGCAGAACGAGGCGCAACTGGGCACCGCGTTTACGGTTTCCATTGACGCGGTGGATTGCCATGGGCCCGCAGTGTCACCGCGCAACCGCGCGCACACGATCCTGAAGGCGATTTCAGCGTCGGCGCGGCCGCAGGATTTCTCTGTGCCGGGGCACATTTTTCCGCTGGCGGCGCGCGACGGCGGCGTGCTCGTGCGCACCGGGCAGACCGAGGGCAGCGTGGACCTCGCGCGGCTCGCCGGGCTGACCCCCGCGGGCGTCATCTGCGAGGTCATGGAGACCGACGGGTCCATGTCGCGGCTGCCGAGCCTGTTGGAACTCGGTGAAAAGTTTGGAATTCTCGTCGTGACGGTGGCGGATTTGATCCAGCACCGGCTCAAGTCGGAGCCGCTCGTTGTCCGGGACGCGCAGAGCACGATGGCCACGGATTACGGCCAGTTCGACATCGCGATCTACCGCTCGCTGATCGACGGCACGACCCATGCGGCGCTGACGTATGGCAAGATTGACCCGGAAAAACCGACACTTGTGCGCGTCCACCGCGCCAACCTGCTGAGCGACGCGTTCGGCTTCGCGCTGTCCTCCGGGCGCAAGCACCTCGCGGCGGCAATGGCGGCGATTGCCAAGGAAGGTTCAGGAGTTATCATCTACCTGGACGTGGATCGCGACGCGGCGGAGCTGTCCGCGGCGCTGCAGCAGTATGTGTCGCGCGGCGAGGGCAAGCCGTGGCCGCCGCCGGATTCCGCCAATCAGACGTCGAAATACCGTGAATTCGGTCTCGGCGCGCAGATTCTGGTTGACCTGGGCGTTCGCCAGCTGCGCGTGATGACCAACCAGCCGCGGCGCCTGCGCGGCGTCGGCGGCTACGGGCTGGAAGTGGTTGAATGGTTGCCGATTCCCACCGAGGCGGACCGGCCGCAGGGCGCCGCGTGAAGCTGCTGTTTGCGCTGGGATGTGTGCTGGCAACCGCGTGTGCGGGCCCGTGCGAGACGCTCGCGGATCGCGTCTGCGCGCATCGACCACTGCCGGACCCGGTGTGCGTGCGCTTGCGCGCGATCGCCGACGCACCGACCGCCGCGGACCGCCAAGGTTGCGAAGCCGGCAATGCACTTGCGGATGCGTTTCAGAAGCGCTGAGGCGCCTGTCCGCACTTGACTTCCCGACCTCGGCGGACCAGTATCACCGGGATCACACCGGATTGTGCGCGGCATGCAGCGAGTCCTGAAATGTCTGGGAAATCTGTGTCGCGTGCGACCGGGCCGGCGGAGCCTTGTCGTGTTCGCGCTGCTGGTGTTCGCGCTGCCGGCGCAGGCGATCGACAGCGCCCGGACCGCGGTGACGCTCGTGCAGCAGGCGGCAAAGTCCTATGAAGCCGGGGACTTCGTCAAGGCTGCCGACCTGTACCAGAAGGCCTGGCGCCTCGATCCGTCGCCGGCGTACCTGTGGGCGCTCGCGCGGTCGGAGCACCTCGCCGGGATGAACGAGGGCGCGATTGAGCACTATCGGCAGTTCATCGCCAACGCGGGCGCAGAGTCGGCGCGCGTGCCCAAGGCCCAGACGTATCTGGCTGAAGTGGAACAGGAAGTGAACAAGACGCGGCTGCGCGAGGCCGACGCGGCGACGCGCTCAGGCAACCCGGCGCTGGCGGCGGAGCTGTACCTGCAGGCCTACAAGACTGCGCCGGGGCGGCTGGACTTGCTGTTCAAGGCGGCGGTGGCAGAGCAGATGGCGGAGGCCTGGGAGCCGGCGCTGCAGCATCTCGACGCGTACCTGACGCTGGCGCCGCCGGGCGCGGACGAGCGCGGGCAGGCGCAGGCGCGCGAGACCTCGCTGCGGCAAAAGCTGGGGCTGAAGCCGGTCAAGGTCGTGGAGAAAACCGTCGCGGAGCCGCTGGTGACCCAGAGCACGGGCGAGCGGAGGGCGCAAGCGGTGCCGCCCGCGCACGTCTCGCCGTTGTTGGTGGAGCCCGCCCAGCCCGCCGTGCGGCCGTCGTGGCCGGGCTGGGTGGCGTTGGGCGGCGGGGCTGCGGTCCTGGCGGTGGGCGCGGTGCTGCTTGTCGGCGCGGAGTCGGATGCGGCGCAGCTGACGCGCGACCAAAGCCACGATCCAGGCCAGCTGATCACCGGCATCAGCCGCGAGACCGCGCTGAGTCGCGCGAGCGCGATCAACACGCGGCTGGCGTTGGGTGCGACGGCGACGGGCATCGGCGTGGCTGCGGCGGGCTTTGGCACGTGGTGGCTGGCGCGGCACCCGGCACAGGCGGCCGTGGTTCTGCCGGCGCCCAACGGGGCGATGCTCGCGGTGAGGTTTTAGCCCATGACGTTGACGCGCTCCACGCTCGTGCTGCTGCTGCTGGTGGTTGGCTGCGCGCAGGTCAAGCCTGCGGAAGAGTTCGCGTTTCAGACCGAGGCTGAGAGGCTGGACGCGGTCGTGGCCGCCGACGCCGCCGATGCCGCTGGGACCGATGCCAGCGAAACCGATGCACCCGATGCGCAAGTGGACGCAGACGCTGCGGATTCCGCGGATGCGCCGGACGTCGCGGATGCCGCGGACGCCGTGGACGCGACCGATGCCGCCGACAGCGCTGACACGTCGGACGCCGTCGACGCCGCCGACACGGCCGATGCCCCGGATGCCGCCGACGCGGCCGATGTTGCCGACAGCGCCGATGGCAGCGACGCGGCGGATGTCCCGGACGGCGAAGATGCGCCGGATGCGGCAGATGCGCCCGACGCCACCGACCCCTGTCCGACGCTGAACTGCGACGACGGCAATCCGTGCACCGACGACAGCTGCCTGGCGTTTACCGGCTGCAACCACAGCCCCGTCAGCGGCAGCGCCTGCGCGCCCGACCCGTGCCACGCGCAAGGCACATGCGATACCGGTGTCTGCAAGTTCGCGGTCGCGGTCTCGTGTGACGACGGCAACGACTGCACCGTCGACGGCTGCGACGCGACCACCGGCTGCACGCACGTGACGCTGAACAATGGCAGCTGCCAGAGCGGTTCGTGCCTGCTCGCCCAGACCTGCAAGGCGGGCGCGTGTCAGGGCGGCACGGCCAAGGTCTGCACCGACGGCAATCCCTGCACCGCCGACAGCTGTAACCCCGCGACTGGATGCGTCTTTTTGCCAAACACCGTCACCTGCGACGACGGCGACGCCTGCACGGGCGCGGACGCGTGCGCGGGCGGCACGTGCGCGGGCGTGGGCAAGTTTTTGGACACGACCTTCGGTGGTGCTGGCGTCAGCAGAATCCTCTCACTTTCAGATGGTTTCGCGATCTTTGGCACCTCAAGTTCCAACGGCGTGCAGCCGTGGCTCGTGCGCACCGACTTGGCCGGCAAGCTGATGTGGCAGAAGATTTTCGACAGCAACAACAATGGGTTTGGCAGCGACGCTGTGCTCCTCGGCGATGGCTTCTTCCTCCTGGGTAGCCGCGAGGTTGGCGGCGGCGCATCGCAGGTCGAACTTTTTCGCGTCGATTTTGCTGGCAACTTGTTGTCTGAAAACCACTTTGACGCGATTGCAGCGTCGGACGTGAACGGCCGGGCGATCGCCGCCCGGTCAGGCGGCTACGCGATTGCCGGCAGCGACCCGAGCGCCAGCGGCAGCGGCGCGTTGATCCTCACCGACTTGAGCGGCGACGCGTCCTCGGTCACCGAATTCTCCGCGGGGCCATTCTCCAATTTCACAGCGCTCAGCCCGAGCGGCGACGGCTTCATCTTGGCCGGATCCACCGCGACAATCGGCGGCAGCGAGGACTTCTGGCTCGTTCGCGTCGACAGCACTGGCCAACAAATTTGGCAGCAAACCTATGGTGGCAGCGCGGATGACGCGGCCAACAGCGTGATTTCCTTGAGCGATGGCTATCTCGTCGCTGGCCAGACCGGGTCAAAAGGCGCGGGCGCCAACGACGCCTGGCTCGTGCGCACCGACCTGAGCGGCAACAAGCTGTGGGACAAGACCTACGGCGGCAAGCAGGACGACAGCGCGCTGGAAGTTCGAGCTATTCCAGGCGGTTACGTGTTTTCTGGCACGACTGCGTCCACCGGCGCGGGCGGCAACGAGATGTGGCTGGTGCGCACGGACACGTTGGGCAACAAGATGTTCGGCTTCCCCTATGGCGGAACGGGCGACGACGGCGGCTCGCACCTCGCGCTCCTGTCCGACGGCTTCGCGCTCGCCGGCTACACGAATTCCAAAGGCGCCGGCCAGCAAGCCTGGCTCCTGCGCACGGACCTCTTTGGCAGCGCCACCTGCGCGCTCTCCGGCCCCTGCATCGGCAAATCCATCCCCGACTGCAGCGACGGCAGCCCGTGCACCACGGACCTCTGCGACGCGGCGCACACCGGCTGCTGGCACGGCGCGCCCGCGGCGTTCGCCTGCGACGACGGCCTGAAATGCACCGGCCCGGACGTTTGCGCCAACAACACGTGCACGGGCCCGGCCGTGAACTGCAACGACGGCAACCCGTGCACGGCGGACAGCTGCGACACGGAATTCGGCTGCGTGAACGAGTCCCTGGACGGCGGTGTCTGCGGTGCCGACAAGTGCACGAGCGCGGGCGTCTGCGCCGCCGGCGTGTGCGCAGGCGCGGCGGCGATCGGGTGCGACGACGGCAATCCGTGCACAAGCGACGGCTGCGACCTCGCGACCGGCTGCACGCACACAGCCAACACCGGCGCACCGTGTGACGACACGCAGATTTGCACGCTGAACGACCACTGCACGGCCGGCAACTGCTCCGGCAGCCCGGACACCTGCGACGACGGCAACGCCTGCACCAACGACGCCTGCAGCCCCGTCAGCGGCTGCACGCACGCGAACAACACGGTCGCCTGCAGCGCGGACGGCTGCTTCACCGGCCAAGTCTGCAGCGGCGGCAGCTGCGGCGGCGGCACGGCCAAGAACTGCGACGACGCCAACGGCTGCACCACCGACTTCTGCGCCTTTGGCAACTGCGCTCACGGCTTCTTGCCCAACTTCACGCCTTGCAGCACCGGCACCGCGTGCACGGTCGGCGAAACGTGCACCGGCGGCGTGTGCGGCAGCGGCGGGCCCAGGGAATTCGACCAAACCTACGGCACGGCCGGCCTCGACAACGCGTATGGCGTGACCGCGACCAGCGACGGCTTCGCGTTCGTCGGCAGCGGCCCCGACATCGCCAGCGGCACCTGGGTCGTGCGCACGGACTTGGCCGGCAAGGCCATCTGGAACAACACCTACCCGATCGCGGGCGGCGGCAGCACCCAGGGCAACGCGATCGTCGCCCTATCCGACGGATATGTCGTCTGCGGCAACGCCACGATCAGCGGCGCCAATCCCGACGCGCGCTTGATTCACACGGACGTGAACGGTGGCGTCGTTTGGGACAAGACCTATGGCGGCACTGGCTCGCAGTCTTGCGCCGCGGTGACCGCGCTCTCGGACGGGAGCTACGCGTTCGCCGGCACGGATTCCTCCGGCAACTTCTCGCTTTACGGCGGGCGCGTGGACGCCAACGGCGTCAAGCTCTGGGCCAAGATCATCGACCCAAGCACGTTCGGCAGCGGCTATGCCATCGCTTCCACGGCGTCCGGCCTCGTCTTGGCCGGCAAAACCAACAGCAAGGGCGCGGGCGGGGACGACATGTGGCTCGTCAGCACCGACCTGAACGGCAACGCCTTGTGGGACCAGACCTACGGCACGAGCAGCAACGAGACTGCGAACGCGGTGGTCGCGCTCTCCGACGGTTTCGCCCTCGCCGGCAGCTCCGGCAGCACGTTCTACCTGGTGCGCACCGACCTGAACGGCACGAAATTGTGGGACAAAACGTACACCGGGAACGGCAACGACGTCGCTTACGGCCTCGTCGCGCTGACTGACGGCTTCGTGTTGGCCGGCCAAACCGGCAGCAGCGGCGTGGAGAACTACTGGCTCGTGCGCACCGACGCGCAGGGCAACAAGCTCTGGGACAAGAAGTACGGCGGCAGCGGCAGCGACAGCGGCTACGGCCTCGCCGGGCTCAGCGACGGCTTTGCGCTCATCGGCAGCAGCGACAGCAAAGATATTGGCAACCTGGACGCCTGGCTCGTGCGCACCGACAGCTTTGGCAACGCGAGCTGCACGAGCTCGGGCACCTGCGACGGCAAGGCGTCCACCGGCTGCGACGACGGCAACCCCTGCACCGCGGACAGCTGCACGGGCGGCACTTGCGCGCACACGCCGCTGACGATCGGCAGCGAATGCACGAACCACGGCTTTTGCGATGTGAGTCAAGCGTGCGTCGCGCAGATGGCCAGCATCCCGGCGGGCACGTTCTGGATGGGCTGCAACAGCGTCAAGGACAGCAACTGCATCGCCGACGAGAGCCCGCAGCACAAGGTCACGCTGTCGGCCTACGCGATGGATCTGACCGAGACAACGGTGGCGCAGTACAAGGCGTGCGTGGACGCGGGCGCGTGCTCGGGCCCGAGTTCGATCCAGCCGATGCCGTACGCGACCTATCCCAGCTTGCTGAATAACCCAATTAATTTCGTCAACTGGACGCAAGCGCAGCAGTTCTGCAAGTGGCGTGGCGCGCAGTTTGACCTGCCGACCGAAGCGCAGTGGGAGATGGCGGCGCGCGGACGGTGCGAGGAAAATGGCAGCACGGGGGCGGATCCAGTGTGCGCGAGCGCGATGCGCACGTACGCGTGGGGTGAGGCGACGGCGACTTGCAGTTTCGCGGTCATGAACAACGGCACGGACGGCTGCGGGACAAACGCGACTTGGGCGGTGGACTCGATTCCCGCCGGGGACAGCCCCTACGGCCTGCACGACGTCGCCGGCAACGTCCACGAATGGACGCGCGACTGGTACAGCGCCAGCTATTTTGCCATCTCGCCCGCCAGCGATCCCATCAACGACACCAGTGGCACCGAGCGGGTCTTTCGCGGCGGCTCGCTCGACAGCGCTGACATCGCGGTGCATATGTCCAGACGGTTCAGTTCGCTCCCGTCCGCCGCCGACTACGACGTCGGCCTCCGCTGCACCCGCTCCCTCTGACCGCTGATTCGCCAAAAATTGGCAAGTTTCCGCGCGCTCCCCCTTGACTTCGCCGCCGCTCCTCACAACGATCGAGGGCCTTTTGCGCGCACGTGCCGGGCACGGAGTCCACTTTGTCGACCATGTTCGGCCGCTTTGAGCTACTCGACCGCATCGGCATCGGCGGCATGGCCGAGGTGTGGCGCGCGCGCGTGGCCGGCGTCGGTGGCTTTGAGAAGATCCTTGTCGTCAAGAAGATCCTGCCGGCTTTTGCCCAGAACAAGACGTTCATCGACATGCTGCTGGCGGAGGCGCGGCTGTGCGCCGTGCTGCAGCACGCCAACATCGTGCAGACGTACGAAAACGGCGAGATTGATGGCAATTATTACATTGCGATGGAGTACGTCGCCGGGCCGGACCTGTTCAAGGTGCTGTCGCGATCGACGCAAGTCCAGATGCGCATCCCCACGGAAATGTGCTTGTTTATCGCGGCGGAAGCGGCCAAGGGCCTGCATTACGCGCACAACGCCAAGGACCACTACGGCCGGCCGCTGCACATCATCCACCGGGACGTTTCGCCTTCCAACATCATCATTTCCGAGGCGGGCGAGGTCAAAGTCATGGACTTTGGCGTGGCGCGCGCGACGCCAGGCGGGGAGTCCGCCGACAACGCGACGCGATCGGGCGTGCTGAAGGGCAAGCTGGGCTACATGAGCCCGGAGCAGGTGACCGGCCAGCCTTTTGACCACCGCAGCGACATTTTTTCGCTGGGCATCATCCTGTACGAGTCGCTGACGTTGAAGCGGCTGTTCCTGGCCAAGACCGATCTCGAGACGCTGGTCAACATCCGCGACGCGCGCTTGGAGCACAAGTTCAAGAAACACGCGTACATCGAAGAGCCGGTGCGCGACGTGTTGCGGCGGGCGCTGGCGCGCGATGTGAACGAGCGCTATCCGACCGCGATGGCGATGCACGACGACATCATGACCCTGCTGTTTCAACAGAAAATCCAGGTGTCGAACAACGCGCTGTCGAATTTCATCGTCAAGCTGTTCGATCCGTCGCTGCAGGTCACGCCGCTGCCGAACATCCAGCCCGGCTCGCCGGTGCCGGGTCAGCCGCCGATCACCAAGCCGCAGCGGCTGATCCCGGCGACGCCGTCGGTCGACGCGCTGGCGCGGGACCAGGGCGTGGTGCCGGCGTCGCAGATGATCACCGCGCAGGCCAAGACCGGCGTCGAGGGCCAAAAGTACGTGCCGTCGTCGGCGTCGCTGTCGTTTTCCGCCGATGACATGAAGCGGATCCGCGACAAAATCGCCGAAAAGCGCGCGAATTTGAGCTCGACTGACGCGCTGGCGGATCTGGACAGGCTGCGGCTGCCGCCGGTGCCGGAGCTGGCGTCCCTGGAACGCCGGCGCGAGACGGAGCCGACGGCGCAGCAGATTTCCCCGCGCGAATCGCGGCCGGACATGCGCGAGACGATGCCGGTGGGCGTGGGGCGGCAGAGCCAGCCGGTGCCGCGCGCCGATGGCGGCGATACGCGGACGATGCGCTCGGTCGCCGATGAGCTGCGGTCGCAGTCGTCGCCGGGCGATGTGCCGTCGACGGTGGGCTTCGCCATGCCCGGTTCGCCGGAGCCGGAGAGCTACACGATCGCGTCGCTCGCCCGGCCGAACAAGACGCCGCTGTTTCGGCTGCGGACGCGCGACGGCAAGGAATTCGGCCCGCTTGGCCAGGACAACCTGGAGACGATGCTGCGGGCGCGGACGGCGACCGTGGAGGACCTGATCAGCGTCAACGAGGGGCCGTACCAGCCGATCGGCACCGTGGCGTCACTGGAGGCGATGATCACGTCCGCGCAAGCGGCGCTGGGGACGCCCAAGCTGCAGGGCCCGCTGTCGCAGTGGATGTTCGTGCGGCTTGTCTATCGCATGTACGCCGATCGCGCGACGGGCTGCCTGGAGCTGCGGCGCGGCGAGTTCGTCAAGTCGATCTTCTTTCGCCGCGGCCGTACGCAATACATCGCGTCGAACCAGCACAATGAGCTGCTCGGGCCGTTCATGGTGCAAAATGGCTTCATCAGCCAGGCGGACGTGGACATGGCGATGCAGCGCGCGCGGCAGACCGGCGGGCGGCTGGGCGACTTGTTGATCGGCCTGAACCTCATCAAGCCGTTCCAGCTGTACCAGGTCCTGGAGCGGCAGCTGCGCGCCAAGTTCATCGATGCTTTTGGCTGGGAAAGCGGCACGTTTGCTTACTACGAGGATGCGGCGCCGCCGGCCGACATCGTACCGCTGGACTTTGATCCAGTCACGGTGCTGGCGGAAGGCGTGCGCGAGCGGATCCCGCTGTCGGTGCTGGAGCCGCTGCTCGTCGACAAGCTGGATCGGCCGCTGTACCGCGCCAAGAACCCGCTGATCGGCGTGGGGTCGCTCAAGCTGTCCGCGCGCGAGTCCAAGGCGCTGTCGTCGCTGGTCAGCGCGCCGACGCCGCGGGTGGCCTATGAGGAGGCGTACAACAACCGCCAGCAGCGCCTGGCGCTTCTGCACATGCTGACGCTGATGCTGCAGACCGATTTGATGACGTTCGACCCGGCGCGGGCCGCCTAGACGTGCTGACTTGTCGCCAACACCACCGGCTCATGGTCAGCCCCGTTGCATTTCGGACGGAGACCACACGCGTGCGCTTCCGGTGGCACGCCGCGGATGCCGGACGTTTGATCGCGAACTTCGGTCGGCGCGTATAGGCCAAGATGACGCCACTTGTGATTGGCCACCGCGGTGCGCGCCGGCTGGCTGTTGAAAACACCTTGGAATCGCTGCGGATCGCCTTGGACCTGGGCGCGGACGGCGTGGAATTCGACGTGCAGCTGACCGCGGACGGCGAGCTGGTGCTGTTCCACGACGACGACCTGCAGCGGCTGGCGAACCGGCCGGACGCCGTGAACGCGCTGACGTGGCGCGATCTGCGGGCGATGACGCTCGGCGACGGCCACCTGCAGACGCAGCGGCCGGCGCATTTCGATGAAGTGCTGGAGCTGCTGGCGGGCCGCAAGGCGCACGTGAACGCGGAGCTGAAGGTCAACGGCGGCGATCGCAGCGGCGGGCTGTACCTGGCCGACGCGTTTGTGCGGCGCCTGGAGCAAGTGGACGGCGGCGATTGGCTGGTGTCGTCGTTCAACCTGGCGCCGCTCGCGCAGGTCGCACGCGCGCAAATCGGCCGGCCGCTCGCGGCGCTGGTGGACGAGAAGCCGCCGGGCGACTTCTGGCACCTGACCGAGCGGCCGGCGGAGCTGGACTGGACGATCGCGAGCGTGAACCCGCACGAGGCGCTGGTGACGGCGGACCGGCTGGCGCTGTGGCGCACGCAGGGCTGGCAGGTCTGGACGTGGACCGTCAACGCGCCGCGCCAGTGGGAATACCTGTGCGATGCGGCGATTACCGCGATTATCACGGATGCGCCCGACACCCTGTTGCACTTTCTGCGGCGACACGGCAAACGGTAGCGCCGGTTGGACCGACTGAGGAAAACATGAACGCATTTTGCCCCTCCTGCGACAAGAACGTGGAAGTCAAAGACCTGACGGAGCGCTGCCCGCAGTGCCACCGCGCCGTGATCGGCGGCCCGCAAGCGCCTGCGCCCGCGACCAGCAACCGCCGCCGCGTCCTGGCGATCGCGGCCGTGGTCGTCGCCGTTGCCGCCGGCGTCGCGTGGTGGTCGTGCTGCGGCGCGGGGTGTTGCAAGAAGCCCGTCGCCGCTGCTGCGGCACCTGCTGGCGAATCGCTGACTGCGCGACTGGCCAAAGCGGGACTGGCCGGCGAGGCCGCTGTGGCGCCTGGCACGCCCGATGACGCGATGAAAAAAGCCGTGGCCGGCATCAAGGACGGTGCCGCGCTGGCGAGCTACGTCAAGCTGTTGGTGGCGCCGGGCAAGTTGCAGCTGCAGCCGACGACCCAGCGGCGCGGGCATCCGGCGCTGGCGAGCGCGAAGCTGTTTGGCGAAGTGGTAGCGGGGACCGCGCGGCCGGTGCACGCGGTGGAGGCGGCGTTCCTGGTGGCAGCGCTGGCGCAGGCGCACGGCGATGCGGTGACGTTCCTGACGGACGCGGGCGGAATTCAGTCGCCGCTGTTGTTGTCCAAGACGCGCGTGGCGGTGAAGCTGGCGGATGGGACGGTGATCGAGCCGTTTGCGACCGGCGCGCTGCAAAAGCCCCACGAAATCAGCGTGGAGCAAGCGGCGGCGTGGTGGCTGGTGCTGCGGGCGCACGCCGCGCGGATGAGCTTTGACTTCAAGGCTGCGAATGCCGACATGGCGGCCGCCGACGCGATTTGGCCCAACCACGCCATCGTCGCGTTTGCGCGCGGCGTGGCGCAGCTGGACCAGGGGATGGTCGACCAGGGGCTGCCGGCGTGCGAGGCGGCGCTGGCCCGGGAAGACGACCCGCTGGCGCGGTTGTCGCTGGTGCAAATGGCGCTGCAGTTGGATCAGCCGGTCAAGGCGTGGCAGCTGGCGGAGCAGGTGCTCAAGAGCCACCCGGAGCTTGCGGAGGCGCACTTGGCGATCGGCGTGCTGAACCTGCAGCGCTCCGTGAGCGCCCCCGACGCGCAGCGCAACGGCATGCAGGCGGAGGCGAAAAAGGAGCTGCAGCGTGCCCGGGAGCTGGACCCCAAAGTGGTGGGCGCGAGCGCTGCGTTGGCGCAACTGCTGATTCAGCAAAAGGATATGGACGGCGCGGAGAAATTGCTGCGCGAAGCCGCGGCGCAAAAGGACCCGGATGCGGCGCTGCTGCTGTCGGAGATCCTGCGCGGCAAGGGCGAGTCGGAGGCCGCGCTGAAGGCGTTGCAGGACGCCGGTGCGTCGGCGGATGACGAGCGCGTGGCCATCGCCTTCGCGCAGAACCAGATGGCGCTGAAAAAGACCGACGAGGCGCTGGCGACCATGGACGCGGCGCTGAAGGCCAACCCGGCGAGCCGCCAGCTGATGATGGTGCGGGCGGAGCTGCTGCGCGGCGCCGGCAAGCTGGACGAAGCCGCGGCGGCGCTGAAGCCGCTGACCGAGGCGGGCCCGGACGCGGAGCGCGCGCGCTTGCTGCAGGCGCAGCTGTACCTGCAAAACCGTGACGTGGACAAAGCGCTGGCGATCCTGGAGCCCGCGCACAACGCCAAGCCGGCGGATCGCGAGACGCTGATGCTGCTGCTTATCGCCTACGCGGTGGGCGAGAAGACCGAGCAGGCGGAGGCGCTGGCGACCCAGGCAATTGGCCAAAAACTCCTGACGCCGATGGACGTTGCCGGCGTGTGGCTGCAGGTGCAGCAGCCGGATCGGGCGCAAAAGCTGCTGGAAGGGCTGATGGAGGCGACAACGCCGGATCCGGACCAGGTGACGCTGCTGGCGATGCTGTACACCGCGTCCGGCAAGAAGGACGAGGCGCTGAAGCTGCGCGATCGGATGGCGAAAAAGGCCGGGGAAAAAGGCGAGGCGATCAAGGCTTCCGTGGACAAGGGGCTGGCCGCGGCGGAAGCCGAGATGGCGCGGATGAAGGCGGCGCAGGACAAGGGCGCTGAAGCTCCAGGCAACGCGCCGTGAAGACGCTGGCGGACCTGCCGGCCATTTGCGCAGCGGCGGGGCTGCCTTACGACGCGCTCTGGCTGCCGCAGTTGCACAAGTTGGCGCAGCGTCTGGCGACGGGGCAAACGCGCACAAACCTGGTGGGCGATGCGACCGAGGCTGGACTGCTGACCCACGTGTGCGAGGCGCTGACGGTCGCGGCGGCCGCTCTGGACGTGCTGGGCCAGCCGCCGGCGCGGGCGATCGACGTGGGCGCGGGTGCGGGGCTGGAGGCGCTGACGCTGGGCATCGTCTGGCCGCGGGCGCAGATCACGGCGCTGGAGCCGCGCAAGCTGCGGGCGGCGTTCATCGAGGAGACAGCGAGCGCGCTGGGCCTGAAAAACGTGCGGGTCATCGCGAAAACGCTGCATTCCTGCGAGCTTGATGGGAACGTGCAGCTCGCGACGGCGCGCGCCGTCTGGCCGTTTCCCGAGTGGCCGGAGAAAGCGCGCGGGCTGCTGACCGCCGATGGCGTGGTCGCCGTGCACGCTTTTGGCCCGGCGTCGACGCTGGCCGAGCGGCTGGTGGCGCCCGGCTGGCAGGTCCGGACGACGCGCGACGTGCCCGGCGACAAGCCTTACGCAGTGGCGATCGTCCAGCCGCGGTAGCCGCACGCGCCGAAGTTCAAGATCAAGCCGACCGTTATCCGCGGCGTGCCTGCGAAGGAGCACGCTCGTGGACCAGTCCGACATGCGACAGGTCTAACCGGTGCGGTTGGCCTCGGCGAAAGGCGTTCGCGTGTAGCCGCCGTTCACGCGCGAAATTGCGAACTTGCGGTCCCAGGCTCCGCAGTTGAAGAAGCGCATCAGGTCAGCGTGTTCAGTCGATCTCCAGCCCCGAAGGCCGACTTTTGGGCGGCGCAACGGGCGTCGGAGCCTGCGGAATTTGCGGCGAGACCGGCAGCGGCACGGCCATCTGCGGCGCCACGCGCTGCACCTGGGCGCCGCTGGTCAGCCGCACTTCGTCGCCCGTGTGCGCGGTCGCCCACACGTGCTCGCCGTCCACGCGCAGCCGCGCCAATTCCGCAGGCCCGCCGCGGCCTTGCAGCTCGCGCACAAGCGCGGGAAATGTCAGCTTGAGCAAGTTGCCCACGCCGTCGCCGTGCGGCGTATCCGTGCGCTCCGGAATCGCACCTGCCGGCCGCACCAGCAGCGCCGCGGCGATCGCCAGCACCTGCTCCGGTGGCAGACGGCCAAGCCGCTCCAGCAGCTGCGCGTGGCTGGCCTGGTTCTGGCCCAATGCGGTGAATTCCGTGCGATCCAGCCGGCAATTCACCAGCAGCACGTCGGCGAAGCGCGCTTCGCGCAGGTTGGCGTCGCGCAGGTCCACATCCACGAGAATCGCGCCCTGAAAGTTGGCGCGCAGCAGGTTGGCCCCGCGCAGATCCACGTGGCACAGCACGGCGTTTTGCAGGTCGGCGTTGTCCAGCACGGCGCCGCCCTGACGCGCGTCTTCAAATCGGCTGTCCAGGATGAACGCGTCGCCCAGCGTCACGTGGTTGAGATCCGCCTGCTGGAACGTGCAGCCCAGCCACTGCGCGCCGCGAAAGTTGCTGTTGGTCACCGGCGTGTCGACAAAAGTGCAGGCCTCCAGCCGCGCGCCGGGCAGCTGCATCTCCTGGGCTTGGCTGGCCGACACCTGCCAGCGCATCAGCTGCGCGTGGGGCCAGCGCACCGCCCGCAGCAGCACGCCGCGCGCCTGCACGTTGCTCGCCTGTAAGTCATCGATCTGCAAGCCAATCAGCCGCGGGCCGACCATCCGGACGTGTGCCATCGTCACGGCGGACACGTGCAGCGGCGGCAGGTCCAGGGAATCGATCGCGACGCGCTCCAGACGGCCACTTTGCAGGGCTTGGCGCAGGTCAGCGGCATTGGCGATGGTGTGCAGGTCGCTCATGGGCTGCAGTGTACCGCGGTGCGGCGCGCGCCGGAAGCGGCATACAGACCCGCCGACGTTCGCGATCCAGCCGACCGTCATCCGCGGCGTGCCTCCAGAGGAGCACGCTCGTCGTCCAGTCCAAAATGCGACGGGGCTTGGTCTCGCACAGCGGTGCTCACGTATGGCGACGCTGGCGCCCCTGCGCTATCCTGCGGTGAGGACGCCGGGTCGGCAGACCCGTATCCGGCGAAGGGAGACCCTGTTGGCGACCAAACCGATCGAGCCCGAGATGCCGCACGCCGTGCCCAACGCCCCGCGCGGCCTGCTGCAGACGCGTCCGAGCCAGACGGCGCATCCCGTGGCCAACGTCCAGCTGCCGCCGGGCCAGCCTGTCGCGCAGCCGTCCTCGCACCGGGCGTCCTCGCGCGGCGGGCTGGATGCGCTGATCGGCTACGTGATCGACGGCGAGTTCGAGATCCTCAAAGTGCTGGGCACGGGCAGCCACGCGGACGTCTACCTCGCACGCCAAGCCAGCTTGGGCAACCGCGAAGTGGCGCTCAAGGTGCTGAGCCGCCTGTACCTGACGCTGCCAGAGATGGATTTTCGCCGTGCTGGTCAGGCGTTGCAGCGCGAAGGCCAGCTGCTGGGGGAGCTGCACGGCGCGTGTTTTGTCGACGTCTACCGGGCCGGCATGCTGGCCGATCAGCGGCCGTACATCGCGCTGGAGCACGTCGAAGGCAAGATGCTCGCTGAATTCATGGAGAAAGACGCGCGGATGACGCCCGACGTGCTGCTGGACCTGCTGCGGCAATGGGCGGATGGTTTGGCGGAGCTTCATGGCCGCGGCTGGGTGCACCGCGACGTGACGCCGCGCAACGCGATGGTCGAAGTCACGTCGTTTGGCACGCGGCGGCTGATGACCTACGATTTTGGGACCGCGACGCAAATCACCGGCCGCGCGGATCGTTTCCGCATGGGCTGGGACCGCGATCGGCCGGCCGGAACGCCGTCGTACATGAGCCCGGAGCAGGCGAGCGGCGGCATCGTGGACGGCCGCAGCGACCAGTTTGCCCTGGCGGCGATCGCCTACGAGCTGCTGAGCGGCGCGCGCGCGGTGCGGGCGGAGGCGAACAGCGCCGCGGCGGTCCTGGCCTACCTGCGCGGCCAGGGTGCGATTCCGGTGCAGCCGTTGCGCGACCTGCGACCTGACCTGCCCGCAGGCGTCGCGACGGTGATCCACGCGGCGCTGGATCGCGTGCCGGAGCGGCGGTTTGATGACGTGGAAGGCTTTGTCCGCGCGCTGGCCGCAGCGTTCCAGGACGAAGCTACCCGGGCGCCGCAGCAGGGCGGCTTGCTGGGTCGGCTGTTCGGCGGCAAAAAGTGAAGGCGATCTTCGCAGTTATCGCGCTCGGCGCGCTTGGCGTGCTGGCGCTTGCAGCGCTGCTTCAGGCGTTGCGGATGCTGCTGGCGCTGCGCGACGCGCGGCTGTTGGACGCCGCCTACGACGCGGAACGGACGCGGCTGACCGACGAGCGCGATCGCCTCTTGAACCACCTGCGCGAGATTCGCTTCGATCGCGAGACCGGCAAGCTGGATGACCGCGATTTCCGGCAGCTTTCCGACCGGTACACCCACGAGGCGGCGACGGTGCTCGACGCGCTGGCGGAGCTGGACGCCCGGCACGTGCGGCTGGCCGAGGCGCGGGCATGACCGGACGCGACGGCGGATTGTGGCCTTGGCTCGCGGCGTTTTGCTTCGCGGCGGTCCCGGTGCAGGCGACTGAGCTGGCCCAGGACGCCACGCCGGTGTTGGGCATCGACGCGCTGACGCTGGATGTGCAGGTCCAGGTGCGCGTGGAGGAAGGCCGGCTGCTGTTCCAGCAGGACCTGACGTGGACGCTGCCGGCCTTGCGCGGCGTGGTCCAGCTGGACGGCGTGGCGGTGCCGCTGCTGTTTCCGGCCGTGGGCGAACCGCCGGTCGTCGTGGATCGCGGGATCGTACCGGCGACGACCCAGTCGATGGAAGTGGAGGCGCCCGGGGCGCTGCAGGTCACGCGTTCCACCGACAGCCTGCGGCTGCAAGGTGCGGTGACGGCCGGCACGCCTGGGACGCTGCGGCTGCGCTACGCCTTGCCGGTGGCTGCGCCAGCGCTGCGGCTCGGCTTGTCGGGGCACGCGGCGGGGCGAACGTGGCTGGCGCTCGCGCTGCTGGCGGGGCCGCCGGTGCGGCTGACGCTGGCGCTGGACCGGCCGGCGCGGCAGACGCGGTTCGAAGAGGGGCGCGAGCGATTGGCAGGCGCGACCTTGGCGCAGCCGTTGGCGAATTCGCAAGTCGTGACGGTCGTTATCGGCGATCTGCCTGCGACTGCGCGGCTACCGGGGCGCACGTTGGCGTGGCTGGCCGGCGCGCTGGCGGTCAGCGGGCTGGCTGGGCTGGCGGCGCACCGCAAGGCCGGGCGATCGGAGCCGGCGGCATGACGCGCCTCGCCGCCGAAGCGGTCGGTTGGGCCGTGGCCGGGCGATTCGTGCTGGTCGACGTCGATTTGGCGTTGGCGGCCGGCTCGCTGACGGCGTTGACCGGCGAGAACGGTGCGGGCAAGTCGTCGCTGCTGGCGCTGTTGGCGGGCAGCCGCAAGCCGGCGCGCGGGGTCGTCAAGCTCGACGACGTGCCACTGGCGGACATCGACGCTGCGCATCTGGCGCGCCGACTGGCGCGTCTCGACCACACGCCAGGGCTGTACCTGGAGCTGTCGGCCTTGGAGAATCTTAAGCTATTTCATGGACTTCTGCATCCATCTCGGCCGGAGCCCGCGATCGCCGCGCTGCTGGAGCGGGTCGGTCTGGCGCGGCGTGACCACGACCGGCCGGTGCGCGGTTTCTCGCGCGGAATGCTGCAGCGGACGGCGCTGGCGCGCGTGCTGGCGTCGGGGGCGGACGTCTGGCTGCTGGACGAACCGTCGACGGGCCTTGATCGCGCGGGCTCTGCCCTGCTCGCGGACGTGCTGGACGACGCGCGCCGCCAGGGCGCAGCGATCCTGCTGGCGACCCACGACCCGGCGCTGCTGCCGCTGGCGGACAGGCAGTTGCACCTCGCGCACGGCCACGTCGTCGCGACGGAGGCGGCCTAACCATGCAGAACGACGTCGGATGCCGTATTTTTTCGGTCGGACCGGTTGGATTTCGGACCGCAGCGCGACCGCGCACCTCCGGAGGCACGCCGCGGATCAAGGACTTTGGGTCGCAAACTTCGGTCGGAGCGCCTGGATGCTGCTGCGCCTGACCTGGCTGCTGTTGCAAAAAGACCTGCGCATCGCGCTGAGGTCGCGCGAAGTCTTTGGTTTCATGCTGCTTTTCGCGCTGTTGTGCGTCGTCGTCTTCGCGTTCGGCTTCCTGCGCGAGGGCGAGGCGGCCGCGGCGCAGGTGCCCGGCGCGCTCTGGGTCACGCTGCTGTTTTCCGGCACGGTCGGGTTGCTGCGGCTGTTTACGGCGGAAGACGAGGGCGGCACGCTCCAGCTCGCCCAGCGCACGCTGGCCGGTCCGCACCCGTTGCTGCTGTCCAAGGCCTTGATGCAGCTGCTGTTTTCCGGCGTCACAACGCTCTTGATCTTGCCGATCGTGCTGGTGTTTTTCGACGCGGCGCTCGCGCAGCCCGGCGTGGTCCTGGCGGCGCTGGCGCTGGGGCTGCTTGGCCAGGCGATGCTCGGCGCGCTCGTCGCGGCGCTTCTGGTGCACGTCCGTCTGCGCGAGGTGCTGCTGCCGCTGGTGCTGTATCCGCTGCTGGCGCCGCTGCTGATCGCGGGCGTGCGGGCGACCGTGCTGGCGCAGGCGCACGCGCCCGCTGAGGCGTTGAACGGCTGGCTGGGGCTGATGCTGGCCTACGACGCGCTCGTGCTCGCCGTGGCGCCGTGGCTGCACGCGCGGGTCGTGGAAGTGTAGCCGCAACCGCGCGTTCCCGGCGCGGCCATGGCAAATCCGCCGGGCGTTTGCTACCGTCCGTCCCGCGTCGGCGTCCCGACCGCGGTTGCAGCGGCATGTCCACCTCGTCTTTTCAGCGACCGCTCGGCTTTCTTGCGCTGCTCGCCGTCGCGACCGCGCTTGTGCTCGCCGCGCTGTACTGCGTCGCGTTTGTCGCGCGGCCGGATGTCACGCTGGGAATTGTCCAGAAAATCTTCTACTTCCACGTGTCGTCGGCGATCGCCATGATGCTGTGCCTGTCGTCCGGCTCGCTCCTGTCGCTTGTCGATTTGGTCGCGCCGTCAGACCGCGTGGATGCGCTCGCGCGGTCGGCCATCGAGACCGGGCTGGCCTTTGCCGTGCTGGTCCTGACGTCCGGGCCGCTGTGGGCGCGCAAGTCCTGGGGCGCCTGGTGGACGTGGGAGCCGCGCCTGACGCTGACCTTGCTGCTGCTCTTGCTGGCCGCGGCGGTGCTGGGGATTCGCGCGCTGGCGCCCGACGGGACTGGCCGCAAGATCGCCGCGGCGCTGGCGTCGCTGGCCGCGCCGGTGGCGTACCTCATCCATGTCGCCGTGGCGAAGTGGGGCGGGACGCACCCGATGGTGCTCCAGGGCGGCGGCATCCAGAGTCCTGGGATGCAAATCACCTTTCGCGTCGCGCTGTTGGCGATCGCGCTGTTTGCCGCGACGCTGTGGACGCTGCGGTTTCGCGTCCTGCGGCTGGAGCAGCGCCTGCTGAATCTGCAGCTGGAATTTTCCGCCCAGGACGTGCGCCAACAACGCGAGGGAGGCCCGACATGACCCGATTTGCCACAGCTGCAGCCGTGTTTTTGCTGCCGATTCTGGCGTTTGCGGACGCGCCGCCCGACGACCTCAGCCGCTTCAAGGAAGAGCCGGTGTCCGGTGGAATTCTGCTGATTATCGCCTATTTTGTCATGTGGTTGGCGCTCGCAGTGTTTGTTGCCCGCACGGCGCTGAAGCAGGCCAAGCTGGAGGCCGAGTTGCGCAATCTGGAAGACCGGCTGGACGGCAAGCCATGACGTCGGCGCACTTGTTTTTCATCCCGGCGGCGCTGTTGGCGGGCGCGGCGTTGGGCTACGTGCTGGGTCGCAAGCTGTTGTTGGCTGAGCAGGACGAACAGCGGCGACAGTCCGAGCGGCGGGCGCGGCGGGAAGCCGAGGAGACTCAGCGCACGGCGGGATGACCGTCCACGCGCAATTGTCTGAGGAAATACGGCGGCATACATGCGCCTTGGCCCTGCGGACCGCGGCTGCAGACAAAGTCGGCGCGGCACGGCGTGTCGGCGGAGCAGCCGCGCACCAGCACGTCCAAGGCGGTCGCTGCGGCGCAGGCGGCGAACGGTTTGTGGCGCGCAAGGCAACGGTTGAACGGCGTGAGCGCGGGGATTCCGGTGCACGTCGTGCCGTCGGGCGGGTTGCCGCAGGCCGCGACGCAGACGCCCGCCGGAAAGCCCGCGCGGCTGCGGTTGCAGACGCCGTCGCGGGGGCAGGGCAGCGCGGTCGCGCGGCGGATGGCGTCGCGCTCGGGTGTCGCGCCGGGTCGCAGTTCCCCCGCTTCGCACGCGCTGCCGACGTCGCCCGCCGCCGGGACGCACACGCCAAGCTCCGCGTCGTCAACTTCCACGCAGCGCAGCTTCGCCGTCGGCAGGTCGGCGCACGGCGAAAAACCGTTGTCATTCAGCGCACATGGACCGTTGGGTAGGCCGGCATCCAGCAGGTCCGCCGCGTCCAGCCGCCGCGCCGGCGGCATCTCGGGCCAGCGGTCCATGTCCGCCTGGCGCAATGCAATCTCGTGGATCAGGTGCGCGGACCGACCAACCGCCAGCCCGTCCAGCCGCTGTTCGCGCGCCGCCTCGCCCAGCAGGTGAAAACCCGCCAGGCTGTTGGCCTGGTGGCACCCTGTGCAGGACGTCGCGTCCAGCCGCCGCAGCAGCACGGTCGCCGTCGCCATCTGGCGAAATGGCCGCAGGTCCACGTCCACCAGCTCGTCCGGGGAAAATAGCTGACGAAACGGGCGGTTCTGCTGACGGGCCAGCCCGCGCGGCGCCACCGAAGTCGCCTCCGTCGCCAGGAATTCGTCGGGCAGCACCGCCGTGCCCGCGTCGATCGCCAGCAGGTGCCCGGGTTCGCGCAGCCACGCCAGCAGGCGCGCGCGCAGGGTCGGATCCCGCTGCAACCGCGCGACGTCGGGCTGGTTTTCCAGCGGCGCCGGCGCAAAAGTGCCGTTCTTCTGCGCACGAAACACGCGCAGCAGGTACTCCACATGGCCGCCCAAGTCCGGCTTGGCCGTCGACGGCCAGCGCACGCTCTGCAGGTTCAGCTCCACCGCCAGCAGGTTCTCCGGCGTCGCGAACGCCAGCGCGGCGTCCGGCTGCAGCAGCAGCTCCGGGTGGCGATTCGCCTGCCACGGCCAGCGTTTCCACGCCTCAAAGCAGGTCCCGGGCTGGCGGAAAACCGCGTTGATCGTCATCGGCAGCGCGGAAGCGTCGTCGCCGCGGTCATAGCCCAGCCGGTAGATCAGCCGCGTCTCGCCGCAGCCGTCGCCGGCAAAGGCGGCGCGATCCATGCGGTTGACCACGGCGATCAGCCGAAAGCTCGCCTGGCGCGCGCCCAGCCAGTTTGCGTCGAACAGTCGGTGGCCAAAGCGAATTCCGACGCCCAGCTGCTTGTCGGCCCGTCGCCGCGCGGCCAGCACCGCCTCGATGTGCCGCGCGATGCTCCCCCAGCCGACCGTCTGCCGCAGCTCCGCGTTGTTCCGGACTTTTTGGCCAAAAACCGCGCTGCCCAGATCGTGCCCGGCGGCCTCCAGCTGCGCCACCGCGTCGGGCGCGTCGATCACGACATCGCGGTGCGCATTGGGCTCCTGCCCGGCCACGGGCGCCGCCAGCAGCGCGCCGCTCGCCACCGCCACCGCTGTCAGGAGCTTGCGCATCGCGCCACGCTACGCCGCCGCACGCCGGGAAGCAACCGCCGCCGTCGTGCGTTGATCCCCAGCACGCGGCAAAGACTTGACCGCGGGCGATTTTGTCGTCAAATCGGCCTGCGGCTTGCGCCGTTGAGGACCCAATGCATCGTCAGCTTCTCGCCATCAGCCTTGTCACCGTGACTTTTTTGTCGCACCCGGCGCGCGCGCAAACGGCCATCGGGCCGGGTCAGGAAACCGCTGATTTGACAGACTATATCGCCAAGCACGAGGACGATCGCGGTCTGGGCGCCGACGTCGCTCGGGCGATGCAGCGACTCGGCCATCTGGAGGAGGAGCAAAAGCACGTGGAAGCGGCGACCGCGCTGTGGAAACGCGCGCGGCGGTGGTTTGAGAAGCACCACTACGAGAAAAATGGCAGTCCTGAAGCGCACTTGGCGGCCGAGGCGACGCGGCGGCTGCTGGTTCCGCAATGCGCGATAGCGGCCGATCTGCGGGTACGGACGACGCAGCAGCCGACGCCCGAAGCGGCGATCGCCGAGCGTGCGGCGGAACTGGACAGCTTTTTGACGTTCTTCATCGGCAAGCGGCCGAACCCGTCGCCGGACGCGGTGCGCGCGGGCGGGCTGTTCCACGAGCTGGACCAGGTGCGGAGCTACGGCGCGCTGTCGGAGTCGCGCGCGGCGGCGATCACGATCGCGGAGCTGGCCCAGCGCGCGGTCGAGCAGCTCGCGCAGTTGCCGATTCCGGAGGGTCTGGACGCTGCCCAGCAGACGGCGCAGCAGGCGGCGGTGAAGCTGGCGATCGGCGAGCTGGAAGGCCGCGCTTTTACGGCGATCGAGACGGCGTGGCTGGCAAAACCGGATACCAAGGACGCCGGCGCGATGGCCCTGCGCAAGCACCTGACGCGGCTGCGGCCGCTGAAATATCCGCAACTCGAGGATGCAGCGACCGACATGGTCAACGTGACCGACGCGCAGGCCAAGGCGTCGCACCAGGCGGAGCTGGCGCAGGCGACGCAAAACCTGGTGCTGAAAGTGCGGTACCTGAAAAAGGCGGTAGAGCTTGATCCGCAAAACCAGAGCTATTTGACGCTGTTGCAGGCGGCCCAAGCGGCCGCGGCCAAGGCGCCATAGCGCGCACCGCCTCGGACCGGAGGTCCACAAAGAGCGGACGAACTTCCGCAGCGCGCGCCCCAAGCTGTCCGGATCGCGCCGCCGTTTTGCCCGCTGAGCGCGCCCGAAGACGTCCGCGTTCCGAAATCCGCTGCCAAGAATAACCCGTGAATTCAGCGCCCATTGCGCCAGGCTCACGGCCTCGTCGCTCTAGCCCACCAGCTGTTCCACTTCCCGAATCGCCGCTTGGTCCGCGCGCAGCCGCTCGTTCTCCGCGACCAGTTCCGCTGTCGCGCCCGCGAGGTCCAAAAAGCGCGTGCCTTGCCGTAGCTCGTCAATTTGCGTCATCGCCGCGCCCGGCACCGAGCCGCTGTCAAAAGCTTCGTGAATTCCAGGAGTCGCCTGCGCCAGCGCCGTCGCCTGCCGCAGCAGCACCGCCTCGCGCAGATGTGCCACCGCTGCGATCAGCCGCTGCAGCTGCCCGATCGCCCGTTGGCCGCGCGGGTCCGCCGCTTCCGGCGCCTGCTGCCAGTCGGCCAGCATCCGCGCCCCGCCTTGGGTCATCTTGTCCAGCGCCGCCACCGCCGATTCGCACTCCGGGCCGGCAAAATGCCGCCACTGCGCCAGCACCGGTTGCGCCTGGTTTTGCCAAATCGCGGTCGTGACCAGCCAGGCGTGGATGACGTGGCTGTGGTACTGCGCCTCGGTCGCCTCGACCGCCGTCCGCAGCGTTGCCAGCGCTGGGTGCTGCGCGCCGCCGGGCAGCTGCTGGGCCAACCGCAAGCCGAGCATCCGCATCTTTTCGCGGGACTCGCGCAGCTCGTGCAGGCGCCGCTCCAGCATCGCGCGGGTCTCCAGCACGTTGCGCGGCTGGCGGAATTCCCAATTTTGCGCGGCGATCGCCGGGCCAAAAAACCGGCCCAACAGCCAGCCCAGCGCGCCCAGCCCGAGCGTCAGCGCAGTGCCCACCAGCCCGTCCGGAAATGCCAATAGCCACTGCGCTTTGAGCGCAACCGGCATCGCCAGCGCGAGCGCGCCACAGCCGAGAAAGAACGCTGTCCCCGCCGACGTCAGCGCGCGCCCGACCGCGTACGCCATCCCCGCGCTGGCCAGCACGAACGCCAACCGCAGCGGCCCTGGCATGCCGTAGCGGATCGCCTGCTGCCACAGTTGCCACAGCAGCAGGCCACCGATCAGCCCGGCGATCCCGCCGAGACCTGAAGCCAGATCGCGCCACGCAAGGCCGCTTTCCTGGCGCAGCGTGAGCCAGCGCGATGTCGGCCAGGCGATGCCGCAAATCGGGCACTGCTCGGCGCGCGCATCGACCCACGCCTGGCAGTCGCGGCAGTGCTGGAAGGAAACCTCGGTCACCGCGATCCCCACGCGGCTCGGCCGCACCACGATGATGCGTCGCCGCGGACGACGGAGCAAGCCCTTGAGCCGCGGCGCAAAGGCGTGGACAATGGCGCCATGAGCAACGCGCGGCGGGTCGGAATTCTGTTGGTGCTGGCGGCGTGTAGCAAGCAGGCTCCCGCAGACGCCGACGCGCAGCTCGCGGCGGAGGTGCTGGGCGACGTGGCGCTCGTGGATGCGTCGGTGGACGCCGCGGCCGATGTCTCCCCGCAGCTGCCGCCGGGACCGCCGCTGCCGTCCGCGCGGGGCTGGAAGTTGGCGCGGACGGTGGTGCACATTCACAGCGCCTACAGCCACGACGCGTGCGACGGCGAAGTGAGCAAAGCAGGCACGATCAACCAGACCTGCCTGGCCCAGCTGCGTGCCGGGCTGTGCGTGTCGGGCCTGGACGTGGCGTTCATGACCGACCACCCGAGCACGATGAACGACCGGACATTTGAGCAGTTGTTGTTTTTTGACGCGAGCCAAGGCGATCAGCTGGTGGGGCCGGCCGGCGCGCCGTTCGCCAATGTGATCCAGTGTCCGCAGACGGCGACGGCGACGGCGCATGAGCTTGTCGTGACGGCGGGTTTTGAGGCGACGCACCTGATGCCGGTGGGGCTGCACGCGCACGTGACCGTGACGGCGATGGAAGGCGGGGACCTGTCCGACGCGGTGACGCTGAGCGACGCGCGCGCGCGGGTGGACATGGCGCGTGCGGCGGGCGCGCTGGTGGTGAACGCGCACTCGGAGCAGGACGACATCAGCGTGCAGAGGCTGCTGGATCTGGGCGTCGACGCGATGGAGATCTACAATATCCATGCGAATTTCAACATGATTCTCGGCAAGTCGGGCAGCGGTTCGGCGACCGGGTCGATCAACTTACCGCGGATCTTCGAGCTGGAGAATTTCCTCGGCGACCCCTCGGCGTCGCCGGACCCGAATCTGCTGCTGCTGGTCATGTTGGATCTGCAGCCCGAGCAGGCGTATCTCAAGTGGCAACAGGCACTTGCGTTCAAGCACGTGACCGGCTTGCTGGGCAATGACGTGCATCAGGACGTGACGCTGGACGCGTATTGCGGGCCGGGCGGGCAATTTGCCGGCGCCTGCGATGGCTTCAAGGACCAGTATCCGCACCTCGTGGCGCTGCTGACCAACGGCGGGACGCCAATGCTGGCCGATGGCGCGCGGGTCGACAGCTATCCGCGGATGCTCCAAGCGATCAGCGATCGGCCGCTGGTGGCGCCGGGCATCGCCGCGGCGGACCGGCCGGACGCGTACAAGGCGGCGCTGAAGGCGGGGCGCAACTGGGTCGTGTTCGATCTGCTGGGCGAGCCGGTGGATTTCGACTTTGTGGCTGAAAAAGACGGTCAATTCCATGAGATGGGCGAGACGCTGCCCGTGGGTACCCAGCTCTGGCTGCGCACGCCGAGCGGGTGCGTGCCGCCAGCTTGGGCGCACTGGACGCTGGCCGACACGCAGAATACCGCCGATCTGACCGAAATCCGCACGATCGTCTGGTACATCGCGCCAGGCGCTCAGGCGGCGCAGAACATCTTGGAAGTCAAGGGTTTTGCCGGCATCAGAGGCTTCACGGCCGACAAGCCAGGACGCTACCACCTGGAGACGCGAATCATCCCGCGACACTTACGCAAGTCCCTGAAAGCGCTGGGTGATCACGCGGACACGGAAGAGCGCTGGCTGGTCTCCAACCCGATCGCGATCCAATAGGGCACCATGGAACTTCTCACTCTGCCGCAGCTCACGTTCAACGGGTCGGTGACGGCGATCGGCGAGGCGCATGGCTGTGAACTCCGCGCGCAGATTCGCGATTTTGTGCCCATGCGGTTCGCAGCGACGCTGGATTACTTGCGCGCGCTGGGCCATAGCGACGTCGGGCCGCTTGTCGATGTGGGGCGGCGCTGCCTGGACGTGTATGCGCGCTGGCACCCGCAAGGGCACGCGGAGCACTGCGCGATCGCGCGCGGCGCGGGCGTGGACGCGGCGGAGTTGTACACGGCGGCGAACATGACGGACATGCGCGACGTCCTCGCCTTGGGTGACATGCCGGAGCTGCACGGCGGTCTGCCGGCGGACGCGGAGGGCTGCACGGCAGTGCTGATCCCGCCGGCGTTCGCGCAATCCGGTCACGCGATCGCCGCGCAGACGTGGGACTTGAACCCGCAGGATTTGGACTTTGTCGTGGCGATTCACCGTGTTCCAGACGACGGGCCGGCGACCTGGAGCGTGACGTGCACCGGCTGCTTGTCGCTTGTTGGCATGAACGATCGCGGCCTGGCGGTGGGAACGACCAACATCAAGACGCTGGGCTCGCGGATCGGCATCGGCTACATGGGCGTGCTGCACCGGATGCTGGCGAGCCGGGATTTCGCAGAAGCAGCGCGGGTTTGCGAGACGGCCCCGCGCGCGGCGGCGCACACGTACTGGCTGGCGAGCCCGGCCCAGCTGGCGGAATGGGAGACGACGGCGTGGTCGGCGGTGCGGCGCGACGCGGTGCAGGGGCCGACCGGGCGGACCAACCATTGCTTGGTCGCGCAGCACGCGCAGCGCCAGGGCGAGCCGCCGAGCGCGTCGAGCCAGGCGCGGCTGGCGCGCGTGGAGGAGCGCCTGCGCGCGGATGCACCGCACGACGCGGCAAGCCTGCGGGCGATCTTTGCCGACCGCCAGGACGGCGTGGATTCGATCAACCGCTTTGCTGAGGATGGCGAGGGCACGTCGACGAATTCGGTGGTCATCGCGGTGCCGGCGACGCGGACGCTGTGGGCCTGTCGCGGCTCAGCGGATCGCGGCGAGTGGGTCGAATTGATCCTGTAAAATCAGCTGGTTGCGCAGCCTATTTCGCGGGTGCAGGTGCAGGCGCCGCTGCGGCGGGCTTGGCCGCTTCCGGCGCTTTGGCAATGCCGATCACGCCGCACGCGACGCGACCGCCGGCGTTGCCCGTCGGCTGGCCGCCGTCATCGGCCTTGGCGTGCACGATCACGGCGCGCCCTGCAACGCCATTCCACTTGGATACCGTGAGGTTATCCACGACCAGCGAAAAGTTGGCCTTGCCCGCCGCGTCTGCCGTCACATTGCCGAAATCACCTGCGTGGCGTTTTTCCGTCGCCGGCAGGCCGTGGTCGTGGCCTTCCGGATTGAAGTGCCCGCCCGCCGACGTGCCATCCGGCGCGCTGCAATCGCCAAATTCGTGAACGTGCATCGCGTGCTGCTGGCCGGGCGTCAGGCCTTCCAGGGCGGCGGTGACGGTGACTTTGCCGTCGTCGGCCTCGGAGAACGTCACTTTGCCCGTGACCTTGTTGCCGGCGGTCGGCGCCAGGATCGCCGCTCCGAGGCGCGGTTTGTTGGCGCAGCCCGGGCAGCAGCCGCCCGTTTCGCCTTTGCCCGCGCACGGCTTGCCGTCGCCATGATCGCAAGGTTTGCCTGCGTGATCACAAGGCTTTTCTGCACCGGCGGCCGGCTTGTCCGCCTTCTTCTTGCCATCGGCATACACCGGCGAGGCCAGCACAGCGCCAGCGCTCCAGATCACCAACCACTTGGACATTTGCATTGAATTCTCCCTGATTTGTCGATTCTTCAGCTCGCGAACGCGCCCGCCAGACGTTTGGCGATCGAGTTCTGCAGCTTTGTCGCGTCCACGCCCGCCGCGCGCGCCAACATGCCCAGTTCCAGGTTCACGGCCACGCTGGCGTCGGTCACCTGAACCGTTCCAGACACGCCAATCCCCTTGACTTGCGCGGTGTTGCCCGACCAGTCGAGCCGCGCCTTGTACTTGGCCAGATCCGCCTCGAACGCCGCCAGCCGCGACTTTGCGGTCGTCGCGCCGAGCGCGTGAGCCTGCTGCACTTTGACACTCGCCATCTTCCCTCCTGTTTCCCTGGCTTGAAGCCCCCGCGCCGGTCTAGCCCGACTTCGCCGCGTTGGCAACCGCGATCCACCGCTTTCGGCGCATTTCGGCGTCGCCGCGCCAAAATCGCACCTCGTCCTGCGAAACCCATCAGCGACCGCCGGTCGCAGCGGTGCTGCCGCGCCAGCAGGGGCTGGCTTGCCGGTCGCCTCCGGGACAATTTGGGCTCGCTCCTTTGTCGCGCCAAAGGCGCGCCAGCCGGCACTGTGCATCCGAAATCGGTATCCGCGGCCTGAGCCGGTGGCGGAGTCAGGCAAGCGCCGGCCCTTGCCGGTTCGGATGCGCCGCGTAAACTCCCGCGGGCCGCGTGGCTGGAGGTATGCATGGCGATCGCGATTTTGGGCATGGGTTTGATGGGCGCCGGGCTGGCCGAGGCGGCGCTGGGCCGCGGTGAGACGGTGACGGTGTGGAATCGGACCCGCGAAAAAGCCGAGGCTCTGGGCAAGCTTGGCGCGCGTGTGGCGGATTCGCCGGGCGACGCTGTCGCGGGCGCGTCGCGGGTTCACCTGTTCTTGCACGCGGACGCGGCGGTCGACACGGTGCTGGGCGATATTTTGGCCGCGGTCGAAGCGGACACGGTGGTGATCGACCACTCCACGACCTCGCCCGAGCGCACGGCGGACCGCGCCGAGATGCTGGACACGGCGGGCATCGCGTTTTTGCACGTGCCGGTCTTCATGTCGCCGGCGAATTGCCGCGCGGGCACGGGGCTGATGGTCGCGGCTGGCGCGCAGCCGGTGTTCGCGCGCGTGGAAGCCGCGCTGCGCCAGATGACCGGCGAAGTGTGGTACCTGGGCGAGCGGCCGGACCTCGCCGCGTGCTACAAGCTCTTTGGTAACGCGATGTTGCTGGGCGTGGCGGGCCTGCTGGGCGACGTCTACACGATGGCGCGCGCCAACAAGATCGAGCCGCTGCAGGCGCATGAGCTGTTCAGCAAGCTGGACGTCGGCATGGCGGTTAAGGTCCGCGGGCTCAAGATGGCGAAAGGCGATTTTTCCCCGTCGTTTCAGTTGGATACGGCGCGCAAGGACATCGCCCTGATGCTGGAGGCGGCGCAGCCCCACGAGCTGGCGATGTTGCCCGGGCTGGCGGCAAGAATGGACGTCGGCTTGGCAAAAGGCTTGCAAAACGCCGATTTCGGCGTGATCGCCGCGGCGGATTTGGAGTCGCCGTGACCGCGCCCGTTGTCCAGCTCGTGCGGCTGCATCCGCTGCGCGACGCCGATTTGCCGCTGCCGGCCTACCAGACGTCCGGCGCGGCGGGTGCGGATCTGTGCGCGGCCATTGCCGAGCCGCTCATGCTCCAGCCGCTGCAGCGTGTGCTCGTGCCGACCGGGCTGGCGCTGGCGATTCCGCCCGGCTTTGAGGGCCAAGTGCGGCCGCGCTCCGGCATCGCGGTCAAGCGCGGGCTGACGGTGCCCAACGCGCCGGGGACGATCGACAGCGACTACCGGGGCGAGCTCTTTGTGGCGCTGGTAAACCTGGACCCGCTGCCGCAGACCATCGCGCGCGGCGAGCGCATCGCCCAGCTGGTCATTGCGCCGGTGCAGCAGGCGCAGTTTCAGCTGGTGACCGCGCTGGACGCGACGGCGCGCGGCGACGGCGGTTTTGGCTCCACCGGGCGCCACGGCTGAGCTGCGGATCCCGTCGCAGCGCTGCGGTTGCCGCCGCGGCCGTTTGCCATCCACCGCGGCACGCGCTAGAAGATTGAACCCCGCACAAAGTGGCGGCCGGAGATGCGCGCGATGCTCGGCTTTTTGACCTGGAATTTGAACCCGATCCTGCTGCACCTTGGGCCGCTGCAGATCCGCTACTACGGCGTGATGTTCGCGCTGACGATTTACACCGGCTTTTGGGTCTGGCAGCGCCAGGCGTTGCGCAACCGCGAGACGCCAGCGTTCGCCGAGGAATTCCTGTGGTACGGCGTTGTGGCGATTGTCGGCGGCGCGCGCCTGGGTCATTGCTTTTTCTATGAGCCCATGACCTATCTGAAAAACCCGATTACGATCCTGTACTTCTGGCAGGGTGGTCTGGCTTCGCACGGTGCGACGGTGGGCTTGATCGTGGCGCTCTGGCTGTTCGCCCGCAAGCACAAGACCACGTGGTTTCGCGTCAGCGATTACCTCGCACCCGGCATCGCGATCGCCGCGGGCGGCGTGCGCGTGGGCAATTTCCTCAACTCGGAGATCGTCGGCCGCGTGACCGACGTGCCGTGGGGCGTGCAATTCCTGCGCTACTGCCAAATGGAGGGCATTCCCGCTGCCCAGTGCGCGCCGCGCCACCCTTCGCAGGTCTATGAATTCTTCATGGGTGTCATCACGTACCTCGTCGTCATGGCGGTGCAAAAGGCCGATATCCGCCGCGCCGGCTCCGGGCTGATGGGCGGCGTGTTTATGACCGTGTATTTCAGCTTCCGGTTCATCGTGGAATTCTTCAAGGAATTCCAAACGGAGCAGCTCCGCACGGAAGGCCCGCTGGGCGCGATCGAGCAGACCCTTGGCTACCACTTCACCATGGGCCAGTGGCTGAGCGTGATTCCGGTGTGCATCGGCCTGTGGATGATTGCGCGGGCGATGCTGCAGAAGAAAGACGACTTTGCCCCGCCGATGTCGCTGGAGGAATTGAAGCCGATCCTCGCGGCCGCGCGTGCCAATCCGGGCCAGCCGACCGCGCCGGCGAAGCCGAAGTCCAGGAAGTAGCCGCAGAGATCTTCGCCTCGCCCCGCGCGTCTCACTCCCCAGCCCGCACGCGCGGGCGCGGAGGCCGCCATGCTCGGGACGATGCTGCTTGTGCTGCTGCTGGTGGGCCAGGTGGCGCAGGCCCCGCCGGACAGCCGCTTGGCGCTGGATGACGTCGCGCGTGTGGTCGAGCCGACGGGGCCGATCCAATGTCCCAAGGTCCCGCTGGTCAGCTACCGCGGCGACGTGATCCGGTACGCCTCGCCGCTGCGGGTCAATCCGGATTTTCGCGACCGGCTGCGGCGTTTCGAGGCCGTCGTGCGCGACACCGCGATCGAAATCTATGGCCGCGCGCCGACGCAGATCCTGCACTTGGGCAGCTTCAATTGCCGGCGGATTCGGACCTGGCCGGATTACCTGTCCGAGCACGGGCTGGGCAACGCGCTGGACGTCGCCGGCTTTGTGTTTGCGCCGCTGCCGCGCCGCGCGACGCTGCCCGCCGAGCTGCCCAAGGCGCTGGCGCGCGCTTTCCGCGTGCGGATCGACCCCGACTGGCAGGGCACGCAAGGCGTCGCGGCGCTGCACGCCCGGTTCCTGCATGCGCTGACGCAGCGGCTGGTGGCGCGGCTGGACATCTTCCGGGTCCTGCTGGGCCCGGCGTATCCGGGCCACAAGAATCACTTCCATTTTGACTGCGCGCCGTGGCACATCGTGGAAATTTGACGGTCGGTGCGGCACACTGTCGGGCAGAACGCGTCCCGTCCCCGGATGCGTCGAGGTTCGCCGTGCGCATTTCGCTTTGGCTGTCTGTCCTTTTGGCCGCGCTCCTGGCAATGCCCGCGTGCAGCGATAACGTGGCCAATTCCAGCGCGGACGCCACCGGTGCCGATGACGATGGCCAGGGCGATGGTGGCCTGGCCGATCTCGCTGCTGACGCCACACCGCTTGCCGACGACGCCACGGCGGTCGCCACAGACGTGCCCGACACGGCAACGGCGGATGTCGCGCCCGCGGCCGATGTACCCGATGTCGCCGTTGCTGATGCCGCGGACGTCCTGCCAGCCGATGCTGCCGCCGAGGTCACGACGCCGCTGGGCTGTGGTGGCGCCGCCGCGCCTGGCACCAAGACCGCGACGATCGACTTTGGCGGCACGACGCGCACGTATCTCGTGCACGTGCCCAAGGGCTACACCGGCGACAAGGCGTGGCCCGTCGTGATCGCGCTCCACGGCTTGACCGACAACGCCGCCAAGATGGAAACCATGACGGGTTTCGATAGCTTGGCGGACAAGGCGGGCTTTCTCGTCGTGTATCCGGAAGGCCTCAGCGACTTCACCGGCGGCAGCTGGAACGCCGGCAACTGCTGCGGCGCGGCCAAGACCGCCAACGCCGACGATGTCGGATTCTTGATGAACGTGTTGGTCGACCTGAACGCGCATTTCTGCACCGATTCCAAGCGCATCTTCGCGACCGGATTCTCCAACGGCGCCTACATGGCGCAGCGCTTGGGCTGCGAAAAAGCCGACGTTTTTGCCGCGATCGCCGCGGTCTCCGGCGAAATCAACATCGCGACGTGCACGCCATCGCGGGCGATCAGCGTGCTGGAATTCCACGGCACGGCCGATCCCGTCGTGCCCTACGGCGGCGGTGGGCTGACCGGCGGCGCGTGGAGCGTCGACCAGACCTTCGCATTTTGGCGCGACAACGCGCTGTGCGCCGAACCCAAGGCGGTTGCGATCTCGCAAAAGGGCGACGCGACGTGCACCGGCTTCAGCTTGTGCAAGGACGGCGCGGCAGTGGAACTGTGCGTCATCGATCAGGGCGGCCATCAGTGGCCAAACAGCCCGTCCGGCCCGGCGCCTTTTGTCGGCAAGATGAGCACGGACATCGACGCGACATCCGCAATTTGGCAATTCTTTCAGGCACATCCGCTGCCGTAGTCGACGCGCTACTTGAGCGATGGCGCGGAGCCCAGCAGGATCTTCAGGTCATTGTCCGTGAACGCGACGCCCAGGCCGTAGAACAGGTCGGTGCGCGTGGACGGGAACAGCAGCTCGTCGCCGCCGGCCCAGGCGTACAGGAACGGCAGGAATTTCCACATCACGCCGGCGCGCAGGCGCGGGCGCACGTCGTCGGTGAAGCGGAAGATGTCGGCGCTGGCGATGAGCCGGTCGTTGAACATCCACAGGTCGACGCCGCCGCCCGCGGTCGATTCGATGAGGCCGCCGCGCAGCGTCACCGGGCCGATGCGCTTGGCGTACTGCAGGCCGAGCGTCCACGAGGAATCCGTCGTCTTCAGCTGTTGCGTGAGCTGCGGCTGCGCGGAGGTGCCCGTCGCCCCGCTGAGCGAAGACGAGGTGACTTGTGTATAAGTCGTCGTCTTGCCAAGGTTATTGCCTGAAAGCGTCACCAGTACCGCCTTGTCCTCGCGCAGCTGCAGGCGCAGCGTCAGGTCCGACTGCCAGCTGAGGTTCGCCGGGTTGTTCTGGCGAAACGCGTAGGCCGCCAGCCGGTAGTCGATGCCCGTTTCCAGCGCCTGGTAGCGGTGGATGAGGTCCTTGGCGTCGCTGACCACCGCTTCGGTGTTCTTGATGAGCGTGTCATCCGTCAGCAGCCGGCCGATATCGCCCTTGCCGTCCGCGACTTCCTTGGTCACCAGGTTGACGTTCTTCGCCGCGCCGCTCAAATCATCCATGATCGTCGAGGCTTTGGCGATGCCGGCGCGCAGTTGCTCCAGCGTCTGCTTGAACGCGCCGACGGTCGAGTTGACATCGTCCTTGTTCTCGCCCACCAGCTCACGGACGTTTTTCGTCACCGACTCGATGTTCGCCAGGCTGCGCAGCGCGCTCGAGCCGCCCTGGTCAAGGATGAATGTTGCGCGCGTCGCCAGCGCATCGAGCTTGGCGCTCGTCTCCGCGAACGACCGCAACCCGCGGTCGAGATCGCCGTCCTTCGCGAACACGCCCGTGCTCAGGCGCGCGCGCAAGGCCGTGACGGTCGCGCTGAGGTCATGGCTCGCCGCGACCAGGTTGTCGGCGATCTCCTCCATCTTCTGCTGGCCCGTGTCCGAGCCGAAAACCTTCGCCGCCCGGTCCGTCACCAGCGCCACGTCTCCGGCGATCTTGTCGATTTTCGGGATGATATCGCTCGCCGTCTCCAGCTTCTCAATGGTCTGCTGCAGCGCCGTCGCCGTGATCACCCGCGGAATGCGCCCGCCCGGCTTGAGCGTCTTGCCGGTCGCGCCGGGCGACAGCTCCAGGTAGTAATCGCCCAGCATCGACGCCTGCAACCGTTGCAGCACCGCGGCGTTCTTCAGCAGGCCTTTCTCGTCGACCAAGCCGGTCCACGCCACAACGGTCTTCATCAGCCGCAGGTCCACGCGCACATGCGTGCCTTCCAGCTTGAGCTCCTCGACGCG
>CAIYWC010000225.1 GCA_903929795.1 uncultured Myxococcales bacterium | reverse complement strand
GACATGGCGCAAGTCACGCCCGTCTATCAGCTCTATCGCTATCCCAAGGGTACGACATCGACACTGGCCGAGCGCGGCCGCCTCTCGATCGCCGCAGGCCCGGTCCTGCAGCTGGCAACGGTCTGGTCGCAGACCGCAACGGACCAAGGCAAGGTCGCAGTCCTGACCCTGGTGCCCGCAGCCGCCGGCAGTTTCGTGCCGCGCGACAATTACACGTCGCATCGCGCGACAATTAGAAATCCCTTTTTGGCATAGTTGTCGTTCCCAGCAAAACCAGTCACTTACGACCTCGCAGCCGCTCTCGGCCTGCGTGGCCGGTGACGCGCTTGGTGAACGACAAACAGGTACTTCTGCTGATGGCCGAACTGAGCAAGAGCACGTCCAAGGGCCTCGCCGCCTTGAGGGCCGGCATGGACCCGCGGTCCGCACGAAAATACCGTCGTTCCGGCAAGTTGCCGTCGGCGTCACAGCCGCTGCACGACTGGCGCACGCGTGCTGACCCGTTCGCGGCGGACTGGCTGGAGGTCGTGGAGTTCCTGACGCTGACGCCGGCGCTCAAGCCGTACATCCTGTTCGAGCACCTGCAGCACACGTATCCGGGCCGCCACGAGCCGGGCGAGATTCGCACGCTGGAGCGGCGCATCGGCATCTGGAAGGCGCGGCACGGGCCCGAGCAGGAGGTGTTTTTCCAGCAGGAGCATCGGCCGGGCGAGGCGGGCCAGACCGACTTCACGAACTGCGACGAGCTGTGCATCACGATTGGCGGCGAGGCGCTGCCGCACCTGCTGTGTCATTTCGTGCTGCCGTACTCGAACTGGCAGTGGGTGACGGTGGCCAAGTCGGAGTCGATCCTGGCGCTGCGGCGCGGGATGCAGGCGGCGCTGTTTCAGCTCGGGCACGTGCCGGTGTGGGCGCAAACGGACAATTCGACAGCGGCGACGCACGACCTGCCCAAGGGCCAGGAAAAGCCAGTGACCGAGGACGCGGTGTCGTCGCCGGGGCGCCTCTTCAACGCGGAGTACCTCGCCGTGGTGCGCCACCTGGGCATGAAGCCGCGCACGATTGGCACCGGCGAGAGCGAGCAGAACGGCGACGTGGAGTCGGCCAATGGCGCGCTGAAACGGCGGCTGAAGCAGCACCTGCTTTTGCGGCGCAGTCGTGACTTTGAGACGCGCGAGGCCTATGAAACCTGGGCACAAAGCGTGTGCGCGACCGCCAATCTGTCGCGCGGTAAACGCGTGGCGCAAGAGCATGCGGTGATGAAGCCGATGACGGCCAAGCGGCTGGCGGAGTACGTCACGGAGACGGTGCCGGTGACGCAGTTTGGCACGGTGCGGGTGCGCGAGAACACGTACTCGGTGCCGTCGCAGCTGATCGAAAAAACCGTGCAAGCTCGGGTATATGACTCACATGTCGAGATCTGGTTTGCCGGCGCGCACGAGCTGAGCATGGACCGCGTGCTGGGCCGCTGCGGGGCGAACATCAACTACCGGCACATGATCTGGTCGCTGGTGAAGAAGCCCGGCGCGTTTGCGCGCTACAAGTTCCGCGAAGAGATGTTTCCGACGCTGATTTTCCGGCGAGCGTACGACGCGCTGGCGGCGGCAAACGAGATCGAGCGGCGCGCCGACGTGTCGTACCTGCGGATATTGCACCTGGCGGCGTCGACGCTGCAGACCGAAGTCGAAGCCGCGCTGGAGCTCCTGCTCGACGCTGGCGAGGTGCCGACGCCCGAGCGGGTCAAGGCGCTGACTGAACGGAAGACGCAGCCGGCGCGGGTGACGGATATGCCGCCGCTGGTGCCGGATCTGAGCGTTTACGATGCGCTGCTGGGCCGCAAACTGCCCCGCAAGGAGACAGGCACATGACCGACGACACACTCTTGGCGAGCCAGCTGCGCGCACTGAAACTGCCCGGATTTGCGAAGGACTTTGGTGCGGTCGCGGACAAGGCCGAGGCGCAAGGCTGGACGATGCGGCAATTCCTGCAGCACCTGGCCGAGAACGAGCTGCAGGATCGCAAGACCAAGCGGATCGCCCGCAACCTGCAGGCGTCGAACCTGCCGCGCGAGAAGACGCTGGCGACGCTGGAAGTCGAGCGGCTGACGGCACCGATGCGGCGACAACTGCCGACGCTGTGCCAAGGCGGCTTTGCCGAACGCGCTGAAAACGTGCTGATTTTCGGCCTGCCTGGACGCGGCAAGACACACGTGGCGATCGCCATCGGCCTGGAGCTGATCCAGGCGGGGATGACGGTGCTGTTCATCGAGGTCTTCAAGCTGGTGCAGCGGCTGCTGGTGGCCAAACGCGACCTGAAGCTGGAGCGGGAGCTGCAAAAACTCGATGCGTTTGATGTACTTATCATCGATGACATCGGCTACATCCAGCAGGACCGCGAGGAGATGGAGGTGCTGTTTACGCTGCTGGCGGAGCGGTATGAGCGCAAAAGCGTGATGATTACATCGAATTTGGTGTTTTCGCAGTGGGATCGGATCTTCAAGGACCCGCTGACGACGCAGGGCGCGATTGACCGCGTCGTGCATCACGCGGTGATTTTGGAGCTGGTCGGGACGAGCTATCGGGCGGAAGTCGCAGGCGCGAGGACCGAGCCCGACGCTGAATAGACTCTCGTTTTCGCAGAACGCGGGCCCGACGCGGCCGCTGTGGACCCCTCCGCTACGGGCTCGCTCGCAAGCTCGCTTCACCCTTCGCTGCAGGGTCCACAGCGCGGGCTGGCGCCGCTGGAGCGGGCGGCGATGTGCTGCGCCATCGCGGAACCATTGCGCGGCTACGCCGTCGCAAAAGGGACATTTCTAATTGTCGCGCAGGGCGCTTTGTACTTGACGCGCGGGAGCAGTCCCTGCCGAGCAACTGCCAGCGCCGTTGCAGTGGTCGCCGGTTGTGCAGGCCTTCCCGGTGCTGCACGGCGCGGTGTTCGCGGCAGACGTATGCGTGCATGTGCCGTTCTGGCAAGCGTCCACCGTGCAGGCGTTGCCGTCGTCGCAGTTCTTCGCCGCACCCGAGCATGTCGTCGCGCCACATTTGTCGCCAGTGGTGCACGCGTCGCCGTCATCACAGGCGGTGCCCGCGGAAAAGTAGACCTGATTGGCGACGTCGCAGCACGCGCCTTGCGTGCAGCATCCCGCCTTGTCAGCCAAGATGCATGTCCCCAGAT
>CAIYWC010000224.1 GCA_903929795.1 uncultured Myxococcales bacterium | reverse complement strand
GCCGAAGACCGCGACGGCTGCCGTGCCCGTAACTGCGACGATTCGGCTTGAGTCGGAGCCGCCCGGCGCGATCGTCAGCAGAGGCGGTGAGGCGTTGGGGCGTTGTCCAATCCTCGTGCCGATGCCTGCAGCCGGTGGCGTGCACGTCGTACTGAAGCTGGCGGGGCATCAAGATCAGGAAACAGAGTTGACGCGCGCCGATGCGCCCGTCAAGAGGGTCCGACTCGCTCCGACGGCGAGGGCCAAGGTGAGTCCTGACAAGAATGCGGGACTCGGTGCGGTCGCCAACCCGCCCAAGGTCGGTCCAAACCCTTTGGATCAGCGGCTGTGAAGCACGGCTGATGCGCCAGCTACGCCAATTGCCAAGCCTCGAGCCACGAACGACGCTGCGTTGCTGGCGTGTCGCAGGCGCGAGCTCTGGACCGGCCGTTTGCTGACCCCAGCGGAGTCGGCAGACTCTCCTCGGAAGAGTTGTCTTGGCCGTGAAGTTGTCAACGCCGTATCAGCAGAAATATCCGGGCCACACGATTGCGTGGTCGGCGATCACGGTAACCGCCTGACCAAGCCCGCCTATCCCTCCCTCGCCTAATCCGCCACATTCCGGGACGCTGGAGAAAGTCTACGCCAGCGCCTTCGCCGACCAATTCTGCGGCAGCAGCTCATCAATCCGCGCCATCGGCGTCGTCTGCACCCGAATCAGCACGTCCGCCAGATACGTCTCCGGATTCAGGCCGTGCGCCACCGCCGTGCACACCAGCGTCATCAGCACGGCGAGGCTCTTGCCCGCCTCATCGTTGCCCAGGAAAAGTGACGAGTCGCGCTGTTTGGCCACCAGCCTCAGCGCACTCTCGCTCGCGTTGTTGTCCACCGGCACGTCCACGCGCTCCAGAAACACCGTCATCGCCGCCCAGTTCTTCACCATGTAGTTCACGGCCTTGCCCGGCGGCTCGTCCGGGAGCCAGTGCGGCCGCGGCGTGTCCAGCCACACCTTCAGCCGCTCCATCGCGTTCTTGGAAAACGTCTGCCGCAGCTCGCGATGGGTCGGCGAGCGCGCGATGTCGTTCTCCCGCGCGATGTGCTCGACCATGTACACGTCGAGAATCAGGTCCAGCGCCACCTGCACCTCCGGCGTTTTCTCCTTGGCGTCGAAGAACCGGCGACGCGCATGCGCGATACACGCTGCGCGCTCGCGCTGCTCTGGCGTCGTCACCACGTTGTAGCCGGTGTAGCCATCGACCAGCAGCGTGCCCGTTGTCGATCCCAGCACGGCCTGCGGCGTCTTGCCACTCCGGCTCGGCGAGTACACGTAGACCATCACCTTCTGCGCGAGGAAAATCCACATCCACGCGTCGCGGACCTTCTTCTTTTGCTGCACATGGATGCGGGTCTCGTCCGCCAGCACGACTTCCTGCTGCGCGACCAGCACCTTGAGCCGGTCGTACAGCGGCACCAGCAGGTCGGCCGCGCGATGAAACAGCGTCCCCAGCGTCGCGTCGGAAATCGGCACGCCCTGGCGTTCCAGGGACTTGGCCAGCCGGTAAAACGGCAGCGAATCCAGGCAGTGCTGCACGACAATCCACGCCGTCAGCCCCGGCCCGTACTGTGCCTTGTCGATGACCTTGAGCGGCGCCGGCGCCACCACGATGTGCGATCCGCAATTGCACCGCGCCTTCTGCCGTTGGTGCTCGAGCCGAATCATCTTCAGCTGCAGCTTCTCGTACTCGCTGGAAACCTCCGGCGGCATGGCGTGGTCGGGCAGCCCGCCGCACAGCTCACACGGCTCGGGATTCGCCGGCAGCGGGTGCACCACCTTTTCGACCGGCAGCTCGCCTTTCCACTTCTGCTTGTCCGCGCGCTTCAGCCGCAGTTCTTCCGGGTCGATCTTCGCGATATCGCCGCGCTTCTTCAGCGCATCGGTAGGCGGCGGCAGCTTCTCGGACTTCTTGCCAAACAGCATCTTCTTGAGCAGCGCGTTCTCGGCCTCGAGCTTTTCCGCCCGCTCCTTCCATCCGCAGTCATGTCCGTCGGCAGGCGTCATGCGGACGTTAGATCAAAATTTCGGCGACTTGTCGATCTTTTGCGGCGACAAATTTGTAAGTGATCTTCCCGGCTCATGAAGTTTCTGCCGCCGCACGCGCGTCCAGTCGATGCCGTCGAGCAGCATGGCCAAATCCGCCGACGCCAGCTGCACCGACGCCTCGCCCGGCAGCACCTTCGGCATCCGGAAGACGCCCTTCTCCAGGCGCTTGCTGTACAGCGACAGCCCGCCCGGCGACCACCAAATGACCTTCACAGTCGTGCGCTGGCGGCCGAGAAAAATGTACAGGTCGCCCGCCATCGGGTCGTGCCCCTGCCAGCGCGTGCGGGCCTCCGCCAGCAGCGAGTAGAAGCCCTTGCGCATGTCACACGGCGCGAGCGCGAGCCAGATGCGCGTCGAGGGCGAGAAGCTCAGCACGGCAGGCTGCGCAGCGCGGCGACGGTTTGGGCCAGCGTCTGCGCGCAGAAGCCAGGCGCGACGCGGATGACGGCGTCAGACACGACAATTTCGACGCCGCTCGATTCGCGACTTGGGAGTGATTGCGTGCATACGCGCACAAAGGGTCGAGTCGCGGACTCCAGATCCGAGTGCGTGCGCAGGCGCGAGCGCCACCAGTACAGCTGCCGGTCGCAGAGCCCGTGCCGCCGCGCGAACGTCGCCAGCGACAGGCCGCTTTGGCCGGCGGCTGCGAGCGTGCGCCGCGCCTCCTCGGCGTCCCAAGGGTCGCGCACCGTCGAGCGGCGCGGGGTGAAGGAAGAAACGGGGCTGATTTCGAGCATGGTAGACACCTCCGGTGGGAAGTGTGGCGGCAGGTGAGGCGCTATGTCAGTGCGGGGACCGCTGGGCGGTTACGATTTACCAAAGACCCAGCGCGGACCACGCCGAGCATAGCACAGCCGCACGGCCACCCGGACCCGACATGCGGCAAAAAGCGCAAAACCCCCGCCAAGCTTGCGCTCAGCGGGGGTCTTGCTGCAT
>CAIYWC010000223.1 GCA_903929795.1 uncultured Myxococcales bacterium | reverse complement strand
GCTCCAAGGGTCGCGGCGGGTGGATTTACGCAGGGTGAAGTTTTCGGTCAACAGGGTCGTGGATTGCATGGGACACCTCCGGGTCGGAGTGTGTCGGCGGGCGCGCGCTGGCGGAAGATGGGGTTGGTGGGGCCGTTACGGCGCAGCGGGCCTATCGCGCCTTGGACTCGTCCCGGCCGTTGCAGTAGTCGCCCTCCAGGCAGGACTTCACCGCCAACGTCGGCCGCTATTGGTTATCGAAGCCGGTCAACGAAGCCGATCGGTTTTCGAGGACGGTGAGTGCGGCGCCAAGAGGCGAGGACGGAGCTCTGCGGCGGCTACAACACCTGTCGCGCGTCCGCCAAGCTGCAGCGTTCAGGGCGTCATGGAAGGGCATTGGCGCATCAGTCCGCACCAAACTCTCGAGCCAACTTTGCCGCGTACCTTCTGAAATCGATCGCCGCCAAATCACCGCGATCGCCAAGGTCCGCGACCGATCTTGCCAAAGTCGATGTCGCACGTGCAATATCTCCGGCGAGAAACAGCGCAACGGGGTGGCGATATTCCAAGAGAAAGCCAAGGCGACTGTCAATCTTGAGACAAAGTTCCTCAAGACTCTGGACAGACCTCATGAACGGAATTCCGTATTGCTTGATCGTTGCACACATGTCCTGCGCAGCATCGACCGGTTGATCTGGCTCAAAGAGCCAGGTCTTGTACTTCGCGTCGGGGAGCAGATATCCAATCGGCGTGCAGATCGTTGGCGGTTGATAGCTATGAAATCGTTCACCACGACACTCCGCAACCATGCGTTCCACCGTCTGAAAACGAACACCAACAACTGGATTGATCTCGACCGCTCCTGGCGACTGGTACCTCACCGACTGATTTAGCCCAAGCCAGCCAATCGTGTCGTGCCCTAACTCGAGCGTAAAGATACTCCCAGCCCGCTTCTCGAAGCCGATTTCGGCGAGCAGCGGCACAACAGCGTTCAGCATCTTCGTAGAATTTGTCATGGCAGTGGCCACGGATAGTAAATGGTCAACACCCGAGTCGGCCCAAGCCGATAGGACATCCCATGGCGTCCGCCCGCTGAACTTGCCGACCCCATCAGGCGCCTCGGCAGCGCCGGACCGTCCGGCGTCGCGCCTGGACCGAGCATGACCGGCTGATCGCGCGTTGTCGAGGCCAAAAAGCGTTTGGTTTTGGCTAATCAAGCGCACCCGCGCGCCCGCGGCCGCCTACCGGTCCACACGCACTCGCTTCACTCGTGGCGGCGCCTACGCGGCGGCGTCCAGGGCGTCGTCGAGGTCGGCTATCGGCGCAATGAGTTCGAGGCGGCGGCATAGGCCAGACGAACGCGGGGCACAGGCGCTGCGGGTGGACCGGTGCGTCCAAAGTGTGGAAATACTCGCAAATTCAGGGATAAGCGAGCGCTTGACGTGCCGATCTGGCGGCGTCAGACTGGTCGAAGGAGCCGGTTTGCGCGCGGAAGGTCCGGGGCGTGGACCGGGAGCGGCGGTCGGATGCGGGGCGAGATGTGGGTTGCGGTTCCTACACGCGGCGGCGGCGAATGGCGAAGCGAGACCCGTTCGCAACTCCTATCAGCGGTGGATTGGCGGCGAAAACGTGGTGCCGATTCACGTGGTTGGCGGGCGGAAGGGGTAGCGCAGCTACTCGTCGTGAAACGCCGCCTGGCCGAAAGCACGGATTCGGTTATCGGCGCGTCTCACGGCGTGGTCTGGCACGTGGTGCTTTGGCTATCCGGGCATAGCTCAAACCACGAAGCACTGGCCGACGGAGTATTGCTCACGTCCGCGAAAAAATGAACAATCGTGCTGAGATAGAACAAATCCTTGCCTTCGTAAAGCCCCATTTCGCGGCCATCCACGTCGTAGGCAAATACATCATTCGCCTGCGCTTGGTGAAGCGCGCCGTTCGGCAGCCGAATGCTCTGGTTCGCCAACACGTCGACAAATTCAGCCGAAGTTCCGACGTAGTTGGAGATCCCAAAAAACGCGGTCGTGTTGACAATGAAGACAACGGCGGTGCTCGTAGAGGCTACGTTCGCCACATCGGCTGCGAATTGCTCGGATTGCAAGTCCGCTTGAGATAGCAAAACGACGAAAACTCGTTTTCCGGCCCAAGTGTCGAGCCCATACGTTGTGTCGAATCCGGCACTATTCGGGTTCACGTCCTTGAGTTGCCAGGTCGGCCATTTGGTGGGCGCATTGGCATCCGCTGTCACGTCCGGCGCGGCATCGGTCTCGGCATCGCTCGAAACGACCGCGTCGACGGTCGCCGTACATGCCGGCGCGCTCGCACCAACGCACTGTAGAACCGATTGAATTGATGCCGCCGCCGCCGTGTCGCTGGCCGCCTTCTGCGCACACGCGGTCTGACATGCAGCATCGGCCGCTGCGCACTTCTGCGCGCAGGCCAACCAAGTGGCACAGCCGCCCGCGCACAAACCAATTTGCGACGCGCACTTCGCCGTCTCGCAAGCGTTGATGAAGGTTTCGCCGTCGGCCGTGCCCATATCTTCGGCACCGGTCGCGTCAGCGAGTTGCTTCACGACACAGACGCTGTTCACGCAGGTCAGGCCATTGGCGCACGCCCCGTTGACGCAGGCCACGGCTTGGCCTCCGGCGTTGTTGGATGTGGACCCACAAGCGGACAGCGCCAGGACCGTCACAGCCGCCAGCGAACGCATGACAAGTCCGACCCGCATGACTACCTCGCTGACGACCTCGAAACCCCAGAATCAGCAGCCCCTCCCTGGAACCGCCCAACTTCACGCTGCGTCGCTGATGGTCGGTGCGATGGAGGCCCGCTTCGCCATTCACCGCCTCCGCCCGGAGTTCCGGCAGCACCACAGTGTCCGCGCCGTGACTATCCGCCAGTTTCGGATCCACGATCGCCCCTGTCAAGGTCCAGGCCGATAGGAAATCCCATGGCGTCCGCCCGCTGAACTTCCCGTCCCCATCAGGCGCCTCGGCAGCGCCGGACCGTCCGGCGTCGCGCCTGGACCGAGCACGACCGGCCGATCGCGCGTTGTCGAGGCCCAAAAAGCGTTTGGTTTTGGCTAATCAAGCGCACCCGCGCGCCCGCGGTCAGCAAGCCCGCCGCTCGGAATACACCGAGCGATCGACCGGCGGGCGCGGTAGGACTGAACCGCCGCTGCCGAATACCTGGAGGCAGATCGAGGCGGGCGCGGTAGGACCGAACCGCCGCGCGCGAATACCTCGAGACACGCCGCGGATGACGGAGGCTGTGACGGTGGAATTCGGTCAGCGTGTGTAGGTCGGCCTCTGGTCGCCGACCCGGATCATCCGCGTCGCCAAGCCAGCGGCCTGCAAGTAGCGAACGCGCTTGTTGCCCGCCAGCATCCGGAGCGAACCGCGGCCGTGCCAGCGCAGCGAAAAGTCGGTCATGGGCCGCGAAACATCCCGCGGCGGTTCAAGAAAGTCCCTGCGAGGCTCCAGAAAGTCCCGCGGAAGTTCTGAAAAGTCCCGCGGAAGTTCTGAAAAGTCCCGCGGAGGTTCTGAAAAGTCCCGCGTGGCTTGCGAAAAGTCTTCCCGCAAGTCCGAAAAGTCTTTCAACGCTGGCAAAAAGTTCCACCCGGCGCGCTTGAAGTCGTCCGTCGCGACCGGAGCCGGCTCTTGCCGCGGTTCTACCCGTGACCGTGCAGCGCCAAGTGCGCCCGGGCCGCCAGCAAAATCCGCGCGCATGCCTCCGCGTCCGACCCTGCCTCGTGATGGTTCAGCGTCAGCCCGAGAAACCGCGCCAGCGTCGCCAGATCGTTCTTGGGCATTCGCCAGGTGCGCCGCGCCAGCACAACGGTGCATTCAAACGGCTGCGGCGGCGGCACGATGCCCGCGGCTTCGCAGCAGCCATGCAGAATGCGCCGGTCAAAGGACGCGTTGTGGGCGGCAAAGAACGCGGCGCCGTCCAGCACCGGCGCAATGTCCGGCCAGAGCTGCGCGAACGTCGGCTCGTGCTGCACATCCTCCCAGCGGATGCCGTGAATATGCGCATATTGATTGGTTCGCCGCGGCGGCCGAATCAAGCGCGTCAGCCGCTGGGTAATCTCGCCCGCTTCCACGCGCACGAGGCCAATCGCGCATGCGCTGTCCGCACCGTTGTCGGCGGTCTCGAAATCGATGGCGACAAAGGCTGCCGGCGCGCTCACTCGGCGTAGGACTCAATCGGCGGACAGGCACATTGCAGGTTGCGATCGCCCCAGGCGTTGTCGACCCGCGCCACCGATGGCCAAAACTTGTGATCCAGCAGCCACTTGGCCGGGAACGCCGCTTCCAGCCGCGAATACGCGTGCGGCCATTCCGCCGCCAGCACCGCGTCCTGTGTGTGCGGCGCGCTTTTGAGCGGATTGTCCGCCAGCGTCCACGCGCCGCTCTCCACCTTGGCGATTTCCTGACGGATTTGCACCATCGCGGTGATGAAGCGGTCCAGCTCCGCCTTGGACTCCGACTCGGTCGGCTCGATCATCAGCGTGCCCGGCACCGGAAAGCTCATGGTCGGCGCGTGAAAGCCGTAATCCATCAAGCGCTTGGCGATGTCGTCGACCTCGATGCCGGCGGCCTTGAGCGGCCGCGTGTCGAGGATGCATTCGTGGGCGCACAGGCCATTTTGGCCGGTGTAGAGCACCGGATAATGCGCGGACAGCTTCCTGGCGACATAATTCGCGTTGAGAATCGCGACTTGCGTGGCCTTTTTCAGGCCGTCGGCGCCCATCATGCGGATGTACATCCAGGAAATCGGCAGGATGCTGGCGCTGCCCCATGGCGCCGCCGAAATCGGGCCGATCGCGTGCGCGCCGCCCGTGTGCACGCATGGGTGACCCGGCAAAAGCGGCGCGAGGTGCGAGGCGACGCAGATGGGCCCCATGCCGGGACCGCCGCCGCCGTGCGGAATGCAGAATGTTTTGTGCAAGTTGATGTGGCACACGTCCGCGCCAATGTCGCCCGGCCGGCACAGCCCGACTTGCGCATTCAAGTTCGCGCCGTCCATGTAGACCTGGCCACCGGCCGCGTGAATGACGCTGCAGATCTGCTTGATCGCCGCCTCGAACACGCCGTGCGTCGACGGATACGTGACCATCAGCGCCGCCAGCCGGTCGGCGTATTGCGTGGCTTTCGCTTGCAAATCCGCGACATCGATATTGCCCGCCGCGTCGCACGCCACAACGACAACTTGCATCCCGGCCATCGTCGCCGTCGCCGGATTCGTGCCGTGCGCGGACTGCGGAATCAGGCACACGTTGCGGTGGCCCTGGCCGTTGTGCAGGTGAAACGCGCGAATGACCTGCAGGCCGGCGTACTCGCCCTGGCTGCCGGCGTTGGGCTGCAGCGAGCAGGCAGAAAAGCCGGTAATTTCAGCAAGCCACGACTCCAGCTGGTGAAACAGCTTGGCGTAGCCGCGCGTCTGGCTCGCCGGCGCGAACGGGTGCAGCTGGGCAAAGCCCGGCCAGGTGATCGGCAGCATCTCGGCGGCCGCGTTCAGCTTCATCGTGCAGGAACCCAGCGGAATCATGGACGTCGTCAGCGACAAGTCCTTGGCCTGCAGCCGGTGCAGGTAGCGCATCATTTCGGTCTCGCTGTGGTATGCCGCGAACACCGGGTGCTGCAGGTACGGCGTCGTCCGCGCCAGCTCGCCAAAGCCCGGCGCATCCGTGCCGTGCGCCAGCCCGCCGATCTCGGTCTCCGACCACGCGCGCCCCGTCAGCACGCCCGCGAGCGTCACCAGGTCGTGGCCCGTCACCGCCTCATCCAGCGTCACGCCCAGCGTCCCGTCGTCATAGGTCCGCAGCAGGATCTGCGCCTCGTCGGCAGCCGCCAGGATTTCCGGCTTGCGATCGCCCACTTGCAGCCGCAGCGTGTCGAAATACCGCCCCGGCAGCACCTGCAGCCCGGCTTCTCGGGCAATGCGCGCGACCAGCGCCGTAAGCCCGTGGATGCGCTGGGCAATCGCGCGAATCCCGTCCGGCCCGTGGTAGCACGCGTACATGCTCGCCATGATCGCCAGCAGCACCTGCGCGGTGCAGATATTTGAGGTCGCCTTGTCGCGGCGGATGTGCTGCTCGCGCGTCTGCAGCGCCAGGCGCAGCGCCGGCTTGCCCGCCGCGTCCACCGACACGCCGATCAGCCGGCCCGGCATCGCGCGCTTGTAGGCGTCGCGCACGGCCATGAACGCCGCGTGCGGGCCGCCAAAGCCCATCGGCACGCCAAAGCGCTGCGAATTGCCGATCGCGATGTCCGCGCCCAACTCGCCCGGCGACTTGATCAGCGCCAGCGCCAGGAGGTCCGCCGCCAGCGTCACGATCGCGCCGTGGGCGTGCGCCGTCGCCGCAAAAGCGGAGTAGTCGAGCGTCCGGCCATCGGTCGTCGGGTATTGCAGCAGGGCGCCAAAGACCGGCGTCGCGGCGAAATCCAGCGTCGCGTAGTCGGCCACCAGCACGTCGATGCCCAGCGGCAATGCGCGCTGCCGCACCACTGCGATGGTCTGCGGGTGCGCGCCCTGGTCGACAAAAAACGTGTGGACCTTCTCCGCACCCTTTTGCAGGCCCCAGGACAGCGACATGGCCTCCGCGGCCGCCGTCGCTTCATCCAGCAGCGATGCGTTGGCGATGTCCAAGCCCGTCAGGTCCGTGATCACCGTCTGGAAATTCAGCAGCGCTTGCAGGCGGCCCTGCGAAATCTCCGGCTGGTACGGCGTGTACTGCGTGTACCAGCCCGGATTTTCAAGGATATTGCGGATGATGACCGGCGGCGTGACCGTGTCCGTGTAGCCCAAGCCGATGTAGCTCCGCCGGATCTCGTTCTCCGCGGCCAGCGCGGCGATCTCGCGCAGCGCCTCGTGCTCGCTCGCCGCCAACGGCAGCTGCAGATCGCCGGCCATGCGGATTACCTGCGGAACCGCGGCATTCGCGAGCGCGTCCAGCGACTTGTAGCCCAGCTCCGCGAGCATCGCGAGGGTCTCGGACTCGCGAGGTCCCAGGTGGCGCGTGGCAAAAACATCCGTGGCGGCGAGCTGAATCATGGCGAACTCCGGGGAAGGAGGGAGGAGGTGCCCGCGCGGCGGCAAGGCGGCGGCAGTGTAGAACAGCAGCGCGTTCGGGGGAAGCGTGCGGCGATCTTGTTCCGCGGATGTTGCGGACCGCCGCCGACGCGACCACCATGGCCGCCGGAGGAAACCATGGTTTCGCTGCTGGACATCATCGGGCCGGTTATGGTCGGGCCGTCGTCGTCGCATACGGCCGGCGCATGTCGGATTGGGCTGCTGACGCGAGCGCTGTGCGGCGATCTGCCGGAGCGGGCGCTGATCGAGCTGCACGGCTCGTTCGCCAAGACCGGCGCGGGGCACGGCACCGATCGCGCGCTGGTGGGCGGGCTGCTGGGTTTTGCGCCGGACGATCCGCGCCTGCGCGACGCGCTCAATCTGGCCGAACAGGCGGGGCTCCAGGTCACTTTTGCGACGACGAAGCTGCGCGATGTGCACCCGAATACGGCGCGGCTGACGGTCGAGCGTGCGGGGCAAAAGGTCGTGGTTGTCGGTAGTTCGCTAGGCGGCGGGCGGATCGCGGTGTGCGAGATCGACGGGCTGCCGGTAGACCTGAGCGGCGAGTATCCAACGCTGGTGATCGTCGCGGTGGACCAGCCGGGCACGCTGGCGGCGATCACGGCGGAGCTGGCGGCGGACGGCGTCAACGTCGCGACGGTGCGGGTCTCGCGCAGTCGGCCGGGCGGCGTGGCGTTGCACCTCTACGAGCTGGACGACCTGCCGGTGCCGGAAGTCGTCGCGCTGCTGGCGCGGCTGCCGGCGGTGCGAACGGTGCGTTTGCTGGCACAGGTCAGTTAGCCAACAGCAAAAATGTGAGGTCACATGCTTGATTCGCTCGCGCAAGCGCTGTCAGAGGCGGAACAAAATCAGATTTCCCTGGGCGAACTCGCGCTGCGCAAGGAGGTTGAGCGCGGGACGCGGCCGCGCGCGGCGATTGTGGCCGGCCTGCAGCGCGCACTGGACGTGATGCGCGAGGCGCGTGCGCGGGGGCTCAAGGGCGACGTGCGCAGCGTCAGCGGGCTGGTCGGTGGCGATGCGCACAAGCTCGCGCGCAGCGTTCGCGGGCCGCTCCAGGGGACGGTCTTTGTCGACGCGCTGGCGGGCGCGCTGGCGGTTCAGGAAGTGAATGCGGCGATGGGCGTGATTGTCGCGGCGCCGACGGCGGGCGCGGCGGGCGTGCTGCCTGGCGTGCTGCTCGCGTTGGCGGATCGCGCCCAGGCGCCCGACGATGCGCTGGTGCGGGCGCTGGCGGCGGCGGGACTGGTCGGCGCGGTGATTGCCCAGCGGGCGTCGCTGTCCGGCGCGGAAGGCGGCTGCCAGGCGGAGACGGGCGCTGCGGCGGCGATGGCGGCGGCGGCTGGCGTGGAACTGCTGGGCGGCACGAGCGCCGCGGCGGTTGACGCCGTCGGGCTGGCGATGCAGGGCACGCTGGGGTTGGTCTGCGACCCGGTGGGTGGGCTTGTGGAAGTGCCGTGCGTCTTTCGCAACGCGACGGCGGCGTCAATCGCGTTGGCGGGGATTGAGATGGCGCTGGCTGGCGTGCGGATTCCGATCCCGGCCGACGAGATCATCGATGCGATGGCAGAGATCGGCCGGACGATGGACGCGCGCTACCGCGAGACGGCGGGCGGCGGCCTGGCGGCGACACCGACGGGGCGGCGGCTCGCGCGCGGGCGCCTGGGCCCGGTGCGCGGGGCTTGAGCGCCGGGCTGACGCACGCTGACCGAAGTCCGTCACCAAACCTCGTCGCTCACACGTGTTGCATTTCGGACTGGGATCGCGAGCGTGCACCTCTGGTGCGCCGCCGCGCATCGTAAACGGCTGATCCCGAAGTTCGGTCGGAGTGCTCAATGGCCAAAATACGGATTTTCGCCAGTCGCGTGGTCAGTTACGTCGATGATCTCGCCCAAGTCCGGGAATTTCTCGCGCAGCCGGGTCTCGATGCCATATTTCAGCGTGGCGGACGACGACGAGCAGCCGTGACAGCCGCCGCCGAAGCGCAAAAGCACATTGTTGTCCTGTACTTCCACCAGCGTGACCGTGCCGCCATGCGACGCCACGCCCGGGTTGATCTCGGTGTCCAGGATCCACTGCACCCGCTCGGTCAGCGACGCATCGTCTTTCGGACCGCGCGGCGCGTTCGGGTTCTCAAAATGGAACCCTGCGAATTCCTTGGTCTCCACGTAGTCGATCGTGCCTTCCTTGAAGCGCTCCCAGCTCTTGCCGTCGACGTAAATCGTCAGGCCGTCCGCGACGATCGTCTGGTCGTCGTCCTTGGGCGCGGTCTCAAAATCGAGGTCGTAGAAAAAGCCCTCGGGTCCGCCGACGTCGACGATGACGCGCAGGCCGTAGCCTTCGGGCTGGCTTTTGTCGCCCATTTCGCGAACTTTTTGGATGGCGGTGGCGGTGATATGCATGGTCTTTTTGCCTCGGTCGGTCGTGCGCCGGATGCCGGCTCGTAGGGGAAATGCTAAGCCGTGGCGGCGCCCTGTCAATCTCCGACTAGGAAGGTCCGACTTTCATTGCGATCCTGCCGCCGCCGCGGGCGTGACCGGCTGGGCCAGCGGCTGCGTCGGCGTCACGGGCGCCGGTGGCGGCACGGGCGCGGCGACCGGAACCGGCGGCTTGGGCGGCGACTTCTGCGCCTTGTCCGACCGCAAGTCGGCCAGATCCAGCTGCAGCTCCTCGGACCGCCGCAGTCGTACGTCCTCCAGTTTTTTCAGCCGTTGCAGCAGCGCCTTGGCGTCACTTTCCTTGGCGCCGCGCAGCAGCTTGGCCGCGCCATCCACATCGCCTTGCTCCAGCAGCAGCTCCGCGTGGCGAAACGCGGGCGCGGCGTTTGCCGGCAGCGAGCGCACGCCGGGCCGGAATTTCGGCCAGAGCTTGGACGGCGGCGCAATCAGCGCGACGGTCCCGCGAAACCGCGGCGACGGCTCCACCAGCACCACGCCGCGCGGCTCCACGCCCAGCAGCCGCATCCCGTCCGGCGCCCATTGCAGCCCGGCATGCACGTCCGGCCGCGCGATGTCCAGCGTCTCCGGCGTCGTCCATTCCTGCCAGCCGACCGCGCCCGACCGGTTGTCGTCGCGCCACACGCGGATTCCGGGCCGCTGTCGACAGCCGCTGGCCGGCTTGCGGACGAAGCTGGCGACCACGCCGTCGCTGTCGCGCATCCACTGCAAATCCGTGATGTTGTTGGGCAAAGCCGCGCGGTTCAGCTTGAACTGACCGCCGCCAAAGCGCGCCACCGCCAGCAGCGCGCCGCCGTCGATCTGCGCCCGGTATTTCGTGTTCGGCGACGTTGGATTCGTGCGCCCGGCCTCCGGCGGCTCCGACCAGCCTGCCTGCGGCGGCGCGATCGCCGACCCGCGCGCGCCCGGCGTGTGCCGCACGTGCACGCGCTGGAGGTCGCGCCAGCCCGGACACGTCCCCGTCGCCGGCGCCGGACCCTTGGCCAGCCAAAGCGTGAACTCGTGCTGGGTCGCCGACCCGCCGCCCACCAGCTCCACCACGACTTGCTCCGCCGCCAGCGGCAGCTTGCCCAGCTTCTCGACCGCCGCCGTGTCCGGCTCGACCGCGAACAGCTCGCCCTCGTTCGTGACCACGTACAGCCAGGCACCGTCCGGGGCGAAACCAAACGCCGCGACCGTCGGACCGTCGAAAACCCGCCGTCGCTCCAGGGTCAGCGCGTTGGTCAGGCTCAGCTTGACGCCGTCCGACGTCGCGACTTCCACGCGGTAGGGCGCGTTGCGAATCAGGTCCGCGACGGCGGAATCATGGCCGACCAGCTTCTTTTTGGGCCCTTCACCCAGGCCGCGCCAGTCGATCTCGTTGGGATCGCGCGGTGGCAGCTGCCGCACCGGCTGACCGGGCGCCGTCGGCGCGGGCTTGGGCAGGACGGGCTGGGCAAACGCCGGCGCGACCATCAGCCAACCGCATGAAATAACAAGCATAAGCTGGATCTGGGGACGCAACATTGGCACGCTCAGGGCCCGTGGGGGGCGGCGGGAGTTTACACAGGCTGACCTCAAACGAACACCACGTTTCATCGGGCAGACCTGTTGCATTTCGGACTGATGACCGCGCGCGTGCGCCTCTGGTGGCACGCCGCGGTTCGGCGAGCTTTGACCTCCGAATTCGGCCAGCGTGAATCGCGATCGGTGCGCGAGTCGGCCATCCGATCCGCAGCTATTTGGGCGACGGCTGCGGCCCCGGCGCGGTGGGCGGCGTCAATTGTGGATTGAAAGCCGCGGCTTGGCCCATCGGCGACGCCACGGTGGTGCTGTTGTACGCCCACGACACCCAATACGCCTGGTTGATCAGCTTGGGATTGAGCGCGTCGATGTCCAGCTGCGGCGCCAAAATCCGCCAGTGGCGCAAGAAAAGCGTGCCTGGCGGCAGCGGGCTGAACTGGCCAAGCGACGGAAAATCAGGCAGTTGCGCCTGCGTCACGCTGCCGTGCAGGTAGATCTCCCAGCGCGTCGTGTAGGTGGCGTCGGCGATGCGAATCAGGTTCAATGTCGGGATGTTGCCCGGCGCGACCGTCCAGGCGATGGTCTGGCCCAGCGTGCCATTTGGCGCCGGCGTCGCCAGATACGGCATCTCAAGGTACGGCCCCATCTCCACCACCGGCTCGCCCGCCGCCACAAGCCCGCCGTCAAAAGTCGGCAGCACGCCGCGCAGGTCGACCGGCATGTCCGCCAGGCTGTGGTCGGCGATCTGGTTGGGCGACTGCGCGCGCAGCCAGGTCCCCGTCTGGCCGACGATCTGGACCACGCCGCTCGGATCGCCGTACAGGCCGTACAGGTTCTTGAAAGTCCCGGAGTTCAGCAGCGTCACCACCTTGCCGTTGAACACCGCCAGATAGCCGCGATCGCCGGCGAGCCAGGTCGTCCCGTCCGCGGCATTCAGCAGCGCGCGAATCGCCGCCGTCGTGCCCGTCGTCTGTTGCAACCACACGAAGTTGTTCGTGTTGACGATCGGCTGCCCGAGCCACAGCGCGCCATTGTCGCCGGCCACCAGCAGCGCGCCGTTGGCCAGCGGCAGCAGGGCGCGCGCCGCAAGCGCCGGGCCCAGCACCGCCTGCCACGTGCCGGTCGCTTCGCCGGTCCAGTGGTGGAGGCTGCCGTCGTCGTGCAACGCCCACACATCATTGTTCTTTCTTCCCTGCAGCGCCACCACAGACTTGCCCAAGCCCTGCGGCCAGAGCGCCCAGCCCAGCGGCGAACGCCGGACCAGCACGCCTGCCTCACCGCCCGCCCAGCCGTTCAGGCCCGCGGTCGCCGCGTCGTCATCCGCCAGCCATACGGCGTTCAGCTGCTTGGCGGTCGGGCTCGCCTGGACCGTGAAATCGCCGCCCGTCCAGCTGGCAATGTGGCCGTCGTCGCCCACACCCACGCGCGTGTCACCCGCGGCCGCAAAGGCGTGCAGCGCGCCGGGGGCCGTCTTGGCGTTCACCGGCTCCGGCGCGCCCGGATGCCACACAGCCGCGTGCTCCAGGCCCACCACCGCGCGGCCCGGCGCGTCCGCCATCGACATCGGCGGACCGCCATACGCCGTCGCCACACCGCCGTAGAATTCGTAGCGCAGGCTCGCACCGTCGCCCTGGAACAGCGCGTCGCTGGGCTGGCCGGTCAGCACAATCGTGTCGGTCTTTTGCGTCGTCGTGGTCTGGCCCATGGCCAGGTAGCCATCCGCCCCGAGATCGATCGCCGCCAGCACGCTGCGCTGCCCGCCGGTCGTATCCGGGCCCATCGGCAGCGCCAGCATGTGCACGCGAATCTGCCGGTTCAGCGGTACGCGGACGTGGACCTGCACGCCCGTGACGGTCTGGCCAGGATTGGCAAACAGGTTGCGCGTCAAGCCAAGCGTCAGCGCTACGAACCCGCCGGTGGTCGCGTCGATGTAGCCGCTGCGGCAGATGACCGCCGTCGGTCCGGGCGTGACGCTGAGCGAGAAGTGGCCGGCTGCGTCCACGATGCCGCCCGCCTGCTGGCCGCCGTCGCCGTAGATGCCGCCCGCCGCGGGTTCGCAGCGCACCTGGGGCTCGCCGATGCGCGGTCGGCAGCCCCAACGCGCGCCGCTGCCGGCGCCGAATTGCGTGCAGGTGAAGCCGTCGGGGCAGTCGGTCAAGCTGACGCACGTGGCGGCGCAAAAGCCGCCGTCGGTGATGGTCGTTGCGTCGGACAGGGCGGGCAGTTCGCAGGTGGCGTGGGCGCCGCAGCCGGCGTCGCTGGTGCAGGGCAGGCAATTGCCGGCGGTGACGGGCGCGCCGCTGCAGCTGCCCGGCGGCAGGACAGTGTATTTGTCGGCGTCGAGTACGGTGCCGGTGATGGTGCCGTTGGGCGGCGCGACGGGCTGGTCGCCGCTGCCATTGCCATTGCCGCTGGCGGGCGTTGTGGAACTTAGCCGGATCGTTGCATTTTCTGCCGACAATGCGATGAGCGAGCCCGCGGTGAAACCGACCTTGGACGCGTGGACGTCGACCGGCGCTGTCATGCCGGGGCCGGAGAAGGTGATTTGGCCGCGGTCGTCCGTGAAGCCCTGCCATTGCTTGCCGCCCGCGACGGCGATGACGAGCGCGGCGGGAATCGGCGTCGTCGAGTCGCTGCGCTCGACCACGGTGACGTTGAGCGATGCGCCGATCGTCGCGCCCCACGTGCCGCCGTTGCCGTCCTTGGGGTCAAAATATGTGAAACCATTGGATAATATTCGACGCGTCGCCGGGTTCCACACCGCTTCTACGTCGGCCGGGCCGGGATTGCCGCGCGGCGTGAACAGGGTGGCCCAGCCGCTGTCCATGACCTGCAGCTGGGTCGCGATGCCGGCGTTGAACAGCACGGCTTGCAGCCCGTCCAGACCTTCGCCGATCACGCTCGCCCACGTGCCGCCCGCCTGAGCGCCCACCGCCGGCAGCACCGCGAAGATCGCGTGGTCCGTGCCCGCGTACTGGACCGCGTGCCACGCCGTCGCCTGCGTGCCGTCGGCCAGCACAAGCGTCACGTCCGCCGGTCCCGGCGCCCCCGGTGGCGCGACGCAGGTCAGCGTCCCCGGCTCGCCCTTCACGACCGCCACCAGGCTTGCCTGCAGCGCGCCGATCCGCACGCCCACGGGCGGCGGCTGGCCCTGCGGATGCGGCGACCACGTCAGCTGCAGCGGTGTACCGCCCGCCGGCACGAGCAGCTGCGGCGCCAAGCTGTCGATGTGCAACGCGGCCGGCAAATAGCGAAAACTCTGGAACTTTTGCAGCGTGTGGCCGGCGATCTGGACGGTCACGTCGACCGTCTGCGGCAGGTTCGTCTCCGGCGTGACGGGCGGCTGCACCTGCAGCGTTGCGCCCGCGCCATCCGCGTCGACCGCCACGCCCAGGACCTGCGCCGGGAGCGCGCCAAACGCCACGTGCGCCGCCTGCCAATCGCCCGCCGAGGCATGGCCGGCGACCCCCAGCGCCACAGGCTGCAGTTGGTTCACGGGCTGCGCGGCCGGCGTCACGGTCCACAGCGTCCACGGCGTCACATCCGGCTGCGGCGGCAGGTCCACCAGCGCCACGGCCTGCGGCAGCGTCGCGACGCCGTCGGCCTGCTGCACCGTCACGTCGTACACGCCGCTCGCCGCTTCCGGACCCAGCTTGGCCACCAGGGTCGCGCCGTCGGTGGACACGATGTCCGCCGCGACCGCGCCGTTGGCACCCATCAGCACGACTTTTTGCAGTGCGCCCGCGAGGTTATGGCCATGCAGCACCAGCTGCGATCCGCCCGCCGGCTTGTGCGCCAGCACGCCCGGCGACACAGTGTCCAACTCTGGCGGCGCGTGGTACGTGAAAGCATTTTCCAGCTGCCCGCTGCCATCCGGGTTCGCCGCCGCGACCGCGACCGTGCCCGATTCGCCCGCCGGCGTCAGCACCGTCGCCGTGTGCTCGTCCAGCACGCTCGGCAGCAGCCCAAGGCGATGCCCGACGACGAATTGCGTGTGCGCGTCAAAGCCGCTGCCGGTGATGGTTAGCGCGGTGCCGCCTTGCGCCGGCCCGGATTTCGGCGACACCGCCGTCACTTCCACCATGCCGATATAGCGATAACCTTTGACGATTTTTCCATCAGGCACCGGAGCCGCCAGCGGGTCGACTGCCACGCGCAAGGTCACATCCACCACGCCGGACGGATGCGGCGGCACGATGACCTGCAGCGCGCTGTCGTCCTGCACGTCGACCTGCAGCGCCGGCGTCGCGCCAAAAAGCACGGTCTGGACGTGGCCGAGCGACTGGCCGGTGATGGTCACGACCTGCATGCCGCTGGTCGGCCCCTGGTTGGGCGTCATCAGCACCGGCAGCGGCGTCGGACCCAGCGCCGCTGCCGGCGTCGAAGCGGTCGCCAGATCGGCAGCGGTTTCGCTCGGGGTCAGGTCAGCTGCTTGCGCGTCCGCGGGCGACCCGGACGCGGCTGACGGGTTGAAATCCCCGCATGACGCAGCGGCGCAAAGTGCCAGAAGTCCCAGCGTCGCGGACAGAATCCGCCGCCAGAATGCCGGCTGCACAAGCTCGGGAACGGTGGACGCGCGCACGAAAACACCTCGCGCACAGAGTAACACGAACGCCACGGGCATCCCAACGCGGAATTGCGGCGGCTCGAAATTCGCCGTCCGTGGCCTTGGGTGCGTGACAAACACGCGTGCCGCCAGTACGTTACGGTCGGTCGAGCCACGCCGACACGAGCGGACACCCATGCCAGACCCCAAGCCGCAGCTGCCCCGCCTGACTGAGCTCTCCGCGACAGCGGGTTGTGCGGCCAAGATCGGCCAGGCGGACCTGCAGCGCGCGCTGGCGCACCTGCCGGTGTACGAAGATCCGCGGTTGGTCGTGGGCCATGCGACCAGCGACGACGCGGCCGTGTACCAGCTGTCCGACGACGTGGCGCTGGTCGAGACGGTGGATATTTTCACGCCAATTGTCGACGATCCCTATGATTACGGGCGGATCGCGGCCGCCAACGCCTTGAGCGATGTCTACGCGATGGGCGCGCGCCCGATCTCGGCGCTGTCATTCATCGCTTGGCCGATGGCGGAACGCGGCCCGGACGAGCTGGGCGACATCCTGCGCGGCGCTGCCGACGTCTGCCGGCTGGCCAATATTGTCATCGCCGGCGGACATTCGATCGTCGACAAGGAGCCAAAATTTGGTCTCTTTGTCACGGGTTTGTCGCACCCCAAGGCGATCGTGACCAACGCCGGCGGCCGGCCGGGCGACGTGCTGGTGCTGACCAAGCCGCTGGGCACCGGGGTGCTGACGACGGCCGTGAAGCGCGGCGTGATGCCGCCCGAGGAGCTGCGGCAGGCGATCGAGTCGATGGCGTCCCTGAACCGCGCGGCGTGCGAGGCAATGCTGGCCGTTGGCGTGCAAGCCTGCACGGATGTCACGGGTTTTGGCCTGCTGGGGCACCTGGGCAACGTGCTGCGGGCGTCGAGCGCATCGCGCGGGCAGCCGGTGGGTGCGCGGCTGCATATCGATGAAATTCCATGGCTTGACCACGCGGTGGACCTCGCGGCCGAGAACATTTGCCCGGGCGGCTCGCGGCGCAATCTGGAGTTCGCGGCGCCGCACGTGAATTTCAGCAGCTCGATTCCCGAGCACATGCGGCTGCTGATGGCGGACGCGCAGACGTCGGGCGGGCTGCTCATCGCGGTAGCGCCGCACAAGCTGGATGCGCTGCTGGTTGAGCTTTCGCACCGCGACGTGGCGGCGCGCGCTGTGATCGGCGAGCTGCTGGCGATGGATGAACCGGGCGCGATCGCGGTCATTTAGCAGCCGCTGGACGGGCTGCGCTGTCGCCAACACCCAGCTTTTGCGGTCAAGGCGCTGCCTTTCGGACTGGGACCGCAAGCCTGCACCGCTGGTGTCCTGCGGCGGATCGAAATCGGTTGATCCCGCACTTCGGTCGGTGTGCATGAACCTGACGTCCGCCCGCGCATGCCCGCGGCCAACTTGACGGTTCGTGACGCAGCGCGTCACACTCTTGCGCGCGAGCGGATGCGCTTGCACCGCGTTCTCCTACTTCTTCGCGAGGACAGTATGCCGCCACGTAAAAAGATCGTTCCTGCCGCCGTTCAGCAGACCTTGCCGGACGCCAAGCCCGCTGCCGCCGCTGCCGCGCCCAAAGCTGCCAAGGCCGCGAAAGCGCCTGCTCCGCCCAAGCCCGTCGCCGCTGCGCCGAAAGCCGTGGCCGCTGCGCCGAAAGCCGTGGCCGCTGCGCCGAAAGCCGTGGCAGCAGCGCCCAAGCCCGTCGCCGCGCCGACGTCTGCGCGTACGGTCCGCAAGCTGGGCAACGGCGTGGATCGCAT
>CAIYWC010000222.1 GCA_903929795.1 uncultured Myxococcales bacterium | reverse complement strand
GGCAGCGGGTACGAGCCGCACGGACGCGACGGCGCGCACCGCCGCGAGGCTTCGCAGCGCCCTCATCGTCAGACGGTGCTGTTTCGGAGCCTACCGAAGGGCGGCTTCGATTAAGGAGGAATCCGCCGCGTCACGAATAAGTCACGTGACTAGTCACGTGGCGAAAGCTTGGCTAAACTCCTGCATCTAAACCTACGCCTCGACCAAGCACTAAACCTAAACCTAAACACGTGACGCAAGCTTGGCAACCTCGCCGGCGTCGCTAGCTGCTAGCAGCTAGGCAAGGCAGAACGCCGGCTCAAAGCTCAGTGGCTCAGCTGAGGCTCAACTAACCTCCTGCCACTCAAGGCTCTGAGACTTGCACTTAACCTTCCCGCCACTCAAGGCTGAGGCTTGCACTTGACCGCGGCGGCCTTTGTTCTCATCTCAGTCGCTGGGCCGTCCAAAGCTCACTGACACCACCTTGGCTCCTTGAGCTGCCTTGGCGCTGATGCCTCTGCTAGGCTCGAAAGCTAGGCGCTTCGCCTGCGCGATCTCGGGCCGCGCTATCGACCTTCACCTACTTCAAGCCTCTCAGGCTACTTGACTCGAGGACGCGAGACCGCACTCGACCAAGACCCCTTTTTTCGACACGTTGGCGCGGCGGCCATCGCTGGGGGAACTCCTTGACTCATCGACGCGCCATTGTACTTGGTCGAGACCTCTTTTCGACCAGTTGGCGGCGTCACCCGAAACTACCGAGTGCAACTAGCACGGCCCTGAAGTCGGTGAATCGACTTGCAACGGACGCAACTGTTACGGGCGATGCCGCTGCTGCCCCTTCGCACTGCGGGAACAGCGTCGCCTCCGCGTCGAGGCCGGTGTCAACGCCAGTCTCCGTCGCCAGACTGTTGCCCAGCCCGCTGAGAAGGTTAACTCACGTTACTCAACTCGAGGTCTGGCGAGCTCGCTGAACCACAAGATCCCGCTGTGATCGTGGTGGTGTAGTGCCTGCCTGACTTCAGCAACCTTGACTGTCTAGCTATGTCTGCGCCAGCTCCTCAAGAGCCCGACGCCCAACGGGTGCGATACATACTACCACTGGCAGCCCAATTGCCTACGGGGCTCAGAATCCCGCAGATGACTTCTGCAAAAGCGGCCTGTGGACACACAGCACGGATACCGACCCTCGTACTGCGCTTTGACGCATCCATTGATCATCCAAGGCCGACGGGCTTGCTGTCTGGTTGACGATGTCCACGGTCGAGCCGAACGACGTCCCTGTTATCCGGTCCACTAGCGGCATCATCACACTGGTGAACAAGGCCGTCGTCACGCCTTAGCGAGTCGACCCACCGACACCTGATCCGGCGGCGCATGGTGGACAGCCTCGCATGCCTGCGCCACTTCTACCAGCACCGAGCTGCGCCCGGTGCCCGACCCGGTCGCCGCCACGCCACGTTCCGGTGAGTAGCTCACACACGGCGGCGAGCTGCGCGCGGCTGTCGCGCGCGTCGCTGAACCGTGCGCCGCTGGGCCGTGCACCGCTGGGCCGTGCGCCGCTGGACCGTAGGCCGCTGGACTGTGCACCGCTGGACCGTGCGCCGCTGGACCGTGCGCAGCTGGGCCATGCGCTGTTGGCCCGCGCGTAGCCGGCCCGTCCGCAGCTGCGCCACACGCTGTTCGCTGGCGCGTCGCTGGACCGTGCGCAGCTGGGCCATGCGCCGAGTCGCTGGACCGCTCACCGACGCCACGACCAAGCGCCGTTGCGTCGCCCGCGTCACGGCAAGCAGCGCGCCGCGCCGCTGTGCCGCGCGAGGCCGTGCTTCTCCCGCGTGCACTCAGGCTAGCTGCCGCGACATGCCCTGCCAAGTCGACTCGGCTGGCACGAAGCAACGCAAGCCCGCCTGGACAGCCGCGCAAACAACAAACAAGCTAGCCCGCCTGGACGGCCTCGACAGCATCGTTCCATATCATGCCTCTGGTCGACCCGAGGCCTGCCGTCAAGATGCATTCAAGCTGGGGCCTGCTTGTGGAGGACTACCGTGACTCGAGAAACGACAGCATCGATCATCGTGCACCTAAACATGTACCTAAGCCAGTGCGCTCGACTTCGCCTAGTCTGCGAATAAACCAAGCTCAAGTACATGTAAGCATAGGTGCAGGAATCGCCGCGGCACTGCAGTCATGAAAAAAAACGTGGCCAGGCACACCAGCCAAAAGCTTGGCTCGCCGTCTGCGCGGCAACCAAGACAAAGCCTGCGCGGCGACCAAGAGGTCTTCTCTTCTTCTCGTGCCTGCGTGACTTACGCGACCTTCAAGTTCACGGTCCAGCTATGCATGACTTATGCGAGTGTGTTCGTCCGTGGCCGGGGTGTGGGGCATGTGGATGGCTCGGCGGACCCGCGTGGAGCCGTACGGCCTGCTTGGCATCCCGATCCCATTCTACAGGGCCGGCCGCGCGCTGGAGTGAGCGGGGGGTGGACGATCCAGAGAGCGTACGATCTACCGATGTACGATCAGCTGCCGGGGTGCGGCGTCGGCGGAACCTGCTGGATGCGCTCCAACGAGCACGGCGTTCGTTCGCGGACTGTGCTGCGCTGGTTAATTAAGCGGTGGCGGACCCGAGGCTGACTGGGTACCTTGTACCTGTGGCGGATTCTAGTCCACGGACCATAATAGCAAAGCAATATTTAGCCCGTTACCGCTGGGCCCACTGGCAGTTTGCCCGGGGGTTGTTGTAATGCCTAGTCGATCCACGGTGACGGAGCTTGACGGGCATTTCCGATGATCGATCATTGTTTTGCCTCCGTGTTTTTTTCATCATCAGAATCGGTTCCCTCCGTCGTTCCCTCCGTCGTTCCCTTGTGTTGTTTTTTTGTTATCGGCACACTACACGTTGCCTTTGGCGCGGCGCGGGCTGCGCCGCGCTGGCTGCGCCGCGCAAGGTGAGAATCACACTCCGTGCGTGAGCGCGCTGCGTGCGCACGAATTAACCGACGTGCCGCGAAATGCGTTGCATGATGCCGCGATGACAACACGTTTAGAGACAACCTACGATGGCTGACGGTGCTGGTGCCGTCGGCGTCGCTCGTGCCGCCGGTGCTGCCGCTGCGAGCAAGCCCAAGCGCCGCAAGACTACAGTCGAGCTCGCCGCAGACCGGCTTAACATGGAAGCGTACGTTCTGGCGAACACTGCGCTGGTTTTTAACTTTTTTTTCGCGCTCAAGGCAGCGCAACGTGTCCACCTACCGTAGACCTTCAAATTTAAGCCCATGGGCTTAAGTTTTTTTGGGTTTTCGGTTGGCATTAATAGTCGAGCGCATGTTATTTAGGTCGAAATAAAAGATAAGCCCATCGTCTAATTTCACAAGCTGAAGCTGTACATGGTCTGCGTTCCAGCTTCTACAGCCGCCTCGGCTCCAGACAGCAGGTTCACCCAGTGCGCCGCCTTGCCGAGGTCCCCCAACTCCGTGTACTGCGTAACAATGCCGGCCACTAGCTTGTGCAGCTTGTCAAGTCGCCTAGCCATGACAGACTTGGACCCTGTAGCAGTAGCGTCCAGGTAGTCGCGCCAGACGTCGCGCGCCTTGAATTCGTCGTTCATGTGCACAACGGTTTTGAAGTTCGGTCGCGCGGTAGCGTCTGTTGTAGCGGGGTCAGAAGATGGCCCCGCAGCAAACTTGACGAGAACGGCGGAAGAAATCACCCTGACAGGAACAGGAACAGCGCCGAGAGCTTCGGGGGCAGGAGGAGCGACAACGGGAGCAGCATCGGCGGCGGGAG
>CAIYWC010000221.1 GCA_903929795.1 uncultured Myxococcales bacterium | reverse complement strand
GCGCGTCAGGCGTCACTTTTCGGCCCAGAATCGCGTCATTTTCGCATATTCAGGCGCAGTCGTGCACCCGCATCCGGCAACAACGGCGATCTGCAGACGCACTTCACGTAGAAATGGACATGTGGACGTTGACACCATCGCGTCCGTCTGGTGCTTGCAGTGCGAAGTACCCGGACCGCAGCAAGTCCAGCAAGGTCTGCGTGCGGCCGCACAGCCTGTTTTCGACGCGCGTCTCGGGCTCCGCTTGGGCTTTGTGACGCGGGGAAACATGCACTCCACCGCTCGCACACTACGGGCAAGTCGAAGTGACGGAGACGTCGTCCAGGAACATCTTCCACGTGAGCGCCGTAGTCGGTGCGACCGTCCTGGTCAGCATCAGCTCAAAGTTGCCTGGCGTTCCGGCGAACGCAGAAATGTCGACGGATACTGTAGTCCACGTCGCTTCGGCCGCACTGGAGGGCAGTGTCCACACCGTCGTTCCGTTGAATTTGGCGACAAATGTGTCGGTGTTTGCTCCCCACAGCGTGCCCGGCGTGGAGCTGGTGTAGTAGTAGCGAAACGCGACTTTGGTCGTGCCGACCGGAACCCAGGTGACGGGAACAGTAACGTCGTAGACGCCGGTCGCAGCGTCAGTGATGCCAATCGCGTACGAGCCGCTGTAGACCGTCGCGGATTGCAGCACGACCGTGCCAGCCGGGCCGCCGAGCGTCACCGGAGCGGTGGAACCAGAATCGAACGCGTAGGTCGCCGCGAACGGCGCGCAGCATGCCACACTTGGCACTGGCGAGTGGGCGCACTGACCGGTTGCAGTGCAGCCATCCAGGGTGCAGGCGTTGCTGTCATCGCAGGCAGGCTTTGCCCCAGAGCAGACGCCAGACGTACACGTCTCACCGATGGTGCAGATGTTGCCGTCTTCGCACGCTCCGCCGGTCGGAATCACTGTGTTCTGGCAAGTGCCGCTCGCGGCCAGGCAGGTGTCCGTTGTGCACTCCTGACCGTCGGAGCAGTCAACGTATGGCAGTGAAACCCTGCGGATCGTATGCGAATCTCCCAGCCACAGGTAGCCGGTCGACGCGGCGGCCAAGCTGAGCGGCAATGCGAGCGCGGCTCCACTCGGAATTCCGTCGATGCCATCGACACTCGGTTGCGCGGCGCCGGTCGCAGGGACGGCCGTAGAGCCGGCGATTGTTGTGACCACGGCGTTCGGCGTCACCCGGCGGATGCGGTAGTTCCAACTGTCCGCGACGTACAGATTGCCCGACTTGTCGAGCGCGCAATTCGTCGGGTGGTTGAAGGTCGCGTACGTGCCAACGCCGTCGAGCGCGCCGGCCACGTTGTAAACGCCCGCGACGTTCGTGACGTTGCCCTGCCAAATTCGCCGCACGGTATTGGCCGCGGAGTCGACCACCCAGACCGCCCCGGTCGGAGTCACGCGCACGCAGCTGGGCGTGGCGAAAGTCGCTGAACTGACCGCGCCATTCGTTCCGCCCGAGGCACCGGACCCAGCCAGCGTGCTGACGGTCCCGTCACTCGCGATCGCGCGGATCCGGTGGTTGCCAGCGTCGGCTACGTACACGATGCCGCTGCACGACGCATCGACGCTCGTCGGGTTGCTGAAGCGCGCGCTGCTGCCGGCGCCATCAAGGTAGCCGGCGGTTCCTGAGCCCGCGACAGTGGAGACGGTTGTGCCCGTGAGGCGGCGAATGCGCTGGTTGCCCGAGTCGGCGATAACGAAGCTCCCCGCGCTCTCGAGGGCGATATCGGACGGGGCCGAAAACCGGGCGACACCACCTGTCCCATCGACGTAGCCGGCGCTCGCCGTTCCCGCCGCGGTGCTCGTCGTGCCGTCCGTTGCGACGACACGGATCGCGTTGTTGACCGAGTCGGCCACGTAGATCTTGCCGTTATCGGCCAGCGCGACGCCGGATGGCGTATTGAAGCGGGCGCTGGCCGCCACGCCGTCCACGTAGCCCGTGGTGGGCGTGCCAACCGTGCCGGCGAGCGTAGTCACGATCGCGTGGCCAGTGCTGCACGCACCGGTGACGCAGATGTCGCCTGGCGTGCAGGCGTTTCCGTCGCTGCAGGGCGTGCCGGTCAGGTTGGTGTGGGCGCAGGCGCCGGTCCCGGAATTGCAACTGTCAGTCGTGCACGCATTTGAGTCGTCGCACATGGTGGGCGAGCCACCCTGGCAGACTCCGGCGAGGCACGTCTCACTGCTGATGCACGCGGTGCCGGTCGTGCACGCGCTGCCGTTGGCGAGCGCGGTGTGTGCACAGGTTCCCGTGCTGCTGCTGCAGGCGTCGGAGGTGCAGGGGACGCCATCGTCGCAGAGCAGCGAAGCCAGGACCAATTCACGCACGCGCCCGTTATCCGCGACCCAAAACGTCGAGAGATTGGTGCCTTGCGCGACCGCGTTCGGGTGCATGAAGATCGCCAACGGCGCCGCACCGGTGACCAACTGCCCATCCACGGCCGTTTGGTTGCCCGGATCGGTTGCCGAACCCGGCGGGACAGTCGCGCCGACAACGCTCGTCACGTAGCCGGTCGACGTCACGCGGCGGAGGCGAAAGTTGTAGCCATCGACCACCCAGATGTCGTGGTTCGCGTCCACCGCGCAGTCGATCGGCGTGTTGAACCGCGCGTTGCCGCCCCAGCCGTCGACCATGCCGAACGATCCGTTCGCCCCAGCCAGAGTGGTGACTTGGCCGCCGGCGATTTTGCGAATCGTGTGGCCGCTACCGTCTGCGACATAGACGGTGCCGTTCGCGGCGTCGACGCATACGCCCACGGGCTGTACGAACGCGGCGCTCGACGCGGCGCCGTCCTGATAATTGGACGTGCCGTTGCCGGCGAACGTGCCGACGACGCCCAGCGGACTGACCGTGCGGATGCGGGCGTTGCCAGTGTCGGCGACATACAGCGTGCCGGCCACGTTGATGGCGATGCCCTTGGGGCTGCTGAACATCGCGCTCGCCGCGGCACCGTCCAGGTAGCCCGCCACGCCCGCGCCGGCCAGGGTGGCAACGCTGCCGGTCGTCGAGGAAATCGTGCGAATGCGCTGGTTGCCGGTGTCAGTCACGTAGGCTTTGCCCGCCGCGTCAACGACGACCTTCGCCGGGTTATTGAAGCGCGCCACGCTGACTGCCCCGTCTATGTAGTCTGCCGTTGCGCCCGCGATGGTCGAAACTGTGCCATCGGTTCCGATCATCCGAATGCGGCTGTTCAAGCTGTCCACTAGCCAGACCACGCCGTTGGGCGCCACGCTGATGCCAGTGAGCCCGTTGAAGCGCGCGTTTACGCCCGTCCCGTCGACCATGCCCGTGGTATTGCTGCCGGCGGCCGTCGAGAGCAATGACGTCGTGAGCACGGCGCTCGTGCAGGCGCCTGCGGCGCACACGTCGCCAAAGGTGCAGGCGTTGCCGTCATCGCACGCAGCCGTGTTGTTGGCGTGCGCGCAGCCAGTGGCGCTGCTGCAAGTATCCGTCGTGCAGACTTTGCCATCGTCGCAGTTGGTCGCCCCGCCGCCGACGCATACGCTGTTCGCGCAGGCGTCGCCGGTCGTGCAGGCGTTGCCATCCGCGCACGCTGCTGTGTTGGCCATGTGGACGCAGCCGGTGGCGGGCGCACAGCTATCGTTCGTGCACGGATTGGCGTCGTCGCACCCCAGGGCCGCTCCGCCGACGCATACCCCGCCCGCGCAGGCGTCCGTCGTGGTGCATGGGTTGTTGTCCGTGCACGAGAGCGCGTTGTTCGTGTGCGCGCAGCCCGTCGCTGCCGCGCAGCTGTCGGTCGTGCAGACGTTCGAGTCCGAGCAGTCGACAGGAGCTGCGCCGATGCAAGTGCCGCCGCTGCAGGTGTCGCCTGTGGTGCAGAGGTTGTTGTCCGTGCACGCGAGCGCGTTGTTCGTGTGCGCGCAGCCCGCGCCCGCCGTGCAACTGTCGGTCGTGCACAGGTTGGAGTCGTCGCAGTTCAGCGTGCCGCTGCCCGTGCACGCGCTCCCGGAGCAGACGTCGGTGATCGTGCACGGATTGCCGTCGTCGCACGTCGCCGTGTTCGCGGTGTGGCTGCAGCCGTTGGTCGGATCGCAGCTGTCGGTCGTGCAAGGGTTCGCGTCGTCACACGTCGCGATGCCGGAAGACGTGCAAGCCGAAGCTTTGCATGCGTCGCCGGTCGTGCACACGTTGCCATCGTTGCACGTTGCGCTGTTGGCGAGGTGGCTACAGCCGCTCGCTTTTTGGCAGGCGTCGTCGGTGCATGGGTTGCTGTCGTCGCAGCTCACGGGCGCGCCTGCGGTACACAGGCCGGCCGAGCACGCATCGCCGACCGTGCAGGCGCTACCGTCGTCGCACGGCGCGGTGTTGTTCACGTGCGCACAACCGCCTGAAACATCACAGCTTTCCGTCGTGCACGGGTTACCGTCCTCACAGGTCGTAGGTGCAGTGGGCGTGCAGATGCCGTTCTTGCACGTGTCTCCAGTCGTGCAGTTGTTGTTGTCCGAGCACGGCAGCGTGTTGTTCACGTGCTGGCAGCCCAGGACTTTGTCGCAGGTGTCATCGGTGCATGGGTTGGCGTCGGCACACGGAAGCGGTTGGCCCGCCGCGCACGCGCCCGAGGCGCAGGCGTCGCCGAGCGTGCAGGCATCGCCGTCGTCGCACGGCATGTTGTTGTTGGCATGGGTGCAGCCGGAGCTTGGGTCGCAGCTGTCCGTAGTGCAGAGTTTGTCGTCAGAGCAGTTCGGTGCCGTACCGGACACGCATGCGCTGCCCGCGCACGAATCGTTCAAAGTGCACGCGTTGTTGTCGCTGCAGGCCGCGCTGTTGGCCACGTGCGCGCATCCGCTCGCTTTGTTGCACGAATCGTCGGTACACGGGTTGCCATCGTCACACTTTTGGCTCGAGCCGCCCACGCATGTGCCCCCGGCGCAAGCGTCGCCCTGCGTGCACGCGTCGTTGTCGTCGCAAGCAATCGTCGTATTTGTGTTGACGCAACCGGTCGTTGGATTGCAACTGTCGGCGGTGCATACGTTGTTGTCGTCGCAAGAGTTGGCCGCGCCCGCGCCGCAGACGCCGTTCAGACAAGTGTCGTTGACGGTGCAGGCGTTGCCGTCCGAGCACGGAACTGCCTGATTCGTAAACGTGCAACCCTTGGTCGGATCGCAGAGATCCGCCGTGCAGGGGGTGCCATCGTTGCAGACAACCGACTTGCCCGGGCCGCACGCTCCGTTGGCGCAGGTTTCGCCAGTCGTGCACGCGTCGCCGTCGTCGCAGGATTGCGACGTTTGCAGGTGTTGGCAGCCCGTTCCGGGCGCACACGAGTCTGCAGTGCATGCGTTCGCATCATCGCAGTTCTTGACCAAGCCCGGGATGCACTGGCCCGCAGCGCACTGATCGCCGTCGGTGCACACGTTGGAATCGCTGCAACTCCCCGAGTTGTTTGCGAACGTACACCCTTTCGCGGGGTCGCACGCGTCGTCCGTGCACGGGTTGCCATCGAAGCAGGGCAAAGCGGAACCGGCCACGCAAGTCCCGTTTGCGCATGTGTCGCCCGAAGTGCAGACCGAACCGTCGCTGCACGGTGCGGTGTTGTCGACGGTTGTGCAACCGCCTGTGGCGTCGCAGTTTTCGGTCGTGCAAGGATTGCCATCGTCGCATGCGCTGGGCGCGCTCGGGGTGCACACGCCGTTCTTGCACGCGTCGCCTTGGGTGCAGTTGTTATTGTCGGAACAGGCCGCGCTGTTGTTCGTGAAAACGCACCCGCTGGCTGGCGCGCAGCTATCGTCGGTGCAAGGGTTGTCATCCGCGCACACGGCGGCGCTTCCTGGGCTGCAGGTCGTCAGCGTGCAAGCGTCGCCGATTGTGCACGCGTTTCCGTCGTCACACGGCAGCGTGTTGGCGGGGTGCACGCAGCCTGCGGTCGGGTCGCACGCGTCGGTGGTGCACAGGTTGTCGTCGTTGCAGGAAGTCGCTGGACCGGGCATGCAGACGCCGCCGACACATAGGTCTTGGCTGGTGCATGCGTTGTTGTCCGAACACGGCGCGCTGTTGGTGGAAAACGTGCAGCCGGTCACCGGGTCGCAGCCATCGTCAGTGCAGGGGTCGCCGTCGGCACACTGGACGCTCGCGCCGCCTTTGCACGCGCCGCCGGCACAGGCGTCTTCGACCGTGCAAACAGAGCCGTCGCTGCACGGTTCCGTGTTATTGGTGTGCACGCATCCCGAAGTACCGTCGCAAGCATCGGTCGTGCAAGGATTGCCGTCGTCACACACGAGCGCGTTGCCCAAATGCGTGCAGGCGCCGCCCGTGCAGCCATCGGTGGTGCACGGCAAGCCGTCGTCGCAGCTTTTCGCCACCCCGACGCACTTGGCGTCCAGGCAGGCGTCGCCGGTCGTACACGCGTCGTTGTCGTCACACGGAGAAGCGTCGTCGGCCAGGGTCACCACACACTTACCGTCCAAGCACGCGGGGATTTTGCAGCCGTTGTCGGCCGGTGGGCAATCGCTCGCCTGAATGCACGCGCCCGCTGCAAGGTCGTGCTGAGCATCTGGCGCGACGTCGCCCTCGACATCGCCGGGTTCCGCGCCATCAGGTATGACCACCGTGTCGCTGAGCGAAGCATCGCTTTGGCCTGCGATGTCCGTCGGAGCGCCAGTGTCGGTCACAGACGCATCGTCGATGCATCCGCAGTCGCCAAAGACTCCGGCCGTGCAGACCCGCGTGGACGGTGTGCCGTCGGGACAGCTGCACGCTGCGGTTTCGCCGCTCGTGCAGCCGGTACCAGTCACCGAGATCGCATCTTCGCCGCAGGAACCAGCGAGCAAGCCGACGGCTGCCAGCGCAAGCAAATAGGAGCGCGAGCCCAGCGCACAAGCGCGGATTGCACCAAAAGCCATGGAGAACTCCCATCTTACGCAGCGCAGCGACGGGACGGACCTCCACGGCAGCGTGGAATCTCCTGTCGTCTCAGGTGGCCGGGCGGAAAGCGTCCGAGATTCTGCCGAGGGTTGAAAGTCAAACCTCGCTTCGTCGTTCGCAGAGTGTGCGCCGCGATGGGCGAAGCCACAAGTGGCGACCCGACACGCACACAACTCGCGCTGAACTTGGATTCTTGAAGCCACTTCATCAACTTACTCGATCCGGCGGGTCGTTTGGTGAGGATCGAGCCGCTTCAGTATCGTTGCAACGACGCCAGAAGCAGTGCCGGAAGCGCTTCCGAACGGATCATGGCCCGTTGGCGCGTCAGGCTCATCGGATGAACGTCGACGTCGGCGTGAGCGGGCGAGTCGCGACACTTCTCCGCGCGTGGGCGGCGGATGAGCGGGGCGCGACCGGAAAGCGGGCCGAAGTCAGTCGGAGGTCGAACTGAGCACCACGCTGGACGGTCGAGTCACTTCACGTTGAAATGGGCATATCGTTGTTGACACCATCGCCGCCGTTTGGGACCCGGTGTGCGAAGTGCCGGCCGGGATCTGCCGGTTCACGCGCTGCGCATCCTGTCGCGGGTCAGCCATGCAGTGTCATCCAGTGCGTCATCGGCGGCTATCGGCGCAGCCCGCCTTCTTTGGAAGGCGCGTGCGTTTTGCCGGACCCTGTCCGATAATCGACGGCTCGAGGGGGACCCGATGTCAGTCGTCATTGTCGATTCGCACCTGCTGCGCCATGCCCTGTGCGCTTTCGCGCCGCCGAAGCCTGGACACGAGGAGCCCGTCGCTTTCAAGTTGATGACGCACCAAGTGCAGATCAAGGTCGGCTGGGTCGAGGTGTCGGTGCGCGGCAGGAGCTATGGTCCAGTCGAAGAAACGTATGCCTCGGCGTTCTCGAACGGTGACTTGTCCGCCGTCTTGGAAAAAGTCCCCGCATCGAGTCCACTGCGGATCGAGATCTCAGGCGGTAAGCTGCGGCTCGGCGAGCTGGAGTTCGTCGACCACTGGGAAATGTCAAACCCATTCAGGGCGTTGAATGCGGGCCCCGAACTGCTGGAGCGCTTCGAGGCCGACGAGGCCGATGAGAACTCAGCCGAGCGAGTCCGGCTCGATCGCTCGATCGGCGAGGCGGCCGAAAAACTGGAATGGCTCGGCATCGGTGTGCATCGCCTGCAACTGTGGATCTCCGACGCCTTGGGCACGGCGCGTCTGCCGACGCCTGACAGGACGGCGGGCGAGTTCGGCTTCCAGGACTTGGTCGATGCCTGGATTGACCGCAATCGCTATCTGAACACGGTCGACGACTTGGCCGCGGCGTTCGGCAACAAGTTCCGGGCCCTCACATTGGCTTTCGGCGCGGACCTCTCCATCCGGCCCAAGGCGGCGCCGTTCACGCCCAACTGGATTGCGGCGCGCGGGCCCAACGACGAGGCGCGGTGGGCCGGCGGCGCGCATTGGGTTCACGACTACGTTCTGCGCCTCGAACACGAGTTCCGTGCACCGAACAGACCGGTTGTGCTTTGCTCGCCTGACGCGCTCGCACCGATCTTGCAGCGCTACTCGCCCGGCTTGAACGCGGCGCGGAACGCGCTAGAGAAGCGCCAGCGCCAGACCATTGGCGAAATTCTCGAACAGCTGTTTCCGGATGCCGCCCAGCGTGTCGTCACCGCCGACGACCTGAGGGCCAACGGCTTCGATCCTGCTGTGGTCATGCCGGACCCGAACGATTATTGGTGAGGACCTCATGCGCATCGTCACTTGGAACATGAATCATTGCCAACGCTCCGAGTCGAGCCGCGCGCGCGCGTGGGCGTACTTGCGCGACGGCCTGCGTGCGGACGTTGCGCTGGTGCAGGAAGCTCAACCTCCGCCGGGGCTGGCGCAGTGCGTGTACCGGCCGATCGATGCTGCCAATCCGCGCTACAACTGGGGTTCCGCGATCGTGGTTTTCAATCCGGACCTCGAGCTGCGCGCCCGACCGCGGATTGCCGCCAGCCAGTTTCCGCGTGGCGACGAAGTGCACGACAGCCATCCGGGCACGACGGCGATTGCTGACATCGTCGACAGGGATGGCAACGTGCAGCTGACTGCCGTGAGTTTGTATGGCCAGTGGGCCTACATGCCCGATGGCGAATTTTTCGCCGCGCCGACCCTGCACCGGATTTTCTCCGACTTGAGTTCGCTGTTGCTGCGCGCCGATCCGCCGCGCGTGCTCCTTGCCGGCGACTTCAACGCGACGACGCAGGTCGCGGCGGACGGGCCTTGGTCGAAACTCGAGATCGCGGAGGCTGAGCTCACGTTCGGTCGCGCCCGCGCTCTGGGCCTGCACGACGTGATGGAGCACACGCGGGCGAACCGGGCGTCATTGGACCCTTGTAGCTGTGCTGGACCGAAGCCGTGCGCTCACGTCCGTACCTACCGCAACCGCAACCGGTCGCAAAGTCGCCCGACACAACTGGATTACATGTTCACTACCCCGCCTCTGCTTGCCGAGGTGACCTCCTGCGCCGTGGTGGATGATGCTGCCGCCTGGGCGCTGAGCGATCACTGCCCGATCGTCGTGGATCTCCGCCCTCCAACCGGTCCGGCGGCAATTCCTGGGCGGGCGCAGAACGAAACGAGTGACACCTCCGGCAACGAGCACGAACAAGTGATCGACGACAGCGAACTGTACGAGATGGAGCGGCAGCACATGACTCGCATGGCGCGAATGCTGAACGGGGAACTGAAATAGCCGCGAACCGGTCCGCACGCATTTTGTCGTGCGGCAGCTACATCGCACCCAGCAGCCCGTCCAACCACGCCACCGCCCGCTCCGCCACCGGCAGCAACTCCAGCGCGTCCGCTCGCGACACCGCCGATAACGTCAGCCGCGGGTAGCGGTCGTCAACTGCGTACGGCAGCAGCGCCTGGACTTCTGCATCCTGGAGCGGCGACGCCGTCCCCAGTTCCAGCAGCGCCGCGCGGAGACGCACAACGTCGTGGGTCTTGGGCACTTCGACATCGTGCAGCGTTATCGCGCCCTTGAACGCCTTTTCGACGGCCTGCTGGCAATGGAACGCGATGCCCCACCCAGGCGCACGCTCCCGTTCACAGCCGGCGTAGGCAAACTCCAAGTCGCCCTTCGCCTTGTCGAGCCAGGACCGCGCCAGTTCGAGCAGCAGGTCACGCGGCGGCATCCAGCACCACCCGTCCGTCGCGATCGATGGCGTGTTCCAGCGCGGGCCGGACCTGACGCCACTTCTGCCAGTGCGCCGACGATTCCACGAGGATATCGAACGAGGTCGGCAGATCGCGGAGCGCCCAGCGGATTTGCCCGGCAAGTTGGTGACAGTCGGGCTCGCCGTCGACAACGACCAGCAAGTCGAAGTCCGAGTCCGCACTGGCGTTCCCGCGCGCACGGGAGCCAAACAGCACGATGCGCCGCGGCGCGAACTGCCCGGCGATCCGGCGGATGCTCTCGGTCAGAATGTCGTCTGCGTTCATCGCACCCTCGCGGCCACGCCCGTCGCGTCGCAGGTCCAGAGTAGCAACTTTGGGCAGTTTGTCACGGTCGGTCATGCTCTCCGCACGGGAGGAGCGGCGGACTTCACGTTCATTTAGGACAAGTGGATGTTGACACCATCCTCGTCAACGGGTAACCGCAGTGCGAAGTGCCGGTGATGGCGCGCCTGCAGGTGCCACCTCCGGAGCAGGCCGCCGTGTAGCTTGCCTGTAGCTCGAGCGCCGCCTGAGCACCGTCCGCGGTCGCGATCGTCTGGCAACTGCGCGCTACTTCACCGCTCGCAGCCGCGTGGCCGGCCCTTTCCGGTCAAACGTCGCCTGCGCTTGTGCCAGCTGCCAGTCGTCCGGCTGCCAGCCGCCCAGCCACTCCAGCCGGTCTTTCTCGTCGTCGGTCAGGGAGATGCGATCCTTGGCAAGCAACTCCAGCCAGCCCGAATACGACCACGGCCCGCCGGAATCCTCGGGCGGAAAGCTGCGCGCGCCCTTCAGCAGCTTGCGCGTCCAATGTGCGTCCAGCTCGACGACGCCCTTCAGCACCACGTCCAGCTCCCAGCCGTCGCCGAAATCGTACAGGTAGGCGCATTTTTGCTTGAGGTCCGGCGCGTCTTCCGCGAACCACTGGGTCAGCCGCATCCGCTCGGAATCGCGCCTCTTTTGGCCGCTCCACGGGTCATCGTTCGGCGTGCCGCACAGGTCCTCGCGCGCGCCAATGGTCGCCCGGAACGCGTGCATGTGGCCGTCGTACCAGCCGCCGGCGTGCTGTATGGCGGTGTGCAGGTCACCGAACGTCGCGATGGTCGGCAGCAGGAACCGCCGCCAGATGCGCGGGCGGATGCTGCGCAGTGAGACTTCCAGGTCAAAGTATTTGGGCATCGGTGCCTCCGTACCGGCGCGCTGGGGCACGGATGCCGACGGCTTGCCCGCAGCAGGGACCGACACCAACGCCTCGCCTGACGTTATCCCGTGCCTCGATTGGCTCGCTTCGACGTCGATAGCGTCATCGCCATCCAGATCGTCCGGCGACGGCTCCACTGCAACGATTTTTACCGCACCAGCGTCCAACACGACCTTGAACGCCGCATCCATGTCCGGGGCTTCGACGGGTTCGTCGTGGTCCATCGTAATCGCCCACCAATTCCCGATGGCGAACTCGCCTGCGTCGTAGCCCCAGTGCTCCAGCCACGCCTGGTCGACTTGGCCGACCTCGCCGAAAATGTAACCCTCGGCATCCAGCCCCAGCCATTTGGCGAACGGATCCGGGAGGTTGAGGTTCTCTTCGCCTTCGGGGTCCTCCTCCACGGGCAAAATCGTAGTGGCCCCGGCTTTGCGCAGGGCGGTCATCGCAGCGAGTTTGGACGGGACCTCAACCGCATCGCCGTCGTCGCCAATCAGCAGCCACCAGTTGCCCGTCGTGAACCCGTGGTCGCAGCCGGCGTGGTGTTCCTGCCAATGCGACGTGATTTTGCCCGTCTCGCCGACGTACTTGTCCGCCGGACCCAGCCCGGCGAATTCCGCCAGCGGGTCGGTCGCCAGGTGGGCCGGGAAGAATTCATCCGGGTCCGGCTCTGGTGGCGGCGCCGCGATCTTGAACGGCGCCGGGTCAAACGCCACGCCGGCCTTTTTCGCCGCTTTCTTGGCTGCCAACTCTGCCTGCCGCCGTTCCCGCCTGTTGCCCATCTTGCCGTCTCCAATACTCTTTGGTCACTTCGGCACGAGGGCCTCGTCAAGTCTTGTCCTGTCTGGTTGGGCCGTCAAGGACGCGCTGCGCGTCATTCTCAGGTCGTCAAGCGGCGACACCGCCCGCGGCTGCGCGCTGGTTCGCGAAGGCGAAGGGCGAGCCTTCCGCGATCTCTCGGTTTGCCGACAAGGCCCGCGGCATGGCGGACGTCCTGGGCGGCAAGGCGGCGAAGCTCGAAACGAGCACGGACCGCGCCGCGTACGGCGGGATGAATCTCGCGAACGACGCGCACAGCGTGTATCGGCCGTAACCCGGCGAAAAAGATCACAATCGTCACACACGCGGATTTCTGAGCCGGTCCGTGGTCGGGTAGAATGCTGGCCGGAGGTGCTGTTGCGCGCGAACGAGCAGATGATGAAGTTGGCGACAACGTCGGGATTTCGCGACCGTCTGGTCAAGCTCGCGATGCTGGCCGGCATCGAGAAGCTGGCGATTCGGTTCCGTGGCTACCACGGCACCTACGGCGCGTGGGAGACGTTGATTCCATGGTTCGGCGGCCACAACGCGGTGACGGAAGCCAACGCGAAAGCGAACTTCGCCACCGGTCTCTCGCGAGACAAGCTGCTTGGCGCCCTCCGGTACGCCAGGCAGACGACGGCGGGTAAGGGCGGTACGCCACACGTGGGCACGCTGAATCTGGACACCAAACGGGGCTGGTACCCGTCCTCGTTCACAACGGCAGGCAAAGCGGCGCTGAAGGCGGATGGTGCGGAGTCGATTCCGGAGATGCGTGCGATGGTCCAGGAAAAGGCGAGCGACATGGATGCCTTGCGCGATCGGCTTCGCCGTCTCGCGGCATCGCCCGAGCGCGACAGGCTAAAAAGTGCGTTGGGCCAACACCACCGCGACCTCCACGATTGGGTCGGATCCTGGGCGACGCCAAACATGGTCCGCACGCACCTCGGAGCATGGCGGGTCGCTCGCGACGACGGCACCATGCTCCGAGCGGAACGCTTCACGGCAGAACCTAAAACGTCCTGAGCGGCAAGCCACGCAGTTCCTGCCACTCCTTCCAGTACACGCGCTTGCCCTCCACGATCGTGCTGGTCTGCCCGATGTATTCAGGAGCGCCGATGTTGTCCCAGAACTCGTGCACCGACTCGAAGATGAACTCGGCCTCGATCATCTCCTGCTGACACATCAGGCATCGCCCGTACGAACACGGCGCGATCGACGAACCGGTCGGCGGGTCCGGCGCAGGCTGCCCACCGCAAGCCGCGCACCGCGGCCCGTCCGGCATCGCATCCAGCGTGAACAGATCCGGCTGAAGTCCCTGCCGTTCCGCCACATGCTGGATTTCGCGGCACACGGTCGCGACCTCCAGAGCGCGTTCCGCCACCGCCTTTTCGTTGTCGCGCAGCATTAGCTGGGCGACGTACCCGAACAGCGTGCAGCTCGACACCAACTTCTGCGCATCCACCGGCCCGCCCATCAGCGCGACGACCTGCCGCGACGCTGGCGGATCGAGTTGTGCCTTGACGGCTTGCAGCGCCTGCAGCAGGCGTGGCCCCAGCGTGGGGTGTGCCAGATACAGCGACGCTTCTTCGTGGTCCGCAAGCGCGAACTTGCGCGAAATCTCGGACGTTCCGAGCCCCGCCAGTTGCGGGAACACGTACCAGATCCAGTGGCCGGTCTTGCGGCCGACTTCCAATTCCGCCATCGCGGCAGCATGCCCGGCGGTCGGGCTCGCCTGTGCGGTCAAGTGCCGATCGAACATGGGTACCTCCGAGCATGGTTTGTCCCGCTCGACAACCTTATACCCAAATGCGGGCCGGATTGGCGACGCGCGACCGTTCACGAGCGTCTATCGCGTGCGCGGCCGGCACGTCAGCACGCCCTTCCGCACGTCCACCGCCGCGTTGGCGCGGTAGCTCCGCCTTGACGTACTGCGCTGCCGATCAGGCGCCTACACGCGCAACTTCCGCCGCAGCGGGCGCGCCAAATGCGTCTCGCCGTTCGGACCCGCGCGCGGCGCAGGTTGACGGTCGTCTCGACGTCGCCCCAGCGCGCGGTGCGCCGTGCCGGTCGGCGGCTTCAGGAACCGCGCAAGCGCCGGCAGCGATGTGCTCGAGGGCTGCGGAGCGCCTGAATGCGGACGCGCGGCTCGTCGGATCATGCGCTCGTCTACTCGGCGCGACTGGTGCTGCGCGTGCCGTCGCCGTCGCCGCCGCGACACCCGTGCGCATACACGAAGACGCCGCCAACCAGCAGGTCAAGCGCTGCCTGGGCTTCGTCGTCCGGCACCATGAAACAGCCGGCGCTGAACGCGTACGGTCCGGCCGGGTGAAAGACGATGTCGCGCGCCGCCGCGTTGTCGTTGACGCCATCTTCCAGTCCCTGAACGCGCAGGCTGCAGCCGTAATGGCCGACGTAGAACGCGCGGTCCGTGACGAACGCGCCCGGGCTGGACTTGAAGCTGCCGGCGACGTTGGAGCACTCAACCGCGCGGCCGGTGGTCGCGTCGTCGGAAGCGGCGGCATGCCGGACGTGCGCGCGCAGAAGTACGGTGTTGGTCGCGACGTCGAGGATCCAGAGGCGCTTGTCCTGCCAGCCGACGTCGTAGTCGATGATGGCGTAGACGCTGCGCTTGCCGATGCTGCCGCGGTGGCCTTTGCGGGCGGCGATCGCCTCGGCGAGAACGGTTGGCGAAGGCGCCAACTTCGCCGCACCCGTCGGCGCGGCAAGCGCCGGCCGGGAAGAGCACGCGACGACAGCAATCCATGCGACGACACGGGCGGATACGGATTGCACGGCGACCTCCCCAGCCCGCGAACCAGCGGGCTCTGTGGATTGCGACGCACGAGCAGGCGCCTGGATCTCCGCCGCCTGATCGAAGCCGGAGACCGGCCTCGGCGGATCTGGGGCGGGCACCGTTCCACCATCGCGGTGAGTCGCCGCCGTCACCGAGACCAGCACCGGCACCGCCCCGACCGAAGTCCCGTGTGATTTCAAGCCATCTGCAGCTACCCAAGCGCGCGGGGAAGGATTACGCTGGCCGCGGGCGCAGCCCTGTGGAGGTCGCGATGCGTGGGTCAAGCTGGACAACGGTGTTCTTGGCAGCCGCCCTGCTGGTCGGCCTCATGGGCTGCAACGCGAGCACGGGCAGCGCCGGTGTGTCGGTCGGCGACATCGCCCAGCCGGACAGCCAGCTCGGCGGCACAGATGCCGCAGAAGGCACCGATGCTGCCGTTCCCGACGTGGACAGCCTGGTCGAGATCGGCACCGACGCGCTCAGCACCATCGACATGGCGACCGGCACGGACGTTGCCACGGGCACCGACGTGGCATCCGGCGCGGATGCGATGACGGCGGACATCAACGTGGTGAAGGACATCACCGTCACCGTTGACGCGGACACGGGCGTCGGCGGCTGCGCGGTCGGCGGCACTTCCTGCGGCACCGGCAGCTTCTGCTCCGCCCCGACCGGCCAATGCGGCGGCACCGGCACGTGCACGGCCAAGCCGAAGATCTGCCCGATGGACTGCTTCGCCAACTGCGGCTGCGACGGCAAACAATACTGCAACAGCTGTATCGCGAACGACGTCGGCGTCGTCCTCGCGCACGTGGGCGCCTGCACCAGCGCGAAAACGACCCAGTGGTTCACCACCTGCGGCGCGCCGGTCTGCAAGGGCGCCGGCACGCCCATCCCCGGCGTCGCTGCCTGCACGACCCAGAACGCGGGCGACAGCTGCGACACGACCGGCGCGACGTGCGATCTGCTGAACGGCTGCCAGCAGGAGCTGATTTGCGCGACGAGCGATCCGACTCTGCAGGTGTGTCCTAAGTAGGGCCGCGAGCGCAAGACCGACATCCGCTACCTGGACACGGCGGACGTGGCCCAGCTGCAGGCCGAGCTGCTGGCGACCAAGCTCGCGACGTACCGGTACCGCGACGCCGGGCCGCAAGCCCCGCAGCAGCTGGGCTTCATCATCGACGACCAACCGGACAGCCCGCGGTCGACGCGCGGCGCGACATGGTGGATTTGTACGGCTACCTGAGCATGTCGGTCGCGGCGATCCAGCAGCAGCAGCGGCAGTTGGCCGAGCAGGCGCGGCGGATCGAGCAGCTGGAAGCGGCGCTGCGGGATGCACACGTCTGCAGGTAGCGCGCCGTCACCGGGGATGTTCGCCACGGCGTACCAGCGACGTCGCGTCGGCGTGCCCCCTTGTGCCGGCACGTCAACGTAGTTTGCTGGCACAGCACAACACATTGTTTATATGGATGATGTGTGAATTTTTGGGTCTCTGTGCCAGCTGTGCCGGCAGTTTTCCACTTGGCTCACATTCTTGATGGTCTTTCATTCAAACACTTTGCTCGCCGCAATAGCATTTTTGCTGGCACAGCTGGCACAAGGTATACAACTTACTATAAATACATGTGAAATCTCTTGTGCCAGCAGTTTTGAAAACAGCTGGCACAGCTTGCAGGTCGCGGCACGTCGGGGACGCGAGTCGTCTTTTTTGCGGGGCGGGGCATCACCGGTCGGGCGCGCGGGCGCCGGGCAGTGCGTTGGACGCGCTACGGCACCTTGTGCGGATCGTCGTTCGCCGCCCGCCGCAAAAACTTGCTTCGCGCGGGCGCTGGCCGTTCCGGTGCCAGCGGCGACCCGATCGCCGTCTTCTCAAACATCCGAGCAATTTCACTTGGCTGTGGTGGCGGCGGCAGACCCGGCACGGGCTCGGCGAAAGGGGCCAACAACAACGCGTCTTGCCCGTAATCGGGAATCACGTAACCGCGAGCTTGGACGCGTCCATGCGGTCGTCCCGTGCTGGGGTCGCGCAGCGATCGGTCGTCCCAGCGCGTGCGCTCCAAGTCCGACGGAATTGTGCGGCTAAAGGACTGCGTGTCCAGTGGGCGATCGATTCCGTTACGCGTGCACCAAAGCTTGTACTCGGTCCAGAGCGCGTGGAGCACGTGGCGACCTGAGCGCAGCCCTCCCTCCACCGACATCAGCTCAGCCCAGAAAGCCTCGACTGGTGTCCGCGACTGCTCCTTCGCGCGGGCCCGTGCAGCATTCTCAAGCGGAATGCGGGCTTCGAAGTGGTCGAGCGGGCGCGAGTAGATGTGGTCCGTGACCGCAGCAAGCCACAGTGTCAACGGCCACACCAACTGCACCACAGTTCGGCCACAAACTAGGTACCACCCCGCGCAAGCGAAGCGAGCGCATGCCCGCGAGGTCGCGCGCAGCGCGAACAAGCGT
>CAIYWC010000220.1 GCA_903929795.1 uncultured Myxococcales bacterium | reverse complement strand
TTCCCGCGCCAAGCGTTGACTCAGGAAGAGGCGGTAGATCTCCTTTACCCGCGGGTCCTGCGCTGCCTTGCTGATGCACAACCCATTCAATTCCAGCAACTTGTTCAACGTGGCAAAAGGGATGAGCACGTTATGCCTATTGCTGGTCCAGCAGCACACGAGCGCTGTCGACGCGCCTAGGCGCGACGCGAGGTCGGTCTTTTTTAGCCCAGTCCCGGCGATGAGTTCGCCCAGCAACTGTTTGAATGTAAGCATTTTGTTTCCTTATTGTCATGTGAGCGTCGATGGCGCTGCCGATGCGATATTTTCGTTGATTTTCCGGGTTTCCAAGAACTTCATTCCATCGCTGCTGGATGCTGAGCTGCCGAAGGTGTTCTCTGGGTCGCAAACGCGGTCCCAGCATCACGATTGCTGTTTTCAACCCGAGCCCAGCACACCCCACACGGCACCTCAACCATTCGCCCACATGCTACCAAACAATTCATTTACTGTCAAGCAATAACTTTACAGTCAACACAACTATTAGTTGACATGATGGACCAGAAAAGGATGTCTTCAGGCTGGCATTCAGCCGACAAAATCCATTCTCAACGGCCGTTTGCAGGCGATTCGACCCGGCGCCAAGACGGGCACGGCATCGCGACACGAGGATTGATAGGGACACCCTCACGTTTTCTGCGTAAAAAACTCGGGTGTAGGAGCGGATAACCGTATACGGGATATTTCGCGTGATACGGCACGACTCGCTGTTCATCGACGGGGTTTGATTTCGCGCCACGCCACGGTGCCGAGCGGGCGCGTGGGCGCTATCGGTGCAGCGCCGTTGCGTGTCAGGGTGCGCGTTCGAACGCGCGGCACATTCGTCTCTGGAACAGTCGCAGTACACGGCCAGGGCACCACGGCACAACACCAGACCACGTCGCAGTCCATGCGCGCCACGTCACATTCGCTGAATCGGCGGGCAAAGATGCCGCCACGTCAGGTCAGCAGTCTCGGTTGGCCTGTGACGGCACGATCGGCAATGAATTCAACTGGATAGGATCAGCAAGACTATCAACACGGCGACGCGGAGAAGATGAGCTGATGTCTTGAATTGCGATGGTCACGATAGCTCGACGCCGTAGGCGCTGACCAAGATGTTCAAGGCAAGTCCACTTTAAGAAATACTCATAAAGTGAGTTCGTCTTGAACACGGGTTCCAGACGCTCACCGACTTTGCCGATCTGGCGTTGTCCAGTGCTGGTCTTGACGCTACCAGATCATCATGAGCGTTCTTTCCTGTCGCCGTGTTGATCTCAAGGCTGGCGGTGGTCATCTGGCGAGTCCGTAATGAATCCAATAAGTTCAGTAACATTTGACGACGCAAAGTCCGGTTCCATGTCGGGCACGGGCTGATTCGACAAGATCCACACGTGTAACGGTCCTGGGCGAATGCGAGTACGCAACCGTTCCGCCGCCTGCAACATCTCACCGGCTCCTTGCATTTGGAGCCATGGCTGAACCCGTTTGTCCGCTGCGACCAACACCGGCACTGCTTGATTGGTGCCCGGCAACGGCATCAACACCTCGCCGATATCAGCGATAATACGCTCCGCGTCAGACCACGCACGTGCACGGCACCAGGCCAAAAGTTCGTCGAGGTTGGGCGCGTAGGTCCCAGCGAGGATGATGTGCCGGCAACCTTGGTCGATGACGATGTTGGTGCCGCGGGTGGCCGCGTAGTGCAAGACCGTGGCGTGATGTCCTTCAAGGCGTTGCTGCAACTCTATCTCGTACGCCTTCAACGTGACGACCGCCACGGGCGTGTCGTGCGTTCCGAACGCCTTCACAATCTGGACGACGTCATCAAACAAGTCGCTGCGTGTCTGCTTGTAGCCCATCGACGCGCGACCAAAGCGCCCGCTGACAAGCTGGAGCACGGTCGCATGCGTTTTCACCGCGGGCGCCACGTGCACCACCGGACGGCCAACGACTTGTGCGTACACGTCTGGAACACCCGTGCTGTCCAGGATGACCGTGGGGATGGCGATGTTCAGGTTGCGCGGGTTGCGCACGATGACGCTGTTGCGTTCAAGTTCCAGGCGACTGTTCGGGTGGCCATGCTCGCTGGATGCCTTCATGCCGCTGACCATGACGGTCAGCAGCTCGATGACGGCAAGAGGCACAACGCGTTTGGACTGCCGTGCTTCCGGCGAGCGGTTGATTTCATTCGCCAGACGAAGAAGTGGGAAGACCTCGTGCGGGTTTCGGCCCTCAGCTCGCAGTTGCACGAACGCATGGAACCCGAATGGCTCTTCGCCGCGTGTCAGCGCGGTCAACAGGAACCCAACGGGTAAGCCAGCATCGACCGCGCGGTGGACGTCGGCGGTTGAACACGTCCATTGATTCGCCGTGTAAGCCGACTGCGCGCCCTCGTCCAGGACAGCGTAGTGGGCGCCATTTTCGAACAGCCCGTTCTTGAGCCGAAACGGCATCATCAACGACGACATGATCCAGGTCTTGTCCGTCGCCAGGAACTGTCGCGTGTACAGACAGTCTTCGTGCTTGGGGCAACCGTCACAGGCCAGGGCGCCGTCTTGACCAAGCAGGCCGGCGCGCCGGACCTCTTCACGCCGCTCCGGCGCCAGGCACATGGCTTGCTCACCGTCGGACTTGTCCATGCCGCGCAGCACCTTCACGCACTCCGGGCGATTGATCATCCGGGCGAGGTCATCAGCGAGGTCCAAACGGTCGACGACAATTGCACCCTTCACGCCGGCGTCGATCTTCGCCGCAACGATACCCGCGAGGATCGTCGTCTTGCCCAGCCCAGGTGGTCCGCCAACCAGCAATGCGTGTTCAACCGGCCCGCCTTCGAGGTACTCGTTGATGCTCGCTGAGATCGTCGTGCGCGCAGTGCTGAGGTCTACGTGCTCACGGTGGGGAACCTGATCGACCTGTTTGAGCACAAAAGCCTTCGGCGCGTTCTTGCTCCTGCGGAAATGCTGGCAGCCCAAGCAGGGTGTGACATCGGCGTTTGCTCGCTGAATCCAGGTGCAGCCCGGCGCCGATTTGTCGGACGCGATGGCGGTCTCAACGTACTGCTCCTTGTCGAAGCGATCGACGAGCTTTTGGCCAAGCGCTGCGTCGTGGTCGAGTACGATCTGCACGACGTCGTCGTGGTGAACGCCGGCTTCGTCCAGCATTCGGGTAAGCGCGAACAGCACCGCCGACCGGCCGTGAGTCGGATGCGCCGCAGTCCGCATAAGCAGGTGGTTGCGGCCGGCGCACAGCAGTTCGTGCGGCTCCAGCGTTGATGCCTCACGGTTCTGTTGTCCAGACGCTTGTTGTTGTCGTTGTCGCCGCGCGCGGCCCGCGTTCTTGTCCAACGCGACAACCGGCGCGGACAACCGCGCGTTGAGATCGGCGCAACCGTCACCTGAGCCGACGCGGACGATCTGCACTATGCGGTGGTGGCGGTAGCGGGTGTCAACGCCATCGCGCTTCCATGTGCCGGGGAGCGCAGCAAGGCGCGACAGATCCCACATACCGAGGTCGACGTGAAGATCTGGGCTGTAAAACGGCTGCGCCTCCCACCAGGCTTGGACTTCGCGGAGAAAGCCCTTCACGTTGTGCGCCGCAAACGTGTTCAGTTCTTCATTGGTTCCGACCAGCGAGACGGGGATCCACACTTGCGCACCGTTGGTCGCCACCACGAAACTGCCAGCGTAAAGCGCTGCAAACGCAGTCGCGGCGCGAACGGCAAGCTCGTGCTCTTCATCCGTGCAGGGTGCCTTCTTGTGGCCAGTGCGCGTCGCTGCTTGCTTTCGTCCAGGCGCGACAACGTCGAAGTCGACCAGCACCAACGTCGTTGACGCGATATCCAACTTGCCGGCACGCGCGCCGCGTGCGAAGCAATTTGTGACCTCGTAGCGCGTACTCGGTGCCACCGGATTGACCGCGAAGTAGCACGATCGGGCATCCGTGACCCCGGCACACGCGTGCACCATCGCAAGCTCGTCGTCGAACAACCCAGCATGGATCGCACCGTCCAGACTGACGTACGCCAACTCCGTCGCGCCGAAAGGCGCATGGCGTCCGCGCAGGTAGCCGACGAAGCTCGCGAGCTGTGACAAATCGAGTTCATACTGCGGGATGGCTGCCTGTGAAGCGGTCGCCGGACCCGTAGTTGGCGCGGCGCGCGATGCACCGGCAATCGCGAGATCGGTCGTCGACAGGCCGGTCGTGGCAGGTGGTTGTCGCGGTTCCGACGCGGCCGGTGCGTTGCTAAGCTGTCCAATCACTCGCGCCAGCGAGCCGGCGCCGACCTGAACCAGACGCCACGGCACGTTCACCAAGGCGGCGAAACGTTGCGGACGCTCGTCACTAGCCTCGCCCGTGCGGTCCATGGTGCCGAACAGGCTGATCTTCGCGCTCGCGCCGACGGTGTTGGCGTCGATGCGCACGTCACCGCCGCCGTAGTTTGCTGTCACGACTGCCACGAACTCGGCAGGAAGCTTGCTGTCCGCCGGGAGGTCGATGGGCCACATGCAGTACGCGCCGTTACCACTACGGGCAAGCACAGGGTCCGGCAGCCCCAACCGCGCCATATTATCGGCAATACGGTCGATCGCTTCGAATGCCGCCACCTGTTCTGCGTCGGTTGACGCCACCACGATGAGTTCACGGCCGTCCCGGTCCCGACGCACCGGCTCAACCGCCAGGACAAGCCACTTCTGGCGCGTGACGTCGGAATCCGCGGCTGCCTCGACATCAACCGACGGTTTGAGCCGTCCGCGAGCCAGCAGCTCTTGCCGCAACGGATTGAAGCGGAAGTACGCGCTGTCGCAACTGGTCAGCTTGGCCAAGTCGGCGACAATTTCTTCGGCGTGCGCGCCGCGGTAAAAACCGCGCATGACGGACACGCCTGAGCCGTCTACACACGTCGCGCCCAGCAGCACTACCTCCGTGACGTCGTCCAGGCCGACGAACAGGTGGCACGTCCGCTTAACTAAGTCGGCGTCAAGCCAGCCTTTACCTTCAATTTCAACATCGTTCACGGGCACCTCTGCGTGTCGCAGCTCATCGTTGACTCGGAAATCTGCCAGCCGCCTGCCCAAGCCGATCGGGTAAGCTGCCAGCGGCCGGGCGGCACCGATCGGGAGTTCAGGAGCGGCCCGATGCGCGGAGACCGTTGGCCCCATCGCGATGCTGCACCCGCAGCGACAACGTCTAGTTGACTGCCCGGTCACGGCTGGCGCGGCCTACTTGCTCGCAGAACGTTTGTGTCTCAGTTGCGAAATTGCGGACCAGTGAACGAACCCGAGAACGGATGCGCTCGGAATCGGCACCCGCTAGCGACGCGTCCGCCGTCTGATTGATGGCGTGCAGAACGTCCTTGTGCGTTCGACCGGCGACGTAGGGGGGGGCGGCGCCCGTGCAGCGTTGGCGAGGATCCAGTTCAAGCACCATCGTGCGAGTCATCGCCAGGAGAAGATCGCGCACACCTTGAACGCGCAGGCTCTCGACGGCCGCTTGGTGCGCTCCTTCGCGCATCCAGGCCACGTACAGTTCGTGTTGCCAGTCAACAACGCCGCCGCCGCCAGCAGGCAGATTGACAGCGCGGACGTACTCACGGCGCGCGGCCGGCAACTGATCGGTCTGAAACACGTCGGCCGGTATCAAGCCGGCCACTTCCCTAATCGCCAACATGCGCAGCTGTGGGACGACTGTCGAGGTTAGGATCCGCAAAAATGGAGGATTTGGCACCAGGTCTAAATACTTCGCCGTTTCGAAAAGCCCGCCGACCAGCCATTCCGCGCGGGGGGGAGAGTCGAGGATCACGCGACAGGCGAGGCTGTCAGCCGTTTGATGAAGAACCGTTCGGGGATCTATGTGTGTGGACTTTGCGATTGCCATGTTATTTCTCCCGCGCGCTTAAGCGCGCAGTTCTCTGTGGTTCGTTCACGGCCGCCGCCACCGCGACCGCCCAACTTGGACGGCCGCAGCCAGCGACAGTTGTACGAGGCTATTCGTGAGGAGCATCGGCGCCAGGGTTCAGCGCGCCGTACTCCAGAACCGACAACCAGAACGCTTCGGTGCGCGCGCGTAGGGCCCCCAGACGCTCAAACACGCGCTTCTCGTCACGCAAGAGGCGTTCACGGCCCGCGGCAATGCGCTCCCGACGGTCATCGGCGTGCTTGATGTCCAAGTCGATGAGCATGTCGACGGCGATGCCTTGGTCACCGTCGGCGCAACAGACCTCGATCCCAGCGCTCGTGGGTTCCATTTCAGTGAAGAGCAACACCATTTTGGCATTCACACGCTGGTATTCGGTCGTCACGCTCGTCATCTCGGCGCTGTTGCGCTCCGACTGCGCGATTAGGTCCTCCAAATCCGCAGCGACCATGCTGGCCTCCGCGCCGAGAGCGGCGCGTTCAGCGTGAAAGCATTCCGGGAGATCGTCGCCGTAGCGCACCGCCACCTCGTCAGGCATTGGCATGGGAACCAGGTCCATCAGGTTCACCGGATCGTCGGTTTCCACCGCAGGTGCCACCGCGGCATGGTTCGGCGTGATCGCCATGGTCACATCCACTGGTGCCTGCGGCAGTTCAGCCATCACGCCCGCCTCCTGCGTTTTTTGAGTTATCTTTAGTGCTTGGGTTACTTTCTTTCTCATTGCGGTCCTCGTGGTGCGCTGCCATCGCTGGCTAATCCGTACCGTTCTTTTGTGAATCTGACATCTTGTAGATGCGCTGCTGGATCGACAGCGCGTGCGCCCAGACGCCTCGCAAGGAGACGTCCGTTGAAGTCCGCTGCTGCCGCGGGCCTGCCCCAACCTGGCCAGACCCACGACACAGCGATTTGCCCGTTTGCACGGGCGTAGGCATTGCCCGGCGATGTTCCGGGCCAAGGTCCTGCGAATCCAACGCAGGTTGTTCTCCACGTTTGCCTCTGCGCGCGCCGAGTTGGTGAAACGCTCCTACGCGACCGGGTCTGTCCCGCCCACGGTCCGCCCGTTTGCCGCTTAGTGCGCCTTCAATTTGGCTGCTTTCTTTGCCTCCGCGCGGGCGATCTTCTTAGCCTGAGCCGCGATTTCGTCGTCAAACCAGCGTGCCGGACTGTCGTCTTCCTGGATGGCGTCGAGGCTGCGCTTGCGCTCGGCTTTGGACACCATCCACGGCGCACGGGTAGGTGGGGCGACCTTCGACGGCTTGCGCGCCGGCTCTACCGTAGCCTTCGGCCCGACGCTGCCAGCCACGTCGGATCCGGCCGCCGGCTCAGGGGCAGCCAGCGCGACGCCGCTCGACGTGTCCGACGCGCAAGCGCTCGGATCACCGCTGACATGCAGCTTGTCTGCCCCGGGAAGATCGGAGTCGACGTCCGACGGGGCCGCTGTTGGTTGCACCGTGACGACGGCTTCCGCCGGGCTTTCAGTCGCTGGCTTGGCCCCATAAACGTCAGCGTCTCCGGGTTCCTCGCCGTCCGGGGAATTCAGCACCTCGACGACAACCTCCAAATTTTCGATATCGGCAGTATTCACTCTGGCTCCTTTGCAGCGGGCTCACGCCCGGTGCTGTGCTGGGGCAACAGGCCCCTTACGAGAGCACCATGGACCAATTTGTAGTGCAGGGCAAGCGGCAATTATGCTTTGTGAACAGTGGGTTGAGGCGATTTTGTGCCAAAAAGAGCGATGGCCAAAAATGGTCGTTGTGCGTGCCCATTCGGGTCAAAACCGCATACGGCATGACCGCCGCGGCGACCGCGACGGTGACCATGTTCAAACGGCCAAAAAGGTCGGCGGACGCGACGGCTCGAAGGCTTGTGCAGGCGTGTCGAAGGCGTGTCGAAGGCGAAAATAGCCCGTTGAGGGCTTGATCGTGAAAGCCGCGGCCGAAACGCCCGCACCAGCACTTGTCAATTATTTCATACTTCTATACCGGATTCTCGCTGCGTCGATGGCATCTTGAAGCGTCGTTTCATCGAAACGCTTCTGGAGCCGTCCTGGCAGCGTCTCGTGAACTAAGTCCGCGAGCTTCTCGCTGCTGACCTCGGCCGGCTCGGCGAGTTCCTCGCTGGTGACGCCGGCTTTGGCGAAGCACGGGTGTTCGAGCTCGGCTGCCAACACCGCAAGGCAGCCGATCAAAGCCTCCAAAACATCTGGTTTTCTTTTGCTTTTTCTGTCGAGCGCTGCCACGCAAGGCCCGACGATTTTTCGAATTCGCCCGGCGTTGGCGCCGCGCTGGCTAGACAAATTCGGCGGGAGAAGCGTTTCGATGTGCTGTGAAATCACGTCTGCGTTCGGCCTGCCGTTCATCAGGCAGAACTCGGGGTGCCGCGTGGAACCGACGGCCAGTCCGGTCAAAATGTGAATCAGAATTGCGTTATTTTGGGACACGCTTGGGACTTGCGCTTCCCTGGCTCTGCGCTCTCGGACTGCGGTCTCGAACTCTTGTTGGTCGCGGCTCTGGCCGAAGTAACGGACCTTCTTCGCCGCAAGCCTCTGGATGGTGCTCGTGCTCAGCCAAAAATCGCCGACCGGGACGTACCGGGAGCGCAGCAGCTTCCCGTGCCAATGTCCTGGTCCGACGCCGCTGTAGACGTCGGAGACCAGCACCTCTGAGCCATCCAGCAAGCAGTCCTGCAGATCACGTCCACCTGGAACGAGGACGTACCACGGCTTCTTGCCAGCCCGTTCGGGTGTCAACGTAGCTGTTAGACGTCGGAAAAAAATGAGTCGATCGATCAAAATCGCGTGTGACCATGCGTTTCGCCGCAGGCGGGGGCACTTGGCGGCCCAGCCAGAAAGCCAATGCAAGTAGGTTGCTCTGCCAGCGGCGCTTCGCGCCTGAACAACACGCCGCCGCGTAACAGACCAGCGCGGGGCCGAAACGGCGACATCGAAAGCGCGCCAGTCGATCTCGTCGTCTGGTTCAAGACGCAGCCATAGCAACGATTCCCAAACGATTCTTTCGGGCGGCACGTGGAGTCGCTTCGATACTGCGGATAGGCGTTCGAACTTGAGCCCGGCACCGTAGAAGTCTTCGGGAGCAGAAACCGACGAGCCGTCTTCAGGATCTTCAGGCATGCCAACCTCAACCCGGTGCCGACCGGCCGACGGTACGCCAGCGTGTTCAGCGCCGCTGCGGCTGTTCTTGTCACATCCCGGCGCCGAACGCCAGCCCGTCACAGCCGTCAACAAGATGGCGCGACATGGCACTCGGACGGCGACCCAGACGTCGATTATTACCCAAAATATGTCTGGAGACGCGTGGTCAGCCGCATCTGGCCGAGCATCTTCCCGCCCAAAAACGCGGCGACATGTGGCAGGGTTCGCTGACCAGCGCCGCCACCGCCGCCTCCTCGATCCTGAAAGCACGGCAGTCGGGCGATCGACGAAGGCCCGGCCGAAGCCGGTCAACTCCTCCTTGGCCTTTCACTGGGAAGCCGGTAGCATCGCCTCGACGCACCGGCTGTTTGCCGGCGCAGCACACGGCGGTTCAAGCCCGCCTCGACCTTGCCCACGCGATTTTCGGCGTGGGCACAGCGACGGGGCCCGCCATGACCACCGCCAGTACCTGCACCACGCCTGCCTTCATCGCCGAGCCGTTGCTCGACGTGGGCGCCGACGATGCGCCAGAAACGACATCAACGCCCGCGAGCGCCGACGCTTCCGCTCCGCCCACGCACATCCGCAAAATACCTATAGAAATCGGGAATAAGGACGCGGCTGACCCTGTCAGCTATCCATCAACCTGTGCAGCGGCAGCTACTGCCAGTCGCTCCACGACCACCCCTGTTACGGAGGTTGGCATGATCACAACCGCGGAAACCACAAGGACAATTGGGCTCGTGGCGGACGCTGCGGGTCTTTCACATACCCAGGAGGACAATCTCAACAACCCGGGCGCCAACCCGCCGCTGCGCCGCAAGTCGCGGTTCAGCCAGTGGCTGACAGTCAGCGAGGCGGCGGCGCGCCTACACACGACGCCGGAGGTCATCCACGCTGCCGTGGCGCGGTACGACCTGCAGCCGGACCTCAAAATCGGCAACTCCATGAGATTCACGCCAGAAACGCTTGACGCGCATGTCGCGCGCTGCGTCCAGAGTGCCGCGCTGGCACAGCCCAAAAGCACTGAAGCAGGTACCGCCGAGTTGGTGGCGGTCATGCACGATCTCGTCAAATCCCTGAAGGAGTCCCAATGGCAACTCGCGAAATCTACAAAGAATCCGATGGACGATTCACCGTCCGCGCCTGGATCGAGCCCAACCAGCACGGCAACGACCGAATCCGGGTTCGCTTCGGTTACCGAGGCGGCGAAGTACGCACGGACACGGCTAAAACCGAAAAGGAAGCGCTGATCAAGGCCGCACAGCTTTGGCAATCGCACGTTGACGGCCTTCTGGACGCGCCCGCGGAGGCCCCGGACACGATTGGTCAATTGCGAGACCTGTTCGTGAAGCGCACCGACATCGCCACGGCTACGAAGGAAACGTACACGCGGCAACTGAAGCGCTTCGTCGATTTTGTCGGCGAGGACAAGGACTTGCAGCACGTCGGCAAGGGTGCGGTGGCCAAGTGGTTCGCGCAGTTGACGTGCAAGCCGGTCAGCCAAGCATCCTACTTGCGGTCGTTGTCGGCGATGTTCAAGTGGGCGATGCTGAAGAAGTTTGTCGACGTCGACCCGACGACCGAGGTCGAGATTGAGAAGTTCAAGACGACGATTCGGCCCTGGATGCAGTACCACGAGTGGGCACCGTTCCTTGATGCATGCCGCGGTGTCCGGACGCGGCAACCCGATGGTTCGATTTACGAAGCCGTGTCCGGGCACCGGCTGCGCGCAGAGTTCGTCTTGCATACGGGGCTGCGGGCTGGCGAGCTGGCAGAGGCCAGGTGGTCGTGGCTCCACGGCACCGTCGGCATGCCGGCGATTACCGTGCCGGCGTCCAAGTCCCGGCACCCCCGTGCGATTCCTCTGGACGACCGCGTCCAGGAGGTCCTGCAGGAGTGCAAGATCCACTGGCCTCCGGACGCCGCGGGCGACGGGCTGATCTTCGGCCAGATGGATCCGCACAACTTGCGGCGCGACAACGTGAAGGCGTGCACGAAGGCCAAAGTCACTGTGACGGACTTCCACGGGCTACGGCGCTCCTGCGGTGCCCGCTGGCTGGAACTGGGTATCCCGTTGCTGCACGTGTCACGGATGCTCGGACATGCGGATGTTAGCACAACTGCGCGTCATTACGCTGGGTTAGCTGACGGCACGTTGGCGACGGAGATCGCGAAGGTGAACGCCGTGGCGGCCGCGGTGAAGGGCAAGGTGATTCCCATCCGCCCGAGCGTGGGCAAGTGAGGAAGCGCCAAAAAGCGGCCAGTCGGCACCGTCAAACCTTGACTTCGCTGAAAGGCAGGGAGCAGGGCAGGGCAACCGGCAAAAACGAAACGGGGTCAAGGCGTTGGATGCCTCGACCCCGTTTTCGTTTCGCTTCCCCGGGTCGGATGGGATTCCGTCCCACCTTCGTCCCACCCTGCGTTTTTAGCCGCCGAGTGTCGCGTAACCTATTGAAACTTTGGCTCCGATGACAGGACTCGAACCTGTGACCCGGTGATTAACAGTCACCTGCTCTACCAACTGAGCTACATCGGAATCGGCACTTGAACGGCGGCCCGTTGGCGGGGGCGAGTCGTGCCCGCGCGGCCTCGCGACCGCACGAACGCGAACATGGTACTCGCGCGACGGCAAATGTCAACGCTTGGCAGCTTCGGCGCGGCCGGTCTACACTGCGCGCCATGACGACGTCGCCTGCCAGGAATGCCAAGAATCCCGCGTCCGCGGCGGTGTACGAAGCCGGGCCGGGTCTGGCCGCGCATCTGGCGGATGGCCGCTTGCACGCGTTGTACCTCGTCACCGCGGCGGAAACAGGCCAGTTGGGTCGTGACGAGGAGCCGCCCGGCGCGGATCCGGCGCTCCTCCGCGCGGCCTCGCTGCAGATTGAGGCTGCAGCCATGAAGGGCGGAGATCCCGCGTTGGATCGCGTGGTTATCGACTACCTGGACGGGGATCGCGACGGCGACGGCGTGCACGCGCTCGCCGTGCGGGAGACGCGCAATGTGTCGCTGTTTGGCGGCCGGCGCGTCGTGACGATCCTGCACGCGGATGCGCTGGCGTTTTCAGGCATGGATGCCGACGAGCCTGCGGCGGCGCGCAAGAAGAAAGCGACGGGCCTCGATCCACTGGAGGCCGTCATCGCCGCGCTGGATCCGGAGCCGGGCCGCCCGTCGTTCGTGCTGATTGTCGTCGCGGAGCGCATCGACCGCCGGCGCAAAGCTTGGAAATTGCTGATGCAGCATGGCGCGCTTGTCGAGGTGCCGCTGATGACGGTGGCGACGCTGCAGCAGTACCTGAACGCCGAAGGCAAGCCGTTTGGCATCCAGACGGACCGCCAGGTCGCGCAGCGCATCTGGGACCGGCTGGGCGGCGGCGATCCGTCGCGGCTGCGGCAGACGGCGGATCGCCTGCTGCTGGACGCGGGGCCCAAAGGCACCGTGACGGTGGCGATGGTCGATGCGTCGGTGCCGATGGACCGCGACGCCGGCGTGTTTGCGATTACTGACGCGATTACCCAGGGCGACGGCACGCGCGCCATCACGGTGCTGCACCTGCTGCTCGAGCACGCGAGCGCGACTGAGTCCGAGCGGACGGGTGAAGTCATGAAAACCTTTGGTATTCTCAACAGCCACTACGCCGCGATGCTGAAGATTCACGCCGGGATGGCGCAGCAGCCGGGTGCGTCGGCGGACCAGCTGGGCCAGCTGACGGGCGTTCACCCGTACCGCATCAAGAACCTGCTGCCGCAGCTGCGCGCCATGCGCCCGGGCCGGCTGGAGCAGGCGATTGCCTCGCTGGACGCGGCGGACACGCTGCTGAAGTCGAGCGCGATCGGCGACCGCAAGCTCGCGACGTCGCGCTGGCTGGAGCGGCTGTTGCTGGCGCTGGCATCGGGCCAGCCGTTGCGGGCGCCGGCACGGCCGCACATCTTTGACACGCTGACTTGAACCCGTAACCCGGAGCCCGGCATGGCGCAGATCGCGATCGAACGGCTGGCCGTGGGGCCGATGCAGAACTTTGTCTACCTCCTTGTTCCGCAAGCGAAAGACCGGCTGGTGGTGGTCGATCCGGCTTGGGAGCCGGACGTGATTCTCGCGCGCGCGCAGGCGCTCGGGCGGCCGCTCACGGACGTCATCCTCACGCACCACCATCCCGACCACCGCAACGGAGTCGAGGCGATGCTGGCGGCGTATCCGGTGCGAATTCACGTGCAAAAAAGCGAACTTCCGTGGCTCAAGGAGCACGGCTGGCGCGGCGATCTGGTGCTCCATGAGCCCGGTGATCGCGTGGAGCTCGGGCTGGGCGAAGCGCTGACGCTGATCCACACGCCGGGGCACACCCCGGGCTCGCAGTGCATCGAATGCACCGGCCGGCTGCTGACCGGCGACACGCTCTTTATCGACGGCTGTGGCCGCTGTGACCTGCCCGGCGGCGATCCGGTCAAAATGTTTCACAGTTTGTTCACGACGCTTGGCGCGCTGCCCGGTGACACCGTCATATTGCCCGGCCACGACTACGCGCCGACGCCGGAAGCGACGCTCGCGGAGCAGCGAACTTCCAATCCTTACCTGCAGTTCCGGACGGCGGCGGACTTCATCGGGCTGCGCATGCGGCCGCGCACCTAGGCGCCAATTCGCCGCGGTTGGATTTCGCGCGCTGCGGGCCGCACACGCCGCACCGGTTGCATGCCCGGCGGGTTCCCGTAAACTCACGCCGTCGCGTCCCCCAAGTGGCAGGTTCCGATTCTGCATTCGCAGGCTCGTGCGCTGCCCAACGCGTTGTCCAGAAGGGAGCGTTGCTGACCATGTGGCGGATCTGCACCATCTGTGGCGCGCGCACCGATGCCTTCACCTGTGAAAAGGACGGCAACGCCACCGACACGATCCGCTCCGACAGCGTCTTTCCCGGTCGGCTTTTTCCCAATGAAATCGTACTGCAGAACTACAGCGTCACGGACCTGATCGGCGTCGGCGGCATGGGCGCCGTCTACCGGGGCGAGCAAAAGACGACGCGGCAGCAGGTCGCCATCAAGGTGCTCTGGCGCGATCTGGCCAAGGACCCGACCGAGGTCAAGCGGTTCACCCGCGAGGCGCGCGCGGCGTCGCTGCTGGCGCACCCGAACTCCGTGCGCGTCTTTGATTTTGGCGTCGATGCCAAGTCCGGCGCGTTCTGCATGATCATGGAGTACTTGGTCGGCCAAAAGCTGAGCGACGCGCTGCGGCGGTCGCCGGTGCTCGACCCGGTGCGGACGGTGCACATCTGCTCGCAAGTGGCCAAAGCGCTTGAGGAAGCGCACCGCAAAGGGATCGTTCACCGCGACGTCAAGCCCGACAACATCTTCTTGCAGGAGATCGCCGGCGAGCGCGACTTCGCGAAGATCCTCGATTTTGGCCTCGCCAAGTTCGTGTCCGGCGACTACGAGCGCGACCAGCTGACCCGCAGCGGCTACGTCGTTGGCTCGCCGGAGTACATGGCGCCGGAGCAGGCCTCGGGTGGCGAGGTCACGCCAGCGGCGGACATTTACTCGCTGGGCATCGTGCTTTTTGAGTGCCTCACCGGCCGGCTGCCGTTCGACGCAACGACGACCGCGGAGGTGCTGCGCAAGCACATCCTGCAGGGCGCGCCGCGGCTGATCCAAGCCGACAACGAGTTTACCCGCGACATCCCGATGGCGCTCGAAGACGTCGTCCTGCGCTGTCTGGACAAGGATCCTGGCAACCGCCCAGCGACGGCAGATGCCTTGCGGATTCAGCTGTTGCAGGCGTGCGACCGGCGGCGGCTGAACACCGTGCCGATGATGGTGCTGCCGGGCATGGTCGTGGCGCCGACGTCGATGGAAGAATCCGGTGCGCCGTCCGCCCCGACGCGGATGTCCGGGGCGATGCGGCCGGTGAGCCCGACGCAGTCGCCGGTCGCCGCGGCGGGAGCTGCGGAGGATTCGCCAGCGGCGCGCGCGCGGCGGGGCCTGAGCGATGATTTTGCCGCCGGCATGGTCGACCGCGTGCTGAGTACCGCGCCCTTTGGCCGCGCTGAGGCGGAGGCGACGCCCGATGCGATCGCGCGCCTGGAGCCCGGCCATTCCGACCTGTTGACGCCGTCCGATCCGCTGGGCGGCAAGACGCAAAAAGACGTAGACCGCCTCGATTTGGCGCCGCAGATGCCCGGTGAACCAGCGCCGGGCGTCGAGGAGCGCGGGGATGCCGCGGCGTTGGTGCGCCCGTATGCGCCCAGCGCGGTGGGTCGCGGCGATTCCGCGGCGCTTGTGGACGCGGGCCGGGCGTCCGCGCCGCTCTCAGACCAGCTGGATCCAGCCGGGAGCGAACCGGTCGCCGTGCGCAACGCCCGGGCGGGAGCTGCCGGTCTTGTCGCCGCGCCCATCGCCGCGCGATCGTCGCCGGAGTCCAGGACCCCGTGGCTCTGGATCGGCGCAGCGTTGCTCGCTGTGATCGGTGCGGCAGTCGCGTGGTTCGTCAATCAGCCCTGAAATGACGGCAGATTCTTGCCGTCCGTGGCCGCATCGGCGCGTACAGGCGCGCAGCGTCCGCGCGAAGAATGGCAAATCTTGCACCGAGTTGACGCATCACAGGATTGACTGTCCCCGCCGAGGGGTTCCAAATCGCGGCCCGCGCCCGCTCGCGAGGCATCAGGACTGCTCATGGCCACCCATTCCGCTTCCCACCCGATTGTCCATTTGTCCAATGTGGACAAGGACTACCAGCTCGGCGCCGTGACGGTCACGGCGTTGCGGCAGGTCTCGCTGGAGATCGCGCCCGGAGAATTCACAGTGATTGCTGGACCTTCGGGCTCGGGCAAGACAACGCTGCTGAACCTCATCGGCTGTGTCGACGTCGCGACCCGTGGGCAGGTCATGGTCGCGGGCCAGGACACCGGCAAGCTGTCTGAAGGCGATTTGACCCGGCTGCGGCTGAACGCGCTGGGCTTCATCTTCCAGTCGTTCAACCTGGTCGGCGTGCTGGACGCGTTCCAAAATGTCGAATTTCCCTTGCTGCTGCAGAAGAAACTGAACGCACCGCAGCGCCGGGAGCGCGTCATGGACCTGCTCAAGCGGGTCGGCATCGACGAGCACGCGCACCACCGCCCCGGCGAGCTATCGGGCGGTCAGCGGCAGCGCGTGGCGATCGCGCGCGCGCTCGTGACGCTCCCGCGCATCGTATTGGCGGACGAGCCGACGGCCAACCTGGACTCCGTGACGGGCAATCAAATCCTGGATTTGATGCAGGAATTGAACCGCGAAGGCACGACGTTCCTGTTCTCGACGCACGATCCCAAAGTCGTCACGCGGGCCGGGCGGGTCGTGCGGCTGGTCGATGGCCGGATCGTCGCGGAAGAGACGCCGGAACAGTACAAGAACAGTCAAGCGTGAGGCGCATCCGATGATCCTGATTCACATCGCGCTTCGTAACCTCCGGACACACAAGATCAAATCGGCCATTGTCGGCGGATTGCTGGTCTTCGCCGCGTTCCTCATCGTCGTCGGCCTGAGCTTGATCTCGTCCATCGACACGTCGATGTCCAAGAGCATCGTCAACTCGGTCGCGGGCCACATCCAACTGCAGCAAAAGGGCGCCAAGGACGAATTGTCGATTTTTGGCCAAATGGGCTCGAATGAAATCGGCTATATCCATAACTTCGCCGAGATTCGCAAGGCTTTGGAATCCTTGCCAGAAGTCGCCGCGGTCGTTCCGATGGGCATCGATTCCTCGATTGTTTTTGGCGGCAACGTGCTGGACGTCAAGCTGGAGGCGCTGCGCAACGCCGTGAAAGCCGGTGACGCCAAGCAGGCCGCGGTCGTGGGCCGGCACGTGCGACGGATGGTCGCGCTGCTCGGCGAAGAGCTCAAGAATCTCAAGGGGTTGACCGATCAGGCGAAGATGTCCGACGACATGAAGCAGGGCTTGCTCGATGTGACGGCGGCGAACCAGCCGGCGTTCTGGGACAGTTTTGACCAGGATCCCTACGGCCACATGGAGTTTTTGGAGAACAAAATCGCCAAGATGGCGATCGGCGAGGATATGCTGATGCTGCGCTATGTCGGGACCGACACGGAGCGGTTTCGCCATGTGTTTGACCGGTTCGAGATGGTCGACGGCACGCCGATTCCGCCGGGCCAACGCGGGTTTTTGTTCAACAAATTCACGTACGAGGAGCAGGTCAAGCACAAGACTGCGCGGCGGCTGGACAAGATCCGCGACCGCCTGGCGGAGGGCGCCAAGGTCGCGACGGACGACGAAATCAAGCAGTGGATCAAGCTCAACCGCACGCAATACAAGGAGATTACCTTCCAGCTCGACGACGTCGCGACCGACGAGGTCAAAGCCGCGCTGCAGGCGGAACTGCAGACCAAGGAGGCGGACCTCGCCAAGCTTGTCGACGGCTTCATGGACGTGAACGACGACAACTTCCCGCGGCGCTACGCCCTGTTTTACAAGGTGATTGCCCCGAAGATCCGCCTGTATGGCATCCGCGTCGGCGACACGATGACCATCAACGGGTTTTCGCAATCGGGCTACGCGACGACGGTCAACGTCAAAATGTACGGCACATTTCGCTTTCACGGATTGGACCGTTCGACGATGGCCGGTGCGTTTAACGTCTTGGATTTGATGACGTATCGCGACCTGCTGGGCTATATGACGGCCGACAAGAAGGCGGAGATTGCCAAGCTGCAGGCCGAGAGCGGCGTCAAGGAGTTGGCGCGCGACACGGCGGAGGATGAACTGTTTGGCAAGGGCGCGGGCGAGCAGGTCGAGGACACGTCGGACACGACGCCCGCGCAGGCCGCGGCAGCAACGCCGACCGACGCACCTGCGACGCCAACCCCGACTGCTGTGGCAGCGGCAGCCAAGGGCGGCAACGGCGATGGCGCCAAGGCGTTCGCCAAGGACCAGGAATCACACGTCTATTCGCAGACCGAACTGGACGGCGGCGTGATCCGCAGCGCGGCCATCATGTTGAAGCCCGGCGTCGACGTGAAAGACGGCATGATCGCCGTCAACCGCCTGATTGACGAGAAGAAGTTCGAGCTGAAGGCGCTGGACTGGCGGGCGGCGTCGGGGCTGGTCGGCAACTTCATCGGCGTGATCTACGCTGTGCTGGCGTTCTCGATCTTCGTGATTTTTCTGGTCTCTTTGGTGATCATCAACAATTCGCTGGTCATGTCCACGCTGGAGCGCACGCGTGAGATCGGCACGATGCGCGCCATCGGCGCCCAGCGCACCGAGATCTTGTGGATGTTCGTCGTGGAAGCCTTCGTGATGGCTGTGGTTTTTGGCGCCATCGGCTGTGCGATCGGCTACTCGCTTGTCGCCTATTTCGGCCATTTCGGCCTGCTGGCGAGCAACGATTTCATGGTGTTCCTCTCCGGCGGTCCGCGCTTTTATCCGGCGCTTCCACCGTGGGGCCTGCCGGTTGCGATGCTGGCGGTGATGATTGTGACGCTGATTTCCACGCTCTATCCCGCCTGGCTGGCGATGCGGATCACGCCGCTGGCCGCCATGCAGGATTCAGAATGACCGGAACCACGGAGACCTGATGTTCACCCTTTTGCAAATCGCCGCGCGCAACCTGGCGCGCAACCGCAAGCGGACGCTGCTGCTGGGCGGCGCCATCGCGATTGTGACCGTGCTGCTGGTCCTGCTGACGGCGCTCTTCAACGGCACGCAGGCGTCCATGCTGCGCAACGCGACGACGCTGTCGACCGGCCACGTCAACGTCGCCGGTTTCTACAAAATCACGTCAGGGACGGCCGCGCCGGTGGTCACGGAGTACGCCAAGCTGCGCGACGTTGTGCAAAGTCAGGTTCCTGAGCTGCAATCCATGGTTGTACGTGGCCGCGGCTTCGGCAAGCTGGTGAGCGACGTGTCGTCGCAGATGGCGGTCGTGTCGGGCATCGACATCGAGCAGGAAGGCAACTTCAAGAATATCCTGGAGATTGTCCACGGCGATGTGTCCAAGCTCAGCGAGCCGCACTCCATTCTGATTTTTGAGCAGACCGCGGAGCGGCTGGAGCTGAAGATCGGCGACAACGTGACGCTGAGCTCGCAGACCTTTCGCGGTGCGGCCAATTCGATTGACTGCAAGGTCGTGGCGATCGCCAAGCCGCTGGGCATGTTCTCCAGCTTTTTCTCCTACGTGCCGATGACGACCCTGCGCGAGCTGTACGGCTTTGATCCGACGACGGCGGGCGGCATCCAGCTGTACTTGAAGGACTGGGAGCAAGCGGAGCTCGTCGCGGCGCGGCTGCGGCTGGGCCTGGTCAAAGCGGGCTATCGCGTGATGGATCATACGGAAAAGCCGTATTGGCAAAAGTTCGACATCGTCAAGCGCGAGGACTGGACCGGCCAGAAGATCGACGTCACGACCTGGATGGATGAAGACCCGTTCATGCGCTGGACGCTGGTCGGCTTTCGCGCGATTATCGTGATTGTTTTCATGGTGTTGCTGGCGATCATCATCATCGGCGTCATGAACACGCTGTGGATGGCGATCCGCGAGCGCACGCGCGAGGTGGGCGCGCTGCGGGCGATCGGCATGCAGCGGCACACGGTGCTGGCGATGTTTGTGACCGAGGGCGCGCTGCTGGCGCTGATTTCCTCGACGTCGGGCGCTATTCTCGGCGTGCTGGCCGCCTATGGCCTGAACGCGGCGCACCTGAAAATGATCAAGGGTTTCCAGATGGTGCTCATGTCCGAAACGGTCACGCTGCTCGTCAACGTGCCCACGGTGCTGCTGTCGCTGCTTGTCATCGCCGGCGTTACGACGCTGGGCTCCATCTTGCCGGCGTGGCGTGCGGCGCGCCTGCAGCCCGTGGAAGCGATGCATTCGTCGAATTGATTCCAGCCTTTTTGAGGTCCAACCGTGAAGTACTTTCTGACCGCATGCCTGTTCCTGACCGCCGCTCCCGCGCTGGCCGATGAGGCGCCCGCGCCCGCTGCCGAAGTGCAGCCCGCGCCGTTGAACCCCGCGGAAGCGCTGAAATGGATTAAGGAATTGGATGATCGTCAGCGCAATTCTGGCGACTATCGGACCAACATTTACATGGAGCGCAAAGAGCGCAACAAGAACGACGTCGTCTTTGACGCGACGGTGTTTCGCCGCGATGCGGACGACAAGCTGATGATTCTCTTTCAGGCACCCAAGGCGGAAAAAGGCAAAGGTTACCTGCGGGTAGACAAGAACCTGTGGAACTACGACCCGACGACCGGCAAGTGGGAACGCCGCACGGAGCGCGAAAAAATTGCCGGCACGGACAGCCGCCGCGCCGACTTTGACGAGTCGCGCCTGGCCGAGGAATACGACGTGAAGTACGAGCAGCCCGAGAAGCTGGGGACGATGTGGACGCACAAGCTGACGCTGACGCTGAAGAAAGGTGTTGACGCGGCGTACGCGCGGATGGTGCTGTGGCTGTCGGTGACGTCGGGTAATACCTTGAAAAAACAGGAGTTTGCTGAGAGCGGCAAGCTGATGCGCACGTCCTACACGCCCAAGTGGGTCAAGAAATTCAGCCCGTCCAAGGCCGAGCGCTTCGGCAAGGAGCACGGCGAGGTCTGGACGCCCAAGGAAATCCGCATTTTTGACGAGGTGGAGAAGGGCAATTCGACGACGATTCTGCTCAAGGAGCAGGACCTGAACTCGCTGCCGGCAAACCTGTTCACCAAGGCGTGGTTGGAGTCCCAGTCGCGATGAAATACCTGCTGATTGCCCTCGCCGTTGTTGCGCCTGCCGCGGCTTTTGCCGCCGACCCCGCGGCGGACGACCGCGCCCGCGAGGACGCGCTTTTTGGCGGCGACGAAGCCAAGCCGACGGAGCCAGCCACGCCGGAGCCGGTGGCAACCGATCTCGGCGACGAGCGGATGAAAGGTGGCGATTCCAAGCCCAACGATGAGCTGCTCTACAAGGACCGCAGCCAGCTCGGCGGCTTTCTCTACCTGCGCTCGTCGGCGGCGTACAACCAAGGCACGCGGTCTTCCGACATCACGTTGGGAAATTCCAATATGTTCGACCTGTTCTATGACACGCGCCTGAACGATCGCGTGCGCGCGTTCGTGCGCGGGCGGGTGCTGTACAACCCGTTGGCGAGCGCGACGCCGACCGCGGGCATCAACGCCCAATCCGCCTTGGGCGCACCGGTCAGCACGGACGTCACGCAGGCGCTGCTCACGCAGATGTGGCTGAAATTCGACATCAGCCGCACAGTTTTCTTGACCGTGGGCCAGCAATTCCTGCGCTGGGGCACGACGCGCTTTTGGAATCCGGTGGACGTGCTGAATACGACAAAGGTCAATCCGCTGGCGTTCTTTGACGAACGCGTCGGCGTGCCGATGATTAAACTCCATGTTCCGATTGAGAAATTGGGCTGGAACTTGTATGGCATCGCGCTCACCGACAGCGCGACGGACATCAGCCGTTTGGGCGCGGCGGTGCGCGGCGAGGCGCTGATCGGACACAACGAGATCGGCATCGCGACGGTTTTCCGCAAGGGCGTCGACCCCAAGCTCGGCGTCGATGTGTCCTCAGGCATTGGCGATTTTGACTTGACCGGCGAGCTGGGTCTGGTCTTTCCAACTGGCGGTGCGCCGCAATGGCAGCTCGCCGCGGGTGCGAGCTACAGCTGGGCGTACCGCGAGGACGATTCCTTGACGCTGGCTGTTGAGTATTTCCACAATGATCAAGGACTTACACCGGACGGCGTCTACAACTTGCTCAAGGGTAGCTTTGCATCGGGCACGGCGCCCGCGCTGACGCCGCTCTACACGTCGCGCGACTACATTGGCGCCAACGCCGTCGTCGTCTCGCCCGGCAGCCTGAATGACGCGACGATTTCATTGATTTCATTGACGAATATTACGGACGGCTCGGGCACGGCGCAGCTGAATTTCAGCAACCTGTTCCTGACGGACTTGACCGTGGAGGCCTACGCGGGCGGTTCCTACGGCGACGGCGAGCTCCGCGGCTACGTGCCGTACCTCCAGGCGCGGCTGCCCAACGACCCGCAGTACCCGCTGGTCGCGAGCAATCCGGCCGTCGCGGCGTTTCTGGCGTCGCACGCGCCGCTGCTGCGGGCTGGGCTGAATCTGCGCGTCAACCTCTAGCGGCGGAAACGCAACAGGTCTGGGCGACGGCAACCGGTCTGGGAGACGCAGCGGAGTGCTGGAAACCGGGCAGCCGGCTCAGGGCGTCGGCGGGCCGTCCGGCAGGTCGTCCGGCGGCGGCATCTCGGGTATTTCGCGACGCGCGGGCGGGCGGTGGTACGCCGTCGCGGCTTCCAGAATCTGCGAGGTCACGGTCAGGCGCTTCGGGTCCGCCGCGCGGGGCAGGGCGGCGACCTCCACTTCGACCTGATTCGACGCGAAAGTCTGCACGCCGCGCAGCCGCTTCAACTTGCCCAGCGCCTCGTTGAGGATTTGCTGGACCTGCCCGCGGCGGCTCGGCAGGTAAGTCATGGCCAGCGTGGACATCTCGTGCGGCGCGGTCGAGCCCTCGTCCATGCCGCGGTATAGAAAGCTCGCGGCGTCGTAGCAGGAACCGAAGCGGCGAATCGGATCCTTGGCGGTGCTGATCCGGATAAATTCCGCGAGATCATCGGGCAAATCCGGTTCGACAAGCCGCGGATCCGGCGTCTCCTGGTTCAGGTGCAGGTTAAAAACCGACTGCACCGTCTCGGCCCAAAACGGCAGCTCGTGCGTGCACAGCTCGTAGGCCAAAATACCCAATGAATACAGGTCTGCACGGCCGTCCAGCGGCAAACCGAGGATCTGCTCCGGCGACATGTAGAACGGCGTCCCGACCACTTTGCCGTCCTGATCGGTCGGCACACCGACGGAAACCGCGATGCCGAAATCCAGCAGCTTGACGCGGCGATCCTCGGTCATGAACACGTTCGCCGGCTTGACGTCGCGGTGGATCAGCCCCTGCTCGTGCGAATAGGCCAGCGCGCTCGCCAGCTCCGCCAGGATGCGCCGCACGACGTACCAGTCCAGCTCCTCGCGGCGGCGGATCAGCGCCTCCAGCAGCTCGCCGTTGAGCTTTTCCATGACGATAAAGCGCGTGCCATACGCCTCCTCGGTGTCCAGCACGCGCACAATGTTGTCATGCGTCAGGCCGGCGACGATGCGCCCCTCGCGACCAAAATGTTCTGCGAAATTCTGGTCATAGACCAGCGCGTGCGACAGCATCTTCAGCGCCACGGACCGACCGAGCCCCGGATGCCGCGCCTCGAACACCGTGGCCACGCCGCCCGCGCCCAGCGGACCAAGCACTTCATACTTGCCGACCTTGCGGATGCCGTGCGTTTCCATCAGCCGCTCGCCCACCAGCGTGGTCAGGAACGACGCGGCCTGCGGATGGCGCGCAAACAGCTCTTCCAGCGCGCTCTTGCGAATTCGGTGCGCCAGGACGTTGCCCACCGCTGTCACTGTCGCCGTGCGCGGCTCGCGGGTGACCAGCGCCATCTCGCCCACCAGCGCCGGGCCGTCCAGATCCGTCTCAAAAATCGGCTGCCCGGCGTCGTTTTCCACCAGCACGTGCACTCGGCCGCGCTCGACGACGAACATCTCCTCGCCCAACGCGCCCTGGCGCAGCAGGACGGCGCCATCGCGAAACGTCACGGGCTCCATCGCTTCTTGCAGCGTCTTCAGGCCCTCGTCGGTCAAGTCGTTGAAAAGCGGCAACATGGCCCAATACGGCCGCGCGCGAATCCAGTCGCTCAAGTGCCGCGGCGCCGGGCCCAGATCAGACGTGGGCCGGTGCGACACCTCGACCGTCTTGGCATTGTCGGTTTTCTTGCCCGCCGTCAGGCTCATGGCCGTGTCCTGCGCTTGGAGAATCGCAACCCGGCGTTCTTACTCCGCGCCAGCGCCGGCGACAAGTCCAAATCGCACCAAACAGCCTGACCTCTGTCCAACACCAAGCTTTTCCAGTCAGACCGCTGGCATTTCGGACTGGATCCGCGAGCGTGTCCGAAGGCGGCACGCCTCGGATGAAAGAGGTTTGAGCTCGAACTTCGGTCGGAACGTACAGACCGCGCATCGTCTGCCGGTCAGGCGCCAAAAGCCATGCCGCCATCGCAGCGCAGGACTTGGCCGGTCACGCCGCGCGACTGGGCGCCGATCAGAAAACACGCGAGCTCCGCGACGTCCAGCGGCAGTCCAGGCTGCAAAAGCGCGGTCAGCTGCTTGGCCATTTCCCGATTCATCACAGGCATTTGCGCGGTCATGTCGGTCAAGATGAAGCCAGGCGCGATCGCGTTTGCCCGCAGCCCGCGCGCGTAGCCGTCGCACGCCCACTGCTTGGCCAGCTCGATGACAGCGGATTTGGACGCGCTGTAGTTGGTCTGGCCAAAATTGCCGGAAATGCCCATCACGGAGCTCATCAGCACCATCGCCGCGCCCGGCTGCAGCAGCGGCGTCACGGCCGTCTGAACCAGATGCATGGCGCCAAAATTCACCTGCAGCACCTGGCGCCACTGCGCGACCGACATCTTGCGCAGCGTGCGGTCCCGCGTGATGCCCGCGTTGTGGATGATGCCATGGAGCGGCCCTTGGCCTTTGCCGATCGCGTCCGCGATCGCCTGCGCGCCCGTGAGCGTGCCGACGTCCGCGGCGATGAATTCCGCCTGACCGCCGCGCGCGCGGATCTGCGCGACCGTATCCGCCGCCGCCGCTTGCGACTGCGCGATGTCGTTGATCCACACGAGCGCGCCTTCCAGCGCCAGCCGCTCCGCGATCGCCGCGCCAATTCCGCGCGCGGCGCCCGTTACCAGCACCGATTTGCCTTCCAGCGCCGGGCGATCCGCCGCGTCGCCCGCCAGCGATTTCTGCGCCAGCAGGTCCAGGCCGGTCAGAAACGCCGCGCGCGGGCTGGCCAGAAAAGCCGCCAGTGCAGCCGCCGCTTGCGCGTCCTCCACGCGAAGGACGTGGCACGTGCTCCCGGTCTTGCCCAGCTCCTTGAACGCGGATCGCGCAAAGCCCTGCGTCGCCGCCGTCATCAACCCCGCCAGGCTGTCGCCGCGCAGATCGGGGCCAATCACGAGCAGCAGCCGGCTATTGGCCGGAAGCTGCGCCGCGGCGTGACCCACGGCCAGCAGCGCGTCGGTCGTCTCGTTGACCGCCAGATCGCTGCTGTGCGGCCGCGTGACGCGGTGAATCAGCGTGACTGGGCGGCGATCGCCCGACGCACCGCTCTGGACAATCGCCGCCAGCAGCCCGCCCGGCAGGTCCGCCGTCGCCGGCACCAGCTGGCCGCCGCCGTCGACGATCCGCCCCGTCAGCGTCGTGTCGCCCGCCGGATCCGCGATCGTGACCGCCGCACCCGCGTGCTGCACGGCCTGCGCCAGCGCGAGGTCCAGGCTGTCGCGCAGGTGCGTCAGGACGGCGCGGGTGCCCAGCAGCTCCGTCGCCGTCGACCGTCCCAGACCGCGCCGCAGCGGCGTCGGCAGTGAGATCGGCAGCGGAACCCGGCGAAGCAGCTTGCGAACATTGGGATTGAGGCTCCAGTCGTCTTGCATGATCGTCTCCGTGTCAGGGCCAAAAAGGTGCCACAGCGGTCGGATTTGGACAAGCGGCGCGCGGCGACAAAGCGCGTTGACGCAGCCGCGCATCGTCCGCACAATGCAACAGGCCGGCCCGCGGGGGCATGGCCCGCTGCGCGTTTGCGCAACTACCTGAACGCTGTCGTGCGGGCGCGTTCATCATCCAGGAGATCGCATGAAGAAGGGTTTGATCGCGACGACACTCGGCGTCGCAGTGGCGGGATTGGCCATGGGCGCGACGGCGAATGCGGACGCGGGGCAGGGCGCAAAGGCGCTCACCGGCAAGGCAGGCTGTGGTGGCAAGGGCGGTTGCGGCGGCAAAGGCGGCTGCGGCGGCAAGGCGGCGGATCCCAAGAAAGGCAAGAAAGATGAGGGAAAAAAGGACGAACCGGCGGCTCCGACCCCGACTCCTGCGCCCAAGTAGGCGGCGGCGCGGCGTCAGGTCGGTCAGCGGCCGGCCCCCGCGCCAAGCCGGAAGCGACCTGAGCGGACGCCTGCGCGCGGGCCGCGCGGGACTTGACCTCGGCGGCAAATGCGTTTAGACCCTAGCACGTTGTCGGGCGATGATCCCGTGCTGCCAAGTTGGCCGTATCGGGCGTGCCAAAAAGCCAGAGTCGCATCCAACCGACAGATGTACGCGCACCGCCGCGTCGCACCTCATGGAGCCAATCAGATGAAGTTGATCGCCAAGACCCTGACCGTCGCCGTCCTTTCCACCTTCGTGGGCGCCTCCGCGTTCGCCGGCGAAGAGCCCGCGAAGGCCGAGAAGAAGGAAGAAGGCAAGGCCGAGAAGAAGGGCCACAAGGCCAAGAAAGAAAAGGAAGAAAAGGGCGAGAAGAAGGCCGAAGAAAAGGCAGAAAAGAAGGCCGAGAAGAAGCACGAGAAGAAAGAAAAGGCCGAGAAGAAGGCCGAGGAAGCGAAGTAAGCCCCACGGCTCACTTCTGACTTCTGCGTCTTCTTTGCGGCGGCCGGTGCCTGTCCAGGCGTTGCCGGTTGCTGACAATCGCGAAGGGCCGCGGCCTCGCAGGGGTTCACCCTGCGGGCGCTGCGGCTTTTTCGTTTGCGCTCGCGGCGTCCGCCTTGCAGGTGGCGCCTGTTGCGGAGCCCTGTGCACTCGAAATTTCCCCGCCCAATGCCGGATCTTGCCGGTCTGCCTGACCTGCTGGAAGCCCACGTCCGCGCGCACCTGACGCCCCCGCGCGCGCGTCACCAGCCGCTGGCCCAGGTGCACGCGGAGGCGCTGGCGCTGCTTTCCGGGCTGTTTACCCAGGCGCGCGTGGCCCTGCCGGCGGGCTACATGACTCAGCCGCGCTTCAGGGCCGCGTATTTGCTGTACTTTGTGCCGACCGGTGTGGCGACGGTTCTGCAAGTGCTGCAGCGCTCGGGCATTCTGGCGCGGATTGCCGCGCGGCCGCTGCGCGTTCTGGACCTCGGCTCCGGTCCGCTGACGGCGACGCTGGCGCTGGCGCTGGCGACGGACGCGCCGCTCGAGGTGACGGCGGTGGACGCGGCGCGCCAATCGATGGAGGATGGTCAGGCGATTTTGCAGCAATTACGAGCTGATACAAAAGTCCGGCTGATCGACGGCAACCTCCGCGACGGCAAGACGCTGCACAAGCTGACGGGGCAGTACGACGTGATTTTGGCCTCGCACGTGCTGAACGAGTGGCCCAACCAGACCAACCGGCCGGCGGAGGACTGGCTGACGCGGCTCTTGGCCGAACGGCTGGCGCCCGGCGGCGCGGTAGTGCTCGTGGAGCCGGCGACGCGCCACGGGTCGCACAAGCTGATCGGCGTGCGCGAGCAGCTGATTGCCCAGACGAGCTTGGCGATCGTGTCACCGTGCATGGGCAAAATGCCCTGTCCGCTGGCGGAAAACACGCGTGATTGGTGCCACGCGGAGCAGCCCTGGGAGCGGCCGCGGCTGGTGACGCTGCTGGACGAGGCGATTGGCCATCGGCGCACGACGCTGAAATTCAGCCATCTCGTGCTGGTCGATCAGCCCGACGGTCCGGCGAATCCTCAGCAGTTTCGGGTGATTGGCGGGCCGATGACCGCGGGCGAGACGTTTCGCCGCTACTTGTGCGGTGTCGACGGCCGCCGCGTCGCGGTGGCGGAACGGCATGACGCGGGGCGGACCTGGCCCGAGCTTGTGAACGCCTGGCGCGGGGATGCGTTGGTGGTGCCGGGCGCGCCGGCGGAGATGCGGCGCGGCAGCGGCTCGGAGCCGGGCTGGGTGCCGCAAAAGGCCCAGAATCCGCCGAACGCGCGACCGCGATCGGGCGTGCCGTCGCGGGATCCGGTGGCGCGCAAACCGCCGCGGCGGTAGGATGGGCGGGCTCGGCAGTGGCTGAGGCGGGAGGATTGTCGGCATGGTTTGGGGATTCCGATGGCTGGTGGGCATGGCTGTCGGCTTCGCAGCGTGCGGCGATATCCGCGTCATCGGCGACGACGCGGCCAGCGCGACCACCGACAGTACCCCCGACGCCCCAGCCGACGGCCAGGAAGTCAGCGGCGACGCGCTGAGCAGCGACGTGGCGCCCGGCTGCAAAACGGACGACGACTGCAAGAGCATCAAGGGCAAAACCCCTTGCAAATACCCAATTTGCGACACGGTCAGCGGCGAGTGCAAGCTGCAGTTGCGCGCGGTCAGCGACCTGTGCGTCGACCCGTTCACCGACCCGGTTGCGTGCCAGGAGACGCGGTGCGACGGCAGCGGCCAGTGCGTTGCGCAAGCGCAGGCGGATGGCACGAACTGCGGCATCGGCGCGTGCGGCTCGGTCTGCAAGCTCGGCGCGTGCACGACGGCCACCGCGGCGGATTACGACGACAAGAACCCGTGTACAAACGACTATTGTGACCAGGGCAAGGTCATCGCCCACGATCCGGTCACCAACCTCGCGATGACGTGCGACGACGGCGACGCCTGCACGCGAAACGACGCGTGCCTCGCGGGCGTGTGCCAGGGCGCGCCGCTGGGCTGCTCGGACAACATCGATTGCACGCTGGACACGTGCGCCAAGGCGACCGGCTGCCAGCACACGCCCAAGCTGAACGTGTGCAGCGACGCCAATCCATGCACCAAGGACGCGTGCGACCTCGCGGTCGGCTGCACGGTCGTCGGCTTTGACGAGATCGCCGCGTGCGACGACGGCAACGCCTGCTCCACGCCGGATTTTTGCGAGAAAGGCGTGTGCAAAGGCAAGCCGGACGCGAGCGCCTGCGCCTGCGCCGCCGACACCGACTGCAAAACCAAGGCGACCGACCTGTGCGGCGTCAAGTACACCTGCGACACGTCGCTGGCCGCGCCACCTCTGAGCGGCATCTGCGTGCCCAAACCAGATTCCGCCGTGATCTGCGATACTTCCAAGGACGGCGCGTGCCTGAAAACCGGGTGCGACACGACCACCGGCAGCTGCGCGACCTTGCCGGTCGGCAACTCTCCGACGTGCGACGACGGCAACGCGTGCACCGTCAGCTCGTATTGCGCCGCCGGCGCGTGCGTGGCCGGCGCCGCCGCCGATTGCAGCGACAAAAACCCGTGCACCGTCGACTCGTGCGCCGCGGATATCGGCTGCCTGCACACGACGCTCGCGGGGCCCTGCGACGATGGCAACGCCTGCACCGTCAATGACGCATGCGCCGGTGGAGCTTGTGTGGGCAGCAAAAAACCCTGTGATGACGGATTGTTGTGCACATTTGACAGCTGCGATGGCACGTCCGGCACGTGCCAGCACCTGGCCGACCCGACCGCGTGCAATGACCAGAACCCATGCACCGCGGACACGTGCGACCTGACCGCCGACTGCCAGCATGCGGTCGACGACACGGCCGTGTGCGACGACGGGAATGTGTGCACGTCCGACAGCTGCAAGGGCGGCAAGTGCGTGTCGGTCGTCAAATGCGACTGCGCGGTCGATTTGGACTGCGATGACAAGAACCCGTGCACCACCGACGTGTGTCAGGCCGGGAAATGCGTCGCCAAGAACGCGGACGGCGCCAGCTGCAGCCCCGCCGACAAGTGCCAAGCGCCCGGCAGCGGCACCTGCGGCGCCGGCGCATGCGTGGTCGGCAACACGCCGGTGGACTGCAGCTCGGCCGGTGACGCGTGCAACACGGGCACGTGCGACGCCAGCACCGGCAAGTGCCAGGCGGTCGCCAAGGCCAGCGGCACGGCCTGCGACGACGGCAATGGCTGCACCGTCGGCGACGTCTGCGCCGGCGGCAAGTGCAGCGGCGGCACCCCGGTCGTCTGCGCCGCCAAGGCGTGCCAAACGGCGACGTGCGTCTCCACCGGCGCGTCCAGCCACAGCTGCAGTCTCGCCGCGCAACCCATCGGCACCGGCTGCGACGACGGCCTGTTTTGCACCGTCGGCGACCAGTGCGACGCGTCCGGCAGCTGTGGCGGCACGCCATTTGCCTGCAATTCCAGCTCAGTGTGCGTGATTGCCCAGTGCTCAGAAGCCCAGCAGGGCTGCGTCAACGTCAACGCGGGCGGCAGCGTCGCGTGCGACGACGGGCTGTTTTGCACCGTGAACGACGTCTGCGACGGCGCCGGCGGCTGCGCGGGCGGCGGCCCCAAGCCGTGCCCGGGCGGCGCATGCGTCACCGGCGTGTGCGACGAGCCGACCGACCAGTGCCTCACGCAGCCCACCGCGGGCTGCTGCACCGTCGACACGGACTGCGACGACGGATTTTCGTGCACGCAGGACAGCTGCTTCGGCGGCCAGTGCAGCCACGCTTCCGCCGGCAGCTGCTGCCAACCCGGCGCCTCGGCGGTCTGGTCCAACACGTTCGACGACGGCAAGCTCGAAGGCATGGCGCTTACCAACAGCAGCGGCAGCCCTGTGCTCGGCTGGCAGTTGCGCAGCGGCGCGGTCGCGGACTCGCCGCCTGGAGCGCTCTATTACGGCAACCCCGCCAAGAACAACTTCGACTTCGGCGCCTCGCAGGGCGTCGCCAGCACGCCGCCGATCGCGATTCCCTTCACCGTTTTGGGCCCCGCCACGCTCAACTTCAACGTCTGGTTCGACACCGAAGTCGGCAACGGCTACGACACCTTGAAGGTCACTGGCGTGCAGCTCGACGGCAGCGGCGCGGGTAGCGTCTCGAACCTCTGGGTCAAGCCGCAGGGCGTCGTCCTCGGCTCCTGGCAGCCGATCACGGTGCAGCTGCCGTCGACCATGACGGGGCAAACCATGCGTTTTGACTTCACATTCGACACGGTCGACAGCGTGGACAACACCGGACAGGGCGTCTATCTGGACGACATCAACGTCACGGCCCAGTGCTTCTAGGCGGGCGAGAAATGCGAGGACAACATGGCGAAAGCTGATGATTTTAAATGGCAATTGGGCGAGCCGTTGGTGGGCGACCGGGCCATTCGCCAGACATCGGAGCGGCTCGCGGGCCAGCGGGTGGGCCTGTGCGTGACAGGTGGCATCGCGGCGTTTCGGACGCCCGGCCTCGCGCGCGAACTGCGGCGCGCGGGTGCGGACGTGTACGCGTTCGTCACGCCGAGCGCGCTGCAATTCGTGACCGTGGATGCCCTGGAGTGGACCACGCTGCATCCGGTCGTCCAGGCGCTGGACGGCCGCGCCCAGCACGTCGAAACGCCGCTGGACGCCTATCTGGTCGCGCCGGCGACGTACTCGACGCTCAACAAGCTGGCGGCGGGCATCGCCGACAACGCCGTGACGACGACGCTGGCGAGCGCGCTGGGGCTGCTGGAGCGCGGATCGGCGCGCGTGCTGCTGGCGCCGACGATGCACGGGTCGATGGTGAACGCGATTCTGCGGGCGAATTTGGCGCGGCTGGTGGCGCTTGGCTGTCAGGTCATCGCGCCGCTGGGACGCGATGGCAAGGCGCTGCTGCCCGATGACGCTGCGCTTGTCGATGCGGTGGCGCAATCGCTGGGCCGCTGACTGCGGCGATTGGAGGAAGAGATGAGGATGATGCGGGAAATTCTGGGGTTAGCCGTGCTCGTGCTGTCCGCGCCGGCGCTGGCGATGGAAGTGGGCGAGGTGCAAGGCGGTTGCGAGCCGTCGCCCGTGCGCAAGCTGGTCAAGCTTGAGAGCGGCAAGCTGGAGCGCTGCGGCGCGTCGGGCCACGTCGTCGTGCACGTGGGGCCAGACGGGCGCTTGGAGCAGGTCAGCGCCGACTACGAAGCGAAAGCGTGCCTGACGGCGCGCATGGCGACTTGGCGCTTGAAGATGAAGGAGCCCCGGGCGTGCACGCTCGAACTCGTGTCCGAAGCGGCCGCGTCGCAGTTCAGGGCAAGCCAGATGAAGCTGTATGGCCCGCATCCGCCGACGACGCCGCCCGTCATGCCGCCGCGTCCGCCACAGACGCCGCCGCCGGTCCCCACGCAAACGCCGATCACCCCGCCGCTGCCACCGGTCGCGGAGGTCAAGGCGCCGCCGCCGCTGCCGCCGCAGGCAACCGCCAAGACCGACAAGGTGACGGAGCGCACTGGAGCGCTCCAAGCCAAGAAAGCCGCGCGGTTGGCGACGCTGGCGGCGCGCAAGGCGCAGGCGGCGGACAACCGGGCAGCGGCCAAGGCGGCGCGGACCGCCAAGCTCCAGGCTGCGCGCGAAAAACGCCAGGCGCTTGCCGCGCAAAAAGCGGGCAAGAAAGCGAGCGACAAAGCGAAACCCGCCAAGAAGTCCAAGACCAACCGTCGGCACCCCAAGGGGGCGGACACCGAATAGGCGCAGCTCTGTTGCCGTCCACGCCAATCCCGCACACACTCCCGTCACACGCGGCCCAGCGGCCCCACGGCGTTGCCATGATGCACCTTTCGATTCCTCCTCACGCGCGCCGGCTCGCTTGGCTTGCGACCGGGCTTCTCCTTGCGCGGCCCGGCATCGCCGAGCCCGGCGCGGTCGACCTGCCCGCTGCGATCACACCCGCGATCGCAGCTTCTGCTCCGGATGCCGACACACCAAGCGAGGACGGCGCGCATTACCTGAACTTGACCGGCGCCGGTCGTACCACCGCTTCGCGCACCAGCAGCTTCGCCGTCGACCCCAACGGCGCGCGGTCGAGCGACGGCATCCAGGGCGCCAGCCGGCTGACGCTCAAGGCGGATTTCGACACCGCGAACCGCTTTGGCGACTGGGGCGCGCAAGCCGCGCTGGTTGTCGACGCGCTCAGCGGCACATTCATCGGCGGCCCGACGCTGGACGGCGACAAGCTCCCGGGCAGCCGATTCGACGCCGTCCTGCCGACGCAAGCCTGGGCGGGGGTGAGCCTGCGAGACCTCGGCTCCCTGCGCGTGGGCCTGATGAGCAGCCACTGGGGCCTCGGCCTGCTGGCGAACGACGGCAACCATGCGCTGGACGGCCGCCGCGACGACTGGTTCGTGCTGCCGACGACCGGCGACCGGATGCTGCGCGCGCAGCTGTTGCTGCAGCCGTTTGGCCGGACGCAGACGGCGGCGCGCGGCCTCTTTGTGGCGTTCAGCGTGGACCAGGTCGTCGAGGACGCGACGGCTTCCTACGCGCTGGGCGACATCGCGATTCAGGAAGTTGCGGCGCTGCGCTGGCATTTTTCGCCGGAGCGCTGGGCCGGCGTCTACTACGTCCACCGCGACCAGACGTACAACAACAGCGACGGTCCGTTCCTGCGCGTCCACGTGATCGACGGCGCGTTCGACTTTGACTGGCGCCAAAGCGGCACAGGCTTGCGATTGCAGGCCGAGGGCGCCGTCATCCTCGGCACGACGAGCCTTGCGCCCACGCCGGATCATCCGCAGCACGACGTGCGCCAGTCCGCGGCGGTCGCCAAGGCGCGCTACGATTGGGCGCGCACCGGACTGCGCTTCGAGCTGGACGGCGGCTGGTTCAGCGGCGACGACAACCTGGACGACGCGGCCCTGACCGGCTTCAAGGCCAACCCCAACTTCCAGCAGGGGATTTTGCTGTTCTCGCAGGTGCTCGGCTGGCAGACCGGCCGCGCGCGCGTGACCGCGAGCAATCCGCTGGTGCTCGGCTCTCCGAGCGCGGACCTCGACAAGCTGGCGACCGGCGGCGCCGTGACCAGCGCGATCACGGCGTTTCCGAAAGTCGGCTGGAAGGCGACGACATTTCTGGAAATTTACGGCGGCGCGCTGCTCGCTTGGTCGCCGACGCCGCTGATCGACCCGTTTACGACCCAAGTTTCCGGTGGCGGTTCGCCACGTAATCCGTTGGGAAAACAGCCGGTTGGCTCAATGCTGGGCACGGAGCTTGATTTCGGCGCGGTGGCGACGCTGACGCCCAAGGCCTGGCCGGTCGCGGTGGCGCTGCGCGGCGAATACGCTGTGCTGCTGCCGGGCGGCGTTGAGACCGGGCTGGAAGGCGATTCGCCGATTCACGGCGGACGCCTGAGCCTGTCGCTGCTGCCCAAGCCGACCGCCGCCAAGGAGGCCAAATGAGCTGCAACTTCCGCCTCCCCGCGCTGGCCGTGGCGTGTCTCGGGCTGTTGGCCTGCGAATCCCAGGCGCCGAGCGGACTTGCGCCCACGCCCACGGGCACCGGCGCGCGCGTGCGCTTTGACACGTTCCACCGGCCGCTGCCGGAAATCCCGCTGCCCAACGACTTTGCGACCCGGTACGACGCAACTTCGCCGTCGCTGCGGCGCCTGAACGCGAGCCTGATCGCGCCGACCGAGTGGGAGCAAAAGACCCGCGACAACCTGGACGCGTTGGACGGCTGGGGCACCCTGGCGCCGATTACGGTCAGCTTTGACGCGCCGCTCGACGTGACGAACATCCTCGCGCGCCACGACGACCGTTATGCGCCGACCAACGACGTGATGCTGCTGATCGACATCACGGAAGGCTCGCCGGACCGCTGCAAGCCGATGCCGATCGATCTTGGCCAGAACCTGTTTCCCAATACGCTGGACGATGACAACAACTATCCGGACGATCCGCGCGCGCAGCTCAAGCAGCTGATTTTTGAGGAAGTGGAGGAGGATCTGAACCACAACGGCGTGCTCGACCCGGGCGAGGACACGGACATGGACGGCGTGCTGGACCATCCGAACACGCGTAACGCGGCGGACGGTTCGCTCATCAACTTCTACGAGCGCGAGACCAACACGCTGATCGCCAAGCCGGTGATGCCCCTGCGGGAAGGCACCACGTACGCCGTTGTGCTGACCAAGAACCTGCTGGATGCGGCGGGCCAGCCGGTGCGATCGCCGTTTGATTTCGTCAACCACACGAGCCAGACCCAAGCGCTGGCGCCGCTGCCGGGCTGTTTGGGGACGATTGGCCTGGGCACCTCCGACGTGGCGTTTGCGTGGACGTTCACGACGCAGACCTGGACGCGGCCGTTTGTGGCCGTGCGCGACGGGCTGTACGGGCTGGGACCGCTGGCGCACCTCGCGACCGATTTTCCCGCCGGCATGAACCTGGACGATGTCCGCAATGCCCAGCCGGGACAGTCGACGAAATTCGTGCCGAACGACGCGTTCATGCCGCTGGCTAAAAGCCTGTACGCCCAGTTTGGCGCGACGACGCAACCTGATGAACTGAAGATGTTTTTTGACAATTTCGCCTTCATCGACTTTCACGTGCTGGGCTCGATCGACTCGCCGCAGTTCTTCCCGCGCTTTGCCGCAGACGGCAAGACGCAGCTGTCGCTCAACGACCAGACGTGGCAGCTGGACCCGACCACCGGCGCGGCGTTCATCCGCAGCGAGGGCGTGACGTTCTGGCTGATGGTGCCGAAATTCCGCAAGGGCCCGGCGCCGGTCGCGATCTTCATCCACGGCCACGGCAGCAACAAGTTCGACTCCATGAATTTCGCTGGCTTTTTGGCGCGCCAAGGCATCGCCACGCTGGGCATTGACGCGGTGAGCCACGGCGTCGACCAGGACCCGTCGCTGCTGGAGGTCGTGCTCGCGGAGTTTGACGGCTACGGCATCCGCGGCATGGGCGAGGGCATCATCGCTGGGCGCGCGTTGGACCAAAACGCTGACGGCAAGCTGGATTCCGGCGTTGATTTCTGGACTTCCTACGTTTTTCACACCCGCGACGTCGTGCGGCAGACCACGGTGGACGTGATGCAGGTCGTGCGGACGCTGGCGTCTTTTGACGGCAAGCGCACGTGGCACTACGACGCCAACGGCGACGGCAAGGATGATTTGGCAGGCGACTTTGACGGCGACGGTCAGGTCGACGTCGGCGGCGACGCGCCCATCCACATGGTCGGCGGCTCGCTCGGCGGCATCCTGTCCAGCCTGATCGCCGGCATGGAGCCCAAGATCGAGACCGCCGTCGCCATCATCGCCGGCGGCGTACTGGGCGAGGTCGGCACCCGCAGCGCGCTGGGCGGCGTGCGCAACGCCATGATTTTGCGGATGATGGGCCCGCTGATCATGGTTCGCGACGGCGCGGTGTTCCAGGCGTTTCCGGATCTGCTCGACTACAAGGAAGTCCAGGTCGGCACGCTGCCCAAGCTGACGCCGGGCAAGATCGCGGTCTTGCAGAATCTCGACTCGGGCGAGTACCGGTGCGCGCGCGTGCAGCCCAACAACCACCTGCGCGTGGCGGTGTCGTCAGACAAGGGCAATCGGCTGCGGCTGTCGGTGTTTGACGCGGAATTGCCCAGCCAGGTGCCGGAAGGCTGCCAGATCGTCGGGACGCCGTCGCTGGTGCTGGACACGTTCGCGGCGGACGTTGCCTACGACGGCATCACGTACAAGGCGGGCTCACCGCTGCTGGCGATGAACGACGGCTTTGGCCTGCGGCGGGCGAATCCGGAGCTGCGGCGAATGCTGGGCATCGCGCAGATCGCGTTGGACGGCGCCGATCCGGCCAACGCCGCGCCGTTCATCCACGCGGACCGCACGCTGACCTACGGCACCGGCGAGAGCGTCGGCACGCGCATCCTGTTCATGAACACGCTGGGCGACCCGGGCGTGCCAACCGCGACTGGCGTGGCATTGGCGCGCGCGGCGGGGCTCATCAATTTCCGCGACGTCGATCCGCGCTACGGCAAGACCGTGCAGCAGCTGCTGGTGGACGTCGGGCTTGTGGAAGGCGTGGACGGCACCAAGCGCTACGTGGACAAGAACGGCGTGGGCGTGCTTTTTGACGTCGACTACCTGGGCAACCTGGTGGCGGCGGGCGACGGTTTCGACGAACCGCGTCTGGACCCGCCGTTGCGCAACATCCGCCAGAACGACCCGAAGATCGGCGGCATCAGCGCGCAGCTCTTTCCGGACATGACGCCGCAGGGCGTGCATGGCTTTCCCGTACCGGCGCCGGAAAAACCGTTTGATTTGGGGTCGCTGCTTGTCAACCAGTTCGTGCGCTACATGGCGACGCATGGCACCGCGCTGGATTTTGACACCTGCCAGCTGACCTGGACGTGCCCGTGGATTCCGCCGCTGCTGGCGACGCCGTAGGTCATCGCTGAGCGTCGTGGGCTGGTTTGCCGGTTGCGAAACGCCCGTCTCGCGGTGCGTCTGGAGCCCCAATCGGGGCGATTCAAACTGACCTACCACCCGGCTGAGCCCGCGGCTTGCGCTCTGCGCCGACTCGTGGCACACACTCGTCCCGCCATGGCGCGACTTCAAACCCACATCCAACCCCGCTCCGCCGACTTCCTGCGCAACCAGGCGCACATGCTGACGCTGTTGGCGACGCTGGCGGAGCGGCAGCAGGCAGCACGCGACGTCGGTGGCGCCAAGGCCGCGGCCAAGCTGGCGAAACGCAACAAACTCGGGCCCCGGGAGCGCATCGAGCGCCTGCTGGATCGGGATGGCAACTTTTTGGAGCTCTCGCCGCTCGCCGCGTACGGCCAGTACGACGGTGAAGCGCCCGGCGCTGGCTGCATCACCGGCATCGGACAGGTCAGCGGCCGCTGGGTCATGATCACCGCCAACGACACCCGGGTGAAAGGCGGCGCGATCTACCCGCTGGGCGCCGACAAGATGATCCGCGCGCAGAACGTGGCGATGGAAAACGGCCTGCCGGCGATCGCGCTGGTCGAGTCCGCGGGTGCCAACCTGCTGTTTCAGGCCGAGCTTTTTGCCCCGGGCAACCGCGGCGGTCGGGGATTTTGCAATCAGGCGCGCATGTCGGCCGCGGGTTTGCCGCAGATCGCGCTGGTTTTTGGCAACGGCACCGCGGGCGGCGCGTACGTCCCCGGCATGAGCGATTACACCGTAATGGTTCGCAAGCAGGCGCACGTGTACCTGGCCGGCCCGCCGCTGGTCAAAGCTGCGACCGGCGCGGACGCGGATGACGAGGCGCTGGGCGGCGCGGACATGCACCACGAGGTCTCGGGACTCTGCGATTATCTTGCGGAAGATGACGCAGACGCGATCCGCATCGGCCGGCAGATCGTGGCCAACCTCGGCAAGCCGCTGCACCCGGTCGCGCGCGTGACGCCCGAGGCGCCGCTGTACGATCCCGAGGAACTGCTGGGCCTGGTGCCGCCGGAGCTGAAGATCCCATTCGACATCCGCGAGGTCATCGCCCGCACGGTAGATGCCAGTGAATTCGATGAGTTTCGCCCTGGCTACGGCCCCACGCTCGTCTGCGGTTTTGCGCGCATCGACGGTTTTTCGGTCGGTATCCTCGGCAACAACGGCCCGCTGTTCTCCAACAGCGCGCTCAAGGCCACGCATTTCATCCAGCTCTGCTGCCAAAAGCGCTTTCCGATTGTGTACTTGCAAAACATTACCGGCTTCATGGTCGGCGTTGACGCGGAGCGCGGCGGCATCGTGAAGGACGGCGCCAAGATGGTCCACGCGGTCGCCACGGCCAGCGTGCCGCAGTTCACGGTGCTCGTCGGCGGCAGCTTCGGCGCGGGCAATTACGGCATGTGCGGGCGGGCTTACGACCCGCGGCTGCTGCTGACCTGGCCGTCCAGCCGCATTGCCGTCATGGGCGGCGAGCAGGCGGCGCGCGTGATGCGGATTGTCCAGGAAGAAGCCATGCGCAAGCTGGGCGCGACCGCCGATTCCGCCGAGATGGCGATGATGGAAGAGATGGTCAAGGGCGAATTCGAGCGCCAGTCGGACCCGTATTTTGCCACCGCGCAGCTGTGGGACGACGGCATCATCGACCCGCGGCACACGCGCGCCGCGCTGTCCGTTGGCCTGCACGCAGCGTGGCAGCGCGACGTCATCGCTGAAGGCAAGCCGCGTTTTGGCGTTTTCCGGATGTAAGCGGGAGTCGGGCAGAATCACACCATGAAAAAACTGCTCATCGCCAATCGCGGAGAAATTGCCTGCCGCATCGCGCGCGCGGCGAAATCCTTGGGAATTTCAACAGTTGCGGTGCACTCGGATGTCGACGCCCAGGCGCCGCACGTGCGCCAGTGCGATGAAGCGGTGTGCATCGGCGCGGAAGGCAAGGGCAAAAGCCCGTACCTGAGCATCCGCGCGCTGCTGCTGGCGGCGGAGCAGACCGGCGCGGACGCGGTGCATCCGGGCTATGGTTTTCTCGCGGAACGTGCTGATTTCGCTCGGGAAGTGGTCGATGCCGGGCTGATCTGGGTCGGGCCGCCGGCGCTGGTGATGGAACGGCTCGGCCGCAAGGACGGCGCGAAAGTGCTGGCGCGGTCGATCAACGTGCCGGTGGTGCCGGGCTTTGAGCTGGGCGTGGTCGGCGGGCAGCTGCTGGAAAAAGTTGCGACCGATCAGGCGGATTTGGACCTGCTGAGCGCGTGGCTGGCCGATGACGCGCCGGCGATCGGCAAGAAGAAGCGCCCCGACGCCCTGCCGCCGAAACTGCAGAAGGTCGTCGATGAAGTGGGCTTTCCGCTGCTGATCAAGGCGGTGGCGGGCGGCGGCGGGCGCGGCATGCGCGTGGTGCGCGAGGCGGCGACGCTGACGGAATCGCTGCGGCTGGCGGCCCGCGAGGCGCAAGAAGCCTTTGGCGACGGCACGTTGCTGATCGAGCGCTACATCGAGCGCGGCCGGCACGTGGAGATCCAAATCCTGGCCGACGCGCACGGCTCGGTCGTGCACCTCGGCGAGCGCGACTGCTCCGTGCAGCGGCGCCACCAGAAGCTGCTGGAGGAGTCGCCGTCGCCGGCGGTGACGCCGGAGATCCGCAACGCGATGGCGCAAGCGGCGGTGCGCCTGGCGACGGCTGTGGGCTATGTGTCCGCCGGCACAGTGGAATTCCTGCTGGACGACGAGACAGGGCAGTTCTATTTTCTGGAAGTCAACACGCGCATCCAGGTCGAGCATCCGGTCACGGAGCTGGTCACGGGCGTCGATCTGGTGACGTGGCAGCTGTGGATTGCGCGCGGCGTGCCGCTGTCGATTCGCCAGGTCGAGATCCTGCAGACCGGGCACGCGATGGAGGCGCGGTTGTGCGCGGAGGACCCGCAGGCCAACTTCGCGCCGCAGACAGGCGCCATCCTGCGCTGGCTGCCGCCCGACGGCGACGGCGTGCGCGTGGACCACGGCCTGAACCCGCACGACGCGGTGTCGGTGCACTACGACGCGATGATCGCCAAGATCCTCGCCTGGGGCCCGGATCGCGCGACGGCGATCGCCCGGCTGGTGCGGGCGCTCAAGCAGACGCAGATCCTCGGTCTGCGCACGAACCTTGCGCATTTGCTGCAGGTTTTGCAGGATCCGGACTTCCAGTCGGGCCATTTCACGACCCGCTACATCGAGTCGCACCCGGTGGCGGCCGACCCGCCGGTGCCGGATGAGGCGCTGCTGGCCGTCGCGCTCTGGCGGCACGCCGCGGGGCTGGCGGCGCGGTTTCGCAACAACCCGGCGCGGCCGGACGTGACGGTGCTGCTGCTGCCCGGCGGCCAGCGGGCGTACCTCGGGCTGCAGCCCAAGGCCGGTCGGCTGTTTCAGTGGGGCGTTTCGCACACGCCGGACCCGCTGCTGGCGGCGCCGCTGCTGACGCCGACGGCGGTCGAGTGGCTGGCAACCGATGATTCTGGCGTGACATTTTCGACCCGAGGCCAGCGCCAGAGGTGGCAGATCGCCCAGGACGGCCAGCGGCTGTGGCTGCATTCGCCCCACGGCGTCGTGTTTGCGCTGGACGAGGGCTCGCTGCTGCCGCAGCCCAAGCCGCCGGAAGCGGCGCCGGGCTCGGTGGTGGCGCAGATCGCCGCGGTCGTCAGCCATGTGCACGTGGCCCTGGGCGACGAGGTCGCGGCCGATCAGCCGCTCGTGACGCTGGAGTCCATGAAAATGCTGACGATTTTGAAGGCGCCGCAGGCGGGCGTCGTGCGCGCGATCCTCGCGGCCGTGGGCGAGAGCGTCGCGGCTGGCGCGGTGCTCGTGGAAGTCGGCGACGCCTGAATTTCACAGTCTTTTTGCGAGGTTTTCATGTCCCGTCCCGTCATCCTGACCTGCGCGCTGACCGGCGTGCTGACCGACCCGGAAGTCCACAACGTGCCCGTCACACCCACGCAGATGGCCGACCACGCCGAGCAGGCCTGGAACGCCGGCGCGACGATCGTGCACCTTCACTTTCGCGAGCAAACGCCCGGACTTGGACGGTTTCCCTCCTGGGAGGCGGACGTCGCCAAGGCCGTGAGCGACGCGATCCGCGCGCGGTGTCCGAATTTGCTGCAGAATTTCTCAACCGGCGTGATGACCGACGACATCTCGGGGCCCGTCGCATGCCTGGAAGCGGCCCGCCCGGAGCTGGCGGCACTGAACGCCGGCTCGCTGAACTACCTGAAAAAGCGGACGACGCCGGACTGGGCGTGGCCGCCGATGGTGTTTTCCAACCCGGTGGAGAAGATCGAGGCGTTCATCGCCGTGATGAATCGCTTGAATATTATTCCGGAATGTGAGTGCTTCGACACCGGTATTGTGCGCAGCGTCAAGATGTTCCACGAGATGGGGATGCTGCACGATCCGGTGCACCTGTCGCTGGTCATGGGCGTCGCTTCCGGCATGCCGGCGGACCCGGATTGGCTGCCGCTGCTGGTGCGCGAGATGCCCAAGGGCGCGATTTGGCAAACGATTGGCATTGGTCGCACGGAGGTCTGGGCGCTGCACCGGCGCGCGGCGGAGCTCGGCGGCCATGTGCGGACGGGGCTGGAGGACACGTTTTACCTGCCCAACGGCGACAAGACCGGCTCGAACGGCGCGCTGGTCGCCGCGCTGGCGCAGACGGTCCGGGCGACCGGCAACGACGTGGCGACGATCGACCAGACGCGCGCGCTGCTGGGTCTGCCGGCGCTCGCGTAGCGGATGCGGGCGGGCTGGCTGATCCTCGCGGGCCTGCTCGCGTGCCAGCGCACGCCGGAGCCGCTGCCGCCGCGTTCGCATGTTCCTCAGCCGTTACAGCAGCTTGCGCTCGTTGACGAGCCGATGCCGCCGACGCCGTCGCAGCAGCCCGAGGTCGCGCTGCCCGAGCCGCCCACCGAATTCTTCGATTTCAGCGACGGCCAGCCGCGGGCCGGTGATTTTCTGGTCTGGCGCCGGGTCGACGATTTTCAGCCGGACGCGACGTATTGGCTGGCAATCCACGCGACTTCGACGGAGCTGGTGGGCGAGCGCGATGGGCTGTGGATCGCGTCCCGCGACGTCGTCTGGCAGTGGCAGCTGACGCAGACGGATTTGCCGGTGTGCGCGCCGCTGGCGTGCGAGGACGAGGTGCCGCAATGCAAGCCGATGCGCAAGACGGGCGCTGGACTTGTCGATCAGGCGCGGTGGCAGGACCTGCTGGCGCAGCGGACGGTGCCGATCGGGCCGCGGCTGCCGTCGGTGGCGGCGACCGGGCTGGGCGCGCGATCCCTGCACGAGACGTGGCTGCCGCTGACGGTGCTGAACGGGACGCTTGTGGTGCGCGTGGAGACGCATTGGCTGCTGTGCGAAGGCGGGAGCGGCGGTCGGGTGCAGGTCAAGCGACTGGAGCCACCGTTGCCGGCGATGCGGCCGCTGTTTGCGGCGACGGGCGATCTGCCGCCGGAACTCCGGGCGCTGGCGACGGGCGGCGCGCCGCAGTGGGCCGGTCTGCAGCAGGCGGTGGACGCGCAAGGCCGGTGGAGGATCCATGACGAGTGGCTCGTGCCGCTGCCGGCCGAAGTGTCTGAAATCGCCATGGAATCAGAATACTCGCGAGCCCGTACGCCGGCTGAGCGTCTGCCGACAGGTCTGGCGGCGGACGCCCGCGGATCGCCGTCGCTGCGCGGGACGGAGCTGGTCAAGGGCGCGTCAGAAGAGGACGAGCCGCGCTGGGGCTGGTCGCGGCTCTATGCTTCCGGCGAGCGGCGCGAACAGCTGCGGCGGGTGTTTGTCGGCGAAGAAGCGCCGCCGCCGGCGAAGTGACGGTCGTCGTTCGCGCTACTTCTCCAGCCATTCCACCAGCGCGCCCGCCGTGGTCTTCGGGTGCGCAAACCGGACCGGAAAGCCTTCCGCGCCCAGCGCCGGCGTCTGACCCAGCAGCGCCAGCCCGTGCGCGGTCGCGTGCGCGGTCGCCTGCGCGATGTCCGCCACTTCCAGACACACGTGGTGCAGTCCGCCGCCGCGCTTGTCGAGAAACGCCTGAATTTCGCTGTGCTCGCCCAGCGGCGCCAGCAGCTCAATCATCGTCTCGCCGCAAGGCAAGAATGCGATTTTCAAACCTTTTTCCGGCATTTCGACGAGCCGTTCGACCTGCAGGCCCAGGCCGTCGCGCCATACGGCGAGGCCTTCTTCCAGCGATTTCACGGCGATGCCCAGATGATTGATGCGTTTTGGTTCTTGCGTCATGCTACGGCCTCCGGTCCGCGGTGCTTCGTGTCACGCGAAGCGCTGCGGGTCAAGCGCCCGGGCAAGGGTGACCGCGCAGATTGCGCCCTCAAACGTTCGAAGCGCGGCGCCGTTTGTCCCGGCGAGCTGACTTTCAGACGTCAGCGTTCCGAAACCCAAAAACCTCGATCCGCGCCCGCTCCCCGTCCGCGTTCCAGCCAGGTCCCTTCCGCCCCATGATCGAATTTCGCAACATTTACAAGTCCTTTGGCGCCAAGCACGTGTTGCGCAACGTCTCGCTGACGGTGGATTCCGGCAAGATCGTCTTCATCGTCGGCATCTCGGGCGCGGGCAAGTCGGTGCTGGTCAAGCACTTGGTCGGGTTGATGCGGCCCGACGGCGGTCAGGTGATTCTGGACGGCCAGGACATCACGAATCTGGACGAAAAAGCCTTTTATCCCGTGCGGATGCGCTGCGCGATGGTGTTCCAGCACTCCACGCTTTTTGACTCCATGTCGCTGGTGGAGAACGTGATGCTGCCGCTGCGCAAGCACAAAGGCATGGAAGGGCCAAAATGCCGCGCCGCAGCTATGGAATTCCTCAAGCGCGTGCAGATGGACCACATGGCGGACAAGTTCCCGTCGGACATTGGCGACGGGCTGCGCAAGCGGGTGGCGATCGCCCGCGCGCTCACGCTCTCGCCTGAATTCGTGATCTTTGACGAGCCGACGACGGGCCTCGATCCGCTGGCGGCGGCCAACGTCGACCAGCTCATTCGCCAACTCTCGGACGAGCAGGGCGTGACCTCGATCGTCGTCAGCCACGATCTGCGGTCGATCTTCACGGTGGCGGACCGCATCGCCATGATTTATCAAGGGGAAATTCGCCTCGATGGCACGCCGAGAGCGTTCCGCGAGACGCCCGATCCGATCGTTCAGCAGTTCATCCAAGGACTTGCCGAAGGTCCGATGGTGTTGTAGACGGTATGCCCGTTTCAGGGTCAGGAGCCGCGTGAAAGAGAAGTCCATCGAGGTCAAGGTCGGCGCGCTGGTGCTCGTGTGCTGCGGGTTGCTCGTCGGATTCATCTTTGTCCTCGGGGACATGGGTGGATCGGGCGGCTTCACAATCAATGTCGACTACGAGACGGCCAGCGACATCAAGCCCGGGGCCCCCGTCAAGATCGCGGGCGTCAACGCCGGCAAAGTCAAAGGCATCGAGTACTGGGGCGGCAAAAAAGACCCGGCGACGGGCCGCCGCGTGATCGTGCGCGTGACGCTGAACCTCGATCCGGTCAAGGGCGCGACGCTGCACAAGGACGCGGAGTTCTTCATTTCGACGCAGGGCATCTTGGGCGAGAAATATATCGAAGTGGATCCAGGCACTTATGAACAGCCCTTCCTGCGCGCCGGCGCGGTCACGCTGGGCGAGCCGCCGCTGCGGATGGAAATTCTCGGCCGGCAGCTGACCAAGGTGGCGGGCTCGATCACGCGCATCCTGGAGAAGAACGAGGACGTGGTCCACAACGTGCTTGTCCACACGGACGAGACGGTGCTGGAAGCGAAAAAGACCGTGCAGGATGCCGACAAAATCATCGTGGATAACCGCGAGGCGGTGGGTCGCGTTCTGGAGCGGCTGGACCGCACGAGCGACAAGCTGGAGAAGCTGATCGCCGCGGCGGAGAGCGCGGTGGGCGACGGCAAGCAGCTCAAAGCGACGCTGAAACACGCGGAATCGATTAGCGAAAAGGTCGATGTCGCCGCGGATCCGGTGCTCAAAGATGCCAAGCAGATCGCCAAGAACCTGCGGACGCTGTCTGAGAAGCTGCGCGACAATCCGACGTCGGAAGTCCTGCTGGGCGACGCGGGCCACCAGAAAGTGATTCGCGTGCTGGATCGCGTCGATGGCGCGATGGAAGACGTGCAGGAAGTCACCAAGAACGCGCGCACCGGGCGCGGTACCATCGGCGGACTGCTGATGGACAACGAGCTGTTCATGGATCTGAAGCTGATGCTGAAGGACCTGAAGCGCCATCCGTGGAAATTCATCTGGCGCGAATGACGGCCGGGCGGTCTGGCGCGCCAAAGCGCCGCTCGCCTGTGAAATCCGCTTGACAGACCACGGCGCATGCCGCATCATTGCGCCCCCACGGTCGGAAGGCCTTGGTCGCAAGACCAGCACCCTCCAACAAAAAACCGTGTCCCGCCATCGGGAAAGGAGCCTTCGCAGTCACGGTCTCACGACCGGAAGCTGCAAGAGGAACAGCTGCCGATAACAGCCGTTCCCTCCGCGAAGGCACGATGGCCGCTATCCCCTCGGTGGATAGCGAACGCGCAGGCGCCCATCGCCGGACGCAACCCAGAGATGGGTGTGATTCGGTAGAGGCGCCTCCCGCGACGGGAATTCAGGCTGGAGCCTACGGGTTCCGGAGACCTTTTGGGGTTTCGCCTGCGTTCTCATCGGCGTGTTCGCACCCTGAGTCGGTCCCGCGAAGTGGTCCGCGTGCAGATGGTGAGTCCTCCTCGGCAGTTGCTGGTGGGGACGCAAGCGGCTCGCGATTGCGACCGCCGGACTGACAGCGAGAACGCCCAGTTCTCGGGAACGGAGATAGAACGTATGCCGACGATCAACCAGCTGGTCCGCGCCCAACGCGAACTCAAGCACGTCAAGACCAAGGCCCCTGCGCTGCAGGCTTGCCCGCAAAAGCGCGGCGTTTGCACCCGCGTCTACACGACCACGCCCAAGAAGCCGAACTCGGCGCTGCGCAAAGTGGCGCGCGTTCGCCTGTCCAACGGCATGGAAGTGACGTCGTACATCCCCGGCGTCGGTCACAACCTGCAGGAACACAGCATCGTGCTCATCCGCGGCGGTCGCGTCAAAGACCTCCCGGGCGTGCGCTACCACATCGTGCGCGGCAGCCTGGACACCACCGGCGTCACCGGTCGCAAGCAGAGCCGGTCGAAATACGGCGCCAAGCGGCCCAAGAAATAGTCATCCATCTGTTTCTCTGAGATTTTCAGGAGTTTTCCATGCCACGTCGCCGCGAAGTACCCAAGCGCCCCATCACGCCGGACCCCAAGTTCCGTGACCAGCTGGTCGCCAAGTTCGCCAACTGCCTGATGTATGACGGCAAGAAGTCGGTCGCCGAGGCCGTTCTGTACAACGCGCTCGAGAAAGTCGAGTCGCGCGGCAAGGACGATCCGCTCAAGCTGTTCCGCACCGCGCTGGACAACATCCGGCCGTCGGTGGAAGTGAAGTCGCGCCGCGTCGGCGGTTCGAACTATCAGGTGCCGGTGGAAATTCGCCCTGAGCGCCGCAACGCGCTGTCGATTCGCTGGCTGATCCAGGCGGCCCGCGCCCGCGGCGAGAAGTCGATGGAAGAGAAGCTGGCCAACGAGATCCTGGACGCCGCGGCCGGTCGCGGCACCGCCGTCAAGAAGCGCGAAGATGTGCACCGCATGGCGGAGGCGAACAAGGCGTTCGCGCACTACCGCTGGTAATGCAGCTTGTTAGGTTCCGCGGCGCCAAGGTGTTGGCTGTGGCTGGCACGGGCGCCCGCTCCGATAGATTCTAAAGACCCGCTCGCGTTGACCTTCGTGTCCCGCAGCCAGAAGAGAGATGACCGTTATGCCTCGTACACAAGCGCTCGAAAAATTTCGCAATATCGGCATCATGGCGCACATTGACGCCGGCAAGACGACGACGACCGAGCGCATCCTGTACTACACGGGCCGGCTCCACAAAATCGGCGAAGTGCACGACGGCGCTGCGACCATGGACTTCATGGAGCAAGAGCGCGAGCGCGGCATCACGATCACTTCTGCTGCCACGACCGTCTATTGGAAAGACTGCAAAATCAACATTATCGACACTCCGGGCCACGTGGAC
>CAIYWC010000219.1 GCA_903929795.1 uncultured Myxococcales bacterium | reverse complement strand
GCATCGCCTTCGACTCGATCCATCCACGCGCCTTCAAGGTATCGTCCTGCATATCGCCTCCGGGGACTCGCCCTGGAGGATTTTGTAGCAGAATTCATAAAGTGCGAGAATTGTGCGGGATCCGTAGCCTCGAGGGTGGGCGTCCCGACGACCGTGCAGCTAAGCGACGAACTCCGGCCACCACAGGTGTGTCTTCAGGTCGATGCGCCCGGCCGCGTCGAAGACGACGCCCTCGGCCAGCAGCAATTCCTTTTGCAGAATGGGCCGATCGACGTGCCCACCGAGTGAAATCTCGCCCTTGGCGTTGATGACGCGCTGCCACGGCACGCTCTCGTCCTTGCAGAAGAACATCGCGTACCCGACCGCACGGGCCGCGCGCGGCGTGCCCAACAGCGTGGCGATTTGGCCATACGTCATCACGCGCCCGGGCGGGATCGTGCGCGCGATGGCCCACGCGGCGGTGTAGAGCGACGGTGCGTCTGACATGGCAAACCTCCGCCGTCGGTGTAGCACGAATGGGCGCGTCGGCGAAAACCGCACTGAAAAAGTCCGGCATTGCGAGGCGATCCGTGTCGTGGTAGCCTGTGGGCTGCGGAATTCTCCAAAGTGATGTGGTGCGTCGATGTCCCGAGCCTTGGCCGTCGCCTTGTTTGTTGCAACGTTGTGCACTTCCGGGGCCGCCTGGGCGCTGGACGCCCACAAGACTGCCGCCGCGCTGGCCGCTCGCGCTGCCAAGGCTTTCGAGTCGGGCGACATGACCAAGGCGGCGGGCCTCTACCGCGACGCGTTCCAGATTGATGCCACGGAATCCGCGTACTTGTACGGTGCCGCCCGCGCAGCGCACACCGGCCACGATTTGCCGCACGCGGCGCAGGACTACGAAGCGTTTCTCGCGCGGCCGGACGCCGAGCCAGCCCGTGCGCAAAAAGCCAAAGCGTATCTGGTGGCCTTGCGCGCGGAGCTCTCGACGCAAAAGGCGACCGAGGCCGAGCAGGCCGTGGCCGGCGGCGACAATCTGCTGGGCGCGACGCTGTACCTGGAAGCCTGGCGCATCGCGCCGGATCAGCCGGAGCCGTTGCTGAAGGCCGCGCTGCTGGAGCGCAAATTAACCAACAAATCTGCGGCGATCGAACACTTGAAGCGTTACATCGAGATGGTGCCGGCGGGCGCGCCTGGACGGGGCACCGCGGAGACGCTGCTGGCGGAATTGACGGGCGTTGCCCAAGAAAAATCGGTCGCCGCCAAGCCCGCCGCGGCGCCAAAGTCGGTTGTCGTCGTCGCGCCCAAACCGCAACCGCCAGCCGCGCCACCTCCGCCGAAGGTTGCGCCAGCGCCCGCAGCGGCTTTGGTCGACGCTGGCGTGGCCAGTCAACCCGGCGGCGGGACGTCGTCGCGCAAGGTCGTCGGCTGGACGGTTCTCGGGGTCGGCGGGGCCGCGCTGATCGGCGCCGGCATCCTGGCGATCGTCGCCAGCGGCCAACAATCGACGCTCGACGGCAATCTCTTGCCGGATGGCAACTTCGACGGCCGCAAGATCAGCGTGGCCGACGCGGCCAGCGCGCAGAGCGGCATCAATGCCAAATGGACCGGTGTCGTCGTGGCGTCCGGTGCCGGCGCAGCAGCCGTGGGCGTCGGCGTCTGGTTGTTGGCGACGGCGCGCGCGGACGTGGCGATCGTGCCGCGTGCCGACGGTTTCAGCCTGGCCGGGAGGTTCTGAAATGCGTCGATTGGCCGGCCTCCTGTTGCTGCTCGCCGCGTGCCGGTCCGTGCCGGATGCGAGCCATTTCGAATACCTGGCCGACGACATCGCACCCGTCGGCGACGCGCAGGACGTCGTGGTTCCGCCGGGCGACATCGCTGTGGACGCGGATGGCGACGTGCGTGACGCTGCTGACGCCGCAACCGACGTCGTTGACACCGGGCCGGACGCCGCCGACGTTGCGACGGACGCGATGGACACCGCCGACGCCGCGACCGAGGTGGCTGACGCCGCCGACGCGGATGCTGGTCCGGATGTCGCGGTTGACCCGTGTGCCGGCAAGGACTGCGACGACGCCGACCCGTGCACAAGCGACAGCTGCGACAAAGTCAGCGGCTGCCAGCACTTGGCCAACAGCGCGACGTGCACGGACGGCGACGCGTGCACCGTGGGCGACAGCTGCAGCGGCGGCGCGTGCCTGCCCGGCGCGGCCACCAGCTGCGACGACGCCAACCCGTGCACGACCGACAGCTGCGACAAATCCAGCGGCTGCCAGCACTTGGCCAACAGCGCGACGTGCACGGACGGCGACGCGTGCACCGTGGGCGACAGCTG
>CAIYWC010000218.1 GCA_903929795.1 uncultured Myxococcales bacterium | reverse complement strand
TCCCAGTGTCACGGGGAGCTTTTCGGCGAGCCGTCAAAAAGATCCATCGGCAACACTCGCGCCCGTGCCTAGTTCAAACGCTTATCAATACAACCTGTTCACGCCGCAGGTCAGCGTGTCGTATTCGCCAGATGTCTTCGGCTTGAACCGCCGCACGGTGGAGTCCGTGAAGGCGCAGGAACAAAGCGTGCGTTTCCAAATGATCGCGGCCTACACCACGCTGACGGCGAACGTCGTGGTCACGGCGATCCAATCGGCGGCGGTGCAGGCGCAGATTGACGCGACGCGCCAGCTCGTGGACCTCAATTCCAACATGGTGGAAATCCTGCGCTACCAATACACGAAAGGCTACGCCGGACGGCTGGACGTGGTCGCGCAGGAATCGCAACTCGCGCAGGTCAACGCCACGCTGCCGCCACTGCTTAAACAATCCGCGCAGCTCCGCGATCTGCTGGCGGTGTTGGCGGGGCGGTTTCCGAACCAGTCGCCGGCGGAAAAATTTGAACTGTCGAGCTTGCACCTGCCGGTGGAAATCCCGGTGAGCTTGCCGTCGCAACTCGTGGCGCAGCGACCGGACGTCTTGCAGGCCGAGGCGAACCTCCACGCCGCGAGCGCACAGATCGGCATCGCCATTGCGAACCGGCTGCCGAACATCGCGCTCACCGCCGACACCGGCAGCACGGCGCTTTCATTCGACAAGTTATTCTCGTCCGGCACGGGCTTCTGGGGTTTGGGTGCCGCCGCGACCGCGCCGCTGTTTCAGGGCGGGACATTGCTGCATCAGGAACGCGCCGCGAAGGCCGCTTACACCCAGGCGGCGGAACAATATCGCAGCACCGTGTTGACGGCGTTTCAAAATGTGGCGGACACATTGGCCGCGCTGGAACAGGACGCCGAAGGCTTGAAAGCTGCCGCCACCGCTGCGGATGACGCCAAAGAAACTTTGGATTTGTCGCAACGACAATGGAAGGACGGCTACATCAGCTATCTGGCGCGGTTGAGCGCGGAGCAGGCGTATCAGCAGGCGCGCATCAACCTCGTGCAGGCGCAGGCGAATCGTTACGCCGACACAGCGGCGCTGTTTCAAGCGCTCGGCGGCGGTTGGTGGCATCGTGCGGATTTAACCAAGGATAAGAATGAAAAATAAATTATTTTGCGCCATGGCACTGGCAATACTGGTGTCGTTCACCGGCTGTTCATCTAAAGTTGAGAGCGCCGCGCAGCCCTCCTCCGTGATGGCCAGTAATGTGACTTTGACGGCGGAGCAAAAACAAAAAATCCAGTTTTACACCGTCGCGCCGAGCAAGTTTCACAAGACGACGGAGACGACCGGCACGGTGGATTTTGACAACGACCAGGCCACCAGCGTGCTCGCGCCGTTCGGCGGGCCGGTGTCGAAGCTGCTCGTCAATCCCGGCGACAAGGTCAAGGCCGGCGATGCGCTGGCGGAAGTGGATTCGCCCGATTTTGCGGCAGCCATCAGCGCGTATCGCAAGGCGCTCGCCACCGCCCAGACACTCCGGCGCGTGGCCGACATGGACAAGGATTTAATCCAGCACAATGGCGTGGCCCAGCGCGAAGAAGAGCAGGCGCAGACCGACGCCGCCAACGCCGAGGCCGACCGCGACGCCGCGCTGCAAACGCTCGTCTCGCTGAACCTTGATCCGCAAGTCATCCAAGACCTTCAGGCCGGCCGGCCGGTTTCGCGTCCCGG
>CAIYWC010000217.1 GCA_903929795.1 uncultured Myxococcales bacterium | reverse complement strand
GGGTTTGCCGCTACGGCAGCTCGTGGAGACCGCGCCACACGCTGGGTCGCCAGGCGCGCCCGCCGCTGGCGATGCACGCGGCGACACGGGGTTTGCCGCTACGGCAGCTCGTGGAGACCGCGCCACACGCTGGGTCGCCAGGCGCGCCCGCCGCTGGCGATGCACGCGGCGACACGGGGTTTGCCGCTACGGCAGCTCGTGGAGACCCCACGGCGGATTGGCGTTGATGATGCGATTGTCCGTGCAAGTAATCTGAATCGTTGTGAATTGCCGCGTCGGATGCGCCGCGGACAGCGTGTATTCGCCGTTGGGCACGTCCGTCCACAGCACGCCACCGTCGTCGGTCGTCTCGGTCAGGCTGACATCCGGCACCACCTTGGCGTTGAAGTAGATTGGCTTGGGCAGCGTCGGCGTCGCGCTCGCCACCACGCCGGCGACACCGTGCGCGCCATGGTCGCGAAACTGCTCGTAAGTCATGCCCTGTATGACCTTGTCGCTCACCGTCGTCACGACCTGGCACTTCGTGGTCTTGGACCCGACGCCAACCAGCGTGGACAACAGCACAAACGTGCCCTCGTCCGGCGTCTGAAAGTGCACGTTCGTCTGGTCCGCGTCGCCGGGCTGCAGCGTCCAGGTCTGCAGGTAGATCGTGTGAAATGTCGCCTTGACGATGAACGGCGTCACCTTCTGGTTGGCAACCGTGACCTCAACGGCCAGATCGTAATAGCCGTTCTCGTCCGTCACGGTGGTGAACTGCGGCAGCTCGGCAACGCTGACGGTCGCGCCCGGAATCGGCAGCGGCGTGTTGAACGTGTAGGCCACGCCGCGAAAATGCGTCGCGGGCGGCGGCGGCACCGTCGTCGATTGGCACGCGGCCAGGGCGGTCAAGGACGCGAAAAACAGCAGGGGACGTGCGCGCATGGGACCTCCGGGTCGAGGCCGCCACTTTAGCCCGTCCGCTACTTCTTGCCAAACGGCCACCAGCTGCTGCGGGTCCACGGCGCGGGCGCGGCAACGGCTTTGGCTTCGCGGCACGTGCAGCGGCGTTCAGCCGGGACGTCGCCGAGCACCTGCTCGATGTGCGCACCGCAGCCGGCGTAAGTAGGCTTGCCACAAGAGGAACAGGTGACGCGTCGGCACATGGGAATCTCCGGGGAACCGCAGCGTTCCGCACCATACGAGCCGCGCGTCCTGAAAACGGTTCACGTCCGCGGCGTCAGCCCTCGCCCAGGTACGCCGCCTGCACGCGCGGGTCCGCCAGCACCTCCGCCGCCGGGCCCGCCATCGTCACTTCGCCGGTCTCCAGCACGTAGGCCCGGTGCGCGATCCGCAGCGCCATCCGCGCGTTCTGCTCCACCAGCAGGATGGTCACGCCTTGCTGGTTCAACGTCTGAATCACCGCGAAGATCCGCGCCACGATCAGCGGCGCCAGCCCCAGCGACGGCTCGTCCAGCAGCAGCAGCCGCGGCTTGGTCATCATCGCGCGCCCGACCGCCAGCATCTGCTGCTCGCCGCCGGACAGCGTCCCCGCCGCCTGCAGCTTGCGCTCGCGCAGCACCGGGAACAGCTCGTAGACGCGCTCAAAATCCGCTTGAATTCCAAGCTTGTCGCTGCGCGTGTAGGCGCCCATCTCCAGGTTTTCCGCCACGGTCATGCGGGCAAACACGCGCCGGCCTTCCGGGCTGTGCACCAGGCCCAGGCGCACGATGTCGTGCGGCGCCACCGCCGTCAGGTCCTTGCCGTCAAACAGCACCTGGCCGGAACTCGGCTTGTGCAAACCGGAAATGCTGGTCAGCGTCGTGGTTTTGCCCGCGCCGTTGGCGCCGATCAGCGTCACGATCTCGCCGACCTCCACGGTCAGCGAGATGCCCTTGAGCGCCTCGATCGCGCCATATTTCGCCCGCACATCGCGGAGTTCCAGGAGAGCCATTTCCTACTGCTCCTCGTCCACGCCGAGATAGGCCTCGATCACCGCCGGATTTTGCCGGATCTCGTCCGGCGTGCCCTCCGCGATCCGCTTGCCGTGCACCAGCACCGTGATGCGATCGCTGATGCCCATGACCACGCGCATGTGGTGCTCGATGAGCAAAACCGTCATACCGCGGTCGCGAATCGCGCGGATCAGGTGCATCAGGCTCACGGTCTCCGACGGGTTCATGCCCGCGGCCGGCTCATCCAGCAGCAGCAGCCGCGGGCGGGTCGCCAGCGCGCGCGCGATCTCCAGCCGCCGCTGCTCGCCGTATGGCAGGTTGCGCGCCAAGTCGCGCAGGCGGTGCTCCAAGCCGACGAATTTCAACAGCTCGATCGCGTCGCTCCGCGCCACGCGCTCCTGGTCCAGCGACGCCGACGAGAACGCGCCGCGCCGCACAATCACAACCAGCCACGCCAGCAGGCCCAGCAGCAGCGCGCCCAGCACGACGTCCGGCAGCGCTTCCGCGGCATCCGGCGCGGCCTTGCGGACTGCGAACGCCAGCGCCACGGTGAGCGCCAGCAGCCCCCCCGGCGCCAAAAACGCCGTCAACCGCCCAGGATCGCTCAGCTTTGCCTGCGCACGCAGGTGCCGATCGCTCGCCACCAGCACGTTTTCCACGACCGTCATGTTGTGAAACAGCCGGATGTTCTGAAACGTCCGCGCCACGCCGCGCAGCGCCACCGAGGTCGGCGTTCGCCGGGTCCGCTGCCACACCGCGCGCGCCGCCAGAAAGCCCAACAGCAGCCCGGCCAGGAACGCGCCCGCGCGCACGCGCAGCGCCGCCAGTGCGCGACCCGCCGTCGCCCGATCGTCGTCAGACTGCGGATTTTCCAGGCGTTTTTGCGCATCCGCCAGCGCCGTCGCCGCCAGTTCCGGGGTCTTGACGACGGCAAAAGTCGTCTGACCGTCAAAGCTCGTGACAAAATATTTCGCCATCCGCAGGTCTACGCGCGGCTGGGCGGCCATGTATGCGCCGGCATCGTGCAGCGCGTGCGCCACCGAAAAGTCGTTGGGATCCTGGGCCTTGACCACCGCCGCCCAGAGCGAATCGACGTTCGCCGCCGTCATCAGGCCGATCAGCCCGACGCCCAGGCCGACGAGCGCCCAGCGCAGCAACAGCCGCGGCAGCATCGGCTCCTGCAGATCCTGGCCGTCCAGCCGCACTTCGCCCGAAGTCGGCTCGTAGATCCCGGTAATCGCATTGAAAAGACTGGTCTTTCCGGCGCCATTGGGGCCAATCACCGCGGCGATCTGCCCTTCCTCGACGCGCAGATCGACCTCGCTGACCGCCGTCAGCCCGCCAAAACGCAGCGTCAGCTTGTCGACCTGCAGCAGCGGAGCCGTCATGCGGATTCCTCTTGCGTTTCATGGAGTTCTTCCGCGACGCGCGAGGACGGCCACAGCCCTTCCGGGCGCAGGCGCATCATGACGACCAGCGCGGTGCCGAACACGATCCAGCGCCAGTTGGAAAACGACGCCATCACGTGGGTCGATTCGCCGCCGAGCGCCGTCTGCAAAAGCCGCGTCAGCAAAGGCGAAATCACGTTGTCAAAGCCCAGCAGCAGGCCCGCGCCCAACAGCGCGCCGCGCAGCGAGCCCAGGCCGCCGATGATCAGACAGCAGAGCACCATAATGGAGTAGTTGAAATCATAGGTATTTGGCTCGGCGGTGGTCGTCAGGTTGGTGGCGTAGAAGCAGCCGGCCAGGCCCGCGAGCGCCGCGCCGCCGGTGAACGCCGCCAGCTTGATGCGCGCCGGCTCGATGCCCATGCACGACGCGGCGAGTTCGTCCTCCCGCAGCGCGACAAACGCCCGGCCGATCCGCGATTTCTCCAACAAATTCAGGCACACCACGGTTGCCGCCAGCACGATGAGCGCCAGAAAATACATCGCCCGCAGCGTGCCCACGGACGCGTCGCCGGCGACCGCGCCAAACACGTTCGTCGACAGCCCGTCGCGGATCGGCGTCGGCAGCCACGGCGGCGGCACCGGGTTCAGGCCGCGCGGACCATCCGTAATGTTTTCAAGGTTCAACAGCACGATCCGCATCACTTCGCCAAAGCCGAGCGTCACGATGGCCAGGTAATCGCCGCGCAGCCGCAGCGTCGGCGCGCCCAGCAGAAAGCCCCCCAAGGCGCCGGCCAGCGGCGCGACCAGCAGCGCGCCCCAAAAGCCGATTTGAAATGGGTACTTCTCCACCGTCAGCACGCCGGTCGTGAACGCGCCGATGGCAAAGAACGCCGCGATGCCGAGCTGCAGCAGCCCGGCTTGGCCCACCTGCAAGTTCAGCGCCAACGCGAGCAGGGAAAAGATAAAAATATTGACGAGTTGCCGATCGATATGCAGCGCCTGACCGGTCGCGGCTTCCAGCCCCCAGTCCAGCACGGGCGCGAACGGATAGACCGCCAACAGCACCAGCGCAAGCACAGGCAAGCCGCCGATTTTCTTCAGCAAAGCCGCCATGCGCTAGACCTTCTCCCGGGCCGTGGATCCCAGCAGACCGGCGGGCCGGAACACGAGGATGACGATCAGGATGCCGAACAGCACCGCGGGCTGCCATTGCGCGCCGATGAACTGGTCGGAAAACGCGCGGACGAGACCCAACAGCAGACCGCCGAGCACCGCGCCCGGGATGTTGCCGATGCCGCCGACGACCGCGGCGGTGAACGCGTAGAGGCCGTTCTGGTAGCCCATCTGGTAGTGGACCGTGTTGATATACAAGCTGTAAATGACCGATGCGAAGCCCGCGAGCGCGCCGCCGATGAGAAACGTGGCGGCGACGACCTGGTCGACGTCGATGCCCATCAGCCGCGCGGCGGACGGGTCCTGGGCGGTCGCGCGCATCGCCTTGCCCAGCTTGGTGAATTGCACGATGCCGTACAGGCCCACCATCACGAACAGCGACGCGCCGATGACGAGCACGTCCTTGGGCTGCAGCGTGACGTGGCTTGTCGCGCCCAGCAGGTTGGTCGCCGGCAGCAGGTTCGGAAACGCCTTGGGCGCCGCCGCCTGGCCGCCGCCGCCAAAGACCTTCATGGACATGCCGCCCCAGAAAAGCCCAACGTTTTGCAGGATGAACGACACGCCGATGGCCGACACGAGCGGCGCCAGCTTGGGCGCTTTGCGCAGCGGTTTGTAGACCACCCGGTCGATCGCCAGGTTCAGCAGCCCGCCAAAGACCGACGACGCGGCGATGCACAGCAGGAGACCGCCGATCAGCGCGCCCGCCGAGGACTGCTCGGTCAAGCCCAGCGCACCGCAGAGCGTGAGCGCGACGAACGCCGACAGCATGAACACGTCGCCGTGGGCGAAGTTGATGAACTCAAGGATGCCGTACACCATCGTGTAACCCAGCGCAACCAAAGCGAAAACCATGCCATTGGTCAGGCCGATCAGCAGCTGTTGGAGGACAGTGTCGAGCACGGGTTCTCGCTGGAGCTTAGGGTTTGGCAGCTGCCGGGGCCGCGCCGGCGCCGGTGCCCAACAGCGTCGCGAACTTGAATTTGCCGTTCTCGACCACGTTGCCGGACATGACCGTCATCGTCGTGTCGCCGTTCTTGTCGAATTTCCAAGTGCCCAGCGCGCCATCCACCTGCGCGGTGGCCTGAATCGCGTCGCGCACGGCCGCGCGGTCACGGCTGGCGACCTTGGAGATGGCGTCCAGCGCGACCTTGGCCGCGACGTAGCCGTACACGGCATAAGCCTGCGGTTCCGCCTTGTACTTGTCGCGGTATTTCTTGACGAATTCCGCACCTTTGCCGGTCAGCTCTTCCGGCGGCACGCCGCCAAAAGTCACGTACGCCTTGCCCGCGACGTTTTCGGTGCCGGCGGCCTGGATGAACGCCTCCTCAAAGCAGCCGTCAGGCACCATGAGCTTGGCCGGCAGACCTACGGCCACGATATCCTTGGCAATTTGCCCCGCGTTAGTCTGCGTCGTGCCGCCGTAATAGATCCAGTCGGGGTTGAGCGCCTTGATCTTGGTCATCAGCGAGCGGTATTCCTGCGCCTTGGGGTCGATGCCCTCGCGGCCGAGCACCGTGATGCCAAAATCCGGCGCGCTGGCAACGAATACGTCCGCGACGCCCTTGCCGTACAGGCCGCGATCGTCCAGGACATACACGGACTTGCCGCCGACTTTCTTGATCCACTCCGCCGCCGACGTGCCCTGGATGTCGTCCGCCGGCACGACGCGGAAGTAGTTCACTTTGCCGGTCGGCCGGTACACGCCGGGCTCGTTGGGCTCGCCCATGCCGGGCTTGGTCAGGCCAGTGTAGGTATTAGCTGGCGAAATCATGGGCAAATTTGCCTTGTTGAGGATCGGCATGGCGATCTTGGCCGCGCCGGAGTTGTACGTGCCGATGTACGCCACGACGTTCGGGTCCTTGACGGCCTTGTCGGCGTTCGCGGCTTCAACCTCCGGATCCCAATCGCCTTTTTTGGCGCTGGCATCGTCCCAGTCCTCGTAAACGAGCGCGAAGTTGCCAATTTTGCCGCCAACTTCGTCGACCGCCATCTTGATGCCATTGACCATCGTCGTCGTCTGCGCGTTGGCGCTGCCGGTGCGCGGCAGGCTGGAGACGATCTTGATGGTGCCGCTGTCGCCGCCCGCCGCAGCCGTCGACCCAGGCGCGCCAGTCGTCGCGGAACCTCCTGAATCTGCGGACTTTTTGCCACAAGCAGCGAACAGTGCGGCGGCGCCCAGCAGGATCAGGAAACGGTTGCGGTTCATCGAAGCCTCATTCAGCGTTCAGGAGCGCCGAGTCTAACGAGCGGTGCCCGGAACGGCAACGCCCGCGCGTGATTCCTGCGTGACTTTGCCGCCCGTCATGCGAGCATACGCCACCGATGAGGTTGGCCATGCGCGCGCTGCTCCTGACCCTTTGCCTGACGGCCTGCGCGGCCGACCTGCCTGCGGATGCGGAATTCGTGGTCCAGGACAGCGATTTTACCGGGCTGGAGGCGTGGCAGAGCTGGCCGATCACGGCGACGGCGCTGGGCGCTTTCCACACCACCGGACCGCGCATCGTCTACCTGAACCACAAGCCGCCGCCGGGCGCGCGCACCTTTCCAGTCGGCACGATCCTGGTGAAGACGCTGCAAAATGCCAGCGGCGACACTTTTGCCATGGTCAAGCGCGGCGGCAACTTCAATGCCGAATGGGCGATCGGCTGGGAATGGCTTGAAATCACCAAGAAAACTGGCGCTTGGCAGATCGTTTGGCGCGGCAACACGCCGCCCGACGGCGCGGGGTACACCGACGACGGCGTCAGTTGCAACCTCTGCCACGCGATGGCCCGCAGCAACGATTGGGTCCAGTCCAAGGTGCTTCAGCTGCCGATGCCGTGACAAATCGGCGGTCCGGCGCTACGTTGCTTGCAGTCGTTCGCTTGGAGCCGTCATGACCGTCCGCCGCCCGTGCGCCCATCCGCTCGCCCGCTTTTCCGGGTCCGCGCTGGGATTATGCTGTGTATTCGCGTGGTTCGTCATCGGCTGCGACAGCCCAGGCCACGACGACCAGGACGCGCTGGACGACACCATCGGCATCGTCGACACCGTCATCGCCGTCAGCCAGGACATCACGCTGCACAGCGACGCCGATCCGGACGGAACCGCGCCGCTCAACCTGCTGGCCGGCGGCGCCACCGTTGCGCTGAGCCAATTGGCCGACGCCATCGCCCAGTGGGAGTGCCAGCGGATCGTGAGCTGCGGCTGCACGACCGCCAAGCAGCCCAAGCCGGACGTCGCCAGCTGCGCCGCGCTGCTATCGCCGGCGATCGCCAAAGCCTGGAGCAACGGTGGTCTGGTCGCGCGCGCGGACCTCATCCCGGTCTGCGTCGCCGCGCTGGACGCCGACAGCGCGCCCTGCTCCGCCGCCAAGCTGACCGGCGTCACGCCGTGCCTCGCTGCACTGCGCTGGCCCGGCAAATCCGGCGACGCGTGCGGTGGCAACGGACCGTTCCTGTGCGCTGACGGCGGCGACTGCGAAGCCGGCACGTGCACAGGCAACCCGCTCGGGCTCATCGCGCTCGGCAAGCCGTGTGCCAATCCGTTTGTCTGCGGCAACGCCGAATGCGTGACGGACGCCAACGGCAAAGGCGTGTGCCAGGCGCCGGTCCCGGTCGGCCAGCCGTGCGCCAATGTCGGCGACTGCGTGCAGCCCGCGGTGTGCCGGATCGGCGTGTGCACCCTGCCCGCCAAGGCCGGCGGGAAATGCAGTGCGATCACCGACTGCGGCCCCGGATTGGACTGCGTCGGCGGCAGCTGCGCGGTCCCAGCGTCGTGCAGCCCAGGCAGCGCGTGCGGCAACGGCGGCGAGTGTCTTGGAGAAATCATGAACAGTTGCAAGGCCTTGAAGCCGGCCGGCGGCACCTGCGCAGCGAGCAGCGAATGCGCCGGCACCGCCTATTGCGACGGCGCGAGCCAGACGTGCACCGCACTACCCGGACTCGGCGGCGTCTGCGGCAACGGCGTATTCTGCGGCGCGGGCCTGGGCTGCGAATCCGGGAAGACGACGTGCCAGGCCCTGCCCGGCGCCGGCCAGAAGTGCCTGCTCGGCCCCGGCGGACCGTTCCTGTGCGCCGCCGGCCTCGCGTGCAGCGGTACAACGATGACGTGCGACACCCCGCCGCTCGAAAACGCGCCCTGCGCCGCCGACAACAGCTGCAGCGACGCGGACATCGACGGCGACGGCAAGAAGGGCGACCTCGCGTGCAACGTCACGTTCAAGGGCAAAGTGTGCAGCAAGAAGCTCGCCGCGGGCACGCAGTGCCAGAACGAAGCGTGCCAGGACGGCCTGTTTTGCGATACGGCCGCCGGCAAATGCGCCGCCAAGCTCGGCGCGGGCAGCCCGTGCACGGCCAGCACCGCCTGCAGCGCCGGCGCCGCGTGCACGCCGAACGCCAGTGGCAAGCTGAGCTGCGGACCGTTGCCAAGCAGCGGCGGCTTGTGTCTGACCGACTGCGCGAGCGGCCTGTTCTGCGCCATCGGCCCGCAATCCGCGTCGTGCCAACCACCGGTCTGCGCTGACCTCGACGCGCTGCAGTAGCTCGCGCTCAACGCCTTGAAATTTCTACATTTCCGCACACACAGACGCCCAGCACACGCAGTACACGCGCCCGCGTTTCACCCGGCGGGTTGCGACCGCGGTCCTCGACAGCGCCGAGAAAGCCCGTCAAGCGCAGCTCCACGGTCACATCGGCCGGCACGCTCAGTTCGACGTTGCCAAACACGCAGGTCACGTCCAACGTCGTCACACCGTCGGGCAATTCTGCCGCTGTCACACCAAGTTCCGCGCTGCCAAAGACGGTCACGACCCGCTGCTGGTGCGCCGTCAACCAGCCGCTGCGCCGCTCCACCGACCCCATAATCGCCAGCAGGGGCGCTTGGCCCGCCTCCGGCCGCGCCAGGGCCTGCCGCGGCGCATCGGGCAGCACCAACGGCTGCAGGTCGGCTATCGCCAGGTTCATCGTTTCCAAGTCGTGGGCTTGCGCGACGTGCTCGACCCGCTGCTCGTACTCGTGGACGTCCAGCGTGTTGTGGACGTAGTGCGCGCGGAGCTGTTCGATCGCGGCATCGCGTTGCGACGCCAGAGGCTTGACGGACATGGCGCACGCTCCGGCGGGCCGCAGGGGAAGCGGCGCGATGCGGCAAACTGTGACACACGTCGAAGCTGGCATGAAGGGCCAAAACGCGGCAGCTCGCGCGCGCCCTCGGGTCCCGCTTCACGACGGACGGCCGGCCCTTGCCGCGGACAGCATTTCGTGGCAATTTCCGTTGCGCCGCAAGCGGATTCCCCCGCATAGCAGCGCCCGAGGAACTTGCCATGAACCGCCCTCGCCTTCTGTGGACCGCCCTCGCCGCCGCCGCGCTCACCGCCGCCTGTTCCTCGCCCAGCACAACCGCGGGCAACGGCAGCTTGAGCGGCGCCGACGTCAAGGCCGACAGCAAGACCGCGGACGCCAGCGATGCCGCTGCCGACGACGTGGAGTCCGATGCCGAACTCACCGACGCCATCTCCGCCGACGCGCCTGATTTGTCTGGCTTTTTTGACGACGTGCCCGCCGATGCAGTCGACACCGGCGTGGCCTTCAACCCCGACGCCGCCTGCAACGCGATCGCCGCGCAGGGCAAGCCGTCGCCGGTTTCGCTGCTGTTCGTGCTCGATTACAGCTGGTCGATGTGCATGGACCCGAGCGCGCCGCTGTCGGATCTGAACTGCGCAACTGACCCGACCAAGGCCAAGTGGAGCATCCTCGTCGCGGCCATGAAGGCGGCGGTGCCGGCGCTGCCGGACGACTCGTATTGCGGCATGGTGTACTTCCCGGACGTCAAGGATTCCGCGACCGTCTGCACCGTGGCGACCTCGCCCAAGGTGCCGCTGGCGCTGACCGGGGCCGCCGGATCGACGCAGCGCGCGCTGCTGATCTCCAGCCTGCCGCCGCTGCTGGGCGACAACAGCCCGATTGCGTCCACACCCACCGGCGACGCGCTCGGCGCCATGTACAGCTACTACGCCGCCACGCCGGAGACCGCCCTGCCCGGCGCCAGCCGCTACGTCGTCCTCATCACCGACGGCAAGCCGACATGCGGGTCCAGCGCCGCCAACGCGCCCGCCGCCATCACCGCGGCGGTCGGCAAGGCCAACGGCGCCGTCCCGCCCGTCCACACTTTTGTCGTCGGCGTGCCCGGCAGTGAAGGCGCCCGCACCACGCTGTCCCAAGCCGCCAAAGCGGGCGGCACCGCGCCGGCAAATTGCTCGGATACCGGGCCAAACTATTGCCATTTCGACATGACCGCGTACCCGACGCCCGCGGATCTCGCCACGCACTTGAGCGCTGCGCTCGCGGCCATCAAAGGCCAAGCCATCGGCTGCGACTACAAGATCCCGCCGAACCCGCAGGGCGGCAGCACAAATTACACGTTCGTCAACGTGCGCTACACGCCGGGCGACGGCAGCTCGCCGCAGGACCTGATCTACGACCCGACCTGCGCCGGCGCCGGCTGGCACTTCGACGACCCGACGACGCCGCAGCACATCCTGATTTGCCCGACGAGCTGCACGGCGATGACCGCCGACGCCAACGCCAAGCTGGACGTGCTGTTCGGCTGCCCGCGTGTCGAAAAATAGCGTAATTCCAGCTATTTGGACTGCAGAACCATCCGCGGATCGCCGGCCGCCAGCAGCGCCGTCAGCCCCGCGGGCGCGCCCTTGACGTGCGCATCCAGGAACGCGCGGGCGATCTGCGCGGTCAGGTCGCGCTGCACGTCGTGGTCCAGCAGCGGCTCAGTGCCCGCGGGCGGAATCGGCCGGCAGGCATCCGCCGTGCCCCACGCCGCCATCGTCTGCGCCAGCGGATCGGTCAGGCCCGTCGGCGTGCTGTCGGTCGGATCCGCCAGCCCGAGGTCCGTGACCTGTAGGTGCGTTCCGCCTTGCAGCACCGCCAAAACCGCAGGAGAACCAGCGAGTTGGAACGCACGGACCGGGTTGTTCGGCGCCGGGACCAGCAAGTCGCGTGTCGCACCAACGGCCAGCAGCGGGACGGCGCGCGTGGCGAAGAAAGTCGGGGCAAAGAAACAGGAATCACCGGAAATATCGACGATCGCCCGCACGCGGTCGTCGTGGCCATCCGGGCGAAACGCGGCCAGCAGCGCGACCGCCCCGCCGGTGGAATGGCCGACGACCGCGTAACCCGGCGTCGCATCGACATGCCCGGCCAGCAGCGGCGGCACGGCGGCACCGAACATCTGATCCGCCAGGAAGCCCAGGTCGACCTGCTGGTCCTCGGCATGCCAATCGGAAGGCCCGCCATCGGTCAGGAGCGAGGTCAGCGGAAAATCGGCGGCGGCGACGATGTAACCCAAGGCCGCGAGACGACTACAGATTCCGGAATACACGCTGGGCGTTCCCGACGAGCCGTGGACAAACAGCACAAGTGGAAAGCCGCCTGCCGCGGGCGTCGCCTTGTCGAGGACATCGCCGCCCGGACTGCCGGCAGCCGGATACCAGATCTGGACGGGCAGATGCCGGCCGGCGTGACCCGGCGTGTCGCCATTGGCCGGCGTCGGGCGGGTCGCGTCGGTCCAATCGGCAGACGTGGAGCCAACTGGCCAAGCAGTTGCCAGCGGTGCGGCATCGACGGGTGCGGCAGTGTCAGCTGCATCGGCGTCGATCGCCCCCGGCGCGGCGGCGTGCGCGCAGGCCCCAAGCGCACACGTGAGCGCGGGCAGAAACAGGCGAAAACGCGGCGCGCAAGCAGTCATGGCAGCTCCTCCGGCGCCACGATGCCCGGCCGCCACCGCAATGGCAAGTGCGGCAGCGCGCCCCGCACCCGTTACTGGCGGTGAAAGACCAGCGCGCCCTTGGGCGGCGGCGCCTCCATGACCAGCGTCCGGGCATCCATCGCCTTGACAATCATGAACTTACCCTCCGGCAGCTTGTCAAAACCTCCCTCGGCCGCCTGCTTTCCGGTCAGCGGTCCGTCGGGCCGGAAATGCAGCTCGTTCGCCGGCGCGTCCAGCAGGGCGATCGGCGCACGCAGGTAGATTTCCTCTTTGCCGTCAGGGGCTTGGCCATAGGACACCCACTCCAGCTTCTCGCCGCTCTTCTCGAACCGGATGCCTTCGTGCGCGCTCTCCCGCGCGATGGCGTCCAGACACGCCGCCACCTGCGCCGCGTCGCCGTGGGCTTGCGCGGTGCAGCGCGCGGTCTGGAACTTCAGCACGTCAGCTGACTCTCGGAATGCAAACTGGAATCTCGCGCCGTTCGCGATCAGCGGCGTAATCGCCACGGGCGCCGCAGCCGTCGTCGGGCTGGATGGCGGCGGCGCGTCCGTCGGCGTCAAGGCCACCGGCGGCGGCGCTTCCGGGGTCGGCGGCGCCTCCGGAACAGGCACCGGCGGGGGCGGCTCGCGGCAGGCACAAAGGACCAGCAGGCTGGCAATCACGAACAGGGGGATGCAACGCATGGCAGACTCCTCAAGCGGCCGGAGGATCCCGGCACTCCCCGCTCCGACGCGCACCAGCGCGATTCGATCTGCCGGGGGCCTTCAGTACCGCACCGCGCCCGTCAGGTGTCGCAACTTCAACTGCGCCATCGCCAGGCCGATCCGCTCGCGTTCCTCATTTTCCTCGGCCAGCCGCTGGTTCGTGTCCGCCTCGGCCAACTCCAGACTGGTCACCGCGCCCGCGACATAGGCTTTGCCGGTGATGTCCGCCCCGCGCCGCGCGATGACCGTCTGCTCGGTCGCCAGCCGCAGCGCGTCCGCCGCCGCGTCCGCGTCCAGCGCCGCCTGCCGCACCTGGTTTTCCAGGTCCGCGTCCGCCTTGTCCAGCTCCTGCTGCAGCCGCGCGGCGGAAGCCCGCCGCTCCTTGGCGTCCGCGTACCGCAGCCCGCGGTCAAACAGCGGCAGCACGAGGTTCAGGCTCGCCTGCCAAATCACGTAATCCGGCGCAAACGCCTTGGTGTCGCTCGCCCGCACGTACGCCGATCCCGCCAGCATGGGCACCCAGCGCAGCTCGGCTTCGCGCGTCATGGCATTCGCCGCCGCCACGGCCTGGCGACGCGCCAGCAGGTCCGGGCGCTGGGCGCGCGCCGCGTCGATCCAGTCGCTCAGCTTGCCGGGAATCGGCGCCACTTCGCCCACGGGCGCCAGCCGCTCCGGCGCCGGCGCGTGGGTCAGGATCGAGGCGATTTGCAGCAGCTGGGCTTGCGCCTGGCGCGCATGCAGCAGGTCCTGCTCGGCGCGGTTGCGCTCCACTTTGGCGCGCAGCGACGGCAGTTCCGCCTCCGTGCCTTGGCCTTTGCGCACCTTGGCAATCGCGATCCGCCGATCCGCCAGGTCCACTGCACGCTCCGCCGCCGCAATCAGCCGGTCCAGTCCCTGGAAATTCAGCCAAACGTTGGTCAGCTGGTAGACGATCTCGCGCTTGGCCGCTTCCAGGCCCGTGCGCTGCGCTTCCAGACCCTTGTCCATCGCGTCGGCGGCCAGGATCGGGCTGATGGCAAAAATCGTCTGGTCCAGGTTCACAACCGCGGAGACCGTGTCCATCCGCTGCAGCAGAATCGGCGGCCCCAGCATCGCCGTCTGGGCGCTCGACAGCGGCGGCAGGCCAAATGCGCCCGCCATCCCCGACGCCATCGCGCCGATGTCGAACTTTTGCTCCGCCGAGTTGTGCGCATACGTGCCCACCGCCTTGATGTCCGGCAGCCAGGCGGTCAGGACTTTTTGCCGGGTGGCGCCCGCCTCATCCAGCTTGGCCTTTGCCACCTCCAGATCGCCATTGCGTTCCAGCGCTTGGGCGATCGCGTCCTCCAGCTTCAGCCCCACCGGCACCGCAGCCTGCGTCGGCGTCTGCGCCACGGCCACCGTCACTTGCGGTACGTCCGCGTCCGCGCGCGCGCTCGGGAGCAGCACCGCGCCGGCCAGCAGCAGCACGACAAGCTTGCCGAACACGTCCGCACGCAGCGGCTCGGCCAGCGGTGGCAGCACGGTCGTCCCAGGGAATTCGCGGACTTGCGGCGGCGCTGGCTTCTTGCCCGTCACCAGGCGCAGCACCTTCGCCGGCAGGTTGCGCAGCGAATCAAACCACAGGAACACGGACGGCAGCACCAGCAGCGTCAGCAACGTGGACGTCAGCACGCCGCCGATCACCGCGATCGCCATCGGCGAGCGGAATTCCGAACCCGGGCCGTTGTTGGTCGCCGTCGGCAACATGCCCAGCACCATGGCAGCGGACGTCATCAGGATCGGCCGTAGCCGCTTTCTCCCCGCGTCCACCACCGCGTCGATCGCCGACATGCCGTCGCGCTGGTTCTGCAGCGCCGCGTCCACCAGCAAAATGCCGTTCTTGGTCACCAAGCCCATCAGCAAGATCACGCCGATCATGCTGCCCATCGACACCGTGCGGTCGGTCAGGAACAGCCCGATGATCGCGCCGATGAGCGCCAGCGGCAGCGCCAGCATGATCGTGAACGGGTGCAAGAACGACTCGAATTGCGCTGCCAGAATCAGGAAAATGAAAATAACGCCCAGCAGCAGCGCTACATTCATGGAATCATTGGACTCTCGCATCTGTTTCACCTGCCCATCCAGCTGGTAGTATCCATCGCCCGCGAACTTGTACTTGATCAGGTTTGGCTCCAGATCACCCAGCACTTCGCCCAGCGACCGCGTGGTCGGCGCCGCCGTCACGCTGATTTGCCGCGTCCGGTCCTGGCGCTCAATCACCTGCGGGCCGGCCTGCGGCTCCACCGACGCCAACAGCGACAGCGGCACAAAGCCCTTCGGCGTCGCGATCTGGACGTCCAGCAGCTTCTGGATCGCCAGCCGATCGTCATCGCGCAGCCGCACCCGAATCTTGACCTCCTTGGTGCTTTGCGCCGACACGCGCAGCTTGCCGGCCTCCTCGCCTTCCAGCGCCGCCCGCAGCGTGCGCGCGATCAGCGCGACCGGAATCCCCAAATCCGCAGCTTTTTCGCGGTTGATCCGCACAATCTGCTCCGGCCGCCCGGGTGAGTAGCCCACCTGCACGTCCGACAGTCCCGGCACCTTGCGCGTCATCGCCTCGATGTTCGCCGCGTCGCGCTCCAGGTTCGCCATGTCCGACCCACGGACTTGAATTTGCAGCGGCGCGCCCGCGGGCAAGCCTTCCACAAACGGCGGCGGCTCAATCGACACGCGCGCGCCAACGCCCGCCAGGCACTTGCGCGTCCACGCCTTCAGGTCTTCCAGCGTCTCCTTGCGCTCATTTTTTTGGTTCGCCACGACGCGCCACTGGACCTTGTTCACTTCGCCGTTGGGTCCCAGCTTGGAGTAGACCGTCACAATGTTCTTGTCTTCCAGCATCTTGCGCTCCGCCGCTTCCGTCCGCCGCGAGGATTCTGCCAGCGACGCGCCCGGCTCCAGCTCGATTTGCACAACGAACTGGCCGCGATCTTCGGGCGCCATGAAGTCTGCGCCCATCAGCTTGACCAGCCCGAACGAGCCGATGAGCACCGCCAACGCCAGCAGAACGGTCACGAACCGGTGGCGCACGGACAGCCGCAGCAGCGTGATGTACGCGTCCTCCATCGCCTGGTGCATGGCCTCAAAGAACCGCACCGGCAGCGCGCGCTGCTTGGAATGGTCGATTTTCACAGCCAATTTGGACGACAGCATCGGGTCCAGCGTGAACGCGACGAAAAGCGACAGCAGCACTGCCGCCGACACGGTCATGCCGAATTGCTTGAAGAACTGCCCGACGACGCCGGACATGAACGCGACCGGCATGAACACGGCGACGATCGTCAGCGTCGTGGCAAAGACCGCCAGCGCGATCTCGCTGGTGCCCTTGGACGCCGCCGTGAACGGGTCATCGCCGGCTTCCAAATGCCGGAAGATGTTTTCCCGCACCACCACCGCGTCGTCGATCAACAAGCCGATCGCCAGCGACAAAGCCAGCAAAGTCATCATGTTCAGCGTAAACCCGAGCATCGACATGATCCAGAACGTGCCCACCACCGACGTCGGCAGCGCGAGCGCCGAGATGAATGTCGAGCGCATGTCGAGCATGAACAGCATGATGATGAGGATCGCCATCGCGCCGCCGAACACGATGGCGATCTCCACTTCATGGGCGTTTTCGCGGATGAACGTGCTCTGGTCGACGATCAGCTTGGGCGCATAGCCGGCGGGCAGCACGTGCGCCTTCAGCAAGTCGTCGAGCTTTTTACCCACCAAATCAGAGACTTCGATCGTGTTCGTGCCCGACTGCTTGATGATCTCAAACGCCACAGCTTCCTCGCCATTGGCGCGGATCGTCGTGCGGGGCTCGACAAAATCGTCTTTGATATCGGCAATATCGCGCAGGTACACCGGTGTTCCCGCGGGCGTCGTCGCCATCACGATGTCCGCGACTTCCTCCGCCGTGCCCAGGTCGCCGGCCATGCGCACGCTGATTTCCTGCTTGCCGGACTCAAAATGCCCCGCGGGAATGTTGAGATTCTCCGCCCGCAGCTTGTCCACAACCGCCGTCAGCGGCAGGTTCAGCGCGTCCAGACGGCGGCGGTCCAGCTCGACCCGCACTTCGCGATCGCGGCCACCGATCACTTCCAGCGCCGCCACGCCCGGCACGCGCTCGATCTGCGGCTTCAGGATGTCCTCGGTGATGCGCCGGAGCTGCTCCTTGGACATGCCCGCGCCGGTGGCGACGTACGTGCGGATCGGCGTCGCGCCCATGTCCACGCGGCGGATCGACGGCTCGCGCACATCGGTCGGCAGGTTGGACCGAATCGCCGCCACACGCTCGCGCACTTCCTGGGTCGCGCGATCGATGTTCGCGGAAAGCTTGAACAAAATCAACACGGTCGAGACCGATTCGCGCGAGAAGGAGCGGATCGTGTCCAGATCGTTGACGCTCGAGCACGCGTCTTCCAGCGGCTTGGTGATCTGCTGCTCGATCTCGCCGGGCGACGCGCCGGGGTAAATCGTGGTGATCGTCACGACCGGAAACGTCACGTCCGGAAACAGATCCGTGCCGAGCGAGCGAATGCTCATGATGCCCATGACCATGAGGGCGAGCATGAGGACGAGGGTGAAGACCGGGCGCCGGATCGCGACATCGGAGAGTGTCATGGTGCAACTCGTGGCCCGCGAGACGGGCAGAAGCGGAGGGAGAAAATCAAATGGAAGTTCAATTCGTTGGCGACGGATCGCGCGGCGAGGACGCACCCGCATGCGGCAGCACCGTGTCGGCCGGCAGGGCATCGCCTTCGCGCCAGGTCGCGCCCGGATTCGCCACCAGCAGGTCCGTCAGCGCCAGCCCGGAGGTGACCAGCAGCTTGTCCTTCTCGGTCCGCAGCAGCGTCACCGGCCGGCGCACGAGCTTGCCCTCGACGATGACCAGCACCGCCGCCGCGTCGCCGGTCAGCAGCGCGGTGGACGGAATCGCCACGTTGTGCGGCGCGTTCACTTCGACCTTGCCCTCGACGTAGGAACCCGCGATCAGCTTGCCGTCCGGATTGGGCACCGACGCCTCCAGCGGCACGCGGCGGGTCATGGGATCTGCGCTGGGAATCAGCATGTCAATCGTGCCGGTCGCCTGGATGCCGTTGTCGGTCTCCAGCGCGATCGCCACGCCGGTCTTCAAGCGCGACGCATCGCGATCGGCGACGTTCGCCGTGAATTTCAGCGTCGTCAGCCGCTCGATGCGAAAATACGGGTTGCCCGGCGCGGCAAAAAAGCCCGGAGCGGACGGCGCACGCACGACTACGCCGCCGATCGGCGCCACCAGCTTGGTCTCCAGCTTCATCAGGTCCACGGCCTTGCCCTGCGCTTCCACTTGCGCGATCGACGCGGCGGTCAGGTTCGCCTGGCCGCCGGCCATCACGACCTGCTGCTCCGTCGCCGCGCCCGCCGCCACCAGGTTCTTGGAACGCCGCAGCGCGTCCGTCGCCATGCCCGCCTGCGCCTTGGCCGCCGCCATGCCCGCCTTGATCTGCTCCGCCTGCGCTTCCACGTCGCGCGGATCGATGCGCGCCAGCACGGCGCCTTCCAGGACAATATCGCCTTTCTTCACGGGCACTTCCACGACGCGCCCGGGCATCTTGAAGGCCAGATCGACCTCGGCTTCCGGCCGCAGCGTGCCGCCGACATGCAGCACCTCCGTCAGCGGACCCGCTTCCGGCAGCACGATCTTGGGCGCCGCCTTGGCGTTCGCGCTGGCCTCGCGCGCCTGACCTTCCGCGACAACCGCCGCCTTGTTCGCGATTTTACTCTTGATTTTCAAGCCGATCACGCCGAGGACGGCGACGACCAGCACGACGAGGGACAGAAGCATCAGGCGGACTTTCATCGTGGCACGGTTTCAGACGGCGTCAGGGGACGTCGGCGGGCGGGGGCTGCGGTGCAGAAGCACGGGCGACAGCGGGGTGAGCGGAATCAGCGGGCGAGGTGCGGGTGAAATCAGTTTGACGAATCAGTTCAGCTAGTTCAGTCGGCTGACCCGCGGCGATCAGCCCGCGAAACGCCATCAGGTGCTCAGCGGCGAACGGCGGGCGATGCTCGCGGATGATGCGCCGCGCGTACATAAAGACGATGCCGGTCGCCATCGTCGCGGCGAATTCCGGGTCCATCACGCCGGCGAGCGCCGGAAACGCCTTGTTGTGCTGGCTGACCGACTCGCGCATGTGGCTGAGCACGGAGTCGATGAACTCGTCCTGCATCGACGCGAACGGCGTGCCCACGGCGCCATCCAGCACCATCGCCAGCGGCCGGCGGTGCTGCCACAGGAAATCCATGAACTGCGCGTCCGCCTCCGCGACGCGATCCAGCTCGCCCGCGGTGATCGCCTCGCACATCGACTCGTCCTGGCAGCGCAGGAGCGCCAGCAGCTGGTCCAGGAACAGCCGGGCGATCGCCACGTACGCGGCTTCCTTGGAGGCAAAATGCAGGTAGAATGCGCCCTTCGACGTCCCGGCGCGATCGGTAATGTCGCTCACGCGCGCGGCCGCGAGCCCGTGCGTCGCGAAGATCTCCGTCGCGGCGTCAACGAGTTGCTGTTTGAGGTGCGGATTGGCGGCGCGTGCCATGGTAGACTGCTTCCGGCGAGTGATCGCGTGACGCAGCGCGTCAAGCACGGGCAAGGTAACGATGACTGACCGCAAAGTCAATGACCCACCAGTCAGTGACTCAGCAGTCAATGACCGCGTCTCGGGCAATGATTTGAAATGAATGGTGAATTCCTCATGACTGAAGCCACTAAGATTATCGCGCACCTGTCGTTGCAGCGGCATCCGGAAGGCGGCTGGTACCGCGAGACCTGGCGACACGACGCGGGCGCGGGCGTGCGCGGCGCGGGGACGGCGATCCTGTTCTTGCTCCAGCGCGGCGAGCGATCGGCCTGGCATCGCGTGGATGCTACTGAAATTTGGCACTTTTACGCCGGATCGCCGCTGCGCCTATCGCAGGGTCCGAGCCCACTGAATGCTTCTGACGCGGTGCTGGGGCCGGATGTGCTGGCCGGCCAGAGTCCGCAGCTGCAGGTGCCCCCGCACGTGTGGCAGGCCGCCGAGTCGCTGGGCGATTGGACGCTGGTGGGCTGCACGGTGTCGCCCGCCTTCGAATTCGCGGGGTTTGAACTGGCGTGACCGCGCCCGATCCGCGCCAAGAAGTTGCCGCGCCGCCTGTGCCATGCTTTGCTGAGGACCATGACGACTCCCCTGACCGACAAGCCGCCCCGCAAACGCTCTGGCCTCACGCTGCGCCGTCTGGAAAAAGGCGCGATTCGCACCGCGACCGGGCTGGTCAACTGGTTCGAATGGCTGCAGCGTGAGCCGACCGACGTCGTCGACCGAACGCCATTCGACGTGGTCTTTGAGCAGGACAAGCTGCAGGTCCGCCACTACCGGCCGCTCAACCGCGATCAGGACATCCAGCTGGGTCGCGAAGTGATGCATGTCGATGCGAACCTGAAGCCCGTGCCGATCCTGCTGATTCCGCCGCTGATGGTGCGGCCGTTCATCTTCGACCTCACGGCGAAACGCTCCCTGGTGCGCACGCTGATGCGCGAAGGGTTCGAGGTCTACGTCGTCGATTTCGGCGTACCGGATAAGGCCGACGAGTCGGTGCGGCTGGAGCGCTACGTGCTGGACTGGGTGCCGGCAGCGATCGACGCGGTTCTGCGCAACTCCGGGGCCAAGCAGCTGACTTTGTACGGCTATTGCATGGGCGGCCTGTTTGCGTTGCTGCACACGTCGGTCCACCGCGACCCGCGCGTCCACTCGATCGTGACCATCGGCTCGCCGATCGATGCGCACAAGATGGGCCCGCTGTCCGTGATCGTGCGGCTGGGCCATGGCCAGGTGGATTTCCTGTCGCGCAAGCTCGGCAATGTGCCGGGGCCCGTGTCGAGCGCCGCATTTCGCATGATGACGCCGTTCAAGTCGCTGACGCGCTACGGCGACCTGTTCGTGAACATGTGGAACGACGAATACGTCAATGGTTTCGATGCCGTCACGGCGTGGACCGACAACTTCATCGACTACCCGGGCGAGGCGTTTCGTCAGGTGCTGCACGACTTCATGCTCGGCAACAAATTCAAGGACGGAACTTGGGAATTCGCTGGCAAAACCGCGGACTTATCGGCAATTACCTGTCCAGTTCTGGCATTTGCCGGCCACACCGACAACGTCGTACCACCCGCCGCGGCGCTGGAGCTGCTCAAGCTGCTGGGCAGCACGGACAAGCAGTTCGTCGAGGCGCCAGGGGGCCACATGGGCGTGTGCGCTGGCCGCGAAGCGCCCAAGCACGTCTGGCTGCCGAGCGCCCGCTGGTTGGCCGAACGGCAGCCACAGCGCTATACATGAACGCCCTGGTGCGAGACCAAAACCCCTGGGGTCAGACCTGTTGCATCTCGGACTGGACCGCGATCGTGCGCCTGCGACGGCACGCAGGGGACGACCGACGCAGAACCTCGCGCTTGGGCCGGCGTGTGCGAAACTACGGCGTGACGATGCGGCCCGGCGCGCCGTTCAAGCCAGTCGCGGTGTGGCAGGAATTGCACGCGCCGTTGGTCTGCTGCGTGACCATCGCGCGGGCGCCGTTGGGCGTGATGACGCGCGCGGTGAACTTCGTGCCGGCCTTGAACATCTGGTTGGACGTCAAGTAGAAGTTGCCGGCGCTGTTGCTGGTCGCCGTGACCGTTTCGCCGGTGTCGACGGCCTTCAACTCGACCGAGACCTGGTAGAGGCCGTCGCACGTGTCCGCGTCCGTCAGCGAGGAATAGACCGTGCCCGCGACCGCGAACCTCGGCCCGTGGCCGTTTGTGTGGCAGGCGATGCAGTCCATGCCCGGGTTCATCACGGAGCTGGCGCTGTTGCCGCCGGTCCATTTTGTGCCGGTGCTGGCGCAGCTGGAGTCAGCGGTGGAGCTGGCGCAGCCGGCAAAAAACAAAACGGCGATGACGAACTGCGGGGTATTCTTCATGGGGAACTCACTGAGAAAGGGGGGAAGACGCGGACAGGAGGAGCCTCCTGTCGCCAGTTGTACAAAAGCCCGCCCTATTGCGTCCAGTTTTTTAAACTTCTTCACGGTCCCTTGATCGGCGGCAGGACAACGACGAATTGCGCGCCTTTGCCCGGTTCGGACTCGACCCGGATTTTTCCGCCGTGGGCGTGAACGATGTGCCGCGTCAGCGCGAGGCCCAAGCCGGAGCCTTCCGTGGCGCGCGACAGGCGGTCGTCCACGCGGTAGAAGCTGTCAAAGATGCGGTTCTGGTCGGCGCGGGCAATGCCGGGGCCGTTGTCGCTGACGGCGATTTCCACGTCCCGACCGGCGCGCCGCACGTCGACGACGATGCGCTTTTGCGCGCCCGTGTACTTGAACGCGTTGTCCAACAGGTTCTGCACGACCTCTTCCAGCGCGTCGCTGTCCGCCCGCAGCAGCGGCAAGCCGTCGGCGATGACTGTGGTCAGCTGCACGTCCCCGCCCACGGTCCGCGGTTCGAACCGCGCGACGACCGTCTCGACAATCTCACGAATATCCACGGCTTTGGGCACGTAGCGCAGCTGGCCCGACTCCAGCCTGGCGAATTCCAGCAGCCGGTCAATCAGCGTCGACAGCCGCCCGGTCTCCTGCGAAAGCAGCGTCAGAATGCGCTCGCGGCGCTCCGGATCTTCGATGCGGTTCTCGCGCAGCGTCTCGACAAACATGCGGATCGAGGTCAGCGGCGTGCGGAAATCATGGCTGACTTTGCTCAGGAAATCCGCCTGCAGCCGCGACACATCGGCCTGACGGCCCAGTGTGACGACCAGCAGGATGGTCCCGGCCAGCAGCAGCGCGCAAAACACCAGGATGAGCACGCCGAACGTCACGTCAATCGCCGCGCGCCGCGACACCAAAATGAGGATACCGACCACGATCAGCAGAACGGACGGCACCAGCGCGAAGACCGAGACGAGGAACTGCCAGCGCTTGTTGACGCGGATCATCGGCTACCGCAGCGCGCGGAGCGTGTCCGCCAGAAAGTGAAATTGTTCCAAGCTGTTGTAAGCCTGGGCCGAGATGCGAATCAGCCGCACGCGCGGCGACGGCCAGTCCATGACGGGCACCTCGATGCGGTGCGCATGCCAGAGGTGGTCCTGCAGCGGGTCAAACAAGGACGGCAGCTGCGGCGGCACGTTCAGCTGCGGCGGCACGTTCAGCTGCGGCAGCGGGATGGCCGCCATCGCGCCGAGCATGGCGTCGGGCGCTGGCGGCGCGACATCGAGCGTTTCGCACAGGATATCAAGGGCTTGCAGCGCGAGACGGTGGTTGCGCGCCATGTGCTCCGGCCAGTCGATGCCCAGCGCGTTCGGGACAAACGCCAGGGCGTCCGCCACCGCCAGCCACGGCGTCGGGTCGCCCGTGCCCATCCAGTCGAATTCCATGCGAAACCGCGATCGGTCCGGGCGGTTCTGCGTCCGGCCATGACTCGTCACCAGCGGCGCGAAGCCCGCACGCAGGTCCGAGCGCACGTGCAGCAAAGCCGAGCCCTTGGGTGCGGACAGCCACTTGTGGCAATTTCCCGTGTAATAGTTGGGATTCAGCGTTGCCAGGTCCAGCGGCAACATCCCCGGCGCGTGCGCTCCGTCGACCAGCACAGCCACGCCGCGCGCCTGCAGCCACGGCACAATCTGCGCGATCGGAAACACAAGCGCCGTCGGGCTCGTCACGTGGTCGATGAGGCAAAATCGCGTCCTGGAGGTCAAAACCCGGTCCAGCGCGTCCAAGACCTGGTCCGGCGAGTGCAGCGGAAACGGCACGTGCGCGACGACCACGCGCGCCCCCGTGCGCTGCGCGAGGCGATCCACTGCATTGCGACAGGCCACGTAACCATGGTCCGTCACAAGGATTTCATCGCCCGCCACGAGCTTCAGGTTCGCCAGCACCGTGTTCACGCCGACCGTCGCGTTGCTGACAAAAGCCAGGCCTTCCGCGTCCGCGCCGAGGAATTCCGCGAGCTTGCGCCGCGCCGCGTCGAGCCGCGCTTCCAGATCGCGCGCGAGAAACCGCACCGGCTCAGCCTCCAGCTGCGCCCGCAGCGCCGCCTGGGCCGCGAGCACCGGCCGCGGACAGGCACCAAAACTTCCGTGATTCAGATAGGTTACATCCGGATCGAGCGACCAATGCTGGGCCAGCGGATGCGCGGAAACGGTCATCGGCGGCGGCCCTCAGGGTTGCGGCAGTTGCGGCGCGCGGGCACCCTTCCACCAGCGGATCAGCCGACCCACGTGGTGGTACGGCGGTGTACGCGAGGCGTCGCTCTTGGGCTCAAAAGGCCCTGTCAAATAGGGCACATACATCGACCGGCGCAGGCTCGGCCAGCCTGTACGCGACGATTGGGCGACGCGGTGCCACAGCCGGCCATCGTGGACTGTCAGGTCGCCTGCCTGGGTTTCCACAACAATTTCAGCAGGATCTGGCGCATGTGCGAGGAAATACAGCTTGCGAAAGCACGTGTCCCAAAAGCCCTGCTTGTGGCTACCCGGGATCAGCCGCAGCCCGCCGTTGTCGGCCGCGCAGTCGTCCAAGTGCAGGCCAATATTGAGCATTTGCACCGGCATTCGGCCGTAGAAGATGTCGCGCAACCCGTCCGTGTGCCAGCCCAGGCGCGGATAGGCGCTGCCGGGCACGTTGACGTAGCGGTTCACGACCACGCCGTCTTTTTCCGCGTCGCCGATCCGCGCGTCGACGCCGATCAGTTGGCGGACCGGCTCGAACCGCGCGTCGCGCACGAACACGCGCACGGGCTCGCTGAAGACCGATGTGAACGCAAAGCGCTGCAAGAACGGCTTGCCGTCGGGATCCTTGCCGATAAAGAGCGGAATTCCAAAGACAAAACGCCGCCCTTCGGCGATCCACGCGGCTTGGATCCGCTCCAGTTCGGCCGCGATCATCGCGATCTCGTCCGCGCTGGCAACGCGCTCGAAATGCAGAAAGCCATAGTGGTCCAAAAAGCGGTTTTGCTCTTCAGAAATCGTGGCTCCCAGCTGAAATCGCGTTGTGACAGGTGGCAAAGATGTCGACATATCGGCTTAATCCTTTGTCAATTCGCGTAAGTGCCTGAACATGTCCGGGATCGCCGTCCGCTGGCCGCGTCGCAAAATGGCGTCTGGAACCGAGGACTTGGGGATCGCGTGGACGCGGTACACGGCCAGCGTCCGCTTCGGATCATCGCGGTAGCGCGACAGCGTCCAGGCCCCCTCGTTGACCTCGTAGTCGCCGCGCAGGAGGTGCCAGGTCCGCGTCCAGCTCGGCGGGCCGATGACGTGCGTCGCTTCGGTCACGCCGACCAGGTTGGCCAGTGGGAACGGCAGCGCGATCTCGACCTCGCACACCACCTTTTGGCCCTGCCGCGACAGCTCCTTGGACCGCGCGACCCGCAGCATCGTCTTTTGGTAGTTGCCGCAATCCTGCAGGATCGCCCAAACGCGCTCCGGCGGCGCCTCGATCAGGCCGTGCGCCGTCACTTCCGGCAGCGCGCTTCCCGGCACCGCCCGCGTGGTGATCTCGACTTCGCCGTTCTCCAGTCGCGACTTGGGCGGGTCCTCCGCCAGAGCAGGCGTCGCGGACAGGAGCGCAAAGATGAGGATGAACGGTCGCATGCGAATCTCCAGGTGCGGCCCAGCTTAGCCTTTCGCCAGCCAATCGGCCACCGACGACCAGAGGATCTCAAAATCACGGCGCTTGAAGCCGCTGCCACTCGTCAGCCAGTCAAAGTGCGGCGGCACGTGGTTCGGATCCTCAAAATGCCCAATGACGTCATGATGATCCGCGGTCACGGCGCAAATCACCTCGCCCCAGACCTGGCTGAGCGTCGGGACGATGCCGTCATTGGCGCGCTCGTCGGGCTCCTCGCCCCAGAATGCGCGAATCGCCTGTGATTGCAATGGGTCTGGCATCGTGACGTTCTGCGACGGCGTCCGTGAGGCCAGCGCATACAGCGCCACGTAGATCGCGTGACTCGCCTGGGCGTAGCCGCTCAGCCCCGCGGACAGCGTCGACGTGATGCCAGGCGCCCTCCCGCGCGCGATCACGCTGCCGTAGCGCACGTCGGGCGCGTTGCGCGTGGTCTCGTTGAATACCTTGAGATTTTGCGGCAGCAGCTCGCGAATCAGCGATGTGTCCTTGCCAACTTCATGAAAAAAGTCGCGAATCGCGCGCTGGCGATCCTCGCTGAAATCCGCCAGCAGCTGATTCCACACTTGATCGAGCGCGTCTTCGCCGGCGTTGTTGTCCAGCCTCACGAGCACGCCGCCCAGGCTGACCAGGGCGCCCAACGGCAACTTACCGTAACGCAAGATATAAATTGTCGCCAGCGACAAGATTTGCAGGATGCGGGCGCCCAACAGCGAGTCAAACAGCGGCGCCAGCGGCGTCCCGCGATGCGGCGTCACGACGGTGACCACCGAACGCACGCGGCCCATCAGCGCGGTCGCGGGCAGCTGATCGCTCAAGGACGCACCCGCCGAGGCGAAAAACCGCGCGTCCAAGCCGCCAGAACTGTGGCCAATCAAGTGGATAGGTCCGTCGCCGTCGGCGGTCTCCGCCATGACTTCCAGCAGCCTGGTCGTCCTCCTGCGCACAGAAGCGGTCGGCAGCGTCCGGACGTAATGGACCGCGACCTCCAGGCCGCGCCGCCGCAAGGCGCCCTCCAGCACCTCCGTAACGTGGGAAAAATACTTGAGATCGCCGAAATTGGAGAAGCCAAAGAAGCCGGGGATCAGGTAGATGTGGTGGCGCATGCGACCTCGAAGCCGGCGGCCTTTGTGCAACAGGCAGCCGGATTGCGCAAGGATACGCCTGTTGACGTGGCGGCCGGGACACCTATCCTGTGAAGGCCGGCGCCTGTGCGGGGTCGGCAAGCACCGTTTCAAACGGCGCACCTTCGGGGGCGTACCGGTTTCGACGGGGATGCAAAACATGGTTTGCGCGCCGCGGAGTCTTTGGCCGCGTCAAAAAAAGGCACACAATAAGAGCCAACGACAACGTTGAGTTCGCTCTCGCTGCTTAAGTCTCCAAAAGACCTCTAACAGCGACGGGGATGGCATGGCGCCCGCCGCATGTCGTCACCGCAATTTAGGTGGGCTGGCTTTCGCACGACACCTGCACGTGCGCGGGTAAGAAAAATGCGGGTCGTCGCTAAGGGAGTCTGTCGCGTGGACGCCCTGGATGCCGTACAAATCATGCGACTACGCGCGTAGACGGCCCTGCCTAGTATTTCCGGACGCGAGTTCGACTCTCGCCGCCTCCACCGAAATCTTGATAATTTTCAGCTATTTGGCACCCTTCCAGGCGTCGTCGTCGCGCGACTGGATGCGCTGGCGTCGAATACCGGAAAGCCGCGCCACGCGCTGTTGCACGCTGCGCAAGTGGTCGATGAGAAACGGCGTCCACGCCTTGACCGCGGCCAGGGCATCCGGATGCAACGCTGCGGCGAACTGGGCCATCCGGTCGGCCTCGAACGCGATGACTTCGACCGTCGTCGTCGCGAGGATCTCGTAGGGCGACGGGCGACTGTCGACGAGCGCCAGCAGTCCGACCACTTCGCCCGCGCCAAAGCGGTCCAGCTCGCGAAAGGCGCCGTTGGACCGGCGAACGCGCATGACGACCGAGCCTGACGTGATGGCAAAGCAGGCCGTCGGCGGGCGATCGGCCGGCTGAATCACCGTGTTGGCGTCGAGGCGATGCAGCGAGGCGAACCGGAACATCGCGTCGCACTCGGCGTCGGTCAGCGCCCGAAAGCGCTTGTTCTTGTCGCGCAGCCACGGCAGCAGGCGGGTTGCGTCCCCCGCCCGCCGCGATGCTCCTGCCGCCGCCAGAAAATTCGCCGGGGGATGGGCACCGCTTTCCGGGCGCTGGTAGCCGTCCGACGCCGGGCGAAAGGTCGGCTGGGACGCGGCGCGATGCGTCGGCGCGGGCGATGCCGGTGCGATCGGCGCGATCGACGGCGCGACAAAGGCCGGCTGGGCTGGCACGCCCAGGTTCATGACCGCCGAGGTGGGCCGGTGCGACAGCGGCAGGATGGTCTCCTGCGAGGCCGGCACCAGCGAATACGACGAGTGCGACGTGGGCCGCCTTGCATCGGGCGCCTGGTGCACCGGGTGCGTCGTGACGCCTGGGGCCAGCGGCAGCTGCTGCGGCTCCGTGGGCGGGTCAGCGGGCTCGAGCGACGGCGCGGGCAAACGCACGCCGGGCTGCGAGGCGGGCCGCCAAGCGGGCGTAACCGGATAGTCCGGATTGGTCTTTTCGCGCTCGTGGCCCATGGTCTCCGCGGTCCCCCGCAGCGCATTCTACAGGTCCCGCGCGCGGCTGGTAAGGACGATGCGCAAAGTGCGCCCGCGATCGGGCTTTCCGCGGTGTGCCACCCGTCCCGCCACCCGAGGTTGTCGCGTTCAGGCCGTTGGACTATCCTCTTGCGCCGCCGGAACACCCAGATTCTCGGCAGGAGGATTCCCATGTCGTTGACCGCCCCGTCGCAAGGTTCTGCCATCACCGTTGGCGCCCATGGCAAGCTGCAAGTCCCTGATCATCCAGTAATTCCGTTCATCGAAGGCGATGGCACCGGCCCTGATATTTGGGCCGCCGCGGTGCGCATCATCGACGCCGCCGTGAAGAAGAGCTATGGCGGAAAGCGCCAGATCCACTGGCTGGAAGTGCTCGCCGGCGAGAAGGCGTTCAACCAGACGGGCAATTGGCTGCCGGACGAGACGCTCGACGCGTTTCGCAAATACCTGGTCGGCATCAAGGGTCCGCTGACCACGCCGGTCGGCAAAGGCATCCGCTCGCTGAACGTGGCGCTGCGCCAACAGCTTGATTTGTATGTGTGTTTACGTCCGGTGCGCTGGTTCACCGGCGTGCCGAGCCCGGTCAAGCACCCGGAATTGGTCGACATGGTCATCTTCCGCGAGAACACGGAGGACATCTATGCCGGCATCGAATGGGTCGGTGGCTCGGAAGAGTCCAACAAGATGCTGAAGTTCCTGGAGGCGAATTTTCCAAAAGAATTCAAGAAGATTCGCTTCGGCACGCAGGCCGCGGTGGATGGCTGGCAAAAGCAACTCGAGGCCGCGGGCCAGCCGAGGCGTCACGAGATCGTGGAGGTCGGGATCGGCGTCAAGGCCGTTTCCGCGCTCGGCACGGAGCGTCTGGTCCAAGCTGCGATCGCGTATGCTGTGAAACACAAACGCAAATCCGTCACGATTGTCCACAAGGGCAACATCATGAAGTACACGGAAGGCGCGTTTCGCGACTGGGGCTACGAGATCGCCAAGAGCCTGTTTCGTCATGACACTGTCACGGAGCGCGAGAGCTGGATCCTCGGCAACAAGGAGAAGAATCCCGCGATCACGGTCGAGGAGAACGCGATTGCGATTGACCCGGGCTATTCGATGATGGTGCCCGACCAGCAGGCGGAAGTGCGCGCCGAGATTGAGACCGCGCTGGCGCTCTGGCCGACGCATGGCGCGGGCAAGTGGAAGTCCAAGCTCCTGATTCGCGACTCCATCGCCGACATCACGCTGCAACAGGTCATGACGCGCCCGGAGGAGTTCGACGTCATCGCGACGCTGAACCTCAACGGCGATTACCTGTCGGACGCGCTGGCGGCGCAGGTGGGCGGCATCGGGATCGCGCCAGGTGGCAACATCAACTACCTGACCGGACACGCGATTTTTGAGGCCACGCACGGCACGGCGCCGAAATACGCCGGGCTGGACAAGGTCAATCCGGGCTCGGAAGTGTTGTCGGCGGTGATGATGCTGGAGCACCTGGGCTGGCAGGAGGCCGCGGACAGCATCGTGCACGGCATCGAGCAGTCGATCGCCCAAAAGCGCGTGACGTACGACTTTCACCGCCAGATGGAAGGCGCCAAGCTGCTGAAATGCAGCGAGTTTGCCGACGCGGTCATCGAGAACCTGAAGTAGCGGCCCTGCGCGACGCGGATCCGCCCGAACTTCGCGGATCCGCGTCTGCGCGCGCCCCAGCCCGAACAGCAATTTTTCCGGCCAATCGCGACACTGCGCGGGAATGCCGTGACCCATTTGCGCGTTGAACCTTGCGTGCGGCAGCGGCGTCCTATGCTGTGTCTTGCGGTGCGCCGCCAGCGTTCGTATCGTCAAACAAGTGGCCATCCGGAGGGCAACGTGCCGCGTCAGGTCAGGATCTCCAAGCTGCGGCAGCTGAGTGCGGTGATGGGCCGCGCGCGGCATCCGCTGCTTGTGGGCTCGCTGGCGGCGATGGTGGTGGCGGCGGTGGGCTGGCGCTATGGCGTTGAGGCGCCGCGACCGGCGGCGGCGCTGCCGGTGGTGGAAGCGCCCGTGCGCCCGGTCGAGTCCCATGCCCCCGAGGATGCGGAGCGCGTGATCGTGACGCTGCGCTGGGGTCATACGTCGGCGTCGCCCACGGATGCGGAGCCCAATCGCGCGGGAACGGCGTGGGATGGCTACCTCGCGCTGGATTGCGGTGAAATCGAAAAAGTGGAGACGCTGGGCATCGAGAACGCGCCGACGCCGCCGCCGCTGCCGGTTCCGGACCTGGCGCGCGATTCGAGCGACCGCATTGGCCCCGTCGTGCGCGGCGACGAGGGCGACCAGCGCGTGTACTGGCGCTCGCGGACGCACGCGGATTGGGACGGCGTGCGCGTGACGCTGGCGATCTGCCGCAGCGATATTGCCGACGGCGCGAGCACGCTGCGCATCGTCACACCACAAAAAAGCTATACTGCGCGCCTGGATTGGAGCATCGACGACTTCGTCTCGTTGCGCGCCACGCCCGATGGCGGCTCGCTGGACGTGCACATGGCCTCGACGCGGGACCGGCGGCATGTGCCAGCGGCGCGGGTGACGCAGGCCCCGGCGGGCGTGGATGTGGCCCCGGTGGCGCAAGGGCCTGAGCCCGGGGCAGCACCGGCTGAGCCAAGGCCCTGACGCTGTCGCCGCGCGCCGTCAGCGCGGAACGTCCCAGTCCGATTGCATCCCGAGCGCTTGGGCCAGGTGCGCCTCGCACAGCGCGTCCTCGCCATCCGCCGCCCGTGCGCGCGCGCACGCCTCGCAGTGGGTCGCCTCCGCGTAGGCGTGCTCTGCGCGCAGCGCCGCAAAGCCCTGCATCACGCGCAGGTCGCCGCGCTCGTCCCGGCGTTCGTCCACCCAAGCAGCGCGTCCCTGTGGCTTCCGTTTTGGCGTCGTCATGGCAGCCTCCGCGGCGTTTGTAGGCCGGGCCGCCGGGGATTGCAACGCGCTGACGGGGCCACGCCGTCAAGGCCGTGCCGGCAAACGCGCACCCGCGCAGTTCGCTTGACCGGGTCCGGGCACGTCACTACGCTGCCCAACGCCAACGGCGGAGCACAGATGCGGCAGGACTGGAAGACATGCGCGATAACGCTGGCGGCCTGCGCGCTGGCGATGGGCGGCTGCAGCGACAGCATGGACGCGGCCTTGGCGCGCGAGGCTGGCGTAACCGATGGCCCGTGCACCCGCTTTTTTGGCGTGCCCAACGACAAGACCGGCCTGACCGCCGCGCAGTGCGAGCCCCGGGTCGATTGCGGCGGCCACCAGTTTATCCCGCCGGACTACACGCCCGCGCAAATTGCCGACATCGCGGCGTGGCAGCTGCTGAATCCGCCGGCCGAGGTGTTGCTCGATCCGTACCAGCGGCCGGGCGAGCACTTGACGCAACCCCGGCGCGGTGTGTGGCTTTTTGCGCGGCCCGGCGGGGACAAAGACGTATTCCCTGCAGACTTTTGCCAGCGCGGATGACGCCGCGGCGGCCGGCGCGCTTGTCACGCACTACGACGCGTGCGGCGTGTGCTCGCCGTTGGCGGATCTCGCGGTCTACATGCGCCAGCCGGATCTGACCGATCCGGTGCGGCAATGCGGCCTTGCCGGCGATCAGGCGAGCGCGATCGCGTGCCTGCAGGCGCTGGGCTTTGACTTGCCGTGCGCGGAAATCTGGTACTTCAACACGCAAAACACCCGCGCTGCGTGCCTGGACGTGTGCATCGCGGAGATTGCGGCGCCGTACAACAACCCGGACGGGTCGATCAACGACTGCCTGGCGTGCGACGAGGCGCAGAGCGGTCCGGTTTTCAAGGCCGTCGCCGGGCGCAATCGCCGCAACACGGGCGTTCCTTCGTCCATCTGCCGGCCAGCCAGCGAAGTCCTGCCGGTCTATCACGACTACCGCTAGCCTCCCCGCGCGCACTGCGGCATTGCAACGCAGCAGGAGTCGGGTAGGCTTGCAGCGGGGAGCTGCATGTTTGAACTGACTACGGCCATTGAGGTCAACGCGCCGCAAGCGCTCGCGTTTGAAGTGCTCTGGGATGCGCAGCGCTACCCGGAGTTTCTGAGCGACGTGGTCGACGTGACGCTGGAGCCCGGCGACACGCCGCTGGTGCAGATCGTCCACTACGTGGTGCGCGCGCCGCGACGTCTGGAGTACGCGCTGCGCATGGAAGCCGAAGCGCCGACGCGCATCGTCTGGACGCTGGTCAGCAGCGATCTTCAGCGCCACAACCGCGGAAGTTGGACGTTTTCAGAGACGGCGGACGGCGCCCTGCTGACCTTGGAAATCCAGATGGAATTCCGCGTGGCCGTGCCGGAAGTCATCCTCAAGAAGCTCGTGGAATTCAATCTGCCGGTGCTGATGCGGCAAGTTCGAGCGCGCATCGAGCAGACAAGACGCACTTTGTCTTGACGTCTGTCAGTCCAGAGCGCACGATTGGCGGGCCTGACGGTGGTGCGGAAATGCCGCGGGTGTGCTGGAATTTGTCGGGAATTCCCGCAAAAACCAGCGCAGAAGGCTTGCTGGCCTGCGGCGCAGACCTCAAACGCGAGCGACGGGGATTCGATGCAGCGCGTTGCGCCCTCCACATCTCACACCGGCCGATCGTCGAGTTGCTTCGCTTGCGCGGGCCGCGGCGATTCCGAGTGGTGCTCGCTGGAAGGCAATGATCTCAACCTGTTGAATCAGGTCAAGGTCGCCAACACCTACCTGCCCGGCCAGACGATCTTCTACCAGGGCAACGCGTGCCTGGGCATTTTCTGTGTGGAATCCGGCACCGTCGCGATTCGCAAGAACGATCAGAACGGCAACTCCGTCATCGTCCGGCTGGCGCACCGCGGCGACACGCTCGGCTACCGCGCGTATTTCGCCGACCAGCCGTACCAGGCCAACGCGGAAGCGCTGGTCTCGGCGCGCGTGTGCTTTGTCGACAAAGCGGCGGTGCGGCGGCTGCTGGAGCACAACCCATCGGTTGGACTGGCCTTTTTGCGCAAGATGGCCCACAATCTGGAAGATGCGGAGCAAGAGCGGCTGATGGCGGCCACCCTGCCCGTCCGCGCGCGGCTGGCGCACCTGCTGCTGGTCATGAAAGACCGGTTCGGCCGGGTCGAGGAAAATGGCGACCTGACAATCGACTTGCCGCTGGCGCGTCAGGACATCGCGGCGATGCTGGGGGCGCGTCCGGAAACAGTGGCGCGCGCCGTGCGATCGCTGGAGGACGCGGGCATCGCCAAGTTCAAAGGCCGCGTGGTCTCGGTGCCGGACCTGGACGACCTGATGGACGCGCTGGAACTGACGGACTGACGCGCCGTGCAGCAATATCCCGTCGTGTGGGACGCTTGTCGTTTGGTCGCCAAGTTCGCCCGCTGCGCGATACGCCCGGCGACCCACGGCTGGGACTTGCTCGCGTTGGTCTTGCACGCGCCCTGATCACCACCGGTGATACGCCGGGTGGCCTTCCTTCACCGCGACAAAGACCCCGCGACACATCGACGTGACCTTGCCGTGGGCGCTCAGCTCCGCGTCTACCGTCACGCGATCGCCATCGGCTTCCACGACCCACGCGCGCAGGTGCACGGGCGCGTCCATGGGCGTCGGCCGCCGCAGCTTGACGTGGAATTCCGCGGTGACGGTGCACGGCGGCGTCTCCAACCCACGATTTTGCATCAGGTACCACGCCGCGGCCCAGTTGGAATGGCAATCCAGCAGCGCGCCGCAGATGCCGCCGTTCAGCATCCCTTCAAACGCCTGATGGTACGGCTGAGGCTGCCAGTCGCAGACGACCTCGGTGCCGTGCGGGATCGACCGGAGCCGCAGCCCCTGCGGATTGCTCGGCCCACAGCCAAAGCACTGATTGTGCGGGGCAAAACGCTCTTGCAGACTCAGCTCAGGCATCGCGACCTCCAAGCGCAGCATACGCCATCCGGTTGACGAACGCAGCAGGCGCGGCCCACGATGCCCGTGGAGGTGTCCATGGGCTACGTCGAGAACAACCTGTTGAAGAACGAGCGGGTGACGTACAGGACGCACCTGCACTGGGGCGTGTTCCTGCACTGGAAGTCCCTGTTGACGCTGACGATTTGGGCGTGGATCCAGCGCGCGACGAGCGAGTTTGCGGTGACCAATCGGCGCGTGATCGTCAAGCTCGGGCTTGTGCAGCGCCATACGCTGGATTTGAACCTGCAAAAAGTCGAGAGCATCGGCGTGGATCAGGGCTTCTGGGGGCGGCTGTTGGGATTTGGCAGCCTGGAGGTGATTGGCACGGGCGGCACGCGGGAGCTGTTCCACGCGATCGCGGAGCCGCTGACGTTTCGCCACGCTGTCCAGGAGGCCACGGCGGCGCTGGGCGAGGTCCAGGCGGCGCAAGCGACCCCGACGACGCTGGGCAATCCGGCGCCGCAGCCCGCGGGCACCGACGATCCGGTGGCGCGGCTGCAAAAGGCGCGCGCGATGCTGGAGAGTGGCCTGATTACGCCGCAAGAGTTCGAGCAGATTCGCACGCGCATCCTGGGCGCGATGTAGCGGCCCCCGGCCTACTTGCAGACCGGTCCGTCGATGCCGCTGACCGTGACGATGGCGCTAAAGGGGTACGTGCCGGAGCTGGACCACGTCGAGCCCGAGTTGCTGCTCGCCCATGCGCCGCTGCCGTCGTTGTTGGTCCACAGGAAGCCGGAGTTCGTGTCGCTGGCGAACAGGACGCCGTAGTAGGTCACGCCCTTGGTGACCGCGATGCCGCCGTAGGAAAAGTTGTACGTCCCCCAGCTGTACTGGTCGGTGACCGACTGGCTGGCTGAGCCGAGCGATGTGCCGCCCGCGCCTGGCAGGCCGTTGTAGATGCGCAACGTCGTGCTGGGCGCTTTGCTGTTCCAGCGCAGGAGCTTGAGGCCGTTGACGGAAGCCAGCGTGCCGCTCATCGTCGGCGAGAACGAGAAGGCGAGCCAGTGCGTCGCGTCGTACTGGTTGCTGGTGGTCAACGCGGTGCCGGCGGCCTTGGACGCGCCGGTCATCGTGCCGGGACCGCTGCAGTCGTCGTCGACGCCGTTGCCGCAGATATCCACAGCGCCGGGGTTGATGTTCGCGTCGTTGACGCCATTGGTCGTGCCAACCGCGTCTGCGCAGTCGCCGCCGCCGTGGACGCAGCTCGACGGGTTGTCGTACGGCATGCTGGAGTCGCAGTAGCCGTCCTTGTCGTCGTCGCAGCCCACGTCGGTCTTGCCGCTGCAGCTGTTGTCCAGGCCATCGCAGCGCTCAGGCGCGCCGGGGTAGACGTTGGCGTTGCTGTCGTTGCAGTCGGTCTTGCCCTTGGTGCACAGCGTCACCGTGCCCACGTAGGTCGCGCCGAGGCGGCACCATCCGTCGCCGTCGTCATCGCAGGTCTCGTCGATCTTGCCGTTGCAGTTGTCATCGATATTGTTGCAGATCTCCGTGACGCCCGGGTTGATGGCCGCGTTCGTGTCGACGCAATCGCCCTTGCCCTTGTTGCAGGACTTCGGCGTGCCGACGACGGTGTAGGCGGAGTCGCAATAGCCGTCCAAGTCGTCGTCGCAGCCCTCGTCGGTCTTGCCGTCGCAGTTCTGGTCGATGTCGTCGCACGCCTCTGCGGCACCGGGGTGGACCGTCGCGTTCGAGTCGTTGCAGTCGCCGCCGCCGCCCGGGCACGTGCTCGGCTTGCCGACGGTGACCTGCGACGCGTCGCAGTAGCCGTCCGCGTCCTTGTCGCAGCCGGGGTCCACAGTGCCGTTACAGTCGTTGTCGATCCCGTCGCAGATGTCCACGACGCCGGGGTGGACCGCCGCGTTGGCGTCATCGCAGTCGCCGCCGCCCTTGGGGCAAACGGTCGGCGTGCCGATGACGGTCTTGGTCATCGTGCAGTAGCCGTCCTTGTCGCCGTCGCAGCCCTCGTCCGTGACGCCGTTGCAGTTGTTGTCCTGATTGTCGCAGGATTCCGTGCCCTTCGGGCTGACCGAGGCGTCGTAGTCGTTGCAGTCGCCGCCGATCGACACAAAGACCTGGAACGTGGTGGACATCGAGACGGGCGAGCATTTGTAGCCAAAATCGCCGACCCACGTGGAATAGTGGCCAAACGCGCCGGTGACGACCGAGCCGACCGGGCAGACGTGCTCGGCCAGACTGGAGCCGCCGCCGTCGAACAGGAGCGGCGAGTTGGGCAGCATGTCGTCCCAGCCGGTGTACTGATTGGCGATCCGTGAGATGGTCGAACAGTGGCCGCCGAGCCGCGACAGCGACTGGTGCGACGCGTCGGCGCCGTTGGAATCACCCCAAAGCGTGGTCAGGAGTTCGCCGTTGGGGCAGCTGCCGCCAAAAGTGGGGCCGGTGCTGGCGATGACCGCAGGCGAGTCGCCCGTGACGCCGAGCGTGCCGTCTGCATTGAGCTTTCTGCACAGGAGCGTGAACGCGACCATGTAGACCGGGCTGGGGTCGTACTGGCCGGTGACGCCGAACGCGATGTAGCCGGTCGGGCACTCGATGTCGAAGGCCACGCCGCTGGTGTCCGAGCCGATGACCGCCAACGCCTGCGCCTTGGTGTTGTCGACGCCGGCTGATCCGTAACCCTGCTTGGAATTCGGTGAGTTGCAGTAGCACACGCTCGCGCCACCGTAGCCGTCGCCGTCGATGTCGTAGTAGTACTTGGTGCAGCCGAGCGCGCCGTCGCTGTCGGTCAGGCCGTCGCAGTTGTCGTCATACGGAGTGGCACAGTTCTCCGTCATGCCGGGGTTGACCGACGCGCTGTAGGCGATCGTCGCGGAGTCCAGGCAGTCGCCGCCGCCGTGCGGGCAGACGGGCGGCGTGCCAACCGTGGTCATCGCCGCGTCGCAGTAGCCGTCCTTGTCCTTGTCGCAGCCCTCGTCGGTGACGCCGTCGTTGTTGTTGTCCTTGCCGTCGCAGATCTCAAAGCAGCTGCCGTTTGCGCTGGTCGTCACCGTCGGGTCGTTGTCATTGCAGTCGCCGCCGCCGTACGGGCAGATCTTGGGAAAGCCGATCGTGATCATCAGGCCGTCGCAGTACTTGTCGCCGTCCTTGTCACACTTTTCGTCCGTGCCGTTGATGCAGTTGTTGTCCAGGTCGTCGCAAATTTCCTTGGCGCCTGGGTTGATCTGCGGGTTGGTGTCATCGCAGTCGCCGCCGCCGCTGGGGCAGATCTGCGGCTTGCCCATCGTCGTCATGTTGGCGTCGCAATACGCGTCGCCGTCGTCATTGCAGCCCTCGTCGGTGCCGTTGATGCAGTTGTTGTCCTTGCCGTCGCACACCTCGACCGAGCCGGGCTTGATGGTCGCGTCCAGGTCATTGCAGTCGCCGCCGCCATTGGGACAGACCGCAGGCGCGCCGATCGTGACCATGTTGATGTCGCAGAACCCGTCGCCGTCATCGTCGCAGCCGGTGTCTGTCAAGCCGTCGCAATTGTTGTCAAAACCGTCGCAGATCTCGACGTGGGTGGGATAGACGGCGGTGTTCAGGTCGTTGCAGTCGCCGCCGCCGTGCGGGCAAATCTTGGGCGTGCCAACGGTGGTCATGTTCGCGTCACACCAGCCGTCGCCGTCGTCGTCGCAGCCGAGATCAGTGGCCTTGTCGCAGTTGTTGTCCAGGTCGTCGCAGATTTCCGTCGCGCCCGGGTGGACGCTCGCGTGGAGGTCGTCGCAGTCGCCGCCGCCGTTCGGGCATGCACCGGAGCCGATGATCAGCACGCGATTCGCCGCGCAATACCCATCGCCATCCACGTCGCAGCCTGGGTCGGTGATGCCGTCGCAGTCGTTGTCCAGCAGATCGCAATCGTCCGGATGCTGTGGATGAATGGCAAAATTGTTGTCGTCGCAGTCACCGCCGCCGTAGAGGCACGCGTACGGCGCGCCGATCGTCACGCGGTTCACGTCGCACCAGCCGTCGCCGTCCTGATCGCAGTTCACGTCGACTTTGCCGTTGCAGCCGTTGTCCAGGCCGTCACACAGGTCCGGGGCGCCGGGATAGACGGATTTGTTCTTGTCGTTGCAGTCGCCCAAGCCGTGGCTGCACACCTTGGGTGTGCCGCTGATCAGCGCGCCCAACGCGCACCAGCCGTCGCCGTCGACATCGCAGCCGTCGTCCACGCCGTTGATGCAGTTGTTGTCGATGTCATCGCAGATTTCCGCGGCGCCCGGGTGAATGCTGGCGTTGCTGTCGTCGCAGTCGCCGCCGCCGTTGACACAGCCGGGGCTGAACGGCACGTTGCCGACGCAATAGCCGTCGCCGTCCAGATCGCAGCCCGGGTCGGTGACGCCGTCGCAGTTGTCATCCACGCCGTTGCAGGTGTCGATCGCCGCGGGGTTGATGGCTTTGTTGGTGTCGTTGCAGTCGCCGCCGCCGCTGGGGCACGCGAGAAAGGTGGCGCCCGCCGGGACGACCGCCGTGCAGTAGCCGTCCTTGTCGGCGTCGCAGCCTTCATCGGTCACGCCGTTGCAGTTTTGGTCCTTATTGTCGCAGATTTCCGTGCCTTTCGGGTTGGTCAGCGGGTCGCTGTCGTTGCAGTCGCCGCCGCCGTTGGGGCACGAGGCGCTGACCGCGGCGGTGCCGACGCAAAAGCCATCGCCGTCGCTGTCGCAGCCGGGGTCGGTGATGCCGTCGCAGTTGTTGTCCAGGCCGTCGCAGATCTCCGCGGCGCCGGGATGGACGCTCGCGTGCAGGTCATCGCAGTCGCCGCACCCGTGCGGGCACGCGACCGAGGTGGGGTCGCATGGCAGCGCGGCGTTGCAGTAGCCATCGCTGTCCTGATCGCAGTTCGGGTCGGTCAAGCCGTCGCAGTTGTCGTCCACGCCGTTGCAGACTTCCTGCGCGCCCGGGTAGATCGCCCCGTTGGTCGGTGCACAGTCCAGCGCGTTGGGCACGCCGTCGCCGTCGATGTCCGGGTCCACGCAGTCCGCGAGTCCGTCCTTGTCCGTGTCGGGAAAACCTTCGTCCGTCTTGCCGTCGCAGTTGTCATCCTTGCCGTTGCAGGTCTCGGTTTGGCCGGGGAAGACCGTCGCGTCGGTCGGCGAGCAGTCCAACGCGTTGGGCACGCCGTCGCCGTCGATGTCCGGGTCCACGCAGTCGGCGATGCCGTCCATGTCCGTGTCGGGAAAGCCCTCGTCGGTCTTGCCGTTGCAGTTGTCGTCCTTGCCATTGCACTTTTCCGTGTTGCTCTGGAAGACGCTGCCGTCGGTCGGCGAGCAGTCCTGCAAGTTGGGCACGCCGTCGCCGTCCATGTCGGCGTCCACGCAGTCGGCGATGCCGTCGCCGTCCAGGTCGGGAAAGCCCTCGTCGGTCTTGCCGTTGCAGTTGTCATCCGCGCCGTTGCACTTCTCGCTGTTGCCGGGAAAGACCTGCGCGTCGTAGGGCGCGCAGTCCAGCGCGTTGGGCACGCCGTCGCCGTCGATGTCCGGGTCGTCGCAGTCGGGAATGCCGTCGCCGTCCAGGTCCGGCATGCCTTCGTCGGTCTTGCCGTTGCAGTCGTCGTCGATGCCGTTGCATGTCTCCGGCGCGGGGATGAGCGCGTCGCACAGCTGCAAGCCCGTCGCCGTGCAGACGCGTTGGCCTTTGCACAAACCCGCGGAATTGCTGTTGGAACACGTGGTCTTGGCGCCCGCCGCGATCGCCGCGGCGTTGCAGTCACAGGCGCCGGGCGTGACGCAGACCAGCGCCTCGGTGTTGACGCCGTAGCTGAATGAGCACTTGTAGTCGATCGGGCAGTCGGCGGTCTTGGCGCACGGAGTGGCGCAGAAGAAGCCTTCCGAGCCGTGCTTGATGCACAGGCTGCCGGAAGTCAAGGCGTCGCACTCGTCGTCGGTGATGCACGGCGTGCAGAGCGCGGTCCACTTCGGGCGGCAGATCGGCGCGACGCCGGACTTGTCACAGCTCCAGCCGGTGGGACAGCAGTTGTTCGCGCACGCCGGCGCGCAACGCATGCCTTCGGGCGCGCTCGCGCACACACCGGAAGTGCAGTCGCCGTCGGACACGCACGTCGCACCGGCCGCTCCCGCCGTTGCGCCGCTGGGCAATTCACACGCGGTTGCGGGGACATCCGGCGCCACATCGACCGCGTCCGTCGCGCTGTCGGCCGCCACGTCGGTCACCACGTCGGTCGCGGCATCCTGCAGGTCAGTCCCGTCGCTCACGGCGTCGATCAGGTCCATACCCGTCGCGTCCAGCACATCCGTGACCGCATCGTCGACGACTTCCGCCGGCGCGACATCCGGAACCGCGGTGTCCTTGACGGCGTCGATCGGCGCGGCATCCGCCTTGTCCACATCACCGGTCGGCTGAACCACGTCCGACACGGCGGCGGCGTCTGCCCCGCCCGCACCTGCCGCCTGACCACAGCCCCCGAGCAGCACGAGTGCCAGCGACCCGCCAGCCACACTCAGCTTGCTGAAATCACGCCCTATTTTTGCGAAACGCCGACACTGATCGCCCATGACTGTGATCCCCCCGTCCCAGACGCCAAGCGGACTCCCGCATCTTCTCTGTAGCATTCACCGCGCGGGGTCTGCAATCGCCATTCGCGCGCCCCGCATCGCCCCGGGCGTGCCGCATGAATTATTCTACTCATTTCGCGCTATTACCAGTGTGTGAAGGTGTGAATCGGTGCGACGCAACGGGCCGGGCCGCAGTTGGGGCTTTGCGCCAGCGCATTCCGGCGGCATGCTAGCGTGGCGAACCGAGGGTTCGCTGCGCTGGTTGGCCGCGGCTGCGGCCAGGTGGACGCGTGAAACTCCGCGAATTCACTTCGCGAAATTCTTGCACGGGTAGAACAAGAACCAAGAGCTCGCGGCCCGTGGCGCCGCACCTGGAGTCCGGCTTGACCGCGCCTGCGCAACGCACCGTCCCGCCTCTGGACATCCTGGACCGCTTGCCGCGGCTGGGCTGGGCGGCCGATCCAACGCCGATCCAGGCGATGCCGGAACTCGCCGCGGAGCTGGGCCTGGGCTGGCTCGGCTGCAAGCGCGACGACCTGACGCAGCCGGGATCGGGCGGGACCAAGACGCGCAAGCTCGATTTCTTGCTCGCCTCGCCGCCGTGGCGCGACGCGCCGAAGTGGATCTCCGTGGGCGCGATTGGCTCCGGCCATCTGGTCGCCTGTACCGCCGCGGCCGAGCGGTTGGGCCGCCAGTTGGAAGCGCACCTGTTCTGGGAACCGCTGTCGGCGGGCGTGCTGGACAACCTGGCGTACACGGCGAGCGGGCCGACGTCCCTGATTTACCACAGCTCGCGGGTCGCGCTGGCGCTGCGGCGGCCTGGCGTGCTGACGGCGCTGCACATGGCCGGCGTGCCGGTGATTCCGCCGGGCGGGACGACGCCGGTGGCGATGCTCGGGCTGGTGCGCGCGGGGCTGGAGCTCGCGGGACAGGTGCACCGCGGCGAGCTGCCGGAGCCGCAGCGCGTTTACGTCTCGCTCGGCTCGGGCGGGACGGCGGTCGGTCTGGCGGTGGGTCTGGCGATCGGCGGGCTGCGGACGGTCGTTCACGCCGTCGCGGCGGTTGAGCGCGCGCTGGCAACGCGGACGCGCCTGCGCCGGCAAGTCCATGGACTTTCGGAGTATTTGCGCCAAGTCGGACTGCCGGAGCTGGCCGACGTGGAGCCCAACGCGGTGGTCATCAACTACTCGCAGGTGGGTCCGGGCTATGGCCGAGCGTCGGGGTCGTCGCTGGATGCGGTCGGCGTGCTCAAGCGCCAGGGCATTGGCCTGGAGCCGATCTACACCGGCAAGGCGATGGCCGCGCTGCTCGTCGACGCGGAGATCGCGCGGCGCGAAAACCGGCCGATCGACGCCTGGCTGTTCTGGAACACCGTGCGACGCCCCGAGCCGATGCAGGTCGCCGATGGCTGGCGGGCGCGCCTGCCGCCGGCACTGATCGCGCGGCTGCAAAACGTGGAGGGCCTGACGGGCGCGCATCGCGCTGTGAAACGCAGCCGGCGGTGGTTCCTGGTCGGCGGCGCGGCGACGCTGGCCGGCGCGACCGCGCTTGTGCGGATGTCTGGCTATCCGAGTCTGCCGCGCTGGCATGGCCGCGAGTTCACCGCAGCCGAAGCGCACATCCTCGGCGCCGCGGCGGAGGCGGTGCTGGCGAGTGCGCCGCTGCCGACGGAACTGACGGCGATCGCGGTGCCGCTTGATCGCTATGTCGCCGCGCTGCCGCCGCGGATGCGCAGCGACATCCACGCGCTGATTTGGCTGATCGAACAGGGCTCGACGCCGCTGGTCGGCCAGATCCATCGGATGAGCAGCCTGCCGGTCGCCGCGCGCGTCGCCTACCTGAAGGACTTGCTGCCCCGGCGCGATGTGATCGGCGACGCCGCGCGCGGCCTGCGCGACCTGGTCGTGCTCGGCTATTACGCGCTGCCGATGGCCTGGGGCTCCATCGGCTTTACCGGGCCGCTGGTGCCGGACATGCCGCGGCCGCGCCGGCCGACTTACGCGCAGCTGGTGGCGCCGGCGGGGCGCTTGCCGAACGGGATGCGCACGGAATGACGCGCGCACACCGCAATCCTGAGGAGTCCTTGTGATTTTCGATGCTTCCACGCTGCCCGAAGGCGAAATGACCGTCGACCTCTGCGTCGTCGGCAGCGGCGCTGGCGGTGCAATGGTCGCGATGGTCGCCGCCGAGGCCGGCCTGCGCGTCGTGGTCTTGGAAGCCGGCGAGCTCCTGACCCCGGACGACATGACGCAGCGCGAGGAGCAGATGCTGCCCAAGCTGTATTGGGACGGCGGCGGGCGGACTTCGGCCGACCGGCAGGTCCACATCCACCAGGGCAAGGGCGTCGGCGGGTCGACGCTGCACAACCTGAACCTATGCAAACGGATTGATTCCGGGCTGTTGGCGGCCTGGCGCCGCGACCGGGGTCTGGCGCACTTGCCACTGGAAGTCTGGGACAAGCTGTACCGGGAAGTGGAGTCGCTGTTGTCGGTGACCGAGCCTGCGGCGGAATTGCGAAATACTTCCAATAAGTTGCTTCAGACTGCCTGCGAGCGGCTCGGCTGGCGCTGGGCGGCGCTGTCGCACAACCGGACCGGCTGCGTCGGCTCGGGATTTTGCGCGCTCGGCTGCGCTTTTGACGCCAAGAACAACGCCGCCAAAGTGGCCTTGCCGCGCGCCATTCACGCCGGCGCGCAGATCCTGACGCGCTGCCAGGCGATCACCGTGGAGCACGATGGCGAGCGGGTCGCGGGCGTGCTGGCGCGCGCGATCGACGCCCAGACTGGCCGGGCGTTTGGCCGCGTGCGCATTAAAGCGCCGATGGTCTGCCTGTCCGCCTCCGCGACCGGGACGGCGGCGCTGCTGTTGCGTTCACGCGTGCCCGATCCCGGCGGCGAGACCGGGCAGTCGCTGCGGATTCATCCCGCGGTCGTGGCGGCCGGCGAGTTTGACGACCCGGTGAACGCGTGGCAGGGCATTCCGCAGACGGTGGAATGCACGGAATTGCTGGATGTTTCTGGCCAGTCGCCCGGCAAGCGCGCGACGCGGCTGTGGATCGTGCCGGCGTTTGGCCACCCCGCGGCGACGGCGACGCTGATGCCTGGCCACGGCGGCGATCACCGGCGCTGGATGGGCCGGTACAGCCACCTCAGCGTGCTGACGGCGATGCTCCACGACCAGACGCGCGGCCAGGTGCGACCGGATGGCGAGACGGGCCTGCGCATTGATTACGCGCCGAATCCGGACGACCAAAAGGAGCTACTCAAGGGGCTGCGCGCCTGCGCGGAGCTGCACTTCGCCGCGGGCGCCCGGCGGGTGTGCATCCCGACCGAGACGCCCATCGTTTTGGAATCTCCCAATGAAATCGCTAAGCTGGATGCACTGCAGTGGCGGCCCGGGCTGCTGCAGCTCACCGCGGTGCACCCGATGGGCACGGTGCCGATGGGCGACGACGCGACCAATGCGGCGGTGGACAGCCAGGGCCGGCACCACCACATGCGCGGGCTGTGGGTCGCGGACGGCTCGCTGTTTCCGTCGTCGATTGGCGGGCCGCCGCAGCTCAGCATTTATGCGCTTGGCCTGCATGTCGGCCGCGCGCTCGTGGCGAGCCGCTGATGGGCAAACGATTGCTGAATTTCAAGCGCTTTTTCGCCACTGAGCGCTGGGTGGGTCGTCTCGCCGCGACGCTCGCGATCGCCTGTGCGTCGCCTGCGTTTGCCGCGCCGCTGTCGGTGCCAGTGGACATCGCGGTCGGGCCGGCGGGCCTGTGGTTCAGCGACGCGATCGGCGACGAGCAGCTCGGGCACTTTGGCCTGAAAATCCGCCTGGAAGCGGTGCTTTCCCGCGAGTTCATCAAGAAGCACATCAACCAGGTGCCCGCGAACTACCGCCAACTGGCGCTGAGCATGGCGGAGTTTCGCTTCCGCCCGTCGCTGTTCATCCCGGAAGAGCTGATTATTTCTCCGAAATTTCTCCACACCGGCATGTACGGCTCGACCTGGCGGCCCTTGGAAGTGGGTCTCGATCTGGTCAGCGGCGCGGCGCCGCTCTCGCTGGAGGCGGGGCTGGACCTGACGGCGGCGTTCATCCACTCGGATTCACTGGGCTTTTCGTGGATGTTCATGCTGCGGCCGGGCATCGACCTGCAGCTGGAGTGGGAAGTGCCTGTTTCCCAAGAGTTCCACGTCAGTGTGGGCTGGCAATCGGCGCTCTACATCCCGCAGCCACTGGGCGGCGGCGTGTTCGAACTCGGCGGCTTCGACAACCGCTCGATCTGGCACGTTGGCCAATTGTTCATTCTCTTTCATGGCTTTACGGCCTATCAGGCGAACCTTTGAACCTGCTGACCGACGTCGGACACCCCAATTTGCCGGTCAGGCCTGTGGCATTTCGGCCTTGGACCGCGAGCGAGCACCCCCCGTGCCACGCCGCAGATCGCGACGGTTTGATCCCGAACTTCAACCGGAGCGCGTAGCCAATGGACCTCCGCGAACACCGCTCGACCGCACAACGGCATCCCTGGGAGGTCGCGCGCTTCCAATTCCTGACCCAGGTGCTGCGCAGCCACGGCCTGCTGCCGCAGGTCCACAGCGTGCTGGATGCCGGCGCGGGCGACGCGTGGTTCGCCACCCGTCTGAGCGGATTGCTGAGCGATAGCGCGCAGTTCGATTGCTGGGACACGGAGTACTCCCCCGCGGCGCTGGCCGATTTGGCGGGCCAACTGCCGGCCAACCTGAAGCTGACGACGACGCGGCCGGACACGCCGCACGATCTCGTGCTGCTGCTCGATGTGCTGGAGCACGTCGAACACGACCGCGACTTTCTGGCATCGCTTGTCGCTGCGTCCTTAAAGCCGGGCGGCTGGCTGCTGTTTACGGTTCCGGCTTGGCAGCCGCTGTTTTCGCGCCACGACGTGTGGTTGCACCATTTTCGCCGGTACGCGCCCGCCCAGGCCCACGCGGTGCTGACGGGCGCGGGACTGAACGTGCTGGAATCGGGCGGCCTGTTCCATTCGCTGCTGGTGCCGCGGCTGCTGACGGTGGTTTCAGAGCGGTTGCGGCCGCCGGTTCACGCGCACCAGCCGACGATCGCCTGGGCGCACGGGCCGCTGTTCACCCGCGCGGTGCAGGCGGGTCTGGATGCCGACAATGCGCTCTCGCACCTGGCCGCGCGCGCGGGCGTGCCGCTGCCGGGCCTGAGTTTCTGGGCGCTGTGCCAACGTCCAGCTTGAGTGGCGGGCAAAATGCTGGTTCAATCCAAGCTACGTGTGGCTGAGGCGGGCAATCGCCGCGCATCGGCCTGTACGGCGAACGGGGAAAAAATGGCGCGTCAAACTGGTCTTACCTTGCAACGCCGCCGCGGCGGATTGCCGTTTCTTGTCGCGGCGTTGGTCACGCTGGCCGCCGTGCCCGCGACAGCGACGGATCCCGTGCCGCCCACGCCACCAGCGGCTGCCCCCGCGCCAACGCCCGCAGCCGCGGCGCCCAAGCCCGCCGTCGCCCCGGTGCCAGCCAAGCCAGCGGCCGCCAAGCCTGCGGCCGCAATTCCGGCAGCTGCCAAGCCCAAGTCCGCGTATATTGCGCCGATTGTGCCGACTCCGGATCCGATCATCGTGCCGATGCAGCTGGACGTCGGCGCTTTTGGCGGCGGGACGGTGTTCAGCACCAAGAACCGGCTGGGACTCGCGCACAATCCGCTGGATGTGCCTGGTAATTCGGGCGAATACGGTGTGCGCGCCGGCTGGGTCGGGCTGGAGCGTCGGCTGACGGTGGAAGGCGAGGTGCGCGACGCGCTGTACACGCTGCGTTCGGGCAATTCGTCCGGGCACGTGCTGGGATTTCGTGTGCAGGGCCTGTGGAATTTTCTGCCGGAAGCCAAGGTTCAGCCGTTCGCCGTGCTGGGCATCGGCGAAGAATTGCTGTTGGACAAGAAGGCTGAGTGCCCCGTGGATGCTGCGCCGACGGCGAACTGCCTGGCGATCAAGACGCCGCACAACGTGATGACCGGCATTTTCGGCGCGGGCGTGCGCGTTCCGCTGACGTATCGCCTGGCGGCGCGCGTGGATGCACACTGGCTGCTGCAGCAGGGCCGCGCCAAAGACGATACTGCGGTGCCGCCGGTGCCGGCGACGGCGATCTCCAGCAATTGGGAATTCCAGGCTGGCTTGGCGTGGACGTTTGGCGGACCGCCGCAGGACTCCGACAAGGACGGCATCCCGGATGCGCTGGACAAGTGCCCCAACGAGCCGGAAGACAAGGACGGCTTTGAGGATTCCGACGGCTGCCCGGACCTGGACAACGACGGCGACGGCATCCCGGACGACAAGGACAAGTGCCCGAACCAGGCCGAGGACAAGGACGGCTTTGAAGACGAGGACGGTTGCCCGGATCCGGACAATGACCGCGACGGCATCCCAGACGCCCAGGACAAATGCCCGAATCAGCCGGAGACGCGCAACGGCTACAAGGACGAGGACGGCTGCCCGGACGTGCTGGACTCGGACGACGACGGCATTCCCGAGGACAAGGACAAGTGCCCGCACGAAAAGGAAGACAAGGACGGCTTTGAGGACGAGGACGGCTGCCCGGACCCGGACAACGACAAGGACGGCATTCTGGACATCAACGATAAGTGCCCGAACCAGCCGGAGACCAAGAATGGCCTGAACGACGAAGACGGCTGCCCCGATTCCCTGCCGCCTGCCGCCCAGCGCCTGCTGGACGAGCCAATCGACATGCGTTTTCGCGGCGTGGACCTCGTGCCGGGCGCGGATGACGTGTTCGACCCGCTGTTGGAGCTGCTGCTGGAGCACGAGGGCGTCAAGATGACAATCGCGGTGGCCGCCGAGACCGACGATCCGCCGGGCAAGGCGACGGCGGAGGCGCGCGCGGAGTCAGTGCGCAAGGCGTTTGGCACCAAGGGTATCGATGCCTCGCGGATTACCTGCATCGCAGGCCCCGTGTTTGCGGTGGCGGCCCCGGAGCCGAGCGCGACCAAGCCGGGCAAACACAAGGCCAAGCCCAAGAAAGGCGCGAAGTCGCAGCCTGAGGTCCCCGCCATCGTGCGGTCGGTCTCGCTGCGGATTCTGTAGACGCGCCTGGTTCGCAAGCCGGCCGCAAAAGCCTGTTGCGGCGCGCACGGGGGCAGCGAACGAGCATCGTCGGCGGCACGTCGCGGCATGCCAGCGGTTGCGTGCGAAATCCTTTGAGCGAGTGCGGCCGCGGCGGCCATCGCTTCACAAAACACCACACCGCCAGGCGCTGGAGAACAAGTTGCCAGCCGCGGAAAACGTGCGTATCCTCGCGCCACGTTAACCTCAAGGTGGCCTTTGTCGCGAGACTGGGCACTCTGTGGCGCGGCGATTCGTTCGGAGTCTGGTTTTGCGTTTCTGGCGATAGCGGCGGCGTTTCAGGTTGATGGCCCGCCGCCCGGTTTCGGATTTGTTCTTGGGAGGATACATGCGCTCTTTGCTCACCCGTCGCTTGTCGGCTTTGCTGACAACGCTCTCACTGCCGGCCGTCGTGTCGGCTGCAGCGTCGACTGCGCACGCGGCTGACGCGCCCGCTGCCGCCGCTTTGCCGCCCATCTCCGAGACCGGCGATCAGCCGCGGCCGGATCACTGGCCCATGAAGTGGGACCTGGGCGTGGGCGTCGGTTACGACGTGCTTTCCAGCAACACGGGCTTGGGCAACTCGGACTATGTCGTCAATCCGACGACCGGCGCCGCGACAACCCAGCGCTTGGTGAAAGTCGGCGACGCGGTGCTCATCGGCGTGCGCGGCACGGCGTGGCTCTTCCCGAGCTTGGGCTTTGGCGACCTGGGCGTGGAATTGGAAGGCAAGTACGTGCCGACCAACCTGACCGGCACCAACGGCGCCGCGGGACGCGCCAATATTTTCGGCGTGCGCGGCATGGCGATCTACAAATTCCTCGATGACACCTACGTCCTCCGGCCGTTCCTCAATGCGGGCGCCGGCGTGGACATCTTCAAGTCAGCTGACTCGGCTGCCACGCTGGCCGCCAAGAAGCTGTACGTCACCGGCAACGCGGACGCAGACAGCGCGTGGATGGTCGGCGGCGGCGCGCAATGGCAGGCGCTGCAGGACATGGGCGTGCGCCTGGACGCGCGCTTTGTCAGCACCAAAGGCCTGAGCGGTCACGCAGTCACCGGCAATTTCGAGAGCTTGCTGTCGTTTGTCTACACGCTGGGCGGCAAGCCGGGCGACCGCGACGGCGACGGCATCCTCGACCCGTACGACAAGTGCCCGGACGAGCCCGAGGACCGCGACGGCTTTCAGGACAACGACGGCTGCCCGGACCCGGACAACGACGGCGACGGCATCCTCGACGCTGAGGATAAGTGCCCCAACGATCCCGAGGACAAGGACGGCTTCCAGGACTACGACGGTTGCCCGGACCCGGACAACGACAACGACGGCATCCCGGACAACCTGGACAAGTGCCCGGACAAGCCCGAGGACAAGGACGGCTTTGAGGACACGGACGGCTGCCCGGACTTGGACAACGACAAGGACGGCATCCCGGACAAGCTGGACAAGTGCCCGAACGCGCCGGAAGACAAGGACGGCTTCGAGGACGAAGACGGCTGCCCGGATCCGGACAACGACAAGGACGGCATCCTCGACGTCAACGACAAGTGCCCGAACCAGCCGGAGACCAAGAATGGCTACCAGGACCAGGACGGCTGCCCCGACACGATTCCGGACGACCTGCAAAAGGTGCTGGACACGAAGTACACGGGCCTGAAGTGGAAGGGCATCACGCTGGACGACAAGGCCAGCGAGGGCGTGCTGAAGCCGATCGCTGAAGTGCTCGCGAAGAACGAGAGCGTGAAGGTGACTGTCAAGCTGGTGTCCTACACCGAAGACGCGGCGGGCGCGCAGGCGCGGGCGGAGGCCATCAAGCAGTGGCTGCAGCTGCGCGGCATCGACCCGGCGCGGATTGAGGCGGTGGGCGAGTCGGCGACGACGAAGGCTCCGCCGGCGACGACGGGTCCGGAGATCAAGGCTGCGCCGCCGGAGGAAGAGGACACCAAGGCAACCGGCAAGAAGGGCAAGCACGGCAAGAAGGCCAAAAAAGCCAAGAAGGCCAAGGCGCCCAAGAAGGTCAAGGCTGCGAAGGCCGGCAAGAAAGGCAAGAAGGGCAAGGGCGGCGAGTCGGCTGCGTCGTCTGACGTGCTGACCATCCTGCTCCGCTAGGGTTTGAGCCACGGTGGGGGATGACGCGTTCCGAATGACCGGCCACGATTTCTGGCAGTGTTCGTGAACCGCATCCCCCACCGGCGCCAACGCGCACTTCTGGCAACCGCGCTGGCTTTTTCGGCGTGCAGCGCGCCAGAGTCCCAGACAACAACGAGCGACAACCGCGAACTTGCACGAGCGCTGCAAGCGCCCGCAGGTCCGGGCGAGCATCCGACGACCGGCAAGCCGACGCACTGGATTGAGCCGTCGCAAGTGCCGACCCCGCAGCCTCTGGTCAAAACGCCCAAGCGCGGGGAGCCGCCCGCGGCGATTCCGGAGCCATCGCGAGGCGCAAGCTCGCCGATTCGCAAGGGAATTCTGCCGACGGGGATGTGCCCGGTGCGACGCCAAAAGGCGCTGTTTCGCGACACGGTGGCGAGCTTTGCCGCGCGCAATCGCCTGTCGGTCGCTTCGTTCCTGCGCATCAACGGCCTGGCGCTGGCGGCGGAGGCGCCCCTGGTGCACAAAAAGCACTACGTCATCGCGTCAGGCGCGTACGGCGAGCACCTGCAGGGCGGACGGTCGCTGGGGCCGACGACCTCGCAGTACATCGTCATCAACCCGTCGCGCGCGTGGGGCCAACCGTTCGCGGTGGACCTGCTCAAGCGCGCGATTGCCCAGGTATTTCAGAAACTTCCGGGCGGTAATCGGCCGGTCATCGAGGACCTTTCCATCGAGCACGGCGGCTGTCTCGTGCCGCACCGCGAGCACCGCGGCGGCCTGGAGGCGGACGTCGGGCTCTTTCACCGGCAGGCCGTCAGGCACCTGACGATCGCCAGCGCCGACAATTTCGACGCCCGGCGCGAGTGGCTGTTCCTGCGCGTGCTGCTGGAGTCAGGCCTGGTGACGCGCGTGATCGTCGACCGCAAAGTCCAGGCGATGCTGTACCGCGAAGCCAAGCGGCAGGGCGCGACGGCGGACCAGCTGGCGCGCTGGCTGCAGTACCCGCGGACGACAAAATGGGCGGCGCTCATCGTGCACGGCGGCGGGCACGACAACCACACGCACATCAAATTCCGTTGCCCCAAGGACGGTTGCGCGGCGCCGGTGGAGCTGCCGGACGTGGACGTCCAAGCCGAACTGCCCGATGACAACACGCCGGACGACGACGACCCGCCGTCAGATGCCCCATAGCCGCGCCGCGTTGCCGCCGGCGATCTGCGCGAACGCGGTGTCGCTGACAATGCGCCGCGCGAGAACGGTCCGCTCGCGGCCGACATCGTACGGAATAATTGGAAAATCGGTGCCATAGAGCACGCGATCGGCGTGACGCTCCAGCAGCGGCCAGTCGAGCGCCTCGGGAAAGTACTCCGCGCACGCCATTGCGGTGTCCAGGTACAGGTGCGGGAATTCCTCACACAAGTGCAGGTAATCGCTGTATTCATCGGCGCCGATGTGCGGGACGACCAGCCGCAGCTCGGGCAACTGCTGCAGCACCCGGCGGGTGCGCGCCACGTTGCAAATTGCGTGCGTGTCCACGCCATACGCCGAGCTCGCCGGCTCGCGCCCCGCGTGGACCACCGCCGGCACGCCCAGTTCCTGGCACGCCGCGAGCACGTCGATTGTCGCCGGATCGTCGATCGCCACCCGCTGCACGTGGCAGTGCAGCTTGATGCCGCGCAGGCCGTGCACGTCGATCGCCTCCCTGACGATGGCGCGCGCGTCCGGCTCGCCTGGCAGCACCGTGCCCACGCCGATGACGCCCTGCTCCGCCGCCGCAAGCTGCGCCAGGTAGCGGTTCAGCGTGCGCGCCGCGCCCGGCTTGTGGCCAAAAACCAGCGCCACCATGCGCGCCACGCCATGCTGCCGCAAGTGCGCGACGGTCTCCTCCGACGTGCCGCGAAAGGCGATCTGCCACGCGTTCGTGTCAAACCAGCGGTGCAGCGCGGCAAAAAGCGGCTGGGGAAACAGGTGGACATGCGCGTCGATCAGGCCCGCCAGCGCGCCCTGATCACGGCGGCGCTGCTCACGCGCGGCCTCCTCCGGCGTCGGCTGCGACAGCGGCCGCAGCGGCGGAACGTGCATGTGTTGCGCGCAGCACGGAAGAATTTCGGGCGGCTGAATCTGCATGGCAATCAGAGTAGCCCAGAACCGTCGTCCATGGCATCCTTCCGGCCTTACTTCCGGGGGTGCCATGCGTCGCGTCGTTGCTCAATTGTCCTTTGCCGCCGTTTCTTGCACGTTGGCCGCGTGCGGTGGTGCGCCCGCGCAAGTGACGCCCGTCGCGCCCGCACCTGAGCCAACCGTCACGCTGCAGGTTTCGCTCGCGGACGTGGGGCTCGATGTCGCCGCGCTCGATCGCGCGGTCGACCCGTGCAGCGATTTTTACCAATTCGCCTGTGGCGGCTGGATCGCCAAGACGGAAATTCCGGCCGACGAATCGTCCTGGTACCGCTCCTTCAACGAGATCGACAAGCGCAATGAGGCTGCGCTGCGCGAGATCCTCGACAACGTGGCCAAGGACAACGACAGCAAGCTGGGCAAGTACTATGCCGCGTGCATGGACGAAGCTGCGGTCGAGGCGACGGGTGTCGCGCCGATTACGGATTTGCTCAAGGAAATCAAGGCACTCAAAGACGTCAAACAGCTGCCTGAGCTGCTGGGCAAGCTGCACCGGCGCGGCATCAAGCCGCTGTTTCACCTCTCGGCGGAGCAGGATTTTGGCGACGCGACGCGCGTGATTGCCTCGCTGGATCAGGGCGGCCTGGGGATGCCAGATCGCGACGACTACCTCAAGGACGACGAGCGCTCGGTCAAGCTGCGCGCGGCGTACCGCAAGCACGTCCAGGCGATGCTGGAGCTGGCGGGCTGGAAGCCCAAGGATGCGGCGACGGCGACGGAGGACGTGGTGAAGGTGGAGACCGAGCTGGCCACCCTGTCCAAGACGCGCGTGGAACGCCGTGATCCCAAGGGCTTGTATAACAAGATGACGCGCGCGGAGCTGGTGAAAGCCAACGCCCGCCTGGATTGGAACGCGTATTTCCTGCCGCTGGACGTGTCGCCGACCGAAGTGAACCTGACGTCGACGCACTTTTTTGCCGGGCTGGACGGGCTGATCGCGGCGACCAAGCTGCCGGCGTGGAAGAACTACCTGAGCTGGCATGTCGTGCGGGCGACGGCAGACGTGCTGCCCAAGAAGTTCGTCGACGAGGCCTTCAACTTCAAGAAAGCCGTCACCGGCCAGGCCGAGCAGAAGCCGCGGTGGCGGCGCTGCGTCGAGGACACGGACGATTCCCTGGGCGAGCTGCTGGGCCAGCACTTTGTGGCGCTGCACTTTGGCGGCGCGAGCAAGCAGGCTGCGTCCGAGCTGGTGGGCGCGATTCGCGCGGCGTTTACCGATAACCTGAAAGATCTCGCATGGATGGATGCAGCGACGCGCGACAAGGCGGCGGCCAAGGCGGCGGAGATGGCGTTTCTCATCGGCTATCCCAACAAGTGGCGCGCCTACACGTTTGAGACCGACGCCAAGGCATACGCCAAGAACGCGCTGGCCGCGTCGAGCTTTCAGGTGGCCTATGACCTCGCGCGCATCGGCAAGCCACTGGATCGCGAGCAATGGCAGATGAGCCCGCCGACGGTGAACGCGTACTACGATCCGCAGCGCAACCACATGGTCTTTCCGGCCGGTATCCTGCAACCGCCTTTTTTTGATGCGAAATTCAGTCCGGCGGTGAACCTGGGCGGAATCGGCATGGTCATTGGCCACGAGCTGACGCACGGCTTTGACGACGAGGGCGCGCAGTTCGACGCCCAGGGCAACCTGAAGAATTGGTGGACGCCGGCGGTGGAAAGTCAGTTCAAGGCGCGCACCGACTGCGTGGCCAAACAGTACAGCGGTTTTGAGGTGGCGCCCAAGCTGTTCGTCAACGGCGAACTGACCAACGGCGAGAACATCGCGGACATGGGCGGGTTGAAGATGGCGCTTGCGGCGCTGCGCAAAGTGCGCGAAAAGCAGAAGGAAGTGAAGGTCGCGGAGGGCTACTCGGAAGAGCAGCAGCTGTTCTTGGCGAACGCCCAGGCTTGGTGCGGCAAGATGCGCCCGGAGATGGAGCAGACGATGGTGAAGGTCAACCCGCATTCGCCGGCGAAATTCCGCGTGAATGGGCCGATGTCCAACTTGCCGGAATTCGCGGCGGCGTGGCAGTGCAAAGCGGGCACTGCGATGAACCCGGGCAGCCGATGCGGCGTCTGGTAGGGGCGTTGCGGCGTTCGGTGATGGAGGTCCAGGATGCGCAAGTGGATTTTGCTGACGACGCTGGCGTGCCTCGCCTGCGGGAACAAGACGACGGCGAGCGATGACGCGCAAGCCAGCGATGACATTGAGGTTTTCAGCGACATTGCCGACGGTGGCTGCGGGTTCGAGGATCTGTGCGACACCGGCATCGGCACCAGCGACGTGCCGCTCACTTGCCCGACGACGCCGACCGTGCTGCTGACGGAACTACCTGAAATCTGTACGGAATCTGGCGGCACGCCGTACGTCGAGGCGACACCGCCGGACGTGACGCGCAAGAAATTCGCGCTGAGCCTGTTCCACTTCAACATCGAGTACGTCATTGGCGGGCTGGAATACATTGATACCCACTGCATTTCGCACACGTTCACCGACAATCCGGCCAATATCGGCTGGGGCAATGACAAGGTCGAGGACTTCATCATCACGGAGAGCTTCCTGCCGCTGCTGCAGCTTTACGACAAGCACCCGACCTGGGGCGCAAACATTGAGCTCCAGGCGTACATGATTGACGTGATGGGCGCGCGCCACCCGGACGTGCTCGCGCTCTTGCGCAAGCTGGCGCAGCGCGGGCAGATCGAGCTGATCAGCTTTCACTACAACGCCCAGTTTTTCCTGGGTTTTCCGCGCGATGACCTGCACCGCTCGCTGGCTCAGGTCAAGGCGACGTTCCAAAAACACTGCCTGCCGCTGTCCGGCGTCGTGTTTAATCAGGAAGGCCAAGCCGGCGAAGGCCGCCAGAAGATGCTTGTCGACGAGGGCTACAGCGTCGGCGTGTTTCCCAAAAACCTGTTCTTTTACGTGCACCACGACTCCGGCAACCCGTGGCCATATTTCACGTCGGAAGGCGGCGACCTGATCATGGGCGCGACGGGCGTGGATCCGGCGTCCGGCATCGATCTGGCATGGAACTTCTTTGATGACGGGGAGTTGTGCGTTGCGCCGGTTGTGCAGGGCCAGTCGCTGAACCCGTATTTCGCGACGACTTCGGCGCACGATCCGGCATCGGTGGCGAAATTTGAGGCGGAGCTGGCCCAGACCGAGCAGAATGGCTATTACTTGACGCGAATCAGCGACTATGTGCGGCACCTGAAGGCCGAGAAAATCGAGCAAAAACCGGCACCTGTGCTGCTGGATGGCACCTGGCAGCCGGGCAGCACGGACAGCGACCACCGCTGGCTGGGCGGGCGCGGGCTGTGGGGCACGATTGAGAACGATTTTGAAGTGCGCAACGGCAATTACGAGGCGCGCACGCAGGTCGCCGCCGTGCAGCAGTTGGCGGACAACGCGGCCAAGATGGGCAAAGGCGTGGCGACGCAGGACGCGCGGCTGGCCAAGCTGTGGAAGGACTTGTGGCGCGCGGAAGTCAGCGATTGTTCAGGTGTAAATCCATGGCTGGCCGAAGTGCAGTGGGCGCTGGACCACAACCCGATCATCGCGGCGGACGCCAAGCAGCTTGCGAAGGAGCTGAGGCAGTCGCTCGGCTGGACGCACGCGCGCGTGGATCTGGGCGCGGGAACGGCCGTGGATCAGCCGCCGGTCGCGGAGAACTGGCCGACCGTGGACGCGCCGGCGGACGTATCGACCGTGACCGTGGGCGTGGACGGGCGGACGTACACCATGAAATGGTTGCAGATCTCGCCGACCCGCTGGCGACTCCTTGTGAGCTTTACCGCGTCGAGCCCGGACAACGATCCGTTTGGCCACGAGCTGAAGGTCAACTTCCCGCGGTTCGCCGACCAAATCGAGTATAGCCCGGCGCTGCTGGACGACGTCGTGCGGACCTACCCGTTCAGCGCGTTTGTGTTTCAGGCGGACCACGTCTGGCTGCCGGTGCCCAACGGCTTGATCGGCTTGGGTAAAGGCTGGTACGTCGTGAAGCACGCGCGGCTGGAAAACCTGGCGGTGCGCATCGACGTGACGGCGCCGACGGTTGGCTTCTCGGACGAGACCGTCCGGCTGGATCTGGCGCCGATCTGGCAGTTTGAGGTGCTGAAAGGGACCGCGGCGGACGCGCTGGCAGTGGCGAAATCCTTGAATATTGCCCCGATTGTCGACCTGTAACGGATGGTGCACATGCTGCGTTCCTGCTGTTTCGCGGTGCTGGGGTTGTCGGGCCTGCTCGTCGTCGCGTGCGAGCCGACGCTGACGCCTTCGGGTTTCGACGCGCAGACTTTTGACATCTCGACCACCGATACGGTGACGTTGCCCACCGATGTGACGGCGACGGCGGACCTGAGCGGGACGTGGGTGCTGGTCACGGACTGGTCGACCTGCGTGGCGATTGGCGACGAGATTGAGCTGCGCAACTACGAGCTGTCGCGCATTCAGATTGTGCAGACTGGCGTGCAACTGCGTGAAACTCGTGAGGATTGCAGCATTGCCAACACGCCGCTGCTCGGCATGACGACGGTCGTGCCCCCGGCGGCGGTGGCGTCTGCCAATCCGATGTACTCGACCTCGTTTGTGCCCGCACAGGGCGTCGGCGCGCCGTATATCGGCGGCGTGGAAGTGCAAACGTGGGGCCTCAAGCTGGCGAATCCGGAGACGGACGCGATGCCGGCAGACGCCAATGACCCGCGCGTCGTCGATTCCGACAACGACGGCCACCCGGGCGTCACGCTCAAGGTCGGCGGCGTCTGCGACCTGTACGCGGTCCAACGCGCCATCATGGTCCGCAGCGGCAGCATCCAAGCGGACGGCACAATCAGCGGCGAAGCGGCGCGTCACGTTGTCCAGGTCCCGCTCGGTGCCAGCCAGGGCTTTTGCGCCCAACCGTTCTCGACTGTCAGCAACCAGACGAACAACCACTGGCAGCTGCTGCGCGTGGACCGTCAGGGGTTGGACCTCGACATCGACGGCGACGGCACTGTGACGTGCGATGAAATCGTGCAGAATCAGGCGGTTTTTCATCCCACGTGGGTCGATCCGGATGACACGCGCTGCGCCGCTTTCAAGCAGCCCTGACGTGATCGCGAAACCGTGACAGAGCGGGCGCGCCATCGCTGGCAACCGCTGGCGTTTTCTGGCAGATTACCGCCGCCGTCGCGACTTTGGCGGCCCTTTGGAGTCCGCCGTGTCGACCGTCCTGCACTACAAGAGCAACCTCCGCGACGTCTTCTTCAACCTGTTTGAATTCCATGACATCGGCAAGACGTCGCTGGGACGCGGGCCGTTTGTCTCGATGGACGAAGGCTCGGCGCGCGATGCGCTGACCGCCTACGAGGAGCTCTGCTCCACCGAGATCGCCTCGAGCTGGGCGGACGCGGATCGCGTCGGGCTCGAGGTCTCCAAAGACGGCGACGTGACGCTGCCCAAGAGCCTCAAGAAGTCGCTCAAGACCTGGTACGACGCGGAGTGGTTTCGCTTGGAGCTGCCGGAGCGGCTGGACGGCTACGGCGCGCCGCCGTCGGTGAACTGGGCCGGCTTTGAGCTGACGGCGGGCGCCAATCCGTCGCTGGCGTTCTACCTGTTTGGCACCGTCATGGCGCGCATTGTCGACCGGCTGGGCACGGAGCAGCAAAAGAAGCTGTTCCTCAAGCCGCTGTGCGAAGAGCGCTGGGGCGGAACCATGGTCCTGACGGAGCCCGACGCGGGTTCGGACGTCGGCGCGGGCCGGGCCAAGGCGCGCCACATCGAGGGCGACATCTGGGAAATCGAGGGCACCAAGCGCTTCATCACCAACGGCGACTACGACGGCCCGCCGAATATCGTGCACATGGTGCTGGCGCGGCCGGAAGGCGCCGACGTGGGCACCAAGGGGCTGTCGCTCTTCATCGTGCCGAAATACTGGGTCAACGACGACGGCAGCTTGGGCGCACGCAACGGCGTGCGGGTCTCCAAGGTCGAAAAGAAAATGGGCATCAAGGCGTCAGCGACCTGCGAAATGGTCTTTGGCGACGGCGACGTGCCCGCGCGCGGCTACCTGATGGGCGGCGTGCACGATGGCATCCGCCAGATGTTCCACATCATCGAGCACGCGCGGATGGCGGTGGGCATGAAGTCGATGGCGACGCTCTCGACCGCCTATTTGAACGCGCTCGCCTACACCAAAGACCGCGTGCAGGGCGCGGATTTGAAGGAGGCAGCCAACAAGAAGGCGCCGCGCGTGCGGATCATCCAGCACCCCGACGTGCGCCGAATGCTGATGGCGCAGAAGTCCCACGCGGAAGGCATGCGCGCGCTGGGGCTGTACATCGCGTGGCTGCAGGACCAGGTCGAAATTCTCGGCGGTCACACCAACAAGGACGCTGCCAAGATGGATGCCCGCAATGACCTGATGCTGCCGCTGCTCAAGGGCTACTGCAGCGAAAAGGCTACAGAAATGCTGGTGCTGTCGCTGCAGACGATTGGCGGCTCGGGCTACATCCAGGATTTTCCGTTTGAGCAGTACATCCGCGACCAGAAGATCGACAGCCTGTACGAAGGCACGACGGCGATCCAGGCCCTGGACCTGTTCTTTCGCAAGATCGCGCGCGATGGCGGCCAGACGCTGCAGGGGCTGATGGAAGAGGTCATGGCGACGGCGAATGGCACGGACGGCGGCGAGACGCTGGCGGACGAGCGCAAGGCGCTGCTCAAAGCGCTCGGCGAGGTCCAAGGTATCCTCATGACGATGCTGAACAAGCTCAACGACTCCGTTTACCACGTCGGCATTCACGGCAACAAGATCCTGTTCGCGCTCGCCGAGACTGTCATCGCGTGGCTTCTTGTCAGGCACGCCGGCATCGCCGTTGCCAAACTGCCTACGGCGAAAGGCGCAGACATCGGCTTCTATCAGGGGAAGATCGCCTCAGCGAAGTGGTTTTGCAGCCAGGTACTGCCCGGACTGACGCTGACCCGCAAGCTGGTCGAGGGCTCGGAACTGTCGATCATGGAGTTGCCGGAAGATGCATTTTAGAGTATTTTCAGCGGGTTGAACAAGACGAGCGGTCGACTGGGCGAGTCCCTGCCTTCGCGCCGGGCCCTCCCTGGCCTCGACCCCTCCCCCGCCGAAAATGCCCGGCTTGAACGCCGGACATACCACCACCACCCGGGTCCACGACGCTTGGCGTCGCCCCGGCCCGCCTTCGGCGGCTGACGGGCTTGCTCGCCCGCTCCCGCCCGGCATGGTTGGTTGGCGGCAAGCCCGTTCCCGCCCGTACGCGCGGATCCGGAACCTGCACCGCACCTCGACCTGTGCGGCGAGGCAGTGGCCCTGCAAGAATCGCGCCAAGCAGCAATAATAGTCATTTCAAGGTCTTAGCCCCGCAGACCGAGGCGCACGTACCGCTGAGACCGCCCGAAGTGAGACCGCTGAGACCGGATTCGGCGACGGCAAGCCCTGCGCCAGGTCTCACTTGGCTCGGCGCCTACTTGCCGTTCGTGATGCTGAGCGTGTAGTTCTGGCAAATCGTCGCGCTGCCCGGGTAACGGCCGACGCGGACGTAGAAGTCGTCCGAGTTATCCGTGCAGTAGTTCATGCCAGGCAAGCCCGCCGACGGCAAGCCGGGCGTATTGACGACGTTGACGCAGTCGCACTCGCCGCCGTTCTCGGGGACGGGGGACGGCTGGTAGTTGTCGTGCCCGTCGGGCCAAACGGTCGAGCCCGGGTCGCCGCCCGATTGATGGCCCTGGATCGCCTGCGGGCCATAGGGCGGCTTGCCGCTGAAGGAGACGGTCCAGCCGGTGTCCGATTCGTTGCTGCACAGCAGGTCCTGGCCGCCGCAGCCGTGCTTGTACAGGTCGACGGTGAACTGGCCGTCCGGGTTGTTGGAGAGCCAAACGTGGACGTTGAACGGGTTGCAGCTGCCCGTCGCGTCGCTGGCGTCCACCGCCTTGAAGTGGAACCAGTCGCCGCCCGCAGGCGCGACGAGGTTCTCCGGCGGCATGATGTTGCCTGACTTGAGGATGGTGGTGGTGCCGTCGTCGTAGATATAGCCGAGGTCGATCGGCGCGGCGCACGTTGCGCCAAGAACCCCGTAGAAGTTGTCGGCCTTGCACTCGCAGCCGTCGCTGGCGATGCCGTTGGCGTCGAACCAGGACGGATAGCATTGCGGGATGCACTGGCCGCCAATGCATGCTGGAACGCCGTTGGCCGCGGGGCCGCACATCACGGACGGCAATTGTTCGTCGGTCTGGCCGTTGCAGTTGTCGTCAATGCCGTTGCAGATTTCGGTCGCGTTGGGATGCACGTCCTTCAATGCGTCGTTGCAGTCGCCGGCCTGCGACGCCGAGAACATTTGGCCATTGACGATGCCCGGTTTGCACAGCGACTGCCCGGGGCCCGTGCCATAGCCGTCGCCGTCGACATCGATGTAGAACAACGTGTTCGTAGTCGCCTCGTCCGTCAATCCATTGCAATTATTATCAATTCCATCGCCGCAGATCTCGAATGCGCCGGGGCTGATCAGCGGGTCCTTGTCATTGCAGTCCGTATCGCAGTTGGTGCTCACCAAACAGGTGTTCGGGTAAGCCGGGCCGCACAGGCAAGCCAAGTTGCTGGAGTACTTGTCGCCGTAGCCGTCGTTGTCAAGGTCCGGTGCGTAGTTGTGGCAGTTCACCGAGTTCGGCGGATCGACAATGCCGTCGCAGTCGTTGTCCAAGCCATCGCATTTCTCAGTCACGCCTGGGTGAATTTGGCTGTTCTTGTCGTTGCAGTCGCCGCCCTGGAGCACGTCGTAGCTCCCGGTCGCGGAGCAGAAGCACAGCGCCAAAGTCGCCACATCGCCGTAGCCGTCGGCGTCGAAGTCCAGATAGTAGGTGTTGCAGCCAATCGCGTTTTGGTTGTCCACGATGCCGTCGCAGTCGTTGTCCTTGCCATCGCAGACCTCTTTGGCGCCGGGGTAGACGGTCGGGTCGTTGTCAACGCAGTCGCCGGACTTGGTCGTTGTGTAGATGCTATTCTTGGCGCACAGGCACGCCGCTTTGGCGGCATTGCCGATGCCGTCGTTGTCGGTGTCCGCATAGTAGATCGTGCAGCCCTGGGCGTTCGCCTCGTCGGTTACGCCGTCGCAGTTGTCGTCGATGCCGTTGCATTTCTCCAGCGCGCCCGGATAGACGCTGGACAGCTTGTCGTCGCAATCGCCATTCTTGAATGTGTTGTAAGGCATGGATAATCCGCAGACGCACGCCTTGCTGGCGTTGGATCCGAACCCGTCGCCGTCTGCATCGATGTACGCAAACACGCAGCCCTGAGCGCCGGGGTTGTCGATGATGCCGTCGCAGTCGTTGTCCAGCCCGTCGCAGGTCTCCGGCGCGACCGGGTTGACGTTGGCTTTGCTGTCGTCGCAGTCGCCGCCGATCGTCGCGGTGAATTGTGCCGTCGCCGAGCACAGGCACAGCGACTTCTTGCTGTCGCCGAACCCGTCCTTGTCGTAGTCGGCGTAGAACGTCGTGCAGCCAACCGCGTTGTTGTTGTCGGTGATCCCGTCGCAGTCATCGTCAATGTTGTTGCAGATTTCCGTCATCGCCGGGTTCATCTTCGGGTCGCTGTCGTTGCAGTCGCCGCCCTTGGACGTGATGTACGTCGCGGTGGGGCCGCACAGGCACTTCGGCGTTCCGGCACCATAGCCGTCCAAGTCCGCGTCCATGTAGAAGCTCGTGCAGCCGACTGCGCCTGCCTCGTCCTGCTTGCCGTTGCAGTTGTCGTCGATGCCGTTGCCGCAGATTTCCTTGGCGCCCGGGTACACGCTGGCGTTGCTGTCGTTGCAGTCGCCGCTCACGGTTGCGGTGAAGATGCCGCTCGGCGCGCACAGGCATTCCGAGTTGCCCGTGCCGACGCCGTCCTTGTCGTCGTCCTCGTAGAACTGGGTGCAGCCGACGGCGTCCGTGGCGCCGCTGTCGGTGTAGCCGTCGCAGTTGTCGTCGATCCCGTTGCCGCAGATTTCCGGCTGGCCGGGATGGATCGCCGGATTGCCGTCGTCGCAGTCCACGCCCTTGTATTTGCAAGATTTTGTCCCCGGCAGAACGACCGCGTCGGCCGCGCAGTAGCCGTCGTGGTCCATGTCGCACGTCTCGTCGGTCTTGCCGTTGCAGTCGTTGTCAACGCCGTCGCAGACCTCGATCGCCGTCGGCTTGATCGCCGGGTTCGTGTCGTCGCAGTCGGTCGGCGAGATGGACGTGAACAGCCCGGTCGCCTGGCACAAGCACTCGTTGGTGCCGCCGGTGGCCGGTGAGTTGCCAAAGCCGTCCTTGTCCGAGTCTTGCCAGAAGACGGTGCAGAGCGACGCGCCGGGCTCGTCGGTCACGCCGTCGCAGTTGTCGTCCAAACCGTTGCAGACCTCGGCGGTCGGCGACTTGGCGTCGCAACCCGTCAGGCCGCTGAGCTGGCACTGTCGCGCGCCGGTGCAGTTGCCGTACTTGTTCTTGCTGTAGCAAATCGTGCTGGAGCCGAGCGCTTTGGCCTGAACGGAGCAGTCGCAGAGCCCGCTCTTCTTCATGCACTGGTTGCCGGTGCCGCCGGTGCCGGGCACGCCGTTGGTCATGCCCTTGGCATTTTTCAGGCAGTAGTAGCCAATCGGGCACGCGGAATCGAGGCCAGACGCGCACGAGCCTCCGCAGAAACTGCCGACGTCGCCGTAGGACAGACACAGGCCGGTCGAGTCGCCAGGCGAGTGGCATTGGGTATCGTCCGTGCACGGGTCGCACGGGTGGACGAGCTTGGGCACGCAGCCATACCACGGGTCAGAGCTGACGGAGATGTTCTTGCAGTCCCATCCGCCCGGGCAGCACGTGTCCGTGCAGGCGCGGGTGCAGACTTTGCCGTCGGGCGTATCGACACAATAACCGGTGTTGCAGTCATCGTTGATCGCGCAGGTCGCGCCGGGCTCGCCGGTGAGCGCGTTCGGACTAAATTCGCACGCCATGTTGACGTCCGTGGTCACGACGTCCGTCTGCGCGGTGTCGGCATCGGGGCCAATGGACAGGTCGCCGTCGTCGGCAATGTCGGTCAGGCCCACGTCCGCGGCGTCGACGTCAGCGACGGTATCAGACACGCCATCGCCGTCGCCGAGCTGGATATCAGGCAGCTCCTGATCGGTGACATCAGGCACGTCCTCGGCCAACACGTCCGCGTCGGGCCCGGTCGCCGTGTCTTTCGTGTCGTGGTTGACATGCACGTCGGCATCGCCGCTTGTGTCGAGGATCGTCACGGTGGACGTGTCAGGCGTCGTGTCCGCGTTGCCACAGCCAGCGAGCGCCAAAAACAGCGCCGCCGTCGCGAGACAACACCCCCAAAACAGGTTGATATTGCGAACACAGAACGGCTGCAACGGGCGTGACATCGTTTAGTCCTACCGTGGGCAAGTCGGCGCGACACAGCACCGTGTTGGCATGGTAGCAGACGCGAACGTTCGCAACAAACGTCATTTCAATGAACTTTGTGACATGAACGAGCGACTGCGGTATCGTCGCTCCGTGCTTGCGGGGGCGTGAATGCGGCAGCGGCTTGGGACAATTCGATGCGTAGTCTTTGCCCTCGCGCTGTTGGCGCTGACCGGGTGCGGCGCTGCGCGATCGCCGGGCACGCCGGTGCGGGGTCAGCGCGCATCGCCGTTCACCGAGAGCGAAAGACACTGCCTCAATGGCGAGCTTGCCGCCTGTGACGAGATTGAGGATCGGTTACCGGAAGTCGCTGGAATCGGTCCGGATTTCTCCAAAGCGTCGCTGGTCTTGCAGGACGAATGCCGCCAGGAAAAACGCGACAGCTGTGCGCGCGTCGGCCAGTCGTGGCGTTTTGGCATCGGCACGTCCCGCGATCCCGCCAAGGCCGCCGACACGCTCTCGGTGGCGTGCAAGGCCGGCAGCCCGCTCGCGTGCGCGTGGTGGGGCGAACTGTACGCCCGCGGCATTGGCTTTGGCCGCGATCCCAGCCTGGCGCTGAAGCTGTTCACGATGGCGTGCGAGCGCCATGAACCGCGTGGCTGCACCGGCGCGGCGATCGCGGCGAGCGAAGGCAGCGGCACGGCCCTCAACACGCAGCAGGCCATCGCGCTCCTGACCGCGGCTTGCGACGGCGGCTATGGACCCGCGTGCGTCCACCTCGGCGCAATCTACGAGACCGGCCACGGCGTGGAACGCGAGCGGCAGCGGGCGCTGCGGCAATTCGAGCGCGGCTGCGAGTTGGGCGGTGGCGTGGGCTGCCTCATCATGGGCGTCGCGCACCGGTACGGCATCGGCCGCCCGCTGGATCCGGAGCTCGCGCTGGAGTATTTCCAGAAGGCCTGCAACGACGGCCATGCGACCGCGTGTTTGCAGCTTGCGGAATTTCAGGACACCGGTGAGATCTGCGACGTCGAGCCGCGCAAGGCAACCGGCTCGCGCGACAGGGCGTGCCAGCTTGGCGCCGGGGTCGCGTGCCTCGCGCTGGGCGAGTCGTGCAGCCGCGGCGAGATCAAGCACTGCACGCCGGAATACGCGTCGCTGTATTTCGTTCGCGCCTGCAGCAACGGCGCGACGGACGGCTGCCGCCCTGCCGCGGAAGCGTTCCGGTCGGGCTACGGCGTCGTCGCGGATCCCGGCAAAGCCAAGGAATTGTTCAAAAAAGGCTGTGCCGCGGGTGATACCGCGGCGTGCGGGCGCTAGGCTGGCCGCAGGGCCTATTCCAGCTTCAGCTCCAGGCCTTCCCGCGCCGCAAATGTGAACAGCGGGCTGCCAAAGAGCCGCGCGCGCGCCCGGCATTGCTGCACAATGGCCTCGACATCCGCGTCGCTGTGCATCGGATCGTGATGAAACAGCGCCAGCTGCTTGACGCCCGCAAGCACCGCCAGATCCACGACGGTCGTCGCGCGCGGATGGCCCCAGCCAACGTGCTTGGGGTATTCCAGGTCGGTGTACTGCGCGTCGGCGATCAGCAGGTCGGCGCCGCGCACAAATTCCACCAATGTTTCAGGCACTTCACGCTGCTTTTCCAGATCTGACTGGATCTCGTCGAAGGTCTTCGCCAGCGTCAGGTCGATCTCGTTGTCGGTCGCGTACACGACCTTCACGCCATTTTTCTCCAAGGAATACGCGTAGCTACTGCCCGGGTGGCGCTGTTCAAACCATCGCACGCGAACGCCGTCGATCGGCCGCTTGCCGTCGTCCAGGTCGGTCGCCAGGATATGCGATCGCAACTCGCTGAAATCAACTGGAAAATAGTCGCTGCGCATCTGGCCGCTCAGCAGGCTGTGGAACCGATGATCGCCCGCCGAAGTGCCGTAAATGTTGCAGGTGTTCACCGGGATGTACGCCGGCGTGAAAAACGGAAAGCCCTGGATGTGATCCCAGTGCATGTGGCTGAAGAGAAAATGCGCAGTAATATTGGGCATATCGCGCCGCAGCAGGTCCACGCCGAGTTCCCGCAAGCCCGTGCCGCCGTCGCAGACGAACAGCGTGTCATCGACGCGAATTTCCACGCAACTTGTGTTGCCGCCATACTTGTTGGTGGTGCGACCGGGTGTCGGGATCGAGCCGCGCGTGCCCCAGAAGCGTACAAAAAACGCCATGTTGGCTCCAGTGTTGCCGCACCACGCCGCGGCCGCGCACCGCCGCGGTGCTACTTGCCTTCGTGATAGATGAAAACGGCGTTGCCCAGCTGCAACGTATCCCCGTCCCGCAGCACGGCGGAATGCACGCGAATCTCGTTCAAATACACGCCATTCGAGCTGTCCAGGTCGATCACCCGGTACGTGCCCTGGTAGCGCTCGAGCCGCATGTGCGTGCGCGACAGCGACGGCGACGGAATGTGGATGTCTGTCTCCGGACTGCGCCCCAACACCAAGGATTCACCTGACAATTCCAGAATCGCCGGCGAACCGGGACCGCGAATCTGCTGCAGCACGTGCGGCCGCGAAAACGGCATGGCTTGCAGCAGCGGAATCTCCGCTTCTTCCGTGTGCCAGCCGCTCTGCTCAGGTTCGTGGCTCATGGGCGTCTTCTGGTGACGTGCGATCCGCAGCAATTCCGTGCGAGCGTAGCGCGGCACGCACTGACTCGCAAGCGCCGACTGGCGAAACGGGCTCGGCCAGCGTAACATCGCGACAACCTTGAGGGAGGGCATCATGATCGGACGCACGCGCTATCGCTTGAACACACTGTTATTGCTTGTTTTTTCTGTCAGCACCGGGCTGATGGCGACGTCCGCGGCTTGGGCCGCGGGCATTGAATTTCCGGACAACGGCACGATTGCGATCGGCCGCGGTGGCGCCAATGCCGCCAATCCGGACGACGGTCTGGCCTTCCAATACAATCCAGCCGGCCTTGCGCAGGCGGCTTTTCGCGGCTGGCACCTGTCGCTGGAGGCCAAGATCGCCTCGCAGGCGCTGACGTTCACTTCTGCGACGCCGGGCACGTCACCGGTCAGCAATTCCGCGCCGCCGTTCCTGGCACCCGGCGGGTCGGTCGCCTACGGCTTCGGCGCCGTCGGACCGCTCTCGGACCTGACGCTCTCGCTGGGCGCCACTGGCCCATCCGCGATTGGCAAGTCGCAGTTTCCCGGCGACGGCGCGCAGCGCTACGGCATCAACAGCACGGACTATTTCATCGCGTACTACTCCGCTGCCATCGCGGCGGGCTGGAAACGCGGCGACTTCTCGGCGCGGCTTGGCTTGACCGGCCAGCTCGTCCAGGGCAACGCCACGTTCAACCAGGCCGTCTGGGCCGGCTTTGGCACGTATGACAAGTCGCCCAACTCCGTCACCAGCACCGCGAGCGACTCGGTCGCGACCTTCAACGGCAAATCCTCATTTATTCCAACGGTTGTGGTCGGCCTGAGCGTCTCGCCCACCGCGGACATCGACATCGGCATCTCGTACCGGCCGGAAATCATGTTTGACGCGCCGGGCACGCTGGACATCTCGCTGCCCAAGTCGGCGCAGAACATCGGCGCGGTTGTCCACGGCAACAGCGCAGAATTGCAGCTGCCTTTTGCCGCGAACCTCCGCGCGGGCGTCGCGTGGCGGGCCACCAAGCGCCTGCGCCTGGAGCTCGACGGCGTCTGGGAGCGCTGGTCGGTCTTTCAGCAGCTGACCGTCAAGACCAACAACATCTACATCACCAGCGCGGCAATGGGCCCGACCAACCAGACGCCGCTGCCCGATGTCGTGTTTCCTCACAACATGAACGACGCCTACAGCGTGCGGCTGGGCGCGGACGTCACGGTCGTGGACGACCGGTTCCTCGTGCGCGCCGGCTATGCCTACGAAACATCAGCTATTCCAACGGCTTACGTCAGCGTCGACTTTCCCAACTGGCAGCGCCACGTCGCGTCGGTCGGTGCGAGCGTGCGGATGTGGGGCGCGTGGCTGGATCTGGCCTACGCCCACCATTTCATCCAGACGCAGGTCGTGACCAACAGCCAAGTGATGCAGCAGGTCTCGCCGACGATCCTGCCGGGCAACCCGTCCGTCGCATCCGTCATCGGCAATGGCACCTATGACGCCGCGCTCGATGTGGTCTCGGTGTCGCTGCGCATCCCGTTTGGCGACTTGCACAGCCGCTTCTGACCGCGCGGCGCGCTAGACATCCCGGCCCGCGTCCAACACCACATTCCGTCGCTCAGCCCTGGCGCATTTCGGACTGGGATCACGAGCGTGCACCTCCGGTGCGACGCCGCGGATCGCGAGCGGATGATCGCGAACTTCGGTCGGAGCGTCTCTAGACCTTCGCCAGCTCCAGCCAGCGCGAATGGACCGCGACGTCGGGCGCGTCCGTGCGCCGGTAGGTGTGCGCGCCAAACGCGTCCCGCTGCGCCTGGATGAGCGCTGCAGGACCGCGCACCGACGTCAGCCCCTGAAAATACGTCAGGCTCGCCGCCATCGCCGGCACCGCGATGCCCGCTTCCACTGCGCGCGCCACGACCTTGCGCCACGCCGGCAGCGCCGCCTGCAGCTCCGCCTGAAACCCCGCGTCCAGCGGCAGCGCCGGCAGGTCCGGCTGGTCCCGCAGCGCCTGCCACACCCGATCCAGCCACGCTGCGCGAATGATGCACCCCGCTTTCCAGATGCGCGCCACCACAGCCAAATCCGTCGCAAAACCATGGGCTTGACTGGCGGCTTGCAGCAGCATGAAGCCTTGGGTCCAGCCCATCAGCCGGCTGGCGAACAGCGCCAGCGCCAGCTCATCCGGCGTCACGTCCGTCAGCATGGCCACCGCGGGCGCGTACCGCGCGTGGACCTGCGCGCGCACCGACCGCTGGGCCGACAGCGACCGCGCTTCCACGGCCGCTGTGATCGTCGGAATCGGCACCCCGAGATTCAGCGCCGCCTCCACGGTCCACTTGCCGGTGCCCTTGGATCCCGCCACGTCCAGCACTTGCGCCACCAGCGCGCCCTGCCCGGCCGGGTCACGCGCATCCAGCACCTGGCTCGTCAGCTCCACCAGATACGACGCCAGCGGCCCGCGGTTCCAGGCCGCGAACACCTGCGCCTGCTGCCGGACGTCCAGCCCCAAGCCGTCGCGCAGCAGCAGCCAGGTCTCGGCGATCAGCTGCATATCCCCGTATTCAATACCATTGTGCACAGTCTTGACGAAATGACCCGCACCGCCCTTGCCGCACCAGCCGACGCACGGGCCGCTGTCCGAAACGGCGGCCGCGGGTTCGAGTACCGGCTGCAGGCGCAACCAGGCTTCCCGATCGCCGCCGGGCATCATCGCGGGCCCAAGCAGCGCGCCTTCCTCGCCGCCCGAGACGCCCATGCCCACGAAGTGAAAACCGCGGGACCGGCACCAGCCGTCGCGGCGCTCCGTGTCGGTGAACCGGCTGTTGCCGCCGTCGACGACGATGTCCGCGCTGGCAAGGTGCGGGGCCAGCGCTTCCAGGACGGCATCGACCGCGGGCCCGGCCGTGACCATGACGACGATGCGCCGCGGCGTCTGCAAGCTCGCGACGAACGCTGCGTAATCGCTGGTGATCTCGAACCGGTCGTCGCCCCATTGGGCGGCAAAGCTCGCGGCGCCTTCCGGCTCCCAGTTGAAACCCGCGACCCGCAAGCCGCGGCTGTGGAAATTGCGCGCCAAGGCGGCACCCATGACGCCCAGGCCGATAACACCGATAGCGCAGCCGTTCATGTCATTCTCCCGGCGTCATCGCGTCGAGTTCGGCCAGGACGATGCCCCGGGCCGCCGCCGAATCGAGCAGAAAAAACGCCCGTGGGTGCTCGAGAAACCGGGTCACCGGCAGCGCGGCATCGCCCGCCATCGCCCGCACAATCACGTCCGACTTGGCCTTGCCGCGCGCCAGGATGATGACCGTCCGCGCGCGTTTGAGCACCGGCAGCGTCAGCGAGATGCGCGCCGCCGGCGGCTTGGGGCTGTCGTGCACCGCCAGCGCCAGATCGTCGACGTCCAGCGCCGGATGCCCGGGAAACAGCGACGCGACGTGGCCATCGCTCCCCAACCCGAGCAGCGCGATGTCCAGCCCGCCGTCAAACTGCGCGCGAAACGCCTTGCCAAACCGCAGCAGCTCCACACGCGCGTCGCCCGACAGGCTCATCGGCAGGACATTCTCGTGGGATATCGGCACCTTGGATAGCCATTCCGCGTACGCCATCCGCAGGTTGCTCTCCGGGTCAAACGGCTGCCAATCGCCGGGCGCGTGGCCGACCTTCTCCAGCACGCGCTCGTCGGTCCAGGTCACGCGCAGCTGGCGGTACGCGCTCGCGGGCAACAGCGCGCGCAGCTGGCCGTAGACCGGCGCCGGCGTTCTTCCGCCCGCCAGCCCGAGCCGACACCGCCCCGTCTCCGCGATCGTCGTCAGGATCGCGTCGGCGATCATCTGCGCCGCCTGCGGACCGTAATCGCCGAGCACATGGACGTTTGGCCGTTTCGGCCCGCCGGAATGAATCTGCATCATGCTCTCCTCCTCGCTGCGCACCGGCAGCTAAACCTGCTGACCTATGCCCAACACCCCATTTTTCCGGTCAGACCTGTCGCATTTCGGACTGGGACCGCAAGCGTGTGCCGAAGGAGGCACACCGCGATGACCGACGCTTGATCCCGAGCTGCGGCGCGTGTGTCTCATTCGCCGCGTCCCCAGACGCCTTCGCAGCCGCGAAACAGCTCATCGGCCGCCCCGGGACCGCCCGTGCCGCTCGCGTACGGCACAGGTGGCGGCGCGCCGTCGGCATTCCAGCCGACGCGAATCGAATCGGCAAACCGCCAGGCAGCTTCCGCCTCGTCGCCGCGGATGAACAGCGTCGCTTGCCCGGCGACGGCGTCCAGCAGCAGCCGCTCGTACGGATCGGGTGAATCGCCGGGAAAAAGGTCTTTGTAATCAAAGCCCAGCGTCGCCTGACGCATGATGTGCCCCAGGCCCGGCTGCTTGACGATGAACGTCAGGCGAATGCCCTCGTCAGGCTGGATGCGAAACACGAGCGTGTTGGGCCGCAGCCGGCAGATGTCCGCCGGGGTCGGTCCCGAGAACAGATCCGCCGGTGGCACGCGAAACCGCACGACAATCTCGCTGTAGCGCTTGTGCAGCCGCTTGCCGGTGCGCAAAAAGAATGGCACGCCAGCCCAGCGCCAGTTGTGGATCCGCGCGCGAATCGCGACGTACGACTCTGTCGTCGAATCCGCGGACACGCCGTCTTCTTCCAGATAGCCGCAGTCACCGCCCGCCGCCTGGTATTGCCCGCGCACGACGTTGCGCCAGACGTCCTGAGGATCGGCAAACGCCTCCAGCGCCTTCAAAACCTTGACTTTTTCGGTGCGCACGGCCTCGGCGTCCAGCGAGGTCGGCGGCTCCATCGCGACCAGGCACAGCAGCTGCATCAGGTGGTTCTGCACCATGTCGCGCAGCGCCCCCGCACCGTCGTAGTACTTGCCGCGCCCGGACGCCATGCCCAGCGTCTCGCAGACGCTGATCTCCACCGACTCGACGTTCTGGCTCGACCAAATCGGCTCAAAGATCGCGTTTTCAAAGCGAAAAGCCAGAATATTCTGGACCGTTTCCTTGCCCAGATAGTGGTCGATCCGGTAGATCTGCTCCTCGCGCAAGTGCCGGCGCAGCATCAGGTTCAGCCATTGCGCCGTCGCCAAATCGCTGCCGAACGGCTTCTCGATGACGACGCGCCGCCAGGCTTCAATGCGCAGCGGATCGTCCTGGAGCATCCCGGCGTTGGCCAGCGACTCGATCGTCGCCGCAAAAAGCGCCGGTTTGAGCGCAAGGTGAAACAGCCGACCCACGACGCCGTGCTCCGGACCTGCCAGCTCATCCAGGTGGCTGCGCAAGTGCTCAAACGCCTCCGGCGAGCTGTCGCCGATGGAATGGTAGTGCACGTTCGGCGCCAGTTCGTCCCAAATCCGCAGCTGCGAAGCGGCAATTTTGGGCTGGAGCTCCGTGCGCCACGCCTCGCTGGAGAGCGGTCGCAGATCGACGCCGATGACTTGCACGGGCGCGAGAAACGCCCGCCGACACGCTGCTTCCACGATCGCCGGGATCAGCTTACGGCCGGTCAGATCGCCTGACGCGCCAAAAATCACAATCTGCGTAGGCACTTGCACGGAAACCGGCGCAGACAGCATGAGCCCCCCTCGCCGCGGACGATACTACGGATTCGCCAACGGTACGATGCGAAAGCCAAGCCCGTCCAGCGTTTGCGGCGCCAGGGGGTCCAGCGCGAGATCCAGCAGCGCATCCAGCAGCTCGTCGGCGGCGTCCACGTCGTCGAGCTCCAGCCGCAGCGTGTGCCAGCCCGCCGTGCGCAGCCCCGCGCCAAGCGCCACGGGGATCGGCAACGCGTGCAGCGGCGGCTCCAGAAAGCCCGCCGCTAGCGATTGGGTCACGGACAGGCTTTCGCCCGCCGCACGCAGTTGACCGTTCGCCAGCTGCCACAGCAGGCCTCCGCCGGCCGGCACAATCGCCAGGCTCGCGGGCAGGCCACGCTGACGCTGGCGCGCGCACGTCAGCGCATGGAACGCGTCCATGAGCGAAAATACGTCATCTTCTTCATAACTTCCCGACACCACCTGCGGCGCAGCCCCCGCGTGGATCGCCTGCGCCTGCGCCAGAAGTTCGGGACTCAGCACCGCCCGCCAGTCGTCCTTGCCCGCCAGCACCCGCCACAGCCGCGCCGGGGTCAGCTGCCGCGCGAGCCAGCGCGCCACGAGCGTCCGCCGCGCAAGCCAGGGCAGCGTCAGGCAACCGCTCTCCCCGTCCAGCCGGTCCTGCGCCACCGCCACGTCCAGCAGCGCCTCCTCGGCATCCACCGCGATCATCGCAGCCAGCGCGTCGACCAGCCACGGCGGCGGATCGCCGGACAGCTGCGGCCGCGCCGCCGCCAGCAGCGCGTACGGCAGCAGAAAGCGATCGATGATCTGCGCGGCGCCGAGCGCGTCGTCCGCGATCTCCGCCAACGCGCGATCCAGCAGCTCCGGCTGAATCCGCCCAGAGTCGCACAACGCACGAAATGAGCTGGCTTTTTTCAGCCAATCACTGCCGCGTTTCGCGCCGAGATAGCGGTCCGGCGCCGCGCCTTGACTGCGCAACAGATCGACGAGCGCGTCCAGCGCGTCGGTCAGCAACGGCAGCTGCGGGGCCAAAAAAGCCTGTTGCAGGCACTGTTCACGACGCTTCGCTTCCATGGGGCCTCCGGGCCGGCAAGCTGGCAACTTGCGCCCGCAGCATAGCGCCTGCATGTGAATACTTGCCATGCGCCAAAAAAAACGGCATGCCGCGCCCCGGGAAGTTGTTGTCAGCAGCCCGCCATCTTGCCAGGAGCCAGCACCATGCAGTTTGAACTCGACGTCATTGCCAAACGCCTTCAACTGCCCATTGCGCATGGCAATTCTCCGGCCGTTGAGCCTCTGCGCGCCGGGTACGACGACGAGTGGGAGGACGACGACGAGTTCGAGGAGGACGAGGACTTCGACGACGATGGCGACGATGGCGACGACGATTTTGACGAGGACGAGGAAGAAGAAGAGGACGAGGAAGTCGAGCGCGAGCTGAATTTTGACGAAGACGACTATCCGGTTGCCGACGAGGAAGAGGAAGAAGAGGCGGAGCTGGATCCGGAGAAAGAGCTCGACGAAGGCGAAGCCGTGCCGCGCAAAGCGCCAACGGACCTGGACGACGACGATCTGGGCCTGGATGAAGTGGACGGCGACGTGGAGCCGGACGAAGAGGCCGACGAAGAAAAGTGGTGGGATTAACAGCGGATTCGCCCGACAGGTCACCTGCGACACCGGCGTGCGCGATCGTGTCAACTGGGCAAATTGACGCAGTCAGGCGTGCGAACGCCTAGACAAAAGTCGGGCCATCGGCTACAAGCCGCGCCGCCGCGGGGTGCCACTTCGCGGATTCGCTGGACAGAATCAGAGCTGCGATGGCTCGCCCCGGGCGCGCGTGAGCAGCCCACTTTCTGGACACGAAGCGTTTGTCAGCATTGCGGGAATCTGCGAAAACACGTTGTTGAAACCATCCCTGCCGGGCAGAACAAGCGCTGCGGGGTTGCGCTGCTGACAGTTCGCCGCCAGCGCCACCGGAATCTGGAGACTCTTTTGTCGATGAAGCTGAGCATCCGTGCACTGGCGTCCGCGCCGCAGCCCGCCCCGGCAGAGACGGTCCGCGCGTTGCGTTCGGCGCAGACGGCCGGGCCGCTGGCGCAGCGGGATGTGGCGACCGATGACGCACGCCGGGGCGGGGCGCTGCCGCCGAGCCCGCGGACGCCGTGGACGGTGGCGCGTGGGCTGCTGGCGACGACGCGGCCGTCGGTCGTCGGGCTGGTATTTTTCACCGGGCTGCCGGCGCTCGCTATCGACGACGTGGCGTGGCCGAGCCTGGCGCGGGGTTCCGCCATCATTGCCGGTATCGCGCTGTGCGCTGCGGCGAGCTCAGTGTTCAACGCCTGGCTGGAGCGCAAATCGGACCTGAACATGGAGCGCACACGCCAGCGGCCGCTGCCGACCGGCCTGGTCCTGCCGGGCGAAGCGCTGGCGTTCGCGATCGCGCTTTCGCTCGGCGGCATCGCGCTGCTGGGCTGGCAAGCGACGCCGGAGGTCGCCCAGGCCGCGCGCGTGGGCGGCATGCTCGCGGGCGCAGCGACGATCCTGTTCTACGTTTTCGTCTACACGATCTGGCTCAAGCCGCGCACGCCGCTGAACATCGTGATCGGCGGCGCGGCCGGCGCAGCTCCGCCGGTCATCGTCGACGCCGCGTTGCATGGCTCCATCGGCCTGATGAGCGTCACCCTGTTCACGATCGTCTTCCTGTGGACGCCGCCGCACTTTTGGGCGATCTCGCTGTTTCGCAAGGCGGACTATCAAAATGCCGGCTTCCCGATGCTGCCGATCACCCACGGCAACGAAGCCACGTATGCGCGCATGGTCCTATATGCACTTGCGATTGTGCCGTTTGCCACCCTGCCGGCGCTGACCCGGCACTTGTCGGTAGGCTACGGCCTGTTTGCCATGGTCGCGAGCCTGTGGTTCCTGTGGAGCTGCGTCACGCTGCTGCGCGGCAAGACCGACGCCTTGGCTCGTAAGACCTTTTTTGCCTCGCTGCTTTACCTCCACGCTGTCTTCACGGCGATGATTGTCGATCTGATGATTCATCGCCCCCTCGCCTGAGTTGCCACAGAAGGAACGCCTCTGATGTCCAACGCCCTCCGTTCGCTCCAAAAACGCCTGCCTTCGCTCGCTTTGACGACCTCGCTCCTGCTGCTGGCAGGCTTGACGGCGGCTTGCGAGGAGTTGCACCCGCGCGACGCCTACCAGCACCCCGCGGCCGACGCCAGCGAGGTCAGCGCCTGGTTTTACAACCTGTACCTGGTGCTCGACTCGATCATCTTTTTCGGCGTGCTCGCGGCGTTTTTCATCGCGATCGTCAAGTTCCGCAAGAAGCCGGGCGACAATGCGCTGCCGGAGCAGAGCTTTGGCGACTCGCGGCTGGAGATCGCCTGGACGATTGTGCCGACGCTGGTGGTGCTCGGCATCACGGTGCCAACGCTGGGCGGCCTGTTCGAGCTGGCCAAGCGCCCGGATATGAACCAGAAGATCATCGACATCGACGTCACCGGCAAGCAGTGGTGGTGGGAGCTGGACTACAAGAAGGAAGGCATCAACACCGGCAACGAGATGCACGTCGAGGTCGGCACGCAAGTCATGCTGCACTTGACGTCGGCGGACGTGATCCACGCTTGGTGGGTGCCGCGGCTCTCGGGCAAGCGCGACGCGACGCCGGGACGCAATTACCCGTTGAATTTCAAGCCCAAAGAGGTTGGCAGCTTTGATGGCCAGTGCGCGGAGCTGTGCGGCGCAAGCCACGCGCTGATGGGCATCCGCATCATCGTGCATCCGAAAGACGGCCCGGACAGCTACGAAAACTGGGTGACGCGGATGAAGCAGGCCGCAGCCAAGCCGACGACGCCGCAGCAGGAAGCGGGCCAGAAGGTCTTCATGAACAAGGGCTGCGTCGCGTGTCACACGATCAACGGCTTGTCGGAGTTGGCGCCGGGCGCGCGCTCGCGGACGTCGGGACCGAACCTGACCCACGTCGGCAGCCGCGACTACATCGCCGCGCACACGCTGAAGAACTCGCCGGACAGCATCGCGACGTGGGTCAAGAACCCGCAGGCGGTGAAGCCGGGCGCGCTGATGAGCAACCTGGGCCTGACGGACCAGGAAGCTTCGGACGTCGCGGGCTTCTTGACCAGCCTGAAGTAATCGTCCCCGACGAGTCGAACCTAACGGAACTCTTAGCAGAATCGCCAGAATCGTTTCGGAGCAAGCATCATGGCATCCATCGCGGATTTCGCAGCGGCGCAAAAGCCCATCTACCACCAGGAACGGCCGAGCAAGACGGGCCTGCTGGACTGGCTCACGACCGTGGATCACAAGAAAATCGGCATCTTGTACGGCGGTGCCGGGCTGTTCTGGCTGCTGATCGGCGGCCTGGAAGCGCTGCTGTTTCGCATCCAGCTCGCCCGGCCTGACCAGCACATCTTCGTCGGCGACACCTTCAACGGCCTGGTCACGATGCACGCGACCACGATGGTGTTCCTCGCCGTCATGCCGATGATCGCCGGTTTCTCCAACTATTTCGTACCCTTGATGATCGGCGCCCGCGACGTCGCCTTCCCCCGCATGAACGCGTTTTCCTGGTGGACGTTCTTTGCGGGCTCGCTGACCATCAACGCGTCCCTGCTATTTTGCGGCGCCTTTCCGGCCGCCGGCTGGACCGGCTACGCGCCGCTCACCACGCGCGACTTCTCCGGCATGCCGATTGACTTCTGGTGGGCCGGCCTGACGCTGCTCGCGGTTTCGTCGATGGTCGCGGGCGTCAACTTCGTCGTCACCATCTTGAACCTGCGCGCGCCGGGCATGACGCTGATGCGCGTGCCGGTGCTGGCGTGGATGATGCTCGTCATCCAGTTCCTGCTGGCGTTTTCCTTTCCGCCGGTCGCCGTGGGCCTGATTCTGCTGGCGTTTGACCGGACTTTTGGCACCGTGTTTTACGCCACCAATATGGGCGGCGATCCGCACCTGTGGCAGCACCTGTTCTGGCTGTTTGGCCACCCGGAAGTGTACGTGCTGATTCTGCCGTCGATGGGCATCGTCTCGGAGATCCTGCCGGTCTTCACGCGGCGCCCGCTGTTTGGCCACCACGCCGTCATTTTCTCCGGTGTTTTCATTGGCTTCGTCGGCTTCGGCGTGTGGGGCCACCACATGTTCACCGCCGGCATGGGGCCGATCGCCGACGCCGCTTTCGCCTCCACAACCGCCATCGTCGCAATTCCCACCGGCGTGAAGATCTTCAATTGGATCGGCACGATGTACAACTCGAAGATGACGTTCCCGACAGCGATGCTCTTCGCTATCTCGTTCATCCCGATGTTCACGCTGGGCGGCCTGTCCGGCATGATGCATGCAAGCCCGCCGCTGGATCTGCAGCAGCACGACACGTACTTCGTAGTCGCGCACTTCCACTACGTGCTGGTCGGCGGCGCGCTGCAGGGCCTGTTTGCCGGATTTTACTTCTATCTGCCCAAAATTACTGGTAAATTGATGAATGAGACACTCGGCAAGATCCACTTCTGGGTCTTTCTGATCGGCTTCAACGTCACGTTCTTCCCGATGCACATGCTGGGCAACCACGGGATGCCGCGGCGCATTTACACGTACCCGGCGGACGCGGGCTGGAACACGGAGAACCTGATCGCCACGAGCGGCGTGTTCCTGATGACGTTCGCGACCCTGGTTTTTGTCTACAACCTGCTGACCAGCTTGAAGAAAGGCAAGGATGCCGGCTCGGACCCGTGGGATGCGAACACGCTGGAGTGGATGACGACCTCGCCGCCGCCGGTGCACAACTTCGACTTCACGCCGGTGGTGCTCAGCGAGCGGCCGCTGTGGGATCACAAGTACACGCCGGGCTTTGAGATCCCGGTGCCGGAAAAAGCGGAGGAAATCCACATGCCTTCGCCGTCCTGGAAGCCGATGTGGGTGTCCGGTTCCGCCGGGCTGATCATCGTCGGCCTGCTGACATTCAACGGCGTGTTCGGCATCCCCGGCTGGCCGCTGTGCATCGCCGGCGCGCTCGGCATCATCTTCAGCGTCTACGCTTGGGTGACCGAACCCGTTTAAATCACTCGCCTAATTCCCTGTTTGCACGAGAGGCACGCATGTCCGCCCACGCTGAAAACCTGACCCACGACGACGCGCATGGCCACGAAAGCCACGGCGCCTTGTCGGAGAACAACTTCCTCGGCCTGCCCAACATCAAGCTCGCGATGTGGGCCTTTCTCGGCTCCGAGTGCATGTTCTTCGGCTCGCTGATCGGCACGTACTTTTTCTATCACGGCAACAGCCTGGGCGGCCCGCTGCCCAAGGACGTGTTTTCCATCGGGATTACCTCGATTTCGACATTCTTGCTGCTGATGTCGTCGCTGACCATGGCGCTGGCGGTCGACGCGATGAAGCAGCAAAAGCCGCTGACGGCGCGCACGTTCATCCTGATCACGGCGGCGCTCGGCGCGTGCTTTGTCGGCTTCCAGGTCGTTGAATTTCATGAATTCTACACCGAAAAGCACCTCGTTTTCGCCGGCGCCAATGCGTCGCTTTTCGGCTCGACCTTCTACACGATGACCGGCTTTCACGGCACGCACGTCACCGTCGGCGTCATCTGGCTGCTGATCATGTCCGTGCTCATCACCAAGAAAAAGCTGGTTCCCGGCAAGGAAGCCGTCAACGTCGAGGTCATGGGCCTCTACTGGCACTTTGTCGACATCGTCTGGATCGTCATCTTCACGTTCGTCTACCTCCTGGAGTTCCTCAAATGAGCCACGGCCACGCAGTAGAAACCAACGGCGCGCACGGCGGGCCCGCGCTGCCGCACTCGCATCGCAAGCAGTACATCATCCTCGGCGTCGTCTTGTCGCTGGTGACGTTCATTGAGCTTGGCATCCCGCTCGTCAAGGGCGTGCCGGAACTGTGGACGGCGGCCAAGGAAGTCTGGGCGCCGCTGCTGATTGTGCTGTCGATCTTCAAGTTCGGCGCAGTCGTCGGTGATTTCATGCACTTGCGCAGCGATCTGACGCTGTACAAGATCCTGTTCATCTCGCCGCTGTTCCTGGCGATGTTCAGCTTTTTTGCGATCGGCTCGTTGTCGGTCGTGCACTACGCGCCATTTGGCAAGGGCTACGCGATCACCGCGCAGGACCTGGCCGACGGCTACGTGCCGCCAACCGTCGGCGGCGGTGCGGACGCGCCCTGGGCGGATGACAAGTTTGAAGCGGCGTTTGTCGATGCGCAAAAAGCCGGATTCGCCAAGGGCAAAGAGACCTTCGCCGCGAGCTGCGTCAGTTGCCACCGCGCAGACGGCGGCGGTATGCCCGGCTTGGGCGTCAACCTGACCGACGACTGCTACAAGCACGGCGGCAAGGTCGCCGCGCTCTACACGACCATCGCCAAGGGAGTCAGCGGCACCGCGATGCCTGCTTGGCAGAGCAGCATGGACTCCGAGAAGCTGCGCCAAGTCGCCTACTACGTGCACAGCTTGAAGGGCATGAACGTCGCCGGCGGCAAAGCCTGCGAAGGCGCCAAGGAATAGCGGCTCGCGCCGGTGCGGCACCGATTCCGCAGGAAATGAGCATGGTTTGGCACGCGCGCACCCGGAACGTCCAGCTTTGGCTGGCGTCGCTGTGTGCGCTGGTTTTGCCGTCGCTGGCGCTTGCGCACCCGTCCGGGCTGCCTGCGCTGCGCGAGCGCGCGGATTTCGTGCTGGACGACGCCCACAGCTGGATCGTCTGGGAAGTGCACGAGACGCTGGTGATCGGCACGCTGCTGGCAGTGGTGCTCTACACCTGGGCGGTAGGTCCGGGTCGGCGCAAGTACGGCTGGAGCGACACGCCGGTAAGTCCACGCCAACGCGGGCTTTTCTACGCGACGATGACGCTGATGTACCTGACGCTGGACGGCCCGCTGCACCACCTGGCGGACGAGCTGCTGTTCTCCGCGCACATGGCGCAACACATGATTTTGCAGCTGATTTGGGCACCGCTGGTGGTCATTGCCGTGCCGCCATGGCTGTGGCGGGCGATGCTGCGGCCGCGGCCGGTCCACGCGCTGGCGAAATTCTTCTCGCGACCGATGACGGCGTTTGTCACCTACAACGCGATCGTGTTCGGCTGGCATGTGCCGATGATGTACAACCTCGCGTTGACAAAGCACAATTTTCATATCCTGCAGCACCTGATGTTCATGTCGTCGGCGGTGCTGATGTGGTGGGTCATGATTGCGCCGCTGGAGGAATTCCGTGCGACGTATCAGAAGCGCATGGTCTTCATCCTGGCGAACATGCTGGCGATGAAGGTGCTGGGCATCATCATCAGCCTGTCCAGCGACGTCCTGTATACGTTTTACCTGAGCCAGCCGCGGGCGTGGGGCCTGGACGCGATCGGCGACCAGCAGCTGGGCGGCATGCTGATGTGGCTGCCCGGCGGCGGCCTGCTGTGGGCGGGGCTGGGTCGCGTGTGGTGGCAATGGGTGCGCTCTGGCACGCCGGCCAAGGGGACGACCGGCATCGCTGCGATTGACGACGCCCGCGCCGCACGCTTGAACGCCGCGCGTCCGGCACCTTGAGGAGATGGTCATGGCCAAGAACAGTGCGTTTTCAGTGGCTTTTGCCCTGGTCCTGACGGCTGCGTGTGGCAAGGCGTCAGGCCCCGCCGCGTCGCCCCCGGCCGCGCCTGAGCCACCGCCCGCCGCGCCGCTGCCCCAAGCGGCCTCGCCGACTGCGGCCCTGCCCGTCGCCGCGACGCCGGCCGCGGCGAACATGGCCAAGCCGGTGGAGCTGAGCGCGAAGAGCGCCCACTTTGCCGCGACCTGGCATTTCGCCGCGCCCAAGGTCGGCGAGCTGTTCGCGGTGGACATCGCGCTGACGGACCTGGCTGGCCAGCCGCTGGCGGCTCCCAAGGTGGCGATCGACGCGACGATGCCCGCTCACGGCCACGGCATGATGACGGACCCGGAACTGCGGCAGACCGCGCCGACCAAGTGGCACGCCGACGGGCTCAAGCTGCACATGCACGGCAGCTGGCAGTTTGACGTGCGCGTCGAGGCAGCCGGCGTGAAAGAACGGCTGAGCGCGGCCTATGAGGAGCCGCCGGAAGCGGCGGACGGGCTGTGAACGCGCCTCGGTCGCTGCTCTGGCTCGCGCTGCTGCCGCTGGCGTGCACCCGGCCCACGTCGCCGGATCCCAACCGGCCGTGGTCGACTCCCGAGCGCGCGATCCTGGCCAGCCTGACGCCGCTACCGCTGCTGCCGCCGAGCCCGGGCAACCGCGTCGCGGACAATCCGGTGGCGGTGAACCTGGGTCAGGCGCTGTTTTTCGACACAGGGCTGTCGGCGAACGGAGAGGTCGCGTGCGCGTCGTGCCACGACCCGCAGAAGTGGTTCACGGACGGCCTGCCGCTGGCGCACGGCGTGGGCCAAGCCGGGCGCAATGCGCCGACGCTGCTGGGCGCGCAATGGCTGCCTTACCTCTTTCACGATGGCCGCAAGGATTCCCTGTGGGCGCAGGCGCTGGGGCCGCTGGAGGCGGATGTCGAGCACGGCTACGACCGGCTGGCGCTGGCGCACCGCATCGCGCGGCACTACAGGCAGCCGTACGAGCAGCTCTTTGGCCCCCTGCCGCCGCTGGACGACCTGATGCGCTTCCCGCCGCACGCGCGGCCGGTGCCGTTCGAGAGCAACCACCCGCACCACGTCGCGTGGCTGGCGATGCGCGAGGCGGATCGCCTGGCAGTGAACACGGTGCTTGCCAACGTGGGCAAGGCGCTGGAGGCGTACGAACGCAAGCTGCAGCCGCGCGAGGCGCCGTTTGACCGCTATGCCCGCAAGCTGCTGGCGGGCGACCCGAAGGCGGCGCAGGAAATTCCCGAGGCGGCGCAGCGCGGCCTGCGCGACTTCATCGGCCGCGCGCAGTGCGTCAATTGCCACAACGGCCCGCTGTTCACGGACAAGGGCTTCCACAACCTCGGCTTGCCGCCGCTGCCGCAGCAAAATGGCGTCGACGTTGGCCGGGCGCTGGGCGCGCAGAGCGTCAAGGCGGACGATTTTCGCTGCGGCTCGGTCTACAGCGACACGGCGCGCTGCGAGGAATTGCGCTTTCTGAACCCGCGGTTTGAGGACTTCATGGGCGCGTTCAAGACGCCGACGCTGCGCAATGTCGCCCGGACCGCGCCGTACATGCACACCGGCCAGTTCGCGACCCTGGACGACGTGCTGGCGTTCTACCGGACGCTGCCTGGCAACGCGCGCGTGGGCCACCGGGAGCTGGTGCTGACGCTGCTGGACCCGGCGGTGAGCCAGGCAGACCTTGTGGCGTTTTTGCAGACGCTGACCGGTCCGCTGCCCGACGCGCAGTGGCTGCATCCGCCGCAGCCGATCCCGCCGCCCGATGCGGTGACCATGGCGGCGCCATGAACCGCCTGTTTGCGCTGCTGTTTGCGCTGGCCGCATGCCAAAAGGCCCCGCCGGAGCTGGACGACATGGGCACGCTGCCGGCGTGGCAGCTGACGGACCAAGCGGGCCAGCCGGTCGGCTCAGCGACGCTGCACGGCAAGCCGTGGGTGGCGAATTTCCTGTTCACATCGTGTCCGACCTCGTGCCCGCCGCTGGCGCGCGCGACCGCGCAGCTGCAGGAGCGGATCCGCGCGTGGCAGCCCAAGGACGGCGCGGCGCTGACGCAGATCGTATCGATCAGCGTGGATCCGGAGACCGACACGCCGGAGCGGCTGACGCAGTGGGCGCGCGACTACCACCGGGATCCGCGGCTGTGGTCGCTGGCGACCGGGCCGTACGAGGCGATGGAGACGCTGGTGGTCGGCGGATTCATGCAGCCGATCCTGCGCAAAGACCGTCAGCCGGGCGAGGTGCCGCCCGTGACGCCGACGCCCATCGACACCGCGCACAGCCTGCGGTTTGTGCTTGTCGACGCGCGCGGCCACATCCGCGGGCTGTTCGAACAGGATGCGGCGTCGCTGGCCAAGCTGGACGAGGCGCTGCAGTTCTTGGCCCAAGGAGCGAAATGAGCGCGACGAATTCGCCGATGAAAAAAGTCTTTCGGCCCAAGCCGTTGCCGACGCTTGTGATGCTTGTGGTCGTCGGCGTGACCTGCACGGCGGGCGTTTGGCAGTCCAAGCGCTATCAGGAGCAAAAGGCCAACGTGGCGTGGTACCACCAGCAGTACGACGTGCTGCCACCGGTCAGCGCGCTGGGGACTACCGCGCAGGCAGCCAACCGGCTGGAGCAGCTCCACTACCGGCGCGCGGCGCTGACGGGCAAGCTGGACATGGCGGATGTGCAGCTGCTGACGGCGCGGATCGGCGCCGGCAATCGCTTGGGATACGACGTCATCGTGCCGGTCGAGCTGCCGGACGGCAAGTACCCGCGGCTGCTGACGAATCTGGGCTGGGCGCCGCCGGACAAGCTGCCGGGTTGGTTGGCCCAGCTGCGCGCGCACGATGCGCCGGTGACGCTGACTGGCAGGCTGCGGCGGTCGGACGTCCAGGTGAGCGACGCGCGGCCGGTCGGCAGCTTCGCAGGCCTGAAGACGTGGATGCACCCGATCCCGGCGACGCTGGCGAAGTCGATTGCCGGCCTGGACCCGGAGCTGCTGCTTGAAGCGGGCGAGCAGGCGTCGGGCAAGGTCGTCGATGTGGAGGCCGTGCCGCAGGCGATCTACGACTATCCGGTGCATCCGGAGCCGCAGCAGAACTTTTCGTATGCGCTGCAGTGGTTTGGCATGGCGCTGACGGCCGTGGCGGTGTGGGTGGCGCTGTCGCGCGAGGATGTGGCTGGGTAGTGGTGACGTGCGGGTCCGGGGCGAAGGGGCCCACCCGGCTGAGTGGGTGAACATCCCGGTAATCGCATCCCGCCGCCTTTTGTCGCGGTCCGCTACAAAAATGTCACACAAGCCGTGGCGGCGGGGCGCGTGCTGCTGCGCTCAGTACAGCTTGCACGCGAGCGGCGCGCACGGGTCCAGCGGGCTGTGGCCGAACCACGGCGTCGTTGAACCGTTGGGATTCTCGCGGTAACCGGAGATGAGCATGGCGCCAATGACCGATTTCTTGAACATTGTCGGCACGTCGCTCTTGGGGAAGGCAACGCGGGCCAAGCGGCGAGGCCGGTGAGCGCAACCCGAAGACGACCTATCGCCCTTCCGGCAATCTCGCGCTGGAACCTCCGTCGAAGACCCAGGGAATCCCGCCACACGTGAAGGGCACCTCGACGTAGTCCGGAACGGTGGTCGTTCACTGCAGCTTGCCGTCGCCGTCGAAGCGCTGGATATTCGGTCCGGCTGCGGCGAAGTAGCCCGTTCCCAGCGACGTCAGGCTCTCCGCCAGCGGCACGGCTTGGTCGACCGCCAGCAGCGCGCCGTCCGCGCCGTACACGCGGCGCTCGCCCGTCGCCGGATCGCAAATCGCAATCTTGCCGTCGGCGCGCTCGCCGTCCGCCGACGCGCCGAGGCGAATCCAGCTCGCGCAGCTTGCCGGCGCGGACGGATCCCCGGGCAGCATCGCTGCCAGCGTCACATCGGCCGGGCACGCCAGCGGCGGCGTCAACCGTGGCTGCGTCAGGTGCGCCATGTCCGGCGGCGCGATGTCGGCAGCGGCAACGTCGGGTAGCTCGGCGTCGGGGAGCGGCGCAGCGACGTCGGGCGAGTCCGTGACAGCGTCGCTCGCGGAGCCACCGCCGACGCAGCCTGCATTCAAGCCGGCCAACGCGAGCAGCGACACAAGCGCCAGCCAGAGCGGAATCGCTTCCCAGCCGGGTGCCCTTGGCCAAACGCGGTCGTTCGTGGCCAAGTGCCGCGAGAAGCACGGGCTGCTGAAGCACACGGCCATGCGGCACTCCTTGACGGCGGCGGCGTGCGCCCTGCGCGGCGCTTGATTCCCAGAGCACACAGTTGCCGCAGCGAAGCGCAATGGTCAGGCGCTGCGGCGCGGGTTGCGCGTCGATGAGAACACTTCGAACCCGCGACCCGGGAAGCAGCCACTCGCCACCTGACGGAGGCGCGGTATGCCGAGCCGCCGCGTCCTGCGGCGCCGAGCTTGGAGTTCCGCACCGACCCAAAGGCGGCGGGGCCACCGCCCGACAGGACGATGGTCTGAAAGAACCAGCGGCTTCTTTCAAATTCGGGGCGTCCGCTGTGCCTGCTCCACCTTTTCTTGCGCCGAAGCAATTCGCGCCGCGGCAAAACTCGGCAGCTTCCGAATACCTGTTTGCTGCGCGTGTCGGGCGCGGTGCTCTTCGGGAAGTCAGGCGCGCGCCTGACGGAGCGGATTGCCCACAAGTACCATTGCCGGGCTGCCACGGGGACCAAGGAATCCCAACGGGCAGCCGAAGGTGGGGCGGGCGCAGCCAAAGCTGCGGGACCGCATGTGGACGTGCGTCCGGGTGACTCCGGCGCTTCGGC
>CAIYWC010000216.1 GCA_903929795.1 uncultured Myxococcales bacterium | reverse complement strand
GCTCGGCTGAGTTCTCATCGGCCTCGTCGGCCTCGAAGCGCTCCAGCAGTTCGGGGCCCGCATTCAACGCCCTGAATGGGTTTGACATTTCCCAGTGGTCGACGAACTCCAGCTCGCCCAGCCGCAGCTTACCGCCTGAGATCTCGATCCGCAGTGGACTCGAGGCGGGGACTTTTTCCAAAACGGAGGACAAGTCACCGTTCGAGAACGCCGAGGCATACGTTTCTTCGACTGGACCATAGCTCCTGCCGCGCACGGACACCTCGACCCGGCCGACCTTGATCTGCACTTGGTGCGTGATCAACTTGAAAGCGACGGGCTCCTCGTGTCCCGGCTTCGGCGGCGCGAAAGCGCACAGGGCATGGCGCAGCAAGTGCGAATCGACAATGACGACTGACATCGGGTCCCCCTCGAGCCGTCGATTATCGGACAGGGTCCGGCAAAACGCACGCGCCTTCGAAAGAAGGCGGGCTGCGCCGATAGCCCGACGCCTGCGGGAACGGCGGGAGCTGCCGCGTGGCCCAAGAACTGGAACGACGGCAACCCGCGCCAGCATCCGACGAGGACGCCCAAGCGGCAGCGTAGCTGGCGCGCCAGGTTGCGCACCGCATGGAAGGGCAGTTTTGGGCCGGCACTTCGCACTGGAAGCACCAGACGGATGCGATGGTGTCAACAGCGACTTGTCCCAAATGAACATGAAGCACCCCGCAGATCGCGGCGCTGCAGTCTGATGGCCGACCGGGCTTGAGCGGCGAGTCGACAGCGCGTGCACGTCTGCGCCTGAACACCCTAAAATCACACGATTCTTGGCGTGACCTGTCACACTGGACTTCAGCACAACTCAGGACGATCCGGCGCTGCCAGGAGGCCGAATGGAGGCGTCAAATCGCGAAGCGGGACCCCGTCTAGACAGCTATCAGCGCCTAGTTGTAGGTTGCGCTGAACAGCAGGCCAGCGGCCACAGTGTTCATGTTCGACGCGCCCTGCGCCGTACCGTTCGCGTTCGGCGGAATCGACGAGAACAGGATTTGCGCGGCAAGGCCCAAGCCCCAGTTGTCGCTGACCCACCACTCTTTGCCGCCATTCAGCGTGAAGCCCCAGCCGGTATCCGTGTCAGTGTGCTTTCCGCCGTTGTCCAGCGCCATTTCGCTGGCGTGGATGGCGCCACCGACGTAGATGTTGGCGGGCATGATGTAGTAGGACGCGCCGACGCCAAAGTTCGTCACAGACACTGTCGCGGTGCTGTCGCCCGACACTGTCGCGCCGCCGCTTTTGATTGAGACCGCCGGATTGATCGCGCGTACCCCCGCCACGTCAATGTGCAAGATCAGATTCGGGACGACCGCCCAACCAAGCCCGAAACCACCCATGCCGCCCGCACCAGCGATGCCGAGCGTCTCACCGCCGATAGTCATCGATGAGCTCGTGTAGCCGAGTCCGGTGCTCAATCGCAGGGAGAATCCGTCATGTGTCTCCGCAGCCGCGAACGCGGATGACGCGCCCAACAAGCTAAGAAGGGCCAAGCAAACCAGTAGTACGTTCCGTCGCATTAGATATCTCCCGCGCCGCCTCGGCGCTTTATTCTGCCCCGTTGGTCCGCTGCCAAGGTGAATCGGTGCGTGCGAAGCGTCGTCGAGATTGCGTGCGAGTGTCAAGCGCATGTCAAGAAACGCAAAACAAGACTCAATAGTATGGCTTGTATCGCCTCATTGCTTGACCACGCCATCCACAGCCAAGGCAATGCAAAGAGGAGAGTGGTGATGAGTAGGCCCAAGAACTGCCCTCACGGCTGACGGCGCCGAGGGCAGCCTTGGACGCGCTGAACCGCAGTGCGTACTCGCCACCTGTGAGCAAGCGCGGGGCGTTCGGAATGGCTCGTGCTGGCCGCGGATGCCCCGTCAATTCGACGTAAGAAAGACTCGCTGTCCAGATAGTCCGCCCGACCGCCAGCTGTGAATCCAACGGAACCAGCCAGACTATGACGATCGCCTGCGCGCCCTCGATGTCCTGGGACTGGACCTGCGCCATCCTCGTGCGACTCGCCGCGAGAGAAGCGGCTACTCGTGCGCCGCTTCGACGAACTCTTGGAGCTTGGGCGTCGCGCTCGCGTCGAGCTTGGTCCGGGCCACCATTCGATCGAGGATGCGCGGCCACTTGTCCAGGGCGACCGCGTGGATGTCCGGATGGTCATGACATTGGCCACATGTGGCGATGAAGACTTGACGGCCCTCCTCCAGCGACTCCGCGGTCACGGCCGGGCGCCGCGCTTGCTCACGGACGACGACTTCCGGTGACAACGGCCCCGGCGGCAGCGCAGACTTGGGAAAACACGCCGGCAGCGCCAACATCGCCAGCAGGATGATCGGGAACAAGCGCATCGGTGGCTCCATATGGCATTGCGCCATGGCTTTGGACGGTAGCAGGCCGGCTCGCTGGCGTCGATAACGGTCTCGCCTGAACGCGCGAAGTCGGCCTCGCGTCACGCGCGCCTTGAGCCGGAGTCGGGTCCCCGCTATGATGGCGGCCCGGCAGTCCTGGCTGCGCCGGCCGGGGCGAGGGCGACCGCTCATCAGCCTGACCTGACAGATGCTGCGAAAAAAAGCCGCTGCGAGCGGCTGCCTCGTACGGCTGGGACCTCAAGGGCGCAGTTCCGGCGCCATGCCACGGTCCCGAGATGGCGAACTTCGACCCGGACCACGGTGAGTCATGAGTAAACCCGACATGCGCGCCTGTGTCCTCATTCCGACCTATGACAACCCACGAACGGTGCGCCAGGTCGTCGTGGCGGCACGCGCGTTCGTTGTCGACGTGATCGTGGTGGACGATGGCGGAGGACCGGAGGCCAGTGCGGTGCTCGAGCAGCTCGCGAGCGATGGCCTGGCGAGGGTGCAGCGTCTGCCGCGCAACCAAGGCAAGGGCGCGGCGGTGAAAGCTGGATTCGCGCTGGCGCATTCGCTTGGCTACACGCACGCGCTGCAGCTCGATGCCGACGGCCAGCACGACGTGCGGGCCATCCCGCGCTTCCTCGAGGTGGCGCAGGCTCAGCCCGGTGCGCTGGTGCTGGCGCGACCGGTGTTTGGTGCCGACGCGCCTTGGCGACGCCGAATCGGCCGGGAATTGACCAATTTCTGGGTCGGGATCGAGACCCAGGGACGTGTCGTCGCCGACGCGATGGTCGGCTTTCGCATGTACCCGCTGACCTTGGCGCTGGCGACCGAGACGCGCGCGGACCGCATGGACTTTGACATTGAAATCGCCGTGCGGATGGTGTGGCTGGGCGCGCCGGTCATCAATTTGCCGGTGTCCGTCCGCTACCTGACCCGCGAAGAGGGCGGCGTATCGCATTTCCGAATGTGGCGGGACAACGTGCGGATCAGCTGGCTGCACACGCGGCTGGTCATCGAGAGTCTGATGCGGACACCGACGACCCGGTTGCGCTGGGGGCGCCGCCTGCCGGAGCCCGTATGACCGCCGCCGAGCAGCCGCCGCCCGCCTGGCTCCAGACGGCGGAGAGAGGCAGCATCATTGGCATCCGAGTCCTGCTCGTGCTGGCCACCGCGCTCGGCCGTCGCGCCGTGCGACCGCTCCTGTACGCAGTTGCGCTCTGGTATGCGGTCAGCCACGGCAGCGCACGGCGAGGGTCCACTGCCTTTCTTCGGCGCGCCCTGGGCCGCGAGCCGACGTTTCGCGAGGTCATTCGGCACATCTACACGTTTGCGCAGACTGGGCTGGACCGCTGTTTCTTCCTGCAAGGGCGCGCGGACCTGTTTGAGATTCGCCACTTCGGGCACGAGCTGCTGGAAGAGTTGCACGCCAAAAAGCGCGGTGCCATCCTGCTTTCTGCCCACCTCGGCAGCACGGCGGCGATGGGCGCTGAAGCGCACGACACGCGCCTGCGGATTCACGTGGTCGGCTACTTCAAGAACGCCCGGCGCTTCAACGCCATACTGACGGGCATCGATCCAGCGTACGGCGCGCGGCTGGTGCACATCGAGCCCGGCGAGGCGACGACCGTCCTGGACATGCGCGATCGCGTGGAGGCCGGCGACATCCTTGCGCTCGCGGGGGACCGCGTTGGCCTCAACGACCGCAGCGTCGAAGTGACATTCTTCGGCGAAAAGGCCAGGTTCCCCGCGGGACCATTTCTGTTCGCCGCGCTCATGCGCTGCCCTGTCTACCTCGCGCTCGGGCTGTACGAGGCGCCCAACCGGTACGACCTCTACTGCGAGCCATTCGCCGAGCGTATCCACCTGCCGCGCAATGACCGCGAGGCCGCGCTGACCGAGGTGGTCCAGCGCTACGCCGAACGTCTGGAGTTTTTCGCCCGCAAGAGTCCCTACAACTGGTTCAATTTTTTTGAGTTTTGGAGCCGTTCTTGAAGCCATCGCCGCGATTCATAGCGCTCGGACACACGCCGCTGACCATCGAGGACGTGGTGGATCTCGCCCATGGGCGGGCGCAGGCGCAGCTGGACGCGGACCCATCGACCGTCGCGCGGCGGGAAACGTCGGCGGCTTTTCTCGCAGAGCAGCTCGCGACGGGCGCGGCCGTTTACGGCGTGAGCACGGGCGTGGGCGACTCGGTGACGACGCGCGTGGCGGCCGCCGACTTCACGAACTTGTCGACGAACATCATGCGCTTCCATGGCTGTGGCGTCGGCGCCCCGCTCACGGAAACGCAGAGCGCGGCGGTGCTTGCCGTGCGCGTTGCCTCGCTCGCGCGCGGATACGGGGGCGCACGGCCAGTCGTGATTCAGCGCCTGGTTGACCTGCTGAACCTCCGGATCCTGCCGTGCATCCCGTCGATTGGCTCGGTTGGCGCGAGCGGCGATCTCACGCCTCTGTCGTACGTGGCCGCAGTCCTGGCCGGCGAGCGCACTGTGTCGGTCGCCGGCGAAGTTGTGCCATCGTCCGTGGCGCTGGCCCGCGCCCAGCTGGCGCCGCTGCAGCTGGCGCCGAAGGAGAGCCTGACGGTGATGAACGGCACGAGCGTGACGACCGCGCTGGCGTGCCTCGCCTTTGACCGCGCCCGGTGGCTGACGCGCTGGGTCGCCAGTTTGACCGCGATGGCGAGCGATGTCCTACAGGGCAACCCAGCTCATTTTGATGCACGGCTGTTCGAGCTCAAGCCGCACCCTGGCCTCTGCGAGGTCGCCGGGTGGATTCGCACGGACATCGAATACGACCCCGATCAGCCTTGGCCCGGCGCGCGCCTGCAGGACCGCTACTGCATCCGGTGTGCGCCGCACGTGCTGGGCGTGTTGCGCGACGGCCTGAACTGGATGCGGCCGTGGCTGGAGGTCGAAATCCACAGCGTCAACGACAACCCGATCCTGCACATGGAGACGCGAACGGTCCTGCACGGTGGCAATTTCTACGGCGGGCATCTGGGTTTTGCGATGGACAGCCTCAAGGGCGCCATTGCCAGCGTCGCCGACCTGCTGGATCGGCAGATGGCCTTGCTGTGCGACGAACACGCCAACCACGGGCTACCAGCCAACCTGCGTGGTGGTGCGGGCGACGGCGAGAGCGCGCGCCACGGCTTCAAGGCGATGGCGATTCTCACATCGGCGCTCGCCGCCGAGGCGTGCAAGGCGACCATGCCGGCGAGCGCGTTCTCCCGCAGCACGGAGAATCACAACCAGGACAAGGTGCCGATGGCGACGCTCGCGGCGCGCGATTGCCTGCAGATCCTCGAGCTGACTGAGACCGCCGCGGCGGTCCTGACGCTGGCCTTGTGTCAGGCCGCGGACTTGCGCGCCGGCGCAGGATGTCACGCCCGCACGCTGATTGTGCACGCCCAGGTGCGCCAGCTCATTGCGCCGGTCGGCGAGGACCGCCAAATGGACGGCGACATCGCGACGATTCTGGAGTTGGCGCGGGCGCAAACCTTGGCCATCGGTGAGGAGCCACGTTGAAGCACCCCGAGCACGCCGTATCGATCGACCTTGAAGTGCCGTTCCACGACGTCGACACGTTGGAGATCGTCTGGCATGGCCACTACCTGAAGTACGCCGAGATCGGCCGGACCGCTCTCATGCGCGCGCGGCAGCTCGACATGGCGGACCTGCGCGCACTCGGCGTCGGCATGGTCGTCGTCGATGTGCAGGTGCGCCACAGCTACCCGCTGCGCTACGGCGACAAGTTTCGCGTAACGACGTGGTGTACCCGCTTCGACCACCGCATCAACCTGGCTTTTGCCATCCGTCACTTGGCCGCGGATCGCGTGGCCGCGCGCGGGCAAGTCTCGCTGATTGTCACGGACCAGGACGCTCGCCTGATGCTGGAGGCCCCCGATGAGATCCGTCGCCGTCTGCTTGGCTAGCTTAGCGATCCTCTGCGCCAGTCCCGCGCTCGCCGCGCCGCCGCCGTTGCCGCCGCAAACCGTCGCGCAGCTGCTCGCGGCCCTGGCCAAAAGCCCCGGCGTCTACGCGCGCTATGCCGAGAAGAAGTCCATCGCGCTGTTGGCCGCTCCGCTGGAGTCCGAGGGCGAGCTGTTTTACGCCGCTCCCGGCCTGCTGGCGCGTTACACCCGCAAACCGGAGCCGAGCATCGTGGTACTGGACCCGCAGCGGCTGCGCATGCACGATGGCAAGTCTTGGCAAACCCTCGATTTTGCCAACAAGCCGCTGATTCGCCAGTTCGCGGAGAGCTTCGTCAACCTCCTGCGCGGCGACTTGGCCAAGCTGGAGCAGCAGTACCGCCTGGATTGGACGCCACCGACGCAGCAGGACCCGCGTTGGCGGCTCGTGCTGCGACCGCGTCAGGCGCCGCTGGACCAGCTCATCGCCCGCATGGAGCTACACGGCCAGGGGCTCGTCATCCGCGAAATGCGCGTGCTTGAGGTCGGCGGGGATGAGACGGTGACCGCGTATTCGGCGGTCGATCCGGCGCGGGTATATGGCCCAGCCGAACGCATGCGCGTGTTCGCGCTCGAGAAGCCGTAACGCGTGGCGACCGCGGCCCACCGCAAGACGCTGCTGCTGGCGGCGTTGATCACCGCGGCGCTCGCGGTGTTTGTCGCGAGCAAGCTCGACGTGACGACGGACGTCGCCGAGCTGCTCCCGGACGTCGCGGACCAGAGGCTTGCTGCGGTCGGCAAGGCGCTGGCCGAGTCGAACCTGACGCGGACGATGATTCTGTCGATCGGGGCGGCGGGACCCACGCAGGCGCGTGAGGCAGCGACGCGGCTGCGCGACGAGCTGTTGCGGGAACCGGAGGTCGAAGCCGTGCAGGCGGGGCCGGACCCGCAGCTGGAGGCGGCGGCATGGCAGCTGTACTTCCCGCATCGTCTGGCGCTGACGAGCGAGGTGCCTGAAGCCGCGATCCCGGCCCTGGTTGCGGACATCGGCCAGCGCGATGCGGCCCGCGCTCTCAAGCGGCAGCTCAACCTGCCGACAGCGCCGTTGGTGAAAAAGCTCGCGCCGGACGACCCGTACCTGACATTTGTTACGCAACTGCGGCGGCTGGAGGCGGCACAGCCGGGCGGCGTGCAGATCATCGAGGGACAATTCATGTCGGCCAAAGGCGACCGCGCGATCGTCTTCCTCACCACGCGACACAGCGCGCTCGACGCCGACTTCCAGAAGCCGTTCTTGCATCACCTGGACAGCGCGATCGCGCAACTGCGCGCCCACGTTGGCCAGCAGCTGAACGTACAGATGAGCGGAGTGAACCGCTTTGCCACGAAGGCGCGGGCAGACATCGAGGCCGACGTGGCGCGCATCTCGACGGTCTCGACGCTCGCGGTGCTCCTCCTCTTCGTGCTGCTGTTCCGGTCCGCGCCGCTCATCCTGCTGGCGCAGCTGCCAATCGGCTTCGGGCTGCTGGCGGGCACGGCGGCGACCATCGCGGTGTTTGGCCGCGTCCACGGACTGACGCTCGCGTTCGGCTCGACGCTCATCGGCGTGTGCATCGACTATCCGATCCATTTCCTGAACCACCACACCTTGGCGCCCCATCCGGACGGGCCGCGCGCGGGGCTGCGGCGGCTCTGGACCGGGCTGTGGCTGGGCGCGCTGACTACCATCGCCGGCTTCGCGGCGCTCGGTGCGTCGTCGTATCCGGGCATCCGCCAGGTGGCGGTGTTCGCGAGCGTGGGCGTTGCTGGCTCGCTGCTGGCGACGGCCTGGTGGTTGCCCCTTCTCGTGCCCACGTCGCCCAAGCCCGTGCAGCTGCAGCAGACACTGGCCAACGGCATGGCCCGGCTGTTCGTCGGGCTGCGCGCGCGGCGGCGGCTGTTGTTGGTGCTGCTTCTGGCGTCGCTCGGCATCGCGCTGCTGGGCTTGCCGCGCTTGCACTGGGTCGACGACGTCGCGACGCTGAACGCGCTCGACCCGGCGCTGCAAGCGGAGGATCAAGCCGTGCGCGCCCAGGTCAGCGGTCTCGAGCCGGGCCAGGTCGTCGTCGTCACCGGGGACACGGAAGAACGGGCGCTGCAGCGCAACGACGACGCCGCGGCGCAGTTGCAACAGGCCCAGGAGCAAGGCGCGATTGGCAGCTATCGCGGCGCGCACGCCTTCCTGTGGTCGAGGGCGCTGCAGCAGCGCAACCTGGACGGCTGGCAGCATTTTCCGCAAGCCGAGTTCCGCCGCATTTGGGCCGAGGAGGGCTTTCGCCCGGAACTGTTCCAGGGGTTCCTGAGCCAAGTGGCCAAGCCGGTCGCGCCGCTCACGTGGGCGGATCTCGAGCGGACGCCGCTGCACGTGCCGACCCGGATGTTCCGCACGGTGGTGGCCGGTCGGCCGGCGCTGCTGACGTTTCTGAGCGGGGTACACGATCCGGCGCACCTGCGAACGCGCATTGATGCGCTGCCGGGGACTGTATTCTTCGACCAGCGCGCCTTCATCAATGCGGCTTACGCCAACTATCGGACCTCCTCGTGGCTGCTCATCCTGCTCGGCATCGTCGCGATCTTCGCGCTGATCTTCGCGCAATACCGGTCCTGGCGCCTAACCGCGATTGCCTCGCTGCCGGCGGTGGTCGCGGGCCTCGGCACGCTTGGCTTGCTTGCGCTTTTGGGCGAGCCGCTGAACTTACTGCACCTCGTCGGCTTCGTCATCGTGCTGTGCATCGGCGTGGACTACGGCGTCTATCTGGCGGAGACGGCGCTCCATCACGAGCACGAGCCGGCGACCGCGCTGTCCATCCTTATTTCGGCCCTGTCGACCGTGCTGGCATTCGGCATGCTCGGCTTGTCCAGCCATCCGGCGCTGCACGCGATTGGTGTGACCACGGCGCTCGGCGTGTTATGGAGCTTGGTGCTGGCGCCATCCGTGTTGCTGGTGGTCGCGCCCAAGCGCGAAGGACAAAACTCATGATTCGTAGTGGTATTTTGAGCTTGATGGCGCTGCTTTGCGTCGCCTGTGGCAGCGTGGTGCCGCGGCCGAGCCCTGCGCCGCTGCGTGCAGTGGACTATCCGTGGCTGCTGCGCGAACCGGCTGCGTTCGCCGACGACTTCATGTGGGAGCAACGCCTGACGGCGCAGTCTGCGCACTCCGAAGGCAGCCTTCGCGTGGCCGTGCAGAAAGTCGCTAACCGGATGACGGTCGTGGGCCTCACGCCGTTTGCGACCAAGGCGTTCGTGCTGACCCAGGACGGCCCGGCGATCGACTTCAAACTGCTGACCGACCACGAAATCCCCTTTCCGCCGCGGTTCATGCTCATCGACATCCAGCGGACGTGGCTGCCGCTCGGCGATCCGGCCACGCACCCGCGCAACGGCGTGGAGGAGTTCCGGCTCGACGGCGAATCGGTGCGGCAAACGTGGCGCGCCGGGCGCCTGCTGGAACGGCGCTTCAAGCGCGATGAGGGCGCGCCCGCAGGCGAGTTGGTCATCACCTACGATGGCTGGCAACCCAACGGCATGCCGCGGCTCGCGCGGGTCGACAACTGGTGGTTCGGCTATCGGCTGGACGTGGAGACGCTGACGGTCCGGGCGCTACCAAAATGACCGGTCTTACGCCGGCACGTCCGCGGCTTCACTCACGACTGTGACCTTGATGCCGCGCGCCGTCCGCTTGACCATGCCCGGCAGCGCGGCCGCAGGACCGAGCGCAAACGCGGCGGTGATGCCCTGGGCGGCGATCGCCGCGATCGCGTCCTGCCACAGCACCGGCGCGGTCATCTGCAGAACCAGCAACTGCCGAAACGCCGCAGCGTCGGTGACCCTCTGCGCGTTCACGGTCGATTGGATAGCAAATTGTGGCGCACGCCAAACCACCGGTGCCAACAGCGCGTCGAGCCGCAATGCGGCAGGGGCCATCAGCGGCGAGTGGAACGGCGCGCTCACGGTCAGAGGCGCGACCTTGAGGGCCCCCGCTTGCATGCACAGTGCCCCAGCCCGCTCGACCGCGCCCGCGTGGCCTGAAATCACCGTGTTGACCAGGTCATTGCACGTCGCGATGGCCACAACTTCACCCTGGGCAGCGGTCAGGCATGCCTGCTCGATTGCCGCGCGCTCCAGCCCCAGAACCGCGGCCATTGCACCGACGCCCGCCGGCACCGCGTCCTGCATGAACTGCCCGCGCTGGCGCACCAGCCGCGCCGCGGTCGGCAAGTCCAGGACGCCCGCTGCGACCAGCGCGCTCCACTCGCCCAGCGAATGTCCGACCGCCACGGTCGGCGCGAGGTCGATCCGCTCCTGAAGCACCCGAAAGGCGGCGATGGCATGGGCGAGGATCGCCGGCTGGGCGTTCGCCGTCAGCGTCAGGTCCGCCTCCGGACCCTCCCACGCCAGACGCGACAGGGGCGCCGCGAGTGCGTCATCCACTTCGTCGAACACTCGGCGTGCGGTAGCAAACTGCTGGGCGAGCGACTGACCCATGCCGACAAAATGCAGACCCTGACCCGGAAACAGAAGCGCGGTGGCCATCGTTCCACTCATACGCGGCCGAAGATCAACGAGGTGTTGATCCCGCCGAACGCGAAGTTGTTATTCATGATGCGGTTGAGGCGCAGGTCGCGCGGTTCGCCGCGGATGTAGTTGAGCGCGGCGCAGCGCGGGTCGACTTCCTCGAGGTTACGCGTCTGCGGCACGAAGTTCTCGCGCAGCATCGCCAGGCAGAAGATCGACTCGATGCCGCCGCAAGCGCCGAGCGTGTGCGCCGTGTGGCCTTTGGTCGAGCTGATGGGGATCGCGGTGCCGAGCACGCTGCGTGTCGCCTCGCTTTCGGCGATGTCACCGAGCTCAGTTGCTGTGCCGTGCGCGTTGATGTAGTCGATCGCCGCGCTGTCCAAGCCCGCATCGGTCAACGCCAGCCGCATCGCGCCGGCCATACCTTCTGCGGACGGCCGGGTGATGTGCTCGCCGTCGCAGTTCGTCCCAAAACCAAGGACTTCCGCGTAGATCGTGGCGCCGCGCGCGACGGCATGGTCATAGCGTTCCAGCACCACGGTCGCCGCGCCTTCGCCCACGACGAGGCCATCGCGGCGGACGTCAAACGGCCTGGGGCTGGCGTCCGGCTGCGTGTTGTACTTGGTTGACGTGGCGTACATGATGTCGAACACGCCAGCGTGGGTGAAGTGCAGTTCTTCCGCGCCGCCGCAGATCATTGCGTCCTGCGCGCCACTGCGGATCGCCTCGTAGCCGTAGCCGATCGCCTGGCTGGAGCTTACACAAGCAGCACAGGTCGTAATGATACGGCCGTGGATACCGTAGTACATGGCGAGATTGGCGGCGCAGGTGTGGCTCATGAAGGTGAGGTACGAACTCGCGTCGGAACCGCCCAGCCCCTGAGCGCCAAAGACCCGGCGGGCAAACACCTCGAGCTCCGACGTCGAGCCGTGCGTGGAACCGTAGGCAAGGCCAACTCGTCCTGAGCTCAGCGCCACCTCATCAAGGCCCGATTCCGCAATCGCGCGATCGCTTGCCCATGCCGCCAGCAGCGCGACCCGACCCATCGTGCGGATCTTCTTGCGCGGGAAGTCGCTGCGCTCGACGCCGTGTACCGGCGCGCCCAGCCGTGTCGCCAGCTGATCGACGCCCTCCCATTCGGTCATGATCTGTATGCCGTGCTGCGAGCCGCGCAAAGCCGCGGTCACCGCCTCCAGGCTGTTGCCAATCGGCGAACACAGGCCGATCCCTGTGACCACCACGCGATGTCCCTGGCTCTGCGCTGCCGTTCTGGTTGCTGTCATGCGAGTCCTCCGTTGATGCCGATAACCTGGCCGGTGATGTAGCCCGCGTTGTCGCCGGCGAGAAAGCCGACGAGCGCAGCCACCTCCTGCGTCGTGCCCATCCGCCGCATCGGGATGTAGTTCACGACCTCCGGCGGCACGTCCCGCACCATGTCCGTCTCGATGAGACCCGGCGCGACGGCGTTGACCGTGATTCCGCGCTTGGCCAGTTCCTGAGCCAACGAGCGTGTCGCGCCTATGAGGCCCGCCTTGGCCGCGGAATAGTTGGTCTGGCCGCGGTTGCCCATGACGCCAGATACCGACGAGATTGTGATGATTCTTCCCCACTTGCGACGCACCATTGGCATCACGAGCGGCTGGGTCACGTAGTAGAAGCCGTCCAGGCTCGTCCGAGTCACGGACTGCCACTCCGCCTCTTTCATGGCTGGAAATGGTGCGTCGGCGGCGATGCCGGCGTTGTTGACGAGGATCTCGATCGGCCGCGCCTCGAGGTCCAGGTCGGCGTAGGCCGCAGCCACCTGCGCGCCGTCGGCGACGTCAAACGCACTCAACTCCGCCCGGCGACCGAGCGCGGCGATCTGCGCTGCCACCATGCGGGCGGCATCCACGTTGCTGCGGTAGTTGATCACGACGTCGCAGCCTTGCCTGGCCAACTCAATCGCAATCGCGGCGCCGATTCCCCGGCTGCCACCTGTCACCAGCGCTCGTCTCGCCATCGTTCTCCACTTGCCGGCCCATCGCGCAGGGCCCGCCGAGCGCAGCCAAGCGTGCGCCGCAATCGAGGTTGGGATACTACGCTACGGCGCTGACTCCGGATAGCCGTCTGACGCGCCACCAGCGCTCGGCCGCGCGACGCTGAGGGTCGCCGTCGCGACGACACCGCTCGCATCGGTCACTTCGCAGTCGAATTTACCCAAGCGATCGTCGCCCCAGACGCGGCTGGCTGTCACCTGCAGGCGCAGCCCCAACGGCAAAGTCTGGCGATGCATGATCAACTCGCGGCAGCCTATCAGAAAACCGATCTCGACCGGCAGGTCGCGCTCGCGCGCCGAAAGGCCGGCCCAGGCCGCGACGCACTGCGCCATGTACTCGATGACGACGATCGGGTCGGCGCCCGTCGCGCTGACAAACGGCCGACCTGTTTCGATGGACACCGCGCATTCGGCCGTGGTGCCGTCCCAGCCCGTGAGCTCGTCCAACAGCAGCATCGGCGCGCGGTGCGGCAGCAGCTCCTCCACGGGCGGAAATTGCGTCATGCGGTCACCGCAGCGTGGACGCGGATTGCCCAGTCGGAGCCGCGGGCGGGCCCAAGACTGACTGCTCCTGTACGACCAGCGTGGATTGCCTGCACGAGGACGAGGCCACCGAAGACGGGGCTGGCCTGCAGGCCGGCAGGAAACGCCTCGGTTGGCCACGGCGTCGTGACCCGGTGCAGATCCTCGATGCGGGCCAAGCGCGGGCGATTCGGCTGCCCCGTGTGCAAGTGCAGCGCCACTGCGAGCGAATCACAACGTTCCAGCGGCCCAGCCAGTTCCGCCGGCGGGTCCACATCGCCCAGCACGACCAGCACTTCGGCGAGGCCATTGGCCAGCAAGCCGAGCGCCTCCTGCAGCGCCATCGCGACCGTGTCGTCGCCTGCGGCCAAGGACGTCGTGAAGCCGCGATTCGCGGTGGCAATCGACAGCTGCCCGCTCGCCGTGTTGTGGACGCTACCGGCGAAGCGGATCGGCGACAGCTCGGCCTCACCCGCAGCGATCTGCTGCAACAGCTCACGCAGCGCCCCCGTCTCGCCCCAGGCTGAGCCAAACACCGTCGCGACCTCAGCCGGGTTCGCGCCGGCCTGGGTCATGGCCTGTCCAAACGCGTCGGCCATGGAACGCGTCAGCGCGCTCGCACGGCGGCGCACCATGGGCGGCAGCAGCTCCAGCGCAGCCGCTGAGCCCTCCGGCTCGTGCAATCCGCCGGACAGGGCGGTCACGTTCGGGAACGCCGCGGTCGCGACGCCGAAGCCGCCGACGAAGCATCCCATCGTCATGCTGCCCCCACGAGTACGCTGGCGTTGTTGCCGCCAAACGCGAAAGAATTGCTGAGCACGTGGCGCACCTGGCGCTGCTCGCCCCACTGCTGGACTGCGATGCGCAGTTCCGCGTCCACCGGTGCCGCGCCCAGGTTCGCCGGAATCCAGCCGGTCCGCAGCGCATGCATCACCGCGACCAGCTCGATCCCGGCCGCCGCGCCCAGCAGGTGCCCCGTGTAGGCTTTGGTTGATGTCACAGGTACTTCCGCGCCCAAAAGCCGGGCGATGGCCAGCGCTTCTGCGGCGTCATTCTGTTTCGTCGCGGTGCCATGGGCGTTGACGTGGTCTACCGCGCTCGGTTCCAGGCCCGCCGCACCGAGCGCCCGCTGCATCGCCAGGAACGCACCATCGCCGTGTGGATGTGGCGCGCTCATGTGATGCGCATCTGAACTCTCGCCCACCGCAAGCAATCGCGCCTGCGCGTGCCCGTGGCGCTCGATCAGAAACAGCGCGCCGCCTTCGCCGATGCTGATGCCGTCGCGCGCCGCCGCGAACGGTCGACAGGCTGTAGTCGACAGCACGCCTAGGCCGTGAAAGCCGCGCAACGTGGTTTGGCAGAGCGTGTCCGCGCCGCCGACGATCGCGGCGTCGATGACGTCCGCGGCGATCAGCCGTTGCGCGCAGGCAAGGACCTTGGCGCTGGACGAACAGGCGGTCGAGTTGACCCAGCCCGGCCCGCGCACGCCGGAGAGGCTGCGCAGCACGGCCAGCGCGCCGCCGTAGGCGTGTTGTCGGGAGAAGTCGAAGTCGGCCGGGAGCGCGCCGGTCCGTACGCGGACCGCATCTGCTTCTTCTGTCTGCAAGATTCCGGCGTTGCTCGTGCCCAGGAACACTCCGACCCGTGCATCGCCCCAGCGCGCGCGTGCCCGGCTCACCTCCGGCGCGATGGCAGTGAGCAGGTGGCTCACGAGGCGCGCGAGGCGCGTGTCAAACGGCTGCAGTTCGGGCGGCAGCGCGGCCAATTCGGAGGTGACGGCCCCGACAAAGGTAGCAAATGGCAGGTCGGGGCCGGCGGCGCGCAGACCGGACCGGCCCGTGGCGAGCGCGGCTTCCAAGGCGGCCACATTCGGACCCAAGGCGGAGCAGGCGGCGGATGCGGTGATGGCCAGCGGGAGTGTCATGCGCGTTCAGGCCAAGGTTCGCCGCACTCGCTGGCGTCGCGCAAGGCTAGCATGCCGACGTAAGCGTTGCCTAGGAGCAGCTCGACGAGTGTCTCATCCGGCCGCACGGCATGGATGCCGCCGCGCGGGTCCAAGGCAACGGGCATCCTGCTCAACCCGTCCGCCAGCGTCAGGCCGTGCGCCTTCAGCAGTGCCTCCTTAGCGGTCCATATCCGGTAAAACGCCCGTTCGCGCTGGGACTCGGCGAGCGCCAGCCATGCGAGCAGGCCGTCCGGCGGCAGGATCGCCTCAGCCAGTTGCCCAAACGACCGGTCCGACCGGCGGTGCTCCACGTCCACGCCGATGCGGCGCCGGCCGTGCAAGGCGACCAACAGCAGGTCACCGCTGTGCGCCACGCTGAAAAACGGCGGGTCAGCGTGCTGCAGTACCGGCGCCTCGCCGTCGGCGCGCTGTAGTTGCACCGCCTCGGGTGGCACGCCGAGAGCGTCCGCCAGCAGGATCCGGGTCAGCGCGTAACCCAGTTGGCGGCGCGCCCGGTTTGGCTGGCGGCGAACGGCGGCAACGTTCGCGGCCTCGGCCTCGCTGAGCACCTGACCCGCAAGCGCGTGCAGCTCCGTGCCACAACTGAGTACCGCCCTCCAGACGCGCGCCCCATCGGGCAGGTCCGTCAGCGGCTGCAGCAGGTCCCGCAGCGGAGTCAGTTCGACACGACGCACGCTACCTCCCAGGGCTATTGGCGGGCAACCGAGTCCAGGCCAATTGACGTGAGCCCGCGCTTCGCCATCTCGGCGAGTAGCGTGGGCAGGACCTGCCGCGCCACAGACTCGTTTCGCCCGACGACCCCATCGTGCAGCACCAAGATCGCGCCAGAGTGGACGTACGGTAGCAGGCGGGCGAGGCACCGCCGTGGATCGGCTCCGGGTACGCCGTCGCGCGCGGTCGCGGTCCAATGCACCAGCTGCAGGTTGGCCCGACGCGCGGCCCACGCCACGGGCGGGGAGATGAGGCCAACCGGCGCCCGCAGCCAACGCGGAGTCCGCCCCGAGCACTGCGCCAGGACCGAGTTAGCCGCCAGTAGCTCCGCGAGGAGGCGCCGCGCCGGCAGCACGGGCGTCCACGGCGCGTGGTGCAGCGAGTGGTTCGCCACCGTGTGGCCGTTTGCGACCAGCAGGTCGATCAGCTCCGGATGGGCGGCGGCGCGATCGCCAATCACGAAGAAAGTCGCACGGTGGCCACCCGCCGCCAGAAGTTGCAAAATGGCTGGCGTTTCAATAGGGTGCGGGCCATCGTCGAAAGTCAGCGCGAGGTGGGCGTTGACGGTGGCAAAACCGAGGATCGGTCGGGCAAACACGCCCGACTGCGCCCAGATGATGCCGGTCGCGATCAGGCCCAGTAGCGGCAACAGCGGCACGAGTGCCAGCGCGGGCAGGATGCGCGGCTCCATGCACGCCAGCACCGCCACACCCAGCGTCGTCGCGATGGCGAGGCGCAGTAGCGACCGACCCAAGCGTCCGGGACGCTGCCATGGATCCGGTGCCGGGTTGGCTGAGGGCTTGGATTGCTGGCTCGCGTGGGGCATGCCGGGAGACCGACCTTCTGCGCAGCGCGGCGCTCCGGCTGGAAGGATTGCCCGATATCGGCGAGACTGCAACCACGCCGGGCAGGTCGCCCGCGACAGGATGCAGCGTGATTCTCCCGACGGACCAGCTTCGATGCGTGGCGCTGCTTTGCTTGGCCGGCGTGCTGACGGCGAGTTGCGCTGTGCCGATTCGCTACGCGGTGCCTTCAGAAGAGTTGTATGGCCGTGAGGTGATTGGTAAAACGCTCGACTTTGTCGACGGCGACGACATCGACAAGTTCCGCGTGGTGGCCGTGGAGTCGAACGTTCTACCGCGCCTCGACGCCGGGAATCCGAAAGCCGACGAGGAACTGCAGGCAGCGCTGCCAGGCTTGCGCGGCGAGGAACTCATCCTGGAAACCGACGACAGCCGCATCTGGCCGTCTCTCGTCGGTGCGCTCGTCGTGGGCCAGGTCGGCATGCTCGCCGGCGACATCTACGCCCTCAGCAGCTCATTCGGCCAAAACGGCGGCGCCGTGGGCGACAACATTCTCGTGTACGGCGGCCTCGGCACGCTCGTGGGCGCGCTCGTCGGCATGGTCGGCGGCGCGTTGCTGGCGGAGCGCATCAAGCCGCGGCATCTGGCGCCCGTCGCGCTCGGCAGCTCGCAGCCGCAGCAGCCATTTGGCGCGGTCCAAGCCGCCGCGATGTCGACTCAAACCACGCAATAGGAGTGAGAACTTGAGCGCGCTGCGTCAGTTCCTCATCTCGATCCTAGTCGTGGGCTGTTTCGCCGGATTCTACATCGGGTCGGCGCTGCTCTCGTGGCTCATTTGCCCGCTGTTGGCGCTTGGCACAAACGCCGGGCTCGTGCGTATTCACCGCATCCAGCGCGCTGTCCAAACGGGTTTCCGCTGGTTCCACGCCGCGATGCGCGGCATGGGGCTTGCCGATGTCGGCCGCGGCGGAGAGGCCATCGCTCTGCCAGACGGTCCATGCGTCATCATCGCCAACCACCCGACGCTCATCGACGTGACTGCGATCCTCGCCGCCGTCGGAAACACCGCATGCGTGGTCAAGCCCGCGCTCTTTCGCAGCTTCGCGATTGGCCGCACGCTGCGCTATGCCGGGTACATCAACGGCGGCAATGGCTCTGCGGGCGATGGCGCCATGGTGATGCGCGAAGCCGAGGCGCGCCTCGCGCAAGGCATGAACGTGCTCATCTTCCCGGAGGGCACGCGCTCGCCGCCCGGTGGCCTCGGCCGCTTCCGGCGCGGCGCATTCGAGATCGCGCGACGCGCTCATGTGCCTGTAGTTACGCTGCTTTTGCGCTCATCTCCGGAGTTTCTCACCAAGCAAGCCGTCTGGTACCGTCGCCCGACGACCGTGCCGTACCTGACCATCGAGCAACTCCCCCTACTTGACGCGGCAGGTCAAACGGGTGACAGTCGCGCGGAAACGCACGCCGTCCACGCGCATTATCACCAAGCGCTGTTCGGGATCGACGCGGCGGTGGCAAAACGCGAAGACTTGACGACCGGTGGTGACTGAGTGGGAGAACTGGCGGTGACTGAGCAGGAAATCGACGGGATCGAATGGCAACTCAAGCAACTCATCGTCGAGGCCCTGATGCTGGATGGCGTCGATCCCGAGTCAATCGTCACGGACGACCCGCTGTTTCGCGAGGGCTTGGGGCTCGACTCCATCGACGCGTTGGAGCTGTCCATGGCGATTCACAAGCGCTTTGGGGTTCGGCTGGCCGCAGATGATGAGCGCAACAAGGTGATTTTTCGCTCCGTGCGGACGCTAGCGGCGTTCATCGCCGAGAACCGGCCGAGCGTCGGCTAGGATCCGCACCGCGCAACGACGGGAAAAACGCAATCACGAGACGAGACGGCGATTCGCCGACGGCATGGATGGGGCTGAGAGATGGCAGACGAAGTGGTCATGAGCAAAGACGAAGTGCTGGCGCGGGTTCGCGAGATTCTCGCGGAGATGTTCGAGATCGACCCCGCCAAGGTTACTCTGGACGCGCACTTGGTGAACGATCTGGATCTGGACAGCATCGACGCCATCGACATGGTCGTGAAACTGCAGGAGCTCACCGGAAAGCGGGTGGAAGAGGAACTGCTGCGCAAAGTGCGGACGGTCGGCGACGTTGTGGACTTGGTTCACGCGCAGCTCGTGGCGCGCGCCGCCACAGCAGCATAAGAACGTGCAGTCGGCGATGCCTCCGTTTTCGCCAGGTCAGAAGTCCGGGATGCTCGCCCTTGACGTGGTGTCGGTGCTCGCCTACCCGTTTGCCGCGTGGTACGTGCTGACGCAATCCTCGATCGAAGCGGCGGGCGGGCTACTGCTGCTGGCCATGGCGCCGCGCCTCGTGGTGCTGCTGCGCCGCAGTCAAAAGGCGACGCGCCGCGAGATTCTGGGGCCGCCGCTGCTGATCAGCGCCTTGGTGCTGGCGGCGATCGCATTTGCCGACCCGCGTTTCCTCCTGATCCTGCCGGTGCTCATCTCGCTGACGCTGTTGGGCAGCTTTGCTCGCACCTTATGGGCGACCCCGATGGTCGAGCACTTCGCCCGCCTTAGCCAGCCGGATTTGACCGCGGCGGAGGTGCGCCATTGCCGCCAGGCCACGTGGCTGTGGTGCGGCTTCTTCACGATCAATGCGGTCATCAGCGCGGCGCTGGCGTGGCGGTCTGACCCATCGGCTTGGGCGCTTTACACCGGCTTGTGGTCGTACGTCGCGATGGCGGCGATTTTTGCGACGGAATATGCGCTCCGCGTCAAACGCTTCGGCTTCGCCCGCGCGACGCCCGGCTGGTCGCGTCTGGCGTTGCGCGTGGACGCGCCGTGAGCCAGTTCACCGCACTGCATCCCGACCACGCCCTGGACGACGTCGTTGCGGAAGGCCCGGATGGCTCCCGTACCGTGTGGCAACTGCTGCGCGACAGCGAGGCGTTGGCCGCACGCCTGCCGTCCAGCTCGCCCGGCTCGCTCATCGCGCTCATCTGCGCCGACCGCTACCACTTTGCTGCGGGGCTGCTGGCGATTTGGCGCGCGGGGCACTGCGCCGCGCTGCCGCCGAACGGCCAGGACGAGACGATCGCGCTCCTGACGCGCCAGCCCCATGTCGTCCAGCTGCTGCACGATACCGACGCCAAATGGGGTTTGGATGTGCGGACGGCCCTTGGAAGTCAAGATTGGCCGGATCCACAGCCACCGGCTGCTTTTTCCGCGGCCACGCCGCTGGTGACTGTCTTCACCTCCGGCTCGACCGGCCCGGCGAGCGCGCACGTCAAGACTGCCGGCCAGTTGTTAGGCGAGGTGGCCTCGCACCACCGCGCCAAGCGACTACAACCGCACGACCTGGTGCTCGCCACCGTGCCGCCGCATCACTTGTACGGCCTGCTGTTTTCCGTGTTGCTGCCGCTGCGGAGCCGGGCGGCGTTCCACCGCAGCACGCCGCTGCACGCGGAGGCGATCGCCGAGCTGGCGCGGCAGTTCCCGCGCGTCGTGCTCGTCAGCGTGCCCGCGCACCTCGCGCCGTTGGCAACTTTGGCCGCAGGCGAACTTGCCACGGTCAAACACGTCATCACGTCGACCGCGCCGCTGCCAGAGTCCGTCGCGCAAGCGCTGCATGCCAGGGGCATCGCAGTCACCGCAATTTTCGGCTCATCGGAGACGGGTGGCATCGCGGCGAGCGAGCCTGCCGAAGGTCCGGCGTGGCGACCGTTGCCGGGCGTGCGCATCGCCGTAGAGGCCCCCGACGCGACTGGCGCCGGCCGCCTGCTCGTCGACTCGCCGTTTCTGCCGCCGAATTGCCTCGGCCCGATGGCAACGCAGGACCGCGTGCGGATGACCGGGCCGGCGGAATTTGTGCACCTCGGCCGCCTGGATGACGTGGTGAAGGTCGGCGGTACGCGAGTCGCGCTCCACGAAATCGAGCAGCGTCTGCTGAGCCTCCCCGGCGTCAGCGATGCCGTGGCGCGTGCCGTTGCGACGAGTGGCCTGCGCGGTCAGGCCATCGAGGTCGCCGTCGTGGCGCCTGGCTGGCAGCCGCAGCAACTGCGCGAAGCGCTGGCTAAGTGGTTGGTGCCGAGTGTGCTGCCACGGCGGTACGCGATCGTGGAGAAGTTGCCCCGCGACGCCAACGGTAAGCTGCCGCGCGCCGCGTTTGACGCCCTATTCGCGCCGCCAACTGTCGAGGTCGAACAGCAAGTGTGGCTGCAGCAGAAGCCCGCGCCCGACGCCCAACAATGGCGTTTCGACGTGCGGATTCCCGCCGGACTCCCGGCGTTCCGCGGCCACTTTCCCGGCTACCCTGTGCTGCCCGGCGTGGCCCAGCTCGCGCTCATCGTCCTGCCGGCGCAGCGGGAAGTCCGTCCGGAGTGGCCGTCCTTTCATCGCTTGACCCGCTTGAAATTCCGCCGGGTCATCGCCCCGGGCGACATGCTCGAGCTGCAGCTGGCCGTAGACGATCTCAAGATGACCGCCGATTTCGCGCTGATCCGCGAAAGTGAAACGTGTGCAGCGGGTCGATTCCATTTTTCGTGGGAACTGTGATGGCGCCAAGCTCCAAGCTGACCGACTTTTTCCACACGGACCGCGTGCGCGCTCTCGACGCGCTCACCCAGGCGCAGCACATAGCGTTCGCCCCACTGACCTTCCACGCCGCCAAGAGCCTGCGCGATTTGGGTATCCTCGCGGCGCTGGGCGCGGCAGGGGAAGTTGGCCGGACGATTGCCGAGCTGCAAGTCAGCCAGCAGGTGAGCGAATACGGCCTGCACGTGCTGCTCGAGATGGGCCTGAGCATGGGCCTCGTCAAACTTACGGCGGACGTGTCCGAACGTTTCATCCTGGGCAAGGTCGGGCACGCGCTGCTGTTCGATGAGATGACGCGCGTGAACTTCGACTTCGCGGCCGACGTCTGCTATCGCGGCGCGGAGGCGCTGACCGAGGCTGTCGAGCAAGGCAAGCCCGCGGGACTGCGCGTCTTTGGCGACTGGCCGACGATCTATCAAGGGCTCGCCGAGTTGCCGCCGCAAGCGCAGAAGAGTTGGTTCGCCTTTGACCACTTCTACTCGGACGCGGCGTTTCGCGTGGCCTTGCCGTTGGTGTTCGCGCACGCTCCTCGGCGCCTCCTGGATATCGGCGGCAATACGGCCAAGTGGGCACTCGCGTGCCACGCTTACGACGACGCGGTCCACGTGACCATCGTCGATCTGCCCGGGCAGCTGGCGATGGCGCAGCAGAGCATCCAGGCCGCGGGCGCAGGCGCGCGGATTCAAACGCACGCGCTGGACTTACTGGACCCCGACAGCCCGATTCCGCAGGGCGCGGATGCTATCTGGATGAGCCAGTTCCTCGACTGCTTCGCCCTGTCTGAAGTCACCTCGATCGCCCGGCGCGTCGCGGCGGCGCTCACGCCGGAAGCGAACGTGTTCGTCCTGGAGCCGCTCTGGGACCAGCAGCGCTTCGCGGGTGCGACCTACGCGCTGCACGCAACGTCGCTCTATTTCACCTGCATGGCCAACGGCAACAGCCGCATGTACCGGACCGCCGACCTCGTCGACGCGCTGGCAGCGGGCGGCTTGCAACTTGTCGAGTCGACGCATAACTTGGGCGTGAGGGATTATTCGCTTTTGCGGTTCCAACGCGCGCGCTGATGGCTGAACATGCTGATGTTGAAAAGCTACCAAGATTTTCGTCCGAGAACTGCTCTCGGCACTGGCTGGGATCACGAGCGCGCACCTGCGGCGGGGCGCCCCGGTAGCGGGCTCTTGATCTTCGCCGGAGGGCGCGGTGCATAGGCCCTGGCGGGCAAAAGGGCCGTGCAACCGCTGCCAATCGGGCGGGGAGCGAGCACCGCCCGTGCCGAACATGCGGTTCATCGCCGTGGTTGTTGCGCTCTGGTCCGCCGCATGCGTCCCCGTCACCTATGCCGTCCGCGGCCGTGAAATCGCGGATTCGCCGCCCCAAAGTGCTGTGGTGACGCTGCAGGTCGGCGGCGAAGCCCGCATCGAACAGATCGCACGCGCCCGCGTCGGCGTCTGGCGAGCGCCGTGGGACCTCGCGGATCCGGCGAGCCGCGCTGACTTCGTGGCCCAAGCCGAGACGCATCCGGATGCCACGTTCCTGTTGGAATCCACCAATATGCGGACACTGCCCGCATGGTGCGCGCTGGGCGGCGCGGTCGTGGGCGCGATCGGCGGTTTTGTCATCGGCTCGTTCATCGGTCGAGACCAGGTACCCGGCAACGATGCGCCGGCCTTCGGCATCCGCGGCAAGCCAGGCACCGGCGTGGTGCTGGGCCTGCCCATCGGCGCGTTCGCCGGCGCTGTTCTGTGCGCTGCCTTGCCAGGTCCGCAACCGGCCCACCTGCGCGGCGCGCCGTAGTCGCTGCGCGTGCCGCTGATGCGCGCCGCGCGCTAAACCGGCACGTCGCTCGGCGGTTCGGCGCTGTAAAGGCTCGATGGAGGCTGCGAAAGGCGAGGCGGGACTCCCTCGCAGCGGGACCGCACACGGGCCTCCGAAGCCGAAGCAAGGGCCCGGCGCCCCGGCGGATTGCGCGGAATGAGGCCGGGTGCGGAATGGGCCGACTGTGGTGATTCGGGGACGCTTTTAGTCTGGCTCAATCGTGGCCGTCAGGTGCACGCGGGCCAGCCGCGGCCAGTCGATCGTCTTTACGCTGTCGAGCCAGCAGAGGTTGGTGTGGTCGTTCGTCGCGGTGCCGTCGACGCTGTCCTTGCGGTCGCAGCGCATGAGCACTTCGCCGGCCTTGTCCTCCAGCGTCACGGTCAGGCGGATCTTCATGTCCTCGCCGGAATCATTGGAGATGCCAACTGCGATCTTCGGATGGCTGTTGTCCGACGGGTCTTTCTGCGACTTGGCGACGTCAGAGGCCGTCGGCATGTTGTGGATGACGACTTCCTCAAACTTCAGCGGCCCTGCCTTGAAGTGCAGCGCCATTCGCCCGCTCTTCGCGAAGCTTACCGTCTGATCGACCTTCCAGATTCGCTCTGCTGCGGCTGATCCGGTCGCCACCAGCGTCAGCAGAGTCACGGCAACAAACAGCTTCATGGTCCCTCCGGCGGTGCCGTCCCGTTGAGTCGAAGTAGCTCGCGGCTCATCGTGCCGCCCGTGGCCGTTCAGCGCAGCGGTCTGGCGGTAGCCAACTTGGACGCCTTGGGGGCAGGGTAGCTGACGCGCGACAGGATGCGCAACGTGTCGACCGGCAGATTGTGGCCGGCACTTCGCACTGCAGACACCAGTTCACGGCGATGGTGTCAACTTCCACATGTCCATTCCTATACGAAGTACTCCCGCCATCCCGCGCAGAAGTCAGATCGCCGTTGCTACCGCCGCGGGTGCACGGGGGGCGCAGGAACGCCAAAATGACGCGATTCGACTCGCAGCGCGGCCTTGACAGGCGCATTTGACCGACAG
>CAIYWC010000215.1 GCA_903929795.1 uncultured Myxococcales bacterium | reverse complement strand
CATCCGTTCGCGTGGGTCATTAACCAGAGCCTCCTGCCGCTGGCAGTGACGGACCCGGTGCTTGTGCAGCGGCGCAGTCAGGAGACGCGGTACCAACGGGAAGTGGCGGCGCTGGCGCAGCGGGTGGCGGTCGTGGCCTGGCAAGCTTGAGCGTTGCCAAACGAAAGCTGTGCGCGGAGCGTGACGGAGTCTCAGAGAGTGCACCGAAGTTTCACCGCCCAATCAGATCAACGACTTGCGGCCATCTTCCCCATTCCATCCCCGCCAAGGCCGCCAACATCACGCCGTCAGCCGGGGATCGTCGCTGCAAGCCCTACACATTAAACCGATGGTTCAGCGATTTGTGAATTCATGGGGTTGCGGTCGTTTTCCCCGTTTTGTCCCCGGTGCGGTCGGTCACGCTGCAGCCCGCTTCAACACGTGCACTTCGCCCAGAATCCGCGCCTCGGCCTCGTCGCGCTGCCGTTCCAGGTCGTACCGCGACTGCAGATTCATCCACAGCTCTGGCGACGTGCCGAAGTACCGCGCCAGCCGCAACGCCGTGTCCGCGCTGATGCCGCGAAGCCCATGGACGATCTCGTTGACGCGACGCGGCGGCACGGCAATATCCTTCGCCAGTCGGTACTGCGAGACGCCGAGCGGCAGCAAGAAGTCTTCCAGCAGCACTTCGCCGGGGTGAATCGGGGGCAGTTTCTCGCTCATGGTCGACTCCTTCAATGATAGTCCACGATCTCAACGCCATCTGCGCCGCCAGCCGTCCAGGCAAAGCAGACCCGCCACTGGTCGTTGATCCGGATGCTGTGTTGGCCGACGCGATTCCCGCTCAATGCTTCCAAGCGGTTGCCGGGCGGCACTCGCAGGTCGTCCAGCGTGAGCACCGCGTCCAGTTGCACCAGCTTGCGCAGCGCTGTTCGCTGAATGTCCAGCGGTAGTTTGCGCACCCGCTCGCGGCGGAAGAGCTTCTCGGTCTCGGTGTCGGCGAAGGACCGGATCATGAGGACATGATAACGGGGCCCGGTAGTAACGGCAAGCGTTATGATCGCGCCGCTCGATCGACAACCGGATGGGGTCGCGTTAGCCTCGTCGCACACAGAGTCTGGAGCAGCATGGCCCGCCATCTCTACCTCGCCGCGTTGCCGCAGTTCCTCAACGACGCCAGCGACCCAGCCTTCGCCGATCGGTTGTCCAGCCGCCTCGCTGAGGTCGATTCACGTGCCGCTGGCGATGGCGAGCGCAACGCTTGGCTCCGCTCTCTGCCCGCGCTCGCGGACGTGCTCAGGCGTCCGGAATTTGCGGCGTCGCAAGTCTTTGTCGAGCTCTTCATGCCGCTCAGTAGCCAACGCTGCGACGTGCTGCTCACCGGCCATACGCCCAGTGGGCCATCCGCGGTCGTCGTCGAACTGAAGCAGTGGACTTTCTTCAAGCCAAGCGTGTTGGAAGAACATGTAAGCGTGGGCGGCGAACCGCGCCTGCATCCATGCATCCAGGTGCGCGACTACGTTGACACGCTCAAGAGCTACCACAGCGCGTTTACGGGCGCGGGCGAGTCGATCCGCTTGTCGGGTGTCGCGTACCTGCACGACATGGATCCGGTCAAGGGCCAGGAGTTGCGCGCGCCACGCTTTGGCGGCGTACACATGGACTTCCCTTTGTATTTTCGGCATGAGCAAGCAGCGTTTGCCCACTGGCTGAGCGAGAAGCTGGTGCCAGGCCCTGGCGACGCGGTCGCAGAGCGAATCCGATCTGGCCGCCCTGCGCCAAGCACGAAACTGCTGGATCTCGTCGTCGAGACCGTCAAAGGGACGCACCAATGGAAGTTGCTGGACCAGCAGAAGACCGCGCACTTCGCGATCCGGCATGCGGTGCAGATGGCCAAGGACGGCGGCCAGCAGAAGGTCATCATCGTCCGCGGCGGTCCGGGGACGGGCAAGAGCGTCATTGCGTTGCAGCTGCTGGCCGACGCTGCGCGGCAGCACTGGGCCGTGGCGCACGCGACGGGCTCCAAGGCGTTCCAGACCGTGCTGCAAGGCATTACGATGCAATTCGCCGAGGACAAGCTCAAGCAAATCCATAACGTCCGGACCAAGAAGGCGCTGCCGGTGAAGCACCTGTTCACCACGTTCTCCGAGATCGCCCGGGTGGGCGCGGCGACGCCTGAGCTGCTCGATCTGACCGTCTGCGACGAGGCCCATCGGCTGTGGCTGTTCCGCCAAAGCAAGTACGGCACCAAGATTATCCTGCTCAGCGACCGCTCGATGGTGCAAGAGGTGATCGCCGCAAGTCGTGTGACCGCCTTCTTCCTGGATGACAACCAGTCGGTCCGGTCGGGCGAGATTGGTCACTCCGACCTGATTGAGCAGCATGCCGAATTCATGGGCGTGCCGTGGGAACGCTTCGAGCTCGACGCGCAATTCCGCTGTGCCGGCTCAGACAGCTACATCCGCTGGGTCGAGGGCGTGCTGGGCCTCCGCAATGGCCTGGACCTCGGCTGGCGCGACAACGACATCTACACAGTCCGCGTTTGGGACGACATGGCGGGGATGGACGGCTACCTGCGCGCGCTCCAGGCGAACGGCCAGCGCTGTCGACTCGTCGCTGGATTCTGCTGGCGCTGGAACAAGCCGGATGGCTTGGGCAAGTTGCCGGTCGACCTGCGGGACAAGCGCTTTGGCCATTGGGCCGGCAGCTGGATCGAAAAAGGCGAGCAAGACGCCGCGCCACGCGAACACCGCTACTATCGGTGGGCGACGATGGACGAACTCTACAACGAGGTCGGCAGCATCTACTCGGTGCAAGGCTTTGAGTTCGACGCGATCGGTATCATCTGGGGCGAGGATCTGGTCTGGCGCGACGGGCACTGGGTGGCGCAACTGGAGCACAACAAAGACGGCACGTTCAAACAGGAATTGCGCACGAGCGGCGAAGATCCGGTTGCCAAGCTGCTGAATGTGTATCGCGTTTTGCTAACACGCGGCATGCGCGAGACACACCTGTTCGTGCTGGACGACGAGACCCGGGCGCACGTGCAAGCCTGCCTCTCGTACGTGATACCAATGGCGGCGGTCGCTGGCGTGCGACCCATCCGCGAAAGTCTTGGCCCGCAAGGCGGCTCGGCAAAAATCCTGAACTTTCCGGAGCTCAGCCGGTTCACGCCGCGGCCTTCCACGCGCGGGTTTCCTGTGCTCGACCTGCGGGCTGCTGCCGGCGCTTTCGGCCCAGAGCAAGTCGACCTCGACGATATCGATCACGCGGACGATCGCATCACTTGGGACGGCGCGCCCGACGTTCGCCCCGGTCACTTCGTTGCGCGCGTGACCGGGCGCTCAATGTTGCCGCTGATTGACGACGGCGCTTGGTGCCTGTTCCGCGCCGCGTCGCTTGACGAAGCCGGTACGCGTCCGATGTTGGTCCGGCTGGCTGGGCAAGCGGAAGCGACGAGCCGGTTCACGGTCAAGGACGTGCGCGTTGAGTGGCGCACGGACGAGGACGAGTCGCAGATTTGCTCAGCTTTGGTGCTCAAGCCGCGCAATCAGGCTTATCCAGTGATGCGGGTCGAGGGCGAACAACTGGCTGACGTACGCGTCGTGGCGGAGTTGGTCGAAGTGCTCGGGGCGTAGAAGCGCCGCGTGGCTCTTGCGCGGAAGTTTGTCCCCGCTGCGGGACATGCCGGGCAGTGCGGGGCACTGATCTGGCCGGTCTTGTGTGTCGTAAGTAGTTGAAATTACAAGATCTACTACACATTAAACCGATGTTTCAGCGGTTTGTGATTTCAAGCGGTTGCTGGTGTTTTCCCCGTTTTGTCCCCGGTGCGGACTACGCCGGATCCCGCAACGGCTTCACGCGCGTCGCCGGCCGCGTACGTCCCAGATCGTGAGCCGCCTGCAGGTTCATCCAGAACTCCGGCGTAGTGCCCAGGGCCTGCGACAAGAGCCATGCCGTCTCCGGTGTGACGCCCCGCTTGCCGCGGATTAGCTCATTGACGCGCTGCACTGGCACGCCGAGGTGCGCAGCAAACGCAACCTGCGTCACGCCCAGCGGCGTCAGGAACTCTTCGACCAGGATCTCACCTGGATGCGTGGGCGTGCGGTTCTGCGGCAACATCTTGACCTCCTAATGGTAGTCCATAACCTTGACGTCCTCGGCCGCACCGTCCAGCCAGCGAAACACGAGTCGCCACTGGTCGTTCACGCGGATGCTGAACCAGCCTTCCAAATTGCCATGCAGAGCCTCCAACCGGTTGCCGGGCGGGGCACGCAGGTCTTGAACAGCCGCAGCCGCTACGATCATGTCCAACTTGCGAACGGTCGCCTTGACTAGTGCCGCATCGAGCCGCTTGACCTCGCGGGTCGCATGGCCGTGGAACACGTCCTCAGTGCGCTGGTCCCCGAAGCTGCGGATCACGTCGATCTCGTCGCCGCCAATCTGCGGCACGGCATCAGAATAGCGAATACATGGATACCGTGCAAGCGGCAATTCGCGTCAGCCCGCCCGAGCGCCCGGAAGGGCAAGACGCGCGCCCCAAGCCGCCCGAATCGCGCCGCCGTCTATCCGCGCGGGCGCACTGGCAGACGTGAGCGTTCCGAAACCAAATGCCCGGCGCGCTTCCGCACAAGCCTCAGACATTAAGCCGACGTTTCAGCGGCTTTTGATTTCAAGTGGTTGCGGGCGGAATCCGCGTTTTGTCCCCGTTGCGGTCGCTACGCCGCCGGCAATGGCGAACACTAAAGGCGAGGTTTGCGCATGAAGCCGAACCAGAACGTCACGGCAAACAAGACGGCGTGAACGATCGAACGCACGCCGTGCACCGTCGGTGGCACAATGAAGCCCGCCACAGGCACCGACACATCCATAACGTAGAGGTAAAAGAGCACGCCCGCGCTAACAAAGAACGCGCCAGACAGAAACTTTGAGATTTCTCTCCACTGGACGCGCGCGAGCATGAGTCACCTCAATCACAGATCCTCGGCAGGTTCGAGCGGCCACCTTTTCCGCAGTGTGCCCATTGTTCCGCACGCGCCGCGCTGACGCAACCGTTCCCTGCGCGCGGTGCTTGACATGTACGGCATTTCGCCGTACGATGGCACACGGAGGCGCCGATGTCACTTGCCAAGCGAATCATGCCAGGAGAGCTTCGATCTGAACGTCTGGAAGCAAGGCTGCCCAGTGAGTTGAAAGAACTTTTCACCAGGGCTGCAGCATTCCGTGGCCAAACGTTGACCGATTTCGTCGTCTCGACCGTCGCTGAAACTGCCAGGCAGGTCATTCGCGATCACGACGCCATCCAACTCACTGAACGCGATCAACACGCTTTTGCCGCAGCACTGTTGCAGCCACCGCCAGCTTCAGATCGATTGAAGGCAGCGGCGGCTTGGTATCGCGAACAACAAGCCCGCGATGCCTGATCTGCCGCCGAAATTTCGCGTGGAGCCGTTCGCCGACAGCCACGACCGTACCCAGTTTGCCTGCAGCGTGGAAGCGCTCGACCGTTATTTGCGAACGCAAGCAGGCCAAGACGCGCGCCGCAATTTCGCCACTGTCTTTGTCGCACTTGAGCCGGGGCAGACGGCGATCGTCGGCTACTACACGCTCTCCATGGCGGCTGTCGCGCTTGGATCAATTCCGCCGGAAACGCAGCGGTGGATGCCGCGTTATCCGATGGTTCCGGCGGTGCGGCTGGGGCGTTTGGCGGTGGCGACACGTGTGCGCGGGCTCGGCGTGGGCCGGCTGCTCTTGCTGGACGCGATGTTCAGGATTGTCCGCGACGACATCGCGTGGTCAGCGCTGATTGTCGATGCGAAAGACGAGACCGCGCGGACTTTTTACCAGCACTACGGGTTCCTGTCGCTGATGGACGATCCGTTCCATTTGTACTTGCCGCGGGGTACAGTTGAGAACGCGTTGAGCCGCGATCCTGTATTGTAACTATTTGAAATCACACATTAAACCGATGTTTCGTCGCGTAGTGATTTCATCGAGTTGCGGCGGCTTTCCCCGTTTTGTCCCCGGTGCGGCTGATTGACCGCTCAGTCAGGTCTCCCCGTCGTCATGCCCACCATTCTGCCGCGTCGGACCCAGTGGGTCAACGCGATCGGCGTACCCGTGCGCCCAAGACCAGTCAACCGGAAGTCCTCGATCGCCTCGGAGTTGCGCGTCCGCCACGAACGCCCGAATGTCGTCGGCCAGTCGCCATCGGCGAACCAGCTCGGTCAATTCCGCCGCCTTGCGCTGCTCTTCCTTTGCCCGTTCTTCGGCCTCACGGCGCCGTCGCGCCTGTTCTTCCCAACGCAGATGCTCCGCCGCCCGTTCTTCTTCCCACCGTTTGGCCGACGCCGCGGCAACGTGCAGCTGCGCGACAAACTCGTTCAGACAGGCCTCCAGCTTGCGGGTCGCCCCGTCGCGCCAAGTCTTGCGTTCGCCCGACATGCGGAATTCGTCGATCGCTAGTTCAAGGACGCCGGTTGGCACGTACTGGATGGTCGCACGGTCCAGCCACGCAAAGCGCGGCTTCGCGGGCGGCGGAATGCGCACCATGCGACACGGCTCAGTCAGGCGGAACGTCACGAACACGTTCTCAACCAGGACCCGCATCTTCGACCGTGCACCGTTGACGTCCAACAGCGGCGCCTCGACGGTCATCTTGCGGACCGCCAGCGCCTGGACCAGCGCGTCCATGATACGCAACGCCCGCTCAAGCAGCGCCGGCGACACGACGATGTCGAGGCACGGCTCGGAACGGCAAGCGACCCGTCCGTCATCGCCGACTTTCGCCTTGCGCAACAACTTGGCCGCGGACGCGACCAGCGGATGCGGTTTGTCCAAGCTTTCCGCGACGGCAATAGACGCTTCGGGCTGCCGTTCTGCGTCAGCTTGTTCGCGGACCTCGTTTCGAATCGCCTGAGCGGCCATCCGCGAGACGCGGCGCCAGACGTGAATTTCCTCGGGGATGCCCTTGTCACGCTGCGGCAGCGGCGGCGTCTTGACCGGGCGCCCGGCTGCAACGCGCGCCCAGTGGCCACGTCCTGGCACCGGGACGCCCAACTTCTTGCAGGTCTTGGCCAGCGCGACATCAGACACATCGTACTTCTTGGCCACTTCGAGCATCGGCGCCGCCCAGACTTGCGCGTAGAGCTCGGTCCGCCGATAGACAACCTGATGCGGATTCATGGAGTACCGCCATGTGCTGCCCCGGTCCAGCGGGACGGACGATTCTGGTCGAACCGTGACTCGCATGTCCACACGGCACGCAATGGAAGCCTTCTCGATACGACTCGCTTGCGTTCCTCAGTTCCACAAAGTAAACTGTTCCACATGATGCGGAACACACACATCTCTGCAACAAGCATGGTGAACCGCTTGGCTGACCAGCTGCGTGCGATGCTGCCCTCGACTTGGCGCGTGGAAGTCCAAGTCGAACGGACCCGCGAGCTGCGTAGCGAGGTCGATGCGGTCGTTGAGTTGTCGGCGCCCAACACGAGCCCGGTGAAGCTTGCCGTCGAGGTCAAGAGCCGTGTGCAGGCGGTCGACGTCGAGCGCATCTTGCGCCGACTTACCGCGCATACGACAGGAGTTCCGTTCATTTATGCGGGCTTTCTTGGGCAGCGGACGCGCGAACGCATCATCGAGTTGGGCGGCAACTTTGGCGACGCCACGGGCAATTTCCGCCTCGCTGTCGCCGAACCCGTGTTGTACATCCAGAGCAATGGTGAGGCGCGCGATCCCGATCCGGCGCCGCGGCCGCTGGTGAGTCTCAAAGGACCGGCAGCGGGACGCGTGGTGCGCGCGGTCTGCGACCTTAGGACGCCTTTTGGCGTGCGCGAGCTCGGTGCCCGGTCAGGAACGCCCGCAGCAACGATCTCCCGTGTCCTGCAAGTCCTCACCGACGACGCGTTGGTGACGCGGGACCCGCGTGGGGCCGTGACCGATGTCGCCTGGGAGAAGCTCATCGCCCGCTGGGTGCAAGATCACGAACTGACCAAGGCAAACCACACGTCCATGTGGCTCGCCCCGCGTGGTCTGTCCAGCGTCATGTCCAAGCTGCCGGGGATGGTGGACCGGTATGCGATCACAGGCTCGTGCGTGGCAGCCCAGTTCGCCCCAATTGCGCCGCCGCGCCTGCTCACGATGTACGTGGATGACGTGAGAGCCTGCGCCGAGAAGCTTGACCTACGGCCGGCCGATGCAGGCGCCAACGTGCTCCTCGTGGAGCCATTCGATCCGGTCGTCTACGAACGCACTTTGTTGCGCGACGGCTTGGTTCTGGCCAATCCCAGTCAAGTTGCCGCCGACCTGATGACAAGCCCGGGCCGCGGTCCAGCGGAAGCCGTGGCGCTGCTGGAGTGGATGAAGGAGCACGATGATGTCTGGCGCACCTGAACGCGAATATGTGCTTGCCCGCCGCGTCCTGCTCGATGCCTTGGACGCCCTCGGCGGGCACCGCGACGCTTGCGTCTTGGTGGGCGCGCAGGCGGTGTACTTCCACACGGGTCCATCGGATATCGCCGTGCCCGAGCACACGACTGATGCCGATCTCGCGATCGATCCGCGGATCCTGGAGGCGAGTCCGCTGCTTGGGCCGACGCTCATCGCCGCAGGCTTCCGCGCGAGTGGCCGGCCTGGCACTTGGCTCGGCAACGAAGATGTTGAAGTCGATCTCATGGTGCCAGCGACGCTGGGCGGCGGCGGTCGTCGTGGTGCCAGAATTCCACCGCACGACAACAACGCGGCGCGCAAAGCGAAAGGTCTGGAGGCAGCGATCGAAGACTGGGCGACACAACGCGTGGCGTCCTTGGAGCCGGATCGCGACCATCGTTCTCACGTGATCCGCGTCGCTGGGCCGGCCGCGCTGCTGGTG
>CAIYWC010000214.1 GCA_903929795.1 uncultured Myxococcales bacterium | reverse complement strand
GGAAGTCGAAGCGGGCTGACCGGCGGCCGAGGCAGATTCCTCCCCATGGGGAGGAATCTGCCTCTCAGCGCGGTCTGGGACGGGCAAAAGTGTAAACCATGTGCCCGGTCTGATCTGTAAAGGATGTACCCGGTCTTGACACGCCAAGGCTTGCGCGCCGGGATGAACCGGCGTAGACTACTCGCCCGCAATCGCCGCATGCGTCCGGCGAGTTGCCAACATAGCTCAGTTGGTAGAGCAGCTGATTCGTAATCAGCAGGTCCGGGGTTCAAGTCCCCGTGTTGGCTCCAGAATTTCAGTTTTTAGAGTGCGGGGGACGGCTGGGGGACGGGCGAATTGTGTCTGGCCGGTGCGTTGACGGACGCCTCGTTGATCCGGCCGACAGCTACGAGTCCTTCTGAGTAGCCGGGTTGAAATGCAGGTACTTGGTGCCATTCCACCTGTGGTACCGGAGCTCGCCTAGCGACAGCGCATGGATCGTATTGACCAAGTCCTGCATTGCGTCCTTGTCCTCGACCTTCAACTCGGGAATCTTGTTGTACAGAATTGCCCAAGTCAGCGCAGCGTGCGACCACGCCACACTTGCGCCGAACGAGAAGATGTACACGGGATGAACGATTCCGTTGAACATCTGGGAAAGGTTGTTCGCGGTGCGCCCGCCGCAAGCTGAGATGGTGAGCACAAACGGAATATCCTTGGTGCCAACCGATTCGTTAAGCGCCGAGCCGAGTTCGGTCCAAGTCAAGCGCTCGCCGCCTATGTTTATGCCGTCGTCGTTGCCGTGGCAGCTCAAATGCAGCACGAACTGCGGTTTCCGCTTGGCATCCTGGGGCGCACGCCAAGTCCCGAACACGTACCGAAGACTCTCCTTGAACTGGTTTGAGTTCGTTGGCCGAAACGGGACGAACCGGTGGTCAGACAGCCGACACGCCGCTTGGACGAGCGGAGCTTCTTCGACCACACGGCCAAGATCTGAAGACCGCGGAGCCTCGAAGTGGAAGACTGTGAGGTCGCCAAAGGAGGTTTTTGCCGTCCGGGAGTGGCGGATTCCCGCAAGCGTTGCGGGATTGATTTTCGGCATAGACGAAGTGTCCGGCATGTCCATCGCTTCGCGCCAAATGCGGCTGCACGAAGATGATGCCGATTGGCGGCGTATAGTCAAGGGGCGCGTGCCGTTGAGCAAGCGGGCGCGATCTGGACACGTTGAGCCCCCGCGACAACGATCCCTTGGCCAACCCGACGTAGTCGTTCGGCGCGGTCCGCACATCGGTCTGCCTGCCCCAATACCGGCGAAGCGTGCCGCAGAAGCACCCTCACGCGAACCACTACGCGCCAAACGACAGCCGGAGCCAGCAAGAAATACGCCACCAAGCACTCAGCTGGGTCCAGACTCTGCTGCGCCGCCGGGGCACTTGCGCCGCGCCCGCGGTCAAGTACTCTTTGGCGCGGTACGAAGTGGCCAAAGACTACAAAAGCCACGTGGCCACAAAGGACTGAAATGTCAGAAGAAGGTAGCCAATCCAGTAGCGTCATCAACGCTTCCGAGGAAGAGGTACGATCGGCGCTTGCCACGGCGACCGACGAACTGCGGCGTCATGCAGGCGAATCTCTTGCAACAGCACGAACTGCGCTCGAAACACACATCGGCGATCGGCTGACCGAACTCGAAGCAGCTGCCAGCGCCCGAGTAACGGAGGCACTTGCCGACTTTGAGCGCGCGGCGGCGGAGGCGAGCGCGAAGTTCGCGCTGTCAGTGGAGGCCGTCACTGCCAACGTGTCGGCAGCCGAGGCACAACGCGCCGAACGTGACGCAACTGCCGTCGCCACACTTGAGGCCAAGGTCACCACGACGCTGACTCAGCTTGACACGCAGGCAGAAGCGCTTCGCGCAAAGGTCGACGCAGCTGAAACGTCCCTGGCTGCGAACAAGTCCGCAAGCGACGAACAACTCGCTACGTTGCGCACGGAACTTGAAACGGCGCGCAAGGAAGATGCTGCCGCACACGCGGCGGGGCTCGCTGAATTGCAAAAGAAGGTTTCGGACGCGCGCGAGGAGTTGGCAACGGCCGTCGGAACTGTCAATGGCCAGCTTGACGGCCACCGAAAGACTGTCGCGACGCTTGTGGAAACAATCGGCAAGGAGGGTCGTTCTGCCGTAGAGGCGTGGCAAACTGCCACGGCCGCCGAAGAGGACTCAAGGCGCAAAACTATCGAGGCCGATCTGGCGAAGTGGCGAGACGATCACGAGAAGTTGCGCACGGACCAGGAAGGTGTGGCCACAGTCTGGCTCACCGACGCGACGGCTAAGCGGGAGGAATTCGATAAGGCGCAGCTGGCAAGTGCTGGAAACTACGTGAAAGAGCTGGAGCGTTACAAATCGTCTGCGGCTGAAGTGCTGGGCGAGATTACCGCGACCGGAATGGCTGAGCACTACGAGCAGGAGGCCGGGGCGGCGTTTGCGCACGCTGAACGGTGGCGCAACATTACGCTCTGGGCTGGTGGAATCGGCGCCGCGCTTATTGGAATCATTGCCATTGCGACGTTCGTCATGCAACGCGACCCGACATGGCCGGTCCTGGTTGCGCGCATCACAACTGGCCTTGCCGCGATCGTTGTCGCTGGTTGGACAGCAAGCGTTGCTGCAAAGTTCCAGAGTACTGCCACTCGATGCAAGCAGCTCGCGCTGGACCTCAAGGCAATCGGTCCGTATTTGGAATCGCTCAGTCCCGAAAAGCGCAATGAGGTCAAGGAGAAAATGGTCGAGCGCTGGTTTGGTCGGCAGGACGACCGTCCGAGCGTCGCGGAACCGAAATTGGTTTCGATGCTGGCGGAAGTCATTGCAAAGCTGCCAGCCACCAAGCCACACGAATAGCGGCGGCTGGACCAACGCTTGGCGAGTCCGACAGACTGAGCCATGGCGGGCGTTCACAAAGATTTACAATTTACGTGACAGTGCGCACCGCGCACATACCGCTGGCGCCCGCCTGGAGCACGGGTATCGGTCGGGCACGCCCTTTGCCGATTCGCAAGGGAGCCTTTGAAATCAGCAAGTGGGCGACTGCTGGGTTGCATCTTGTCCACTCTGGCCTCGCGGACGTCAGCGCCCAGGCTCACCCGCGCGCGGCCGAGCCGGGTCGCCCGCACCAGAGTTGCGTCCATCCCTGACGCGAACCTTCGCCGTCCACCTTGCGCGTCGACGCGACTCGGAATCCGTGCCACTGGCGGTGCCGGCTGTCGCCGATAGACCGCCACCGTTTCCTTGCGTTGCCGGCAAGCCGGCTGGCTGGCTGGCTTTCTGCGCACGTGTTGCGCAATCGCGCATCGGCGACTTTGCCCCCCGACCGCGGGCGTCGTGGCACGGGGCTACCACGTCAGACGGCCCCAATTCACGCCGGCCCGGTCCTGTGGATAACCAGACTTGCGCATAACTGCTGGTATGCGCTAAACTATCTACAGAGCCAAGCAAGAGATTCACGCTTGGCCGCTATGAACCGCCCCCAACATCCGACTCACAACTTGACCGCCGCGTTTGCGGACTACTTGACCGCCGAACGGTTGCGCGCGCCGCGCACGTCGAAAACGTACGGGGCCGCGCTGGCGCAGTTCGTGCGCTTTGTCGGCAGTCTGGACGCGGCCATAGGATGCAACCGCGCACAGATTCAACAGTTTCTAGGTTCGACGCACCACGCCACCGGCGACGTTGCGCTTGCCCGGGGCCGTTGGAACCTCCGCCTTTCAGCGCTGCGGGCGTGGTACGGCTTCCTTGCGGGGCGCGGGCTTGTCACCGGCGACCCGACGGCGGGCATTTCACGGCAACGCGTGTCGCGCCGTGACCCGCAACCGTTGTCCTTGCAAGAACTTGTCGCGCTTGTCGCGGCAGTGGACCGCGAATCGCCGGGCGTCTATCGCGCGCGAAATGTCGCCATCGTGCAAACGCTGATACAGACGGCGCTTCGCGTCGGCGAGCTTGCCGGGCTGGACACCGCCCAACTGGACGTGCAAACGGGCGTGCTGGTCGGCGTGCGGCGTAACGGCGGCAAGTCTGCGGCCGTGTGGCTGAACCCGCCTGCGACTCGCGCACTTGCAGCCTACCTTGCGCGCCGCAGCGACTTGCACCCGCCGCCGTGCGAGCCTGCACTGTTTGTCTCGCACACGGGTGCACGTATGGCCGTGCGGTCAGTGCAGGAAATGGTCAGCAAGTACGCACGCGTTGCCGGCATCCGCCGACGGGTGACACCGCACTTGCTCCGCCACTCCGCGGCATCGGCGCTTTACGTGACCGTGGCGGCGCAAGACAGAATCAACGCGGCGGCGCGGCTTGGGGCTGCGTTTGAAGCGGAGCGAGCAACAAAGGCAAGAAGATAAGTCAACTATTTCATACATGTATGAAAGTGCTACACCCTTGGAAGGATAAGGAACTTGTCACCGCGACAGCGTTCAAGACCGACAACAGAACCGCGGATGGCACTTGGTATCGACTGACACGAAACGCCGCGTCTAGCGCAATCGAGCTAGACCTTGCGGAGTTGCGAATCACAGACCTGACCGCGCCGGGCGAGGTTGTGTTGTTGCTGGCGCCCGCACTTGACTACCGCACGCTGCGATTCTCGCCAGCACAGCGCGACAGAGCGACCGGGTTGCTTGCCCGGGCCGAACACGCAATGAGCGAGAATTGCGGCGTCATCGTGACGCCGGACGACTTCGCTGCGCTCGGACTGCGTGCGCTGATTGAACTTGAAGAGTTTGACGCCGCCATCATGGCCTCAGGCCTTGGCTTTCCACGCGGCGACTTGCTTTGCGTATTTGGTAGCCCAGTTGATACCCAGACCCGCGCATAACAGCAGAAAGACGCGGATTTATGAGGTCGCACCATGGCCGCTGCGAAAGTCCGCCACCGGCCGCCAAGACTGGCTGCACCTAAGCCGCCGTCACGTAACCGTTCTAAACGTATGAATAATCACTGCGAGAACTGCGGCGCGGTTCAAGTCGGACCTTTGACGTTCGCAATCGGCGCGAAGCCGGGAGGCGGCGCGTTGGGTGACGCCTGGTGCGTAGTGGAAGGGACCGGGCGGTTCGTTTGCCCTGCTTGCTACCCGGCCGAAGCGGAACGCGCGCGTGAGGTAATCGAATGCCGGGCAGGCGCGAACCGCCGCGGAATCTAAGCGCCCGGCGGGCCCACGTGACGACGGCTTGCCCGCGCTCTGCGATGTCCCGGGGAAGTCGGACGTTGTCGGACTGGCTGGCATCTTGACCGGCCGCGGAATGCGGGACTGAAGGCGTTGCGCGAGTTGGTGCGCGCTGGCGTTGCTGCGGCGCGAGCGGTCTGACACTCACCCTGTTTGCGGAGATGCTGCACTTCGGCGGCCGGCGCTCGCCCGGCCGCTTTTTCAGTTTCGCCGCGCGGGTCGCGGCGCCCGCCGACGCCCGCCCAACGGATGCCAGGCGAGTCCGTGTCCCTGCGGTGGCGTCGACCGTGCTGCGGTCGCCAACGCTGCCCGTTCACCCAGACCCCGCACGGACGCCCACTTCACGTACGACACCAATCACCGGTGTAAACACGCCGGCAATTTGGCCGCAACTCGGCTTCCGGCGACCGTTTTTCTATGTGTGAGCCGCCGTCGATTGGCCGGTCGCTTGGCGGTCCGATTGGCGAGTTGTCGATCACCTTCGTTTGGCGGGTGTGCCCGCGCCTGCCCCGCCGTCGTTTGGCGCAGCGGCCCGAAGGAGCGGCCATAGTCGTGTCAACATCGACAGCTGCTGCGGCAAGACTGCGCAACGTGGATCGCCAAGCGTCAACCGGTTCGTCGGATCGCCGTCGCTTCCGGCCACAGGTTCCCGCGCGGGGCTTCGCGCGCGCGGACGCCTGGAAGCGACGCCACTCGGTGCCCAGTTCGACCTGCGACGGCGACGTCGGACGGACGGGCCCGTTGGTCCAGGCTTGCTGGGCTTCACGCACGGCGCGGGACAAACCTGCGGCTCCAAGGAGGAGCGCACGTCTCAGCTGGGACACCGGTTGACCGCGATCGATCTGCCAATGCGCCGGGTGCCCGCCTATTCAATCGCCTGCTCGTCGACCGCCGGTTGGGGTTGCGGCTTCGGTCCGTCGCCGGCCAGTCCGACCAACTCTACGCGCTCGATCTCGGCGGACAGTGTGCCATCCGCGATCCCAGCGTAGTGCCGCGCGGTCGTCGTGACGTCGGCGTGTCCGAGCAGTCGCGACACGTGCAACAGCGGAACCCCGCACGCAATCCAATGCGCGCCGCACGAGCGGCGCAGGCCGTGGAAGTCCACGACCGTCACCTTGGCCTTGCCGCACGCGGTCACGGTGTTGTCGCGCAAGTTGTCGCCCTTGAAGCCTTCGGGGCCAAAGATCCTTCCGCCCTCGCCCCAGATTCCTTTGGCAGCCTCCAGCAGTTCTTGCGCGCGCTTGTCGAGCGGCACCGCCCGCGGGTGCTTCGATTTCATCTTCGGGATCGTCAGCGCCTGGCGTCCCGTCGTCTGGTGCAGCCAGGTCCATTCGGCCGCGCACAGTTCGCCGGCGCGCAGGCCGGTGTGCAGCACAAACTCCGCGCGCACGCGATGGTGCGTGCTGCACGCCTCGACAAACTTCGCCCATTCCTCGTGTGGTAGCCAGGGGCGAATCTGATGCGGCGGCACCGTCAGCTTGATCTCGGCGGTCGGGTCGGCTTCGATGAAGTGTTCTGCTTTTCCATACTTGAACAGCGCGCTCGCCTGCCGCAGGTACGACTTCTTCGACACCGGCTTGCACGTCATCGCGTCAAGCCAGCCCTGAATCGCCGCCTTGCCGATGTGCTTTAGCGGGCGGTCCGCGCCGATGTGTCGCGTCAGCAGGCTGAACGTGCGCTCATAGCTGTTGTGACTCGCGGGCGCAAGGCGGTCGCGGGCGAGGAACTTCTTGACCAATTCGCTGAGCAGCAACGGGTCTGGGTCAGGCGCGTCGAGGATGCCGTCTATGTGCGCCCGCCAGATTGCTTGGGCTTTGACGACGGCTTCTTCGGGCGTTTGACCCGTATCCTGGCCTTTCTCACCGCCATCGTACCAATATCGAATTCTGTGTCGTTCTGTGGATGTACGACCACGCTCGTTGCGGATTTCAGTCCACGCACGGACGTGGAAGCGTCCATCAGATTCCTTGAAAAGTTCTCCAGCCATGGTGCCTCCCGGATCGCCGTTGCCACTTCCCGAAGCGCGCGCGCATGGTCGCGAAGCGCGCTGACGATGTCCGCGTCGGGCGAAGCCTCAATTGCCGCAACCATCTCGGTGGCCAGCACTTGATCTGGATTTCGCCGTACCTGGTCCATCGCCGCCCGAGTCCTCGCTCGGGCGTCAGCAGGTGCCCGAGTATAGAAAATGCGTTTTGCTAAATCAAATCAATTTGTTCGGTGTTGATACACCGGTCATCGAGCACGTCCCCCGCGTACTCAAGGTTCAAACAACCGGAACAGCCTAGGGGCAGCTGGTTTGGCAGGACGGACGCAGATGTCCTCCGGCGTGAAAAGTCGACAGAACCGGTCGATTTGGTGACGCCGACACATCCGCGCCACGGCGAGGACCCGAGCCACGGGCCCAGCCGCCACAATCCAAACCTGCGTCGCCGGCACTGGGAGCAATCGCGCGTAACGACTGAGCTTATCCTCCAAGTCGGCACCCTCATGGCCGCAGTCGATCTCGACAAATGCGGTGCCGACCGCGCTCCCGAGCCGGACGGAGATCGTCGCGTCGGGGCGCAGCCGGTGCGCACGCGTGTTCTGCGACTCGACTCCGGCGCCGGCGTCCCAGCGCAGCAGCTCGCCATGGCCGGCTTCGCGCAACGCGGCGCAGTACAGGCGAAAGTCGTTCGTCAGTACAAAATGCGGCACGGCGGATGCGCGGATCGGGGACGGCAAGCGGATTCCGTCCAGCGAACCATCCCGATCACGTAGTGCGTCAAGCGCGGCCGACGTACACGAGAGCAAGTTCGGCGCCCGGGAGGCCAACAACGTCGCGTTCAGGTAGCGGGCGTCGACCAACTGGCGAAGCCGATGGAGGGCTCGGTCCTGGCTTTTGAAGAACTCTCTGGTGATCTGCGCGGATGTCAGGTAGCCGCAGCGTGCAACGGCGTCGAGCAGCAAGTAGTCCCGTTCGGTCAAATGAACCGGACCTCGCTCCGCTGGAATGCAACGTTTTCGCCGTGACATCAAGGACCTCCTAGCCGCGGTGCGGATTCTCGACGGTGTAAGGGCAGCCGGGCTCCTGGCACTGCAGATGAGCCGTTGCGGGTGCCCTGCACTCCCTCGCAGGACAAAACCAGCCGCTACCTCGCCATACCGTCCCGCACGACCCGCACTGGAACGTGCTGTAAGGGTTGAGCAAATGTCCGGCTGCGCAGTGAACACCGTCGCGCGCCGCGGTCTGCGACCGCTGCCACGCCTGGGCGAACCTGATGCCTCGGCCAATGGCGAAAAGCAGCCACCACGCTGCGTTCGCCATCAAGGTCAAGGCTCTGAAGATCCAGCCGATGAAGTGCATGAAAAAAGGCATGTTTCACCCCAAACGCGAGCGCGGTTGACGCGGTGTTCGTGGGTCGACCCAGCTGGTCGGCGGCATTGCCGACGGGCCAGAGGCGACGTCCCAGAGGTGAGTCGCGGGCGGAAGCGGCTGCGGGCAAAGGCGCCTGCGCACGGCCGCAATGTCGCCCGCCCTGCTGACGCTGGCTTGTCGCCACGCGTTCAGGTCCGGCGGGGCCCCGCGAAACCGACGGGGCTTGCCGTCGCCCTCGGAAAAAAAGAATTCGCCAGGCGGCAGCGAGATCAGCTCGCCGGCGATTCGGTTTGCGGCGGCGGCAGGAATGGATGGACCCAGCGCCTCGCGGCAAAATAGTGTTGCATCACTGGAACTTAACCTTCCGCAGAACGTGTAGGCGCAGTTCGTGAGCAGCGACTCGAACAGCGCACCCGAGGCGTCGCGAAGTGCCCGAGTACCTTGGCAGATCAAGTGGACTTGCACGTTGCGTGATCGGCCTGTTTCGATAACGCGTCGTAAACAATCATGTATTGCGGATGCAGCCATCTGGCATTCGTCGATTGCGACGGTGACGGGCGGCTGATTGGTCGGACTTGTTCGCGAAGCCAGCAGGAACTCGATGCACTGTCGGACCAAAACATTGCCGTGGAATTCAGCGAGTTCAAGCGCTCCACCGATCGGTTTCCCCAAAGCGCAAATAGTGACGGTGCCGGGAGAGGTGAGGTTGCGCCAGTTGACACAAGTCGGTGCGCTCATCATGTTCTCCAGGTCCTGATACGCCGACAGGACAGACCTGATCCGCGTCCCGGTACTGGCCAGCACATCCGGCGGCAATCGCAGCGACAGCAGGGTGCGGCGCGCCCTTTCGCTGCGACACAACGAAGCCAGGCGCCCGATCCCGTCGGAAGACGCCAATGCGTCGGCAGCCCAGGCCAAACTGCGGCTCGGGTGGTCGCATTCAAAGATCGCGTGGAATAGAGCGGCAATGAGCTCCAATTGACGCCCGCCAAGCGCGACGGCAAGGACGCCAGTACCAGAAGCTCGGCCCACCAGATGAGCGATCTGCCGAGCCCGCATGTCGTTCGGCGTTCCACACGCGTCGGCATGGACGAGGTTGTATGGAAAGATCCCCGCGTTCCGTGAAAACGGATTCAGAAAGTAGGTGTTCTCAAGGGCCTGGGGAACCTCCGCGGCCAGCCCGGCCAGAAGTCCCTCAGCCAAATCGTCTTTGAAATCAATAATAGCGAATGAACGCCTCCTCCCTGGCGCGACATGCCGATATTCATAGGCGATCGCGCGCACATAGGACTGGAGCATCAGTGTCGACTTCCGACTACCAGACCTGCCGAGACAGATCAACGACTCGGAAGACTGGGTACTTGGACGTCGTAGGCTCACCGGCGGCTCCAGGCCTCGCGCGCTGACCACCGTTGAATCCGCCGGGAGCGCCACCGGCGGCGGTGGGGCCGGAGGGTGATGGTGGTGACGGCGCGAAAAATCGAAGTCGATGGCCATCGTCGCTACTCCCCGTCCAGTCGTCGTTTGTGCGATGTGTCGGTCTTGTGGTGCAGCCACTTGTCGCGCTGGTGCGTGAACTTGACCCAGCCCGTGACGCCAGAGGCGACCGCAAACACGGCAAACACCACGGTCACGCCGATGAACGGCATGACGCGGTCGGCGGTCCCCGACGCGCCCAGGTTCCGCCAGAGGCATGTCGCAAACCCGATGACCAAGGCCGGCGCAACCAGAGCGACACACGCGAGGTGAACCCAATCATGCACTCCCGACCGCCACGCCGCGGCGACAGCGCCCACGCAAATCAAAACATAAATAAGTTCCATGATTCCCTCCGTCATTGATGTTCCGTGTTGGGCGAAAAGCCGACGCAAATTCAAAGCGCCAGTTAGCCACCGCCCCGTCCATCGTCGTGGATTTCTCCGTAGCCGTTGATCCGGATGGACTGTGCCGCCGGCTGCCGCGGCAACGCATCGCCGGCCGTGCCCGGCAGAGAAGTGGTCGTCGGCCTGGTTCGGTCGGTGCCGACGATTTGCAGCCACAACCTGTGCAGCACAACGGAGGCTGCCAGCACCGACGCAAAGGCATCCCACGCCTCGGTCCAGTTCTCGTAGTCGTCGGCGGACAGGTGGAGAGCGGCCGCTTTCTGCCCCCAAATGACGAACATCGTTGCGGCGCACGCGGAGATGACAGCGTCGCGCAGCCGTTCAAGGAACGCCTGTCGCGCAGCCCCCTTCAAGGGATGAAGCCGCAGCGCGAACCAAAGCCAGGCCACTACCAATGTGGCTCCCATGGTGTTGCCAAAAGTCAAGTCGAACATATTGTTTCTCCTCGCGAATGTGTTCGGTCGTGAGGGCTACACGCCCTCAACTCAATCTGCCCCCTGAATCTCCCCATACTGGTTCACTCGAACCGGTCGCCGCCCGTCCACGCCGGTGTTGGCCCGTGGACGAGCGGACGGCGCCGAAGCACCGCGCCGCGGAGCATTTGACGTCGACGACTGAGCGATCTTTGAATACAAGAATCGGAGGACGAAACGGATCGGGTGCCAGACGATCAGACCCAGGAAACCCAGCGCGAATGCGGTGGCCATCATTACCTCGTACCGGCGCCGATGCCGTGGGTCGTGTTCCTGCTGCCGATAGGCCGCGCACATCTGAATCGTCCACCCAAGCAGACGTCGCACGCGTTCGTGAAAGCTGTCGTCATTCATTGCCCCTCCTGTGGACTGGCGGCTCGTCACCGCCGTCCGAACGATGCCTGCAGGACCGGTCACGGTTTGCAGACCCAACAATCCCGGGTTCGCACCACGCCAACCCGGGAGAACTGAAACGATTCTGAAAAGATCCACTCAGCCTGATTGCCAACGAGCATGAGCGGACGCTCGAAGTCCAACGCTTCATTGCGACCGACCCGCCCAGTCATGTATGCCAAGACCTGTTTTGCAGCGGCAAGAGCGACAATCCCGACATCGACGGACAGGCCAGGCTCGGCCTTGAGGTCCGGCGGCCCATCCGCGGTCGCGTAGTCCATGTGCGTGTGCGACCGAGGTTCGGGCTGGAGCAAGCCGGCGCGCATGCAGTGGTAGCAGGCGGTCATGCCCGGGACCGACCAGAAGATTTCGCCGCCCATAGCACGCTCGTACATGCCGATGAAAACAGTGGGAATCCCCAAGTTCCACGTCAACTCCTGCGCGAACAGGTTGGCGCGAACGCTATCCGTCGCGACGATGGCGAGGCGAACGCCGTCCATTGCTGTCGCGACGGCTTCGTAAGTTTCCGGCGTCAGTCGGGCATCGACGCCGTTGACCGTGACCGCTGGATTGACCAGGCGCAACACGTCGCCGAGCGCCTTGACCTTTGGAACTCCGACGGCGTCCAAGCCAGTGACGTAGCGGCTGACATTCTCCGGGCTCACTACGCCATCATCAATCAGGGTTACACGACCGACGCCGGATTGGACCAATGGCCTTGCGATGTCGCCTGCGACGGACCCGCACCCGAAGAAGGCAATGTGACTGTCCGTCAGAACCGCGGATTCGATGACGCCGCGCGTTCGGGCGAGAATATCGCGAACCGCAGAAATGACGTGCACCGTCTGGATGCGAATCGGACGGCCGCTGCTCCAGTCGTGCGCAACGGGCTCGCCGCCGTCGACGCTCAGCGACAAGCTAATCCGGCAATTGTCCTTGCGACCCGACGGCAGACCTGTGCTCCCGCCAGCGGTGGTGTCACAACGCGACGCAACGCCAATCTGGTCGAGATAGAGGTTGGGTTGCGTGTCGAGGACGACAGCGCAGACTCCGTGGGTTCGCCCGAAAACCGGCAACGGCATCGTCGCTCCAGCGGCGGCCTCGATCACGTTTTCGAAAATGTAGATTGTTTCAATCATTTCATCACCTTAAAGTCCATGAACCGCCGGACTTTGAGCCGGTTCGTTGTGGGTCTGCTCTCGGCGCCCGCCAGGGTGCGGCATCGTTTGGCCCGCTTGAAAATGGTCAACGGCAACGCCGAAAAGACATAAGCGGCAAGACTCTGTTCTTCTGTCCAGTCGACCAGCGAACGGCACGCTGAGCCGCGCCAGTTGACGATCGACGGCGGAAGGCGCGGAAACTCCGCAGGAAAGCACAAGTCGAACTGCTGACCCGCGGCCGCATCGTCAAACGCGAACCGCAGGACGACGGTTTCGTCCACCGTCACAGATGCCGAACGAATCGTCATCGCTAAGGCCCGGGCGAGCGCGTTGACTGCGCTTCCAATGTCCGTCTGAATGAGCTTCGGACTCACGGCCTGAGGTCGCCCTTCCTCGCCACAGCTGATGCCAGCGCCGCTAACGACGATGTCGAGTTCCAGCAAAGTTGACTGACCGGCGGTGGCGATCAGCCTCCATGCGTAAGGCACCAGAGTCCCCGACGAATTCGGGACGACAAGCATGAGAAGCACGCTGCCCCGCAATCCGTAATCTGGGTCCGACGCCATTGAGGCACCTTGGCGGATGTCGGTCCGCGAAAGCCGGGCCAGCCCCGGCGGATGCAGGTGCCCCTCGCCGACGAACCGCAAAGTCGAACAGACCAGCAGCTTCCTTTCCAATTCCGCCTGTTGCCACTGGGCGTCCGCACGGATGTGACAGGGTCCGGCGTCGATTTCGACACCCGGCCCGATCACCTCGTCGATGACGTAATCGTTGCCTTCGTGACGGCCAAGCAGGCGCCAGGACGTTTCGCGGTCTTCGCGCCGAGCCACGTCGCAGAGCCTCTGGATTTCGATCCAGGCCTTGTTCTCCAGCCTGACAATGCCATTCCGAGCACAACTCATTGAACCTCCTTCTAACTCCATCGGCACGGTCCGATCGCCAACTGCGCCGCCGTTGTTCACCTGCGCACGTCAACGGTCAAACTCGGGCCATTCACCCGTAATATTCCAGATCTGCATCGCGCTCAGCCACGCTGCACACCAAGTGGCCACCGTGATCGCGGTGGACTGCGACGTTGCGCTGTGGCCCAGACAGAGCGCTCCTGTCTTGAACTGGTGCGGACAGCCACGCGGCAACTCGGGTGCCAGAACGAAGGCTTGGATTTCACCGGCCGGGAAGTCAGCGGGATATGCCAACGCCACCGTGAACGGCGTGCCGCGTAGCGTCCTGACGACAAACTGCCAAACCAAGGTGCCGTCGTTGGCGACGACAAGGTTGGCAGACGGGAAATGTGCCAACATCAACGCCGTTTCTGCTTCCAGCCGACGACGATAGCGATCTTGCGCGTGCCACTGGTACATCTTGTGCCTCCAAAGTCGTTAAGTTCGAAATGATTACGCCCACGTAGTCGGCTTCAACCGGACCGCGATTGGCAGCTGCGAGTCGCGCCCGGGCGTCGCGCGGTCCTGGACGATTTCGGCATCGTGGACGGTTGCTGGTCCCGGCAGACGTCCGGTTGCGTCAGTCACGCGGAGCTCGCCGCAGTCCAGAATCACCTGCCCGGCTTTCAATTTTGCCCTAAAATCATTGAGATCCATGAAATCCTCCTTGTCCCTTCAGTGGTCGCGAACCTGTCGACGTTTCGCTCGATCGAACCCGGGGTCTGATCCCGCGGTAGTTGTCCCGCGTTCATGCGGCCGGGTCGGTGGACCTACACCGACCCGGCCGCCTCCTCAAGATACGATCATTCGCCGACATGTCAAGCCCATACTTTTCTGTCTCCAAAAAATCCGATCACCCGCCGTAGTGTCACGGTAATATCGACAGCATACGCATACAAATCTGTCGGCGCCGAAACTGGACTTCATGCTCGCTCGGGAATAAGCTCGTGGCGCACACGCTAATGTGCGCTTTTTTTGTATTGGTGAATCATGTTCGACGGAAAGCAAATCGGCGATTTTATTGAAAGAAGCGCCATGACTCAGGGCGACTTCGCCGCGCGACTTAGTGCGATCCTCGGGGGGCGGCCTGTTCAGCAAGCCACGGTGAGCCGCTGGATCGCGGGAAAGCAGGTGCCACATCCGGACACCGTTCGAGCGATCGCCCAGGTGCTTGGCGTTCAGGTGGCCGAGTTGTACGGCAAACCGGACATCGTGCCTGTGCGGCCATCGGAAGCCGCAGCCGATCGGCGTCCCCGTGCTGCAGTTGGTTGGTCCGACAGCCACGACGAACCGCGCCGCCGCGATGAGGCAACGATTCTGAAGTTTGGCGAGCAACCGGGCGATCTAAACGTCATTGTTCGCGATCGGGCGGCCCAACTGCTATTCGGTGACGTACAGGGTGAATTCCGAGGTAGGCTGAGTGGTGTGCGCGAACTGGCGGTGGAAATCGCAAAAGATTCCGCTGCTTTTCGTCCAGGGCTGGATCAGGGAGCGGTGCTGACCAATTTCCTGGCTCGTGTTTTCTATGGCGACAAGGCTTGTCCGTATTTCCTTGCCCAGCACATCATGGGAGCGGCAGAGGCGACGGGATACTCCGCGTCGGTTCGAGCCGAACTTGAACTACTGTTCGACGTTCAGGGCCGGATCTCCGTTGACTCGGTAGACGAACTTCAGCAACTTTGGTCGTCCAGCGTGGTAGTGACCTGCCCAGATCCCAGTATCATCAAAGAAAGCATAGACCTCGAGACCATGGTGTGTGCGATTCTGAACGGCATCGCCGAGTACACAATTGTCATCAGCGACACGTCGTCGATTGCGCCGCGCGTCTTGATATTGGCCATACTCGAGGCCGCCCAATCGTACTTGGCACGAGACGGCGACCATCCGGCAGCGTCGCAAACGCTGAATCACGTAATGAAAACGCTTCTGACCGGCAATATGCACATTGCGTTCGCCCCGCCCAACGAGTGCATCGTGCCGTTGGTGGCGTTTGGCCCAAACTCGCCACACAGCTGTCGTTTGTATGTTTCCGGGCAGTTCAAATCCGATTGGGGCAGCGTCGGGCACATCAAGTACGCCCAACTCAACAACAAAGTCCGTGACCTCTGGCTAGATCTCGTCTACTCACGGGTGCGCGGCAAGACGCTCGAAACGCGCCAGGACTGGGTCGTGAAGTACGTCGACGAAATCCTAAGCACGCCGGGTCGAGCTGATTCAAAGTGAGGATTCTGGTGGTGCCTCCTGTGCTGGTTGCAGGAAACAGGGGCCGCCAGCGGATCTCGTCACAAGAGTTGAGTGCGGATGGGCCTCGATTTCCCCGGGGAAATGTCTGGTGCCGAGTGCGGGCGACCTGATTTCAGCACGGGTGTGGGTGTGATGGGAATATGGAGTGAAACATCGGCTGTCTTGGCACACGGTGGTTGCGCGGGGGCTGCGAGCTTTGCAGGTCCGAGCACGGCTGCCGAGCGAGAAGAGATCGGCGACACATGAGAGCAACAACGTCTCAACCGGCGACACCTGCTTTTTTTGTCGGCAGGCTTGGTTGACTTGAACGCCGCACCTCGCTGTGGTAACGAGAGCCAACCGTCTCGCAGGCCAAGGCCATGAACTCAAACGTCGCCCTCTACCGCCATCCCGACCTGAGTGACGCGACCGACGAGGACCTCGCCGCGGTCGCTTGGCAGATTGAGCAGACCGTCGTTGCCGGCGGGCACAGGGTTGTCTCCTTGGTTGGCGGCCCGTGGGGTGAAACGCGGCGCGTCCGAATCGGCAAGAAGCGGGCCCTGTTCTCGTGGGTGCGCTCGGAGGATTCTCTGACGGTTTGGGTCCACGAAGTCGGTTGGCGACGCGAAATCTACGACCGCGCTACCGGAGTCGCGAGGTCCAAGGCGTGGATGGACGCGCGCGACCTCGAATGCCTTGACACACTCGGCTACTTGCCGTTCAAGCCGAGCCTGGCGTTGACTGGCGGGTCCGAATCAGTCGGCACTGCCGCGCTCCTGCCGGCGCTGTCCGAGGAGCAGGCCGCGTTTGTGCGAAGCGTCATACCGCTCGACGACGACAAGCGCGATGCTCACGTCTTTGTTTTCATGGCGAAGGGCCCTCCAGGCAGCGGAAAGACGGTCGTGGCGGCCGATGTGGCTCGAGACGCCTTTCTCGACTCGCCGAATCATCAGCTCGGTCAGAAAGGAGCCGATGTCCTCGTGTTGGTGCCTTCCGGCAAGCTCCAGCGTCAGTACAGGGAGGAGTTCCGCCCGGTTGCTTTGGCTCAGGCATCGACGTTCGCCAGAGCGGATTCTTTTGCTGAACCGCGAATTTGGGTCGAGCGCTTCATCGATTTCTTTGCGGCATTCGGCGCAGCGGCGCCAAGTTCCCGTGCGGAGCAGGCAAATTGGTGGGCGCAGACGCTGGAAGAGCCTTCACTACGTCGATGGGCCGGAAAGCACGAGTGCGTTAAGGACCCACGATTCGTTGAATTGCTGGACGCCTGTTTCGACGGAGACGAGTCTCCGGGCGGCGGCGCGAAGGACCCGCTTTCGGCGTACGACCGACCCATGTACGACGCGTTGGCGCGCTTGGAGCGGAGCGAACGAGCGACAATTCGTCGAACGAAACAAGCTCACGGCGTCTGTTTCCGGTGGGAAGTTGCGGCGCACGCAGACAAAGGGATAGCCGAGTCGCTGCCCGGTCGCTCGCTCGTGGTTGTCGTCGACGAGGCGCAAGACCTTTTGCCAGTGGAATGGCAGTGCCTGGTCAGAGCCTCGTTTCTGCGGCACCGAAATCAGATTGGACAGACGGTAGTTGCGCTGCTTGGCGACGAGAACCAGCGCGTCGCGCCGACCGCGTTTGCTTGGTCCGACGTGGATGCATATGCCCGCACCCTCCACGACGACCTTGCCGATGGTTCAGGCACCGTGATGACCGAGCTTACCGGGTCGTTTCGCATTCGGCGAGAAATCGCGAGGGTCGCGAATACATTGATGGAAGGGCCGTTGGTCGGCGACAAGGCCCGGCGTGCCCCGGTCGCCCAGCCTGACGGACTGGCGCGCGGCGGAAGTGTAGTTGTCATTCGATGTGAAGCGCCCGGCGCCGCGGTGGTGAAGGCAGTCGCGTCGCTCTCCGCAAAGATGACTGCCAACGAACGGCTGGTTCACATTGGACCCGCCATCGGCTCGTTGGAGCGCCTCGACTCGATGGACGCGCGTGAGGCGAAAGGACTCGAGTTCCCAATGCTTGTGGCGACATCGCTGTTTGAAGGCGAGCTGAACTGGGATGCGCGCAGCAGAGCGTACGTCGCCATCACGCGCGCGAGAGAGAAGTTAGCGGTCGTTCTGGAAGAACGCGAATGGCAGAAAGTGGCCGCGCACTGGTCCGGGCTTGTCACGCAGGAGGACGTTGTCCACCTGGAAAAAGTCTTGGAGGGTCTGTTCCACACGACAGGCATCGCCGATAGCCTGAAGGAACAACTCGACCGAATCGACAACTTGGTGGACGACGCCGAACACCGTGATGCCCCGTTCCCGCTCGACGTGCTGGAGCGTGGCGCCCGGCTCATTGAAGCAGGCGCACCGACACGCTTGCTCGGTTTGTTGGACGATGTCCTCCGCCGACGTCCCGCGTGGGAGCATACGCTTCGAAGCATTCCAACCGACGCTGAGTCGCGCCCACTCCATCAAGTCGCGGCCTGGTTGCTTCTCGGCGACCTCGGTGCGGCGATTCTTGTGGCGAGCCGAGTCAGCGTGAGCAACGGCGTTCAAGACACGCTCCGCGAGTTCGCCGCCGTCGAGGGGGCCCTGCCGCTTGTCAGTATTGAACTGCGAACGGCGTCCCCAGCCAACGCGAACGATCCGCTCGCCAGCTTGGTCGTTGCGGCGTTCTGGGCCGGCGTCGCCGCCATAGCGCGGGACGGCAAGGCGCCAGCTGAAGCAAGCTCGTACAAAGTAACAGGCCGCGCCCGCTCGGACGTGCTCGCCAAGTCGATCTTGGAGTCGGTCGATGCCGCGACGAACGTGGGCGTTGAAGCCCTCAAACGTTTCAGCGCGCGCCTTGAACTCCAGTGCACCAGTGCCCATTCGGATTTCGGGAAGGCCCTGGCGAAGCGAAGGTCTTCAGAACTGCTCAGGAAGCACATGACGACCTTGGACGACCTGACCGCCCGTGCGCAGGCGAAGGAGAACACAAATGGCTGAAGTCGATGTGCTCATCGCGGAATCTTCCGCGTATTTGGCGGAATGGATTGCGGAAACCGAAAAGTCCGCTGCAGCAAAGTTAGCCGCTGCGCAGAAGTTACTCCGCGACGAGTTGAAGGCAAGTGATAACGAGATGTTGCGGACGATTCACAAGGTGGTCGATGACAAGGTGCGCGATGCCGAGCGATTGGTCACTGAACGGGTTGCAGTGGCGCAGCGTGCGGAGGCGGCGGCACGGGACGCACTTGCAAAGGCGCGCGAGTCCGAGACCGAAGTCAATCGGCGGTTGCGCGAAACGATGACTGTGAACGTGAGCGGGGTTGTCGGGCCGGCGGCGCGGCAACTCCCGCTGGGTGACCTGCTCAAGTCGCGCTTCACAAGAGCCCAGCGCTACAAGGACGAACCGCCCCCAGACGGCTGGTACCTCGTTGGTGGCATTGCGTTTTCTCCCGGCTCCGGCCCCGGCGAAAGTCTCTCGCGGGCAATGTCGCTGGACCAGGCCGACCGCCACGCGGATTCCGTCCTTGGCGCAGTCGTAGGGATTTACGACGATTCGCTCGCCAGCCTGGTCGTTGCTCACAGCTGCTCCTTGTACGGCTCCGCTGAAGTGGCGCGAAGCGTCGGTGAACTGGCCGGAGCGTACGTCAAGACGTGGCGCCTAGCGCAAACCAGACTCAGCGCCACGGAATACGCAAGCCGCACCTTCGCGGCGCAAATCGAGACCGGACGTAACGTGCAGACCTGGCTCCGCGATACCAAGCGATTCGAAATCGTACCTGTCACAGTCAAAGGCGCGACCCAGCACTGGGTCTTCGATCTACGACGCGGACTGGATGTCGCATCGTGGACTGAGGAAATTGAGGACGCCTACCAGCAACTTCTCGCTGCGGGAGTTCAGGCGGTCAAGGAGACTCGAAAACGGCCGAAGGGCGAAAGATCTCTGTACGGTGTAGGCTTTTGGCTCACGGACGAGGTGTTGAACAGCCGTCCGCCGCGCCCACGCTCGCTTGCGGCTCCGACACCGCCCCCAGTCCCTGATTCTGCGGCCGAGTCCAGCGGCAGTCAGGAACCGAGTGACGGCAGCGTAATCCCGTTGGAAAAGGCCCAAGAATAAGCTGCGGATTGACGCGCTCACGCCAAAACGGCGCTCACAGTCGCGCGCCACCGCCACGTCCGATCGGTCGTGCCGTCAACATCAGACTGCGGCTTCACAGATTTCTGGAACGAGCCCAGCGAGTTGACTCTACCACTTGACCTCAGTCGACCGGACGCAACGAACCTTGTGCAACTCGTTCACGGCTCCGAACCCGTCTGCACCTTCGTCGAAGTCGACCAACCAGACCTTGTCGCCGCCGCTACGTGGCGAGCCTGACCAAAAATCTTTGCCGGAATTGACAAAAGCGGCGTCGACCCGGACACCCTTTTTCCGAGTTGAATCAATGAGGGCCACCAGTTCCTCAATCGTCGGAAGGCGCCAGCCGCCGCCAGCCAAGCCCAACTTGGCGCAGAATCCTTTGGCGTCATCCCAATCCAGCTTGGTTCGTGAATCGCTGCGCTGCCAGACGAGGTTAGCGTTGGCTTGCACGACAGTTTCACCAGTGGCGGAGTGAAATGTGCCTTTACCCTGCTGGATTGCCGCCTCGACCTGGGTGCGCGAGCGGGCGTCTGGGTCCGTTGTGACCACGACCGAACTCCGAATTGGGGTGAGCGGCGGTGACGGCCGAGCGTCTTCGTAATGAGTCCGCTCCCGGCACACGCCGCCGACGCAACCCAGGCCCCGCTCGCAGTCCGACGTGCGCGTGCAACTCTCGCCTTCCAAACTGAGGGAACTGTCGTGACCGTGCAATTCTTTCTGTGGGCCTCCACCCTCGCGAGGCGCGCCGGCACCGTAGCCAGTCACTGTCGTTTCGTTTCTGGCCATAATGTCGTTCGTCTCATGTTGCAGACCACATCGTGACACGTTCGTCCAGCCGTAATACTCCGAGAATCCGAGGACAGCAGCGAGTCCAAGGCTGCCAATCATGACGGCGCCATCGGCCGATGCAAGGGACTCGTTGCCGTTTGGAACGAAAAAACCGCCGACGACGAGCGACGTCAATATGGCCGCCCCGTCAACGATTGGCGCCACATAGGACGTCGTGCAATCAGATTTTGCCCGAAGCGCCGCACTCCCCGAATCAGGCGCTGGCTTCACAAAGATCCACGAACACCCGTGCAGCAGGAATGCAATCGAGAGCGCACAAACTCGCGTGCAGCACAGCCGCCATCGAACCGACCGACGTTTCATTCTGTCCCTCCTTGCTTGGCGCCTCGGTCCGATGCCGAGAAGCTGTCTTCGTTGTCCACAGTCAACCTATTGCATCTATTGCGTATTAGGCGCAGAATGTTCTTGCGGACGAATCCCCAAAAACGTAACTTCGCGCTCCGGCAACGAGGTGCCGTCATGTACCTATGGACCAACTTATCACCGAATACCAAAGCTACCAACGTGAGGTCCGACGCCGGAGTCCCCGGACTATCGGGAACTACCTGCCCGTCGTCCGCGAGTTCATCGGCGTTGTCGCACCGAACGGCGACACGGACGCGCTCCGCAGGGTCGACAAAGCGACAGTTCGCGAGTTCTTGCGGCGCCCAACGCCGACCGGCAATCCAGCAGCTCCACCACTTTGGAACATGCGCCTTGCCGCGGTCCGTTCACTGCTCAGCTACCTCGTCGAGACCGAGGTGCTCACCTTGAATGTCGCCCTGAAACTCGACCGGCAGAAGGTGCATTCGCACGAGCGAATCCCGCTCTCCTTCGACGAACTCTTGCGTCTCGTCGACGCGGCCGCGGAACATTCCGACCCGACATACCTCTGCCGCAACGTTGCCATCCTGCTCACTTTGATTCACACAGCGCTTCGCGTCGCTGAGGTCGTTTCGCTCGACCTTCGCCAGGTCGACTTCGACCACCACTTCCTGCACGACGTGCGCGCCAAGGGTGGCAAGTCGCTCGCAGTTGCCATCAACGACGTCGTCGCGGAAGCGATGCAGAACTACCTCGCGGACCGCGAACGCTTGCATCCGGCGGGTGACGAACTCGCGCTGTTCGTCTCCGACCGCGGCACGCGTCTGTCCATTCGCAGCGTGCAGGAACTCGTCAAACGATTCGGCAAGTTGGCGAACATATCGGTCCCGGTGACACCGCATGTTTTGCGTCACAGTAGCGCCACCCGGCTCGCCGAACTCGGAACGCCGCTGCGCGTCGTTCAGGAAATCTGCGGGCATGCGTCCGTGGTCACGACGGAGCGCTATGTGCACGTGAACGGCAACGAACGGCGCCGCGCAATCGATGCACTCGCCGCCACGTGGAAGCAGCGATGCGGCGCCAGGGAGCAGCCCAAGTTGGGCCCGACGACCGCCAGTTGCGGTGCCGCAGATTCCGCGTACAGTACGCAAAGGGCGCAGAATTGTTGTCATCCTCGTTTGGACTGACGGGGAGCCCTGGGGCACGTCCCGGCCAACGACGTGCAATCTATTGGATTCAATTGTAAATTTCACTTCGCCAACTTGGCGTGCGCCGCCACTGTGTTCCCGTCTGGGAGCCGAGGGCGAGGTTGTGGCGACGCCAACGCACGTGCCTGACGCCCTGACAGTGCAAGTGTAGTGCTCGCACGAAAGCGTCTGAATTGCTTGGAAATCAGCTGGTTCCGTGTTGCTGAGGCCCCTCAATCCAACCGTGGATGCTGTCGACCTGCGCTTCGGTGAGTGCCAACTGTGCCGCCTCGCAGCGCCTGAGAAGGGAAAGCAAAAAAGGACCCCAGCGCGTACCGCTGGGGCCAAGAGAGTCAAGCAAACTGAAAGGCTTCGCCGCAAGTTTCGCAGCGGATGACGGTCGTCGCCATCACCTTCCGGCTCACCCGGATGTTGAGCGGGCACGAGCAGCACGCTTTCTTGTAGCGCCCGCCCGTGTCCTTGTTGTCGTTGTCGAGGTCGTCCGCGTCGCCGTCCTGCTTGTCGCTGCCGGTCGCCCCAGCCATCGCCGAGCGTTCCGACTGTCGATGGATGAGGACCGCAGAAAGCCCGGTAATCTCAGCCATGTAGCGCGACTTGGTCTCCGCAGGCATCGTCGTGAAAGCAAAGCCGTAGTGCGGCACCTGCGTGACGTCGAGCCCAACTTCCTCCGCAGCGGCCTTGAACCGCTGGTTGTGGTACTGACTGCGGCTGCAATCGCGAATCCCGCGCTCAAAATTCAGCGCGTGCGCCGCCTCATGCAGCAACGTGAGGACCACGTCGTCGGCCGAACGGTTCAAATGTTCAGCCACAACCACGACTTCGTGGATGCGGGCGTTCTCAGGGTTCAATCGCGGTTGCCAACGCAGCGCCGCGAAGTGGCCGAGGACGTTGCGCTGACCATGCGGGTTGGGCACGGGCAAGAGTACGACGTCCGGGACGCCAGGGTGAAAAATCCGAATCGTTGCCCAGACATGCGCAAGCGCGAGGGTCAGTGCAACAGCGGCGTGGTCGGCCATGGCACCTCCTTCGGCGTGGCCGTTGGCAGTTCGCACTGCGGGCAGTAGTTCAGGCAGAGCGCGTCGCCGAAGTCGATGAACGCAAAGCCCTTTGCTCGCAATCGTCGGCTGCGGAAGTCCTTCGCGATGACCGGCATGTTCCAGACGGCGTCGCATTGGGCGCAGTGGATTTCCCCTTGGTCTTCAAGCATTACGCAGAGTTTGGACATGGTGTCTCTCCTTGTCAGTGTTGATACGCCGAGAGCGTCACGCGCCCGCGGTTGGATGCGCAGCGCGCGCCGCTTCGAGAGAAACGGTAGTCAATTCAAACTCCTGCACGCCGTGAAGCAGCCAGTGCAGCATCTCGGGCGAGCAGTCCTCCGGCTCCCAGCCGTTCGCCAACTTGACGGCACGGACGGGAACAAGCGGAGCCAGTTTCTGCACCGCGACGTCCGCGCCGTGTCGCCCCGCCTCGTCGCCGTCAAAAAGCACGACGACAGACGCAGCGCGCGCCGCCAGCAGCGCCTGGTGGTCGGACAAATCCGAGCCCATGACCGCGGCGACGTTCTTGATGCCGGCTTCGTGCAGCTTCAGGACTGAGAAAAAGCCTTCGACCAGCACCAGCGCGTCGGACGATTCCGGCAGCGCACGATGCAGGTTGTAGAGCACGCGGTCTTTGTGGAAGCCCTTGGGGAAACGGTACTTGCCGAGGTCTTCCGCGTCAGAGAACTTGAGCCGACGGCCTGCATAGGCCACCAGTTGCCCGTCCTCGTTGTGAACGGGAAAGCCGATGCAGCCGGCGAGGATGCCGCGTGCGCAGTAACCGACGCCGAAGTGTTCGGCGGTCGCTTGGCTGAGCTTGCGGTCTTCCAGGATATGCGGATGGTCGGGCAGCAACTGGAGCATGAGGTCCAGCGGCGGATTGACCTTCTCCTTCTTCTTCGGCGCGTTGTCAGTAGAAGCCGTGGCCGCAGCAGCCGGTGGGTCGCGTCGCGTGGGCGGCGGGAATTCCGGTGATGTTGCAGCTGGCGCGCCGTCGTCGTCGCCGAGGAAAAAGCGTTGCAAGCGCAGCGCCGCGTCGCGGATGGGCACGTTGTCCTTGGCCGCGACAAGGTCGAGCTGGTTGCCGCCGCGTTTGCAGCCGGTGAAGCAGTGCCAGAGGTTCTTCTCCAAATCGACGTGAAAGCCGCGCGGGTTGTTGCCGCCGTGCACCGGGCACGGGCCAGTGGCGACGGTGCCGCTGACCTTCAGGTTGTCGAGCTTGTAGTACTCGGTGAGTACGCGCTCGATCGGAATACGTGTGCGGATTTCGCGAAAGTTGACCCAATTCATAGTGTTGCTCCAAAAAGAACGAAAGTGCGGGCCAAACGGCACGCGGGTTGAAAGAACGCTGGCTGTGGAATTCGAGAAGAAGGACCGGCACCGTCATCTCGACCCGGAGAGTTGCTCGGGGAAATGACGGCACCGGTCAGAGAGTCAGAAGCACTGCGCGGCGCGAGCTAAAGGATGAGACCGTTCCGGAAGTCGACTGTCAGTTCCGGTCGAGTCGGTCTGTCGCTCGCGTAGTTCGCGACCTGGCTGACGATGAACGCCGCCAGGCCCGATGCGCAGTACATGGTTGCTTTTGCGGTGCATGGCGCCCGGTGCGCTTCGGCGCTCGGATAGAGCGTCGCGTCGTACCAGGAGCCGAACGACCCGACGCAGATGACCTTGCCGACCTCGGCACCCATGCGGGCGTCGACGTACAAGCTCGGTCGGGGCGTCAGGTTCTTCCAAAGGTCGATGCGCACGTCCATCGAGTCCACGCAGCAAAGCGTTACCTCGCTGGCCGGCGTTCCCGTGAAGCGACAGGCCTGGGCATCGATGGTGACGCCAGTCATGTCGAGCACGAGTTCGCGAAGTGCGTCGACCTTCCTGCGACCAACGTCCGCCAAGCGGTACCACTGGTTGGGCAGGTTGTGCGCTTCGATGCAGTCATCGTCGTAGACGGTGATGCATTCTGCGCCGCTTTTCGCCAGCGCCAGAACAGTGAAGCTGCCCACCGCGCCTGCGCCGATGACACTGATGGGCGTCCGCGACAGTCGCGGCACGTCCAGCACGTCCAGTTGTCTGTGAAAGTCCATTGATTACCTCCAGTCTGCCAAGTCGTCGTCAAAATCCGGCCAGCCACCGCGGTACGGTTGACCGCGTTGCGGCAGCGGCCGGATGGCACCGCGCCAATCGGGCATCAGCACCGGCTGCATTTCCACGACGTGCGCGTTGAACAGTTTTTCGCATTCGCCGCGCAAGTTCTGGTCGGGCAAGCGGATTTCCAGCGGTAGGTCGTCAAACGTCAGCCGGAATGGCTGCCAAATGTCGATCCGCGCCTTCCATTCGCGCTTCTTGTTGACCACGATGCTGATGAGGCACGCCTCGTTGGCCAAGCCGTCGATGCACGCCTCGTCCTGCTGGCTCCAAAAAACACCGAGCCGTCCGTGGCTATGAATCCAGGCGCGAACGCGCTCGGGCTGCTGGTGCGTGACCAAGAACTTCGCCAACGCCTCCTGGTCGAGCTCGGTGCTCGCCGCGGTGCAGATTTGGTCGAAGAGCTGAACGTCGCCAACGATGACGTCGTCGGTCACGGTGCCCAGGCACGAGAACTCGCCTGCTGCCAGGTCGGTCCAGTGCCAGATGCGCTCCATGGCGTCCGCGTCGATGCGAACCCGCAGATTCTGTTTCACTTTCATGTCGTTCTCCAATAATTGCGACGACCTCGAGCAGCTTCCGTCGTGGAAATTGCTCGAGGCCGCCAGTAGTCGCTGCCAACCGCGCCGACGCTAATCGTCGTCGCTGTTGTAGTCGGGGTCCCAGGTCTCAATGTGCCGGTACGCGTCGCGCTCGTTGTAGCTGTGCAGGAATTCCAGAATCACGCTGACAAGCGCCGCGTACTGACCCTCGCCGAGAAGCTTGCCGATACCGGGGCCCAAATTGCCCCAACACGGCACGCCGTCTGAAGAAACGTGCGGGTGCGGATAGCTGAAACCGCCGTCGCTCCAGATGTGCACCTTGTCGGCGGTGATGGTCAGCGTGTAGCTGCCCATGTGGTAGTCGGTGCTGTCGTGTTCGAGCGTCAACGGCACCAGCACGATGCTGAGCTTGCCGTAGTCGACTTCCACGCTGGCGACCGGCGCCGGCATCATCTTGACCAGCGCCGCGAACTCTTCCGCAGCCTTGGTCTCCTGTGCCGGCCGCGTCGTGGCTTCCAGCGCGACAATTTGCTCGCGCAGTTCGCCGTTCTTGCGCACCAAGCCGGAAATCTGGCTGGTCAGGCGATTGGCCTCGTACTCGTTGTCGCGGATGGCGTTCTTCCAGTTGCGGACCATGCCGTCAACCGAAGCGACCATCCACGCCGAGAACTCGGTTTTCTCGCGCTGCCAGTCGTAGCCGACGATGTACTCGGCGGCTTTGGGAAGCGCCAAGGCAAACACCGCATCCAGGATGAGTCCGGGCTGCAGCTCGCCGGGCGTCTCGAACAGGCGTTCCAGGTCGAAAGCGAGGCGCACGCGCCGACCCTCGATGGACGCGACCACAAAGGTCTCGTCGCCGATGGTCAGCTCGACCGGTTCGCCCGTGTGTGGGCGCCCGTGCACGAGCTCGACTGTGGCGACGCCGTCCTTGTACGGCAGTCGACATTCGCTTGCCGTGCCCGCGATGGGGCCGAGCAGCTCAATTTCGCGGCGAAACGGCGCGGGGTCAGTGTACCGCGCCGACCACCGCTGGTAGCGGATAGTCAGGCTCATTTTGGCTTGCCAATCATCGAGATAGGTCGCCATTGTCTGGTCGCAGTGGTGCATGTTGTTCTCCAGCCCGCCCAGCCGCCTCCGTTTGACGGGAGACGGCTGAGCGGGTGAACGGGTTGGAAATCAGGCGTGGTGCGCGCCGCCTTCGACCTTGGGAACCAGCGTGATGACGTCGCCATCGGCCACGCCCGTCGTGGTGGACGCGCCAAGGCCGTTGACGGAAATCGCGTGGCCCTGGCTCGGAAGGTCTGCTTGGTCAAGCACTTCGCCGACGGTAATTCCGGCGGCGGCTTCAACCTGGCGGGCGCTGTGCCCAAGACGCAAGATTTTGATCTGCATGGTAACTTTCTCCAATGCCAGCGGTTTTTGCGAGGGCTGGTGCCTCGTGGAGTAGATTCCGAAGACGGAACTACCCCGGCGGGTGAGGCTCGAACATCGAGCCGCCCCCTCTGGGCGTGCGCGGACCCCTGCCCAGGCGCACGCGCACGAGGCGCGAAAGACGGGCAGGTCTGTGCGCCAAGAGCCGGGCCTTGTGCGTAGGCCGGCAATCCCAGAGGGCGCGGCTCGGTGGAGTTACACCGAGGAGTCGGGAGCGGTGAACGTGCCGTCAACGAAGCTGTCGACGACGGAAATAGGTGTGGTGAAGCGACGTTGTGACTGTTCGATGATGGCGTCCACGCGCGCTGCGCCGTCGGTCGGCATCGCAACCGGCGGTAGCATCCGCGCCGAAAACGGCGGCAACGCGCTGCCGCGGACCGTGAGCTTGGCAACGGCGCGCCCAAACGGCAGCGCAACCAGGTCGCGTGACTCGAACGGCGGATTGACCTCGCGCTCCAGCAGCGCAGCGTCGTCCGCGCCCAGGCGCATCACTACAAGCGACCCGACGTTGCCGCGCACCGCGTCGAGCAGGCGCGGCGGCAATTGCGCGAGATACTGGTGCGACAGCGTCAACCCGACTCCGAACTTGCGGGCCTCAGACAGCATCGTCGCCAGCGACTCCGTCACGAAATGCTGGAACTCGTCGATGTAGAGAAAGAACGGTGGCTCGCCAGCTTCCCGGCGCATCGCGGCGACCTGAACGGCGGACACCAGTAGGCTGCCGAGCAGGTGGCTGGCATCTTCACCGACGTCGCCGACCGACAGATTGGCGATGAGTACGCCGCGCGCCTCAATCAAAGCGCCAAGGTCGAGCCGCGACTTTTCCTGCGCGACGATGCGGCGCACGAAGGGGTTGGTCACGAACGCGCCGAGCTTATTCAGCACCGGCGAGAGCGCCTCGGCCTGGAGTGCGGCCCGATAGCCGGGGAACTCCACGGTCCAGAAATGGCGCACGACGGGGTCTTCGATGCGAGGCGCCAGCTTGGCGCGCAAGCGCTCGTCAGTCAGGAAGCGGTACATGAACAGCAGCGACGCACGCGAGTCGGGCACGACAGCGAGGATCGCGTTGCGAAGGATGTGTTCAAGGCGCGGTCCCCAGACATCGGCCCAGTGCTTCTTGAAGACCGCGATGAGCCCGGACGCTGTCAGCGATACCTCAACGTCGGCGCCGCCTTGGCGCAAGACGTTGAACGAGAGCGCGTGGGTCTTGTCGGCCGGGTCGATGTAAGCAACGTCGTTGGTGCGGGACTTTGGAACCAGATGCAGCACCGCGCGCGCCAGGTCGCCATGCGGGTCAAGCACGCCGACGCCACGGCCCGCAGCCAGGTCTTGGGCGATGAGGTTGAGCAGCAGCGTCGATTTGCCGGAGCCGGTCTTGCCGATGACCCACACGTGGCGCAGGCGGTCGGCCGTGAACATGCCGAAGCGCTGGTGCGCGCCGCGGAAGTCCGTCTCGCCGACGACGATGTCCGGCGGTTTGTTGGTTTTGTCATACATGGGAAGGAGTTGAAGGATTCGAAGGCGGCGGTAGGAATGGCACCAGTTTGCCGGTCGGCGTGAGCAGGACGGATTCGCCAAGTCGTTCGGCCGTGAGCAAAGTTGTCGGTGCAAGGCGATTGCTCGACCGCGTTTCGTACGCGCCGAAGCGCAATAGCCGCTCACCGCCGGGGATGTCGCGCGCGAGGACGGCGAAATTTTTCGCGCGTGCCATCGACGGCGTCAGAAACAGAACGGTGCGGACCCACTCGAAGCCATGAACCTCGCGGAAGAATCCTGCCCGTAGCGCGTCGCGGTAGCGGAACAGCTTGCGCTGGACCGTCCGATTGCCCGCACGGGCACCGGCGCGCACAACTTCGACCAGGATGGTCTGCGGTTTGGCCAGCGTTGGATGCGACAGCGTGATGGCCCCGTCGGGCACGATGGCCGACGGTCGTCCCTTCCAGACTGGCAGCGCCCGGCGCAGGACGTCTTCGCGCGTAACGGTCGCGCGCCATGTGGGTTCACGAGCGGCCAGCGTCTCGAATGCCACGGCCAGGTCGGTGAAGACCAGGTTGTGGCGCAGGCGCGCAAAGCCGCGTCGATTCTCGGACTTGGTGTGTGGAATTTGCGACAGCGACACGCCTTGCGCGGCGGCGACTCGCTGAGCTCCACCCAGTGCCAGAGTGTAGAGGGGCTGGCTCGCGAAGCGGTCGCGCACGTCAGGCGTCTCCGGCGCGATGTAAAGCCGGTCGAGGAAGCGCGCCGACCACAGCCGCTGCAGCCGAATCTGGGCCACGCGCAGCGATGCCGTTTGGAAGTGCAGCGCGTGGACGTGGGCGGCGGTCAGGAAGCGGTGTCGGTACACGGAGGCGAGCACGTCCATGTCTCTCGTAGTCATTTGGAACGGTTGCGGTTTTGGCGGCCGCTTGTGGCGTGACGTCATGTGTTCATTGTTGTTTTGTTCAAAAGCCGTGCGCGACTCGGTCGCATCGGTAGCCGTTTGCCTCTTTTGCCGTTTGAGCCCGTGTAGCCGTTGAGTCCTCGCTGCCCGCGCGTCCGGCCCGTCGGCACCCGGCTGCAAAGTCCGTGGTGACGGCGGTGTCGGCGCTCGGTGTACGAGGTAGCACGCGCGCGATCCGTCGTGGGGCGCGACTGAGCGCCACCGACTCCCATCCGGTCATGCACAGCCTCGATGACGCCGGTTAGGCTGGCATCGAGAAGTGGTGGGCATTGATCCGGAGGGGAGTCGGGGGCGGTCAGCCCATCGACGGTCGCGCTCTTTTGCCAGTTGTTGTTGAGGTTTGTTGTGTTGGTTGGCGCTGTTGCCTCTTCGTCGCTAGGCGCGAAGAGGTAGGACGTAGGTGCAGGTCGTCCGGCGTTCAGCTCGGCGCCTGGTTCTGCTGGTTGTTCTGTTTGCCGCTGTCCGGCGCGCCAAACGGGTTGTCGAGGTCGATGCGGTACTCGTGTTGCCAGCGCTTCTTTTTGTGCGCGCGGCGCTGCACGTTGATGCCCGTCTTCGCCAGCCAGTAACGTGCGCCACCGAAGGCGGGGCCGACGCGCCGCACGAGTTCCTTGGTCGAGTGCCACTTGCCGTCTGAAAGGACCGTGATGAGCTTATCCACTTTTGTCTCGCCGCGGCGGTTTCGGTTCTTGTAAGGATTTGATATCATAGAAATGTTGGTGATTGTCTCGCCAAAGCCTACCGGCACCCCAGGGTTGGCGCCGGCCAGACTTGACGAAAATTCAAAGTGAAATCGATGCCATCCCAAGTGCAGTCGCAAGAAGGACGAGCGTGCGCCACCGTTCCTCGCCGCTCGCGCCGGTTGCGCGCATGACGGTGACGAAGCGGTGGAGCTTCGGGTGCTGCGCCAGCACGTGCCGGAACAGGTCCGAGCGGCTCGCGGTCTTGGTGCCCAAGAGCACCGACGCCGCAGTTTTGTGCGACATCAACCGCAAAGGCCGGCCGGCGCACGCGAGGAGTGCGCCCAGGTACGCGTCGTCTTCCACCGCGATGTGGCCGACACCGTAGTCCGTGGAAAGTTGCACGATGGCGCGCCGAATGGCGCAACCTCTCGCCGCGGGGGCACTCCTTGGCAGCTTCATGCGGTAGACGTCGATGACTTCGTGTTCATCGAGTATCACCACAGCGACACGCCGCGCGCGTCTGCAAGCGACCAGGATGGGACTCTCTGCCTCACGGCACGACTTACTTTGATGAGTGAGAGAGTGCGGGGCCATGAAAGGCGGCACGGCGGGCTTCGACTTCGCGTGTCAAAAGAGCGACCACATGCGGCGCGACGAGGTCCTCCATTTTGACCTCGAGCACGATTGCCATGGCGAGAAGCGTAGCGACAGCCGTCGGCAGCCTTCGGCACCGTTCGTAAGAGCGAATCTGCCTGTCTGAGATGCCAGCGAGCGCGGCAAGTTCTGCCTGCTCAAGCTGGCGGTCTCTGTACCAGGTGCGGTGGCGACGGACGTGCAGGGCAAGCCGGCCTTCTTCGTCGAAGGTCGGTTGCGCCGCGTCGTTCGGGATTGGATGCATAGTTGAATGCGGCCTGACAGATTCTCGTCGAAGCTGGTCAGAAAATCCGTCACCAGCCCGGGTTTGTTAGGATTTAGTTGGCGCCGCCGGTCCCGAGAGACGGGGCCGGACGCCGCTTCCACTGCCGCTCGGACGATGATAACTGCAGCAAACATTCCCTGCGTTTGCGCGTCGTCAGCCCGTAAGCGGTTGGAAGCATGGGGAGTATTACAGACTCGGATCATCTTGAAAAGGGGGACCGACCGGAAGCGCTTGGTCTTGAGCTGTGGAGAACCCTCCCAGACAGACAAGGGCGACCTGCGGCTCCGGCGCATTTCTCATGCACCGTGGCGCGCACGGCACGCTCTTCTTCCGGTCGGGCCCCCTGTCCGAGTTGGCACCGAGTTGGCATCATGAGGCTACATGACCCAACACATTGAAATCTTGCAGAACATGCGCAGCGGAGCTGACATGGCCGACGTTCTGGCCCATGTCGCGGCGGCGCCAAGCCATCCGCACATGCGCAAAGCCCTGAAACAGCATCTCCTCGACCGTGGCGTGGATGCCAACAATGTCGAGCAGCACCTCGACGATTGGAGCCGTGACGCCGTCCGCGTGATTGCGGCGCTGCTTCGAGCCGTCACAGATGGACCGTAACCAATTGAACTCTATGCACAACTGTCGACTCATCATGTACATCCGCAAGTCCAGCGAGTCGGAAGACCGTCAGGCCTTGTCCATTCCAGCCCAGGAGCGCGAACTGCGCGCCCTCGCCGAGCGCAAGGGCTACGTTGTCGTCGGCACTCCCATCGCCGAGTCGATGTCGGCGAAGCGCCCAGGGCGACCTGGCTTCGCGCAACTGCTCCAGCGCCTTGAGAACGGCGAAGCCGACGGCATCTTGTGCTGGCACCTTGACCGTCTCGCGCGCAACCCTATCGACGGCGGGCAAATCATGTGGCGCGTCGGCAAGCCGACGCTGAGCATCATCGCCTCGCCGGACCGTGAGTACGCAGGCACGCCGGACGACAAGATGCTGATGTCCATCATTTTTGGCATGGCGACGAAGTACAGCGACGACCTCGCGAAGAACGTGATGCGCGGCACGCGCGAGGCGCTTCAGCGCGGTCTGTGGCCGGGCAAATACAAGTACGGCTACATGCGCGACCCGGACACCGGCCTCATGGTGCCCGACCCGCATCGGTGGAACACTGTGCGGCAACTCTGGAATTGGCGATTGGACGGCGTCTCGGTCCAAGAGATTCACCGACGCGCAGCTCACGAACTCGGCCTGACACGTCCGCGTTCGCGCCGTCGAACGGTGACGGCTGGGCCAGACGAAGAAGCAGGAGCAGGCGATGAACTGCCACATATGGACTGGCGCGCGTTACCACGTCCGGGCGGCGGTTCCATCACGCGCGGCTCCGTGTACCACCTGCTGGCCGACTCGTTCTACGCTGGCCAGATGGTCTACAGCGGCGAAACTTACGAAGGCAAGCATAAACCAATGGTTACGGCAGGCGAGTTCAAGCAGGTTCAGGCACTGGAAGACAAGCGCGCGCCGGCGACACCGGCGTTGCTTCCGTTTGCCTACCGCGGACTCATCAAGTGTGGCGCTTGTGGCGCTCAGGTCACGGCGGAGCGACACACCAACCGCCAGGGCCACAAGTACGTGCACTACCACTGCACGCGGAAGCGCAAGGGCGTGGCCTACTGCCCGGAGCGCGCGGTCACCGAGGCGGAAATTGACCGGCAGATGGCGGCTTTTCTCGGTGGCGTCAACGTCCCCGATACGCTTGTCGCTGCGCTGCTCGCCGAAGTCGAGTCCCAAGTCGACGCCTTCCTCGCGGAGCGTGATGAACAGGTGGGCGCCGTGGAAGCCGAGGCCAAGGCGATTGACACGCGGCTGGAGCGCCTGCGCGAGCTTGTCGTCGACGGTGTCGTGACACCGGAGGACTATGCCCACGACCGTGCGCGCCTGATCGCCGCTCGTCTGGCGCTTCACGAAACGGGCGGTCGGGGCCTGTCGAAGCAGGCTCTACTCGAACCATTGCAAAACGCGGCTTTGCGGCTGAAAACGGTGGCAGATCGCTATCCGACGCTGGCGGCAAACAAAAAGCTCGCGGTTGTCCGCGAGCTCTGCTCGAACCTGGCGCTGAAGGACAAATCTGTGCTGATCTCAGCGACGGATTCGATGGCGCTACTGTTGAAAATTGATGCTAATTCTCCATGGTGGGCCGTAAAGGACGCGGCTCGAACCTACCTCGAGTCACAAATTCCTCGACATGGTGCTCGGCCGTAAGCGACCGCCAATAAAAGTGTACTATATTTTGTTGTATCTGCCAAACTGACCGGCACAGTTTCCCCGGGGAAATATCGCCTGAGCGGCTGACCCTCCAGAACGCCCCCGTTGAACAGCTGGTCCAGATGCTTGAACCATAATTCGCGATGCAAAGAATCAACTTCATTCGTCTCAGCGCCAGTTCTCAGGTCGTCGTGGCGGCGCGAGCGCGTGTACGGCGGTCGTCCTCCGACTTGAGCCATGCCGGCGTCCATTTCCAATTCGTAGGTCGCGGGGAACGCTGTGGGCACCCTTCACACCCCATCTGCTCCTTGAAAAAGATGAATAGCGAGTCCAATTCTTGGCCCTCAACAGAACCGCCAATCGCCTCGCAACGCAAGTCCTTGGGTCCAAGAGTCGGAATTCAAACCGTCTCGGCCAGAGGTGACGGCGTGCAACTCGCGAGTATGTGCTCACAGAATCGCAAGATGCGTTCTGGATTTGCGTCTTTCCAGGCGGCTTCCGTCGCATCGCGCAGTCGTGGCTGGTTTCCGTCAATTTCTGATAATTTCAGCAAAAGCTCAGATTGCTCCCGCAGAGACTGATGCAGACGATCGAGGGTTCAATCCGAGTTGATCCATGGGCAAGGCACGCCGGTGCCCGCGCGGGCGAGCATCAAGTCGTTCGCTCCCGAAATGCTCGGACCGCTTCTGGACGAATGGCATCGACTTGCGCTAGAACTCGGCGCGGTAGACGAAGAAGAATAGTTGGACGCAGTAATGAACGCGAAACATAGGTCGTAGGAGCGCACCCCATGACAAGTCTGCCAAGCTGTGATTGGCAGGAGCTTTATCGTGACGCGATTGGGCGGGACCCGGGTCTTCGTGGTCTGGCAGTTGAACGCGCAGAAGCGGCTGTTGAACACGAGGTGCGGCAGTTGACCGCGGGGCGAATTGTCCCGGCTGGACGAACTGAATCGTTCTTGCAGTTATTGCGTGTGTGTCTTCAAAATAAACGATTGCCGTATTCAATGTCGGTGGTTGAATTCGCATATGCGACACGAAATGTCGCGACACACGCGTCAATCATGTTTTTGCCGGAGCACACTGAATTCGCGGTTCTGGTCTGGAGCGACCTGTTCACGATTTTGACAAATCGGGAAACTGGACTCCAGAGCGCGAAGTCATACCGGCCGGCCGGTGAATCGAAATTCAGTCCGTTCACGACAGTGATGGATTTCGAAGGACTCCCGGACTTTGCAACCATCGAAAGGGACAGTCGGTTCAGGATCCTCGTGACCGAGTGGAGACGTTTGCGGGACGCACCGACCGACTCATCACTTGCCTTGAAAGAATTGGTCATGCCCGAAGTCGCGGAGCGGGTGATTACCGACTGGCTTTTGACACAGAAAATAACATTGCAGCCGCGACCGAAGGGCGAGCGCGATGCCCTCGAGTGGGTGGTGCGAACTCGATTTCTCCTCGAAATAGGCCAGAGTCTGCCAAAAGCTGAAGACATACTCGCCGCGCGCGCCAAGAACTGCAAGAAGGCAGTTGACCAGGCGTTCGTGACGTCGGCAATGTTGTGTGTCGGGTCCTACGGGTGCGTTGGTGTCACTTTTGGCGTACTTAAGCACAGTTTTGAGATGTCGTTGAGCAGCACTGGGCCAGCTGTGGCCTTTGGAATCGCGTTTTGCCTCTTGCATTTTCAAGCCGCAGTCGCGGCGGTCAGTTGCTTCGATGACTGGCGAGGACGTGTGGCGCGCCACATTTGGCTGAACGTAGTTGGCGTGCTTTTCATGTGGCTCTGCATGATGCCATTCGGCCTGGCGGTGCCGCACAAGCCACACTCCCCAGACACGGCATCCACACAAACGTCCCCTGTCTCTCCGCAGCAATCCCACCCCCCGCCCTCGAGCGAAAGTGCGGACTCAGTTTCTCATTCACCTGAATCAGATCGCCCTATTGCACCTTCGGACGCTGACTTGAAAAGGCGAACGAAGAATCGGCCAGAAAGAAGCGCGCAACCACCGGCCAACGGGGATCAGTCTCTGGACGGAGTTGACTTGTCGGGGCAGAACCATGAGCGTCACGAAAAGAAGCGGTCTGGCGGCTTCGTTCACGAAGCGCCGGGGCATATTTATTGAAGGCTTTCGAGCACGCGGGACGGTGGTGCGATGGAAAGCAACCGCTTTGCCTTGCCATCGCCTGTCGCATAAACACTACCTTACCCCTGCACGCCCGACGACCTTTCGATGCATCTCTATCGGCAAATGCGTTGCCTTCGTTGACCGTCAGGCGCTCAAAAACGAGCCCGTCCAGCTCCCGGTTTGTGGTTCAACACGCCGCACTCAAAGCCCCCAACCGCTGCCACTTCCCATACCGATGCCCCAGCGCCCCGAACGCCTCCAGCGTCTGCAGCGCATGCCGCACCGTCGGCGGAATCCCCTTTCGGTGCCCGTACCGCTCCTGCATCCGCGCGGTCAACTGCGCCAGCGTGAACGTGTCGCCCGACGCGTCGGCCAGGCGCACGATGGTCTGCGCGCAGTCCGCCAGGAAAGGCACCGCCTCCAGCAGCAACTGCAACCGCACCGGCTGGCGCGCCGCGGCTTCAGCCTCCGACAAGATGCGCAGCGCCTTAGCCAGGCGCTCCGGCGGCAGCGGCGATCGGAATCCAACCGTCCGCTGGAACTGCTGCACCAGCTTGTCGAGAGTCCACCGACCTTTAACCTGCGCCCGTAGATGCGCCGCCATCGCCGCCCGAAACTCGGCGGCGTTTTTGGTTTCTGCGCGCAGGGCCAACGCTCGGTCGAACCATTCGGGGCGCAGCGCGCGGTCAAACTGTACGGGCGGATGGGCGGACATCAGGTCTCCTTCACTGCACTTTCGACGACTTGCGCAATTCCGCGACCGGCACGATGACTTCGGCTGGCGAGAGCCCGCCGTGGCAGAAGCTGGCGACGCCCTTGAGGTCGAAGCTCTCGTTCGGTCTGGCGAACAGCGCAGTCAAGCCGTCCGGACAAGTCTCCGGTTGCCACAGGTAGCCGGCCCCGGCGTAGGCCGTCGCGCTGTCGGCGGTCTTGAACAGTTGCACGCGCTTCGATCCTTCTTCGACCAGATCGCCGGTACGCACCCGTCCATTGCCGATGGCCGCAGTACAGCCGTGGTCGGCCGTCACGAACACGCGGTAGTCGGCATCAAGCGCTTCCTCAATCATCTCGCGAATCGCCATCGCGGCCGTGCCGCGCGCCCAACGCTGAGCGTGGTGGGCCACCGACCCTTCGGTCGCGTCCGCCTCGTGCATCATGTGGTCCCAGCTCACGTCGACAAGCGCGAGTCGAGGCACGCCCTGCGCGAGTCGGTCCGACAGAATCTGGCGGTCCTTGATGGCAATGGCCTGGCAACGACCGCCGAAGTCGCGCTCGGCGAAGCGCTCCGCCCAAGCATCGCACTCCGCCTTTGCCTTGACCGACTTGGCGAAGCCGGCCGGCTGCATCTCGCCCGCAAGGAGGGACAGACGGCTGACCGACGTGATGGTGGGAGCTGCCGCGATGCCCACGCGGGTGTCTGCGTCGAAGCGGGCGCCAGCGCGCTGCCAGGCGGCAAGGACAGCGTGCCAGGGCACAAGGCCCATCGCGTCGAGGACGATGAGGAGCAGTGGCCGGTCGCCAGCCTCCAGGTCGAGTTGCGGCACAACCGCATGGATCGGCAGGAGTTCGCGGACTGGTAGGTGCAAGAGTCGCGCGTGGTTCGCCCTGAGCCACGGCTCGAACGCGGTCTGAAACTGCGCGTCGTCGGTGGCCGCCAGCGTGCCGCTCGCAGCGGACTCGGCCCAGGTGCGCATCACTTCGGCGGCTGCGGCACCAGACTCGCCGATCTCTTGCCAGCGCTCCATCAAGTTGACCTGTTGGGCAGCCGGAGGTGTCGGCGTCGCGGCGCCCTTCAGCAGTTTCAACAGCGGCTCGTTCGCCTCGGCCCGCAACGGGAGCTTTCCTGCCTTTCCGGCCTGCGTCAAGAGGGCCGAGCGACCGCTCTCGTCGGTCAAGGCGCCAACGGCTTCGCTTGTCGTCACGGGCAGGTACTTCGACGCTGCTTGCACAACCTCTTCAGCGATGGCCGGCGGAATCGTCGTGCCCTGCAGCCAGAGCAACACCTGCGTCGGCCACCAGCCGCCGGACGACAGCCGCGCGGCATCAACACCGTACAGCGCCCGCGCGACAATCAACGCAGACTCCCGCCGGTTCATCGGCGTTGCTACACCGAGCGCAACCGCCAGCAAGGCCTCGCGTTGCTCCCGTGGCACGGCGAGAATGACGTCGCGGTCGAGGCGCGGCCAGATGTCGCTGGCGTGCACCGTGATGTCGGATCGGCTGGTCGGCCAGAGTCCGTGTACGGAGTGAAGGGGCATGATGCCACGCACAACGAGCAACGGCCGGTCGTCCGGTCCAACGGCTGTCGGCTTTGGGACCGTGGCGCTCTGGCCGTCCCAGACGGTGACCGCAACGCCGCGCTCCACAAGCGCATCACGAACGACCGCGTCGTCCAGCAGGCGGTCATCGTCCTGGCACACGGTGAGCACGCCGCCGAGGTTCGGCGTGACCCTTCGGCAGACACGGTCCACCCAATGCATCGTGTTGTCGCCATTCATCGTGCACGCACCCGGGCCACGAGCAGGCACTCCAGCGCTGGCATTTCCTCAGCTGCTGCGCGGATGGCGGTGGCCCTTTCGGCGTGGTCCTTTTCAAGTTGACGCAGGCGTAGGGCGCGCACAGTCGGATCTGCCAGACGAGCGAACGCATCACGTCGCCGCGCCGCACTGAGGCGTTCTGACGACAGCCGTTGTTCGGCAACGCTGCGCGTCCGCTCCAGCAGAAGCTCGAAGTCCTCGGCAGCCTGCTGTTCGGCCAGTTGCTCAAGCCAGGCCGCGTCCGGCGGCGCTACGGAGCCGCCCAGACTCACCTCGACGCGCCGTGCAGCCAGTGCATCCCAAAGCCGCTGACCCGCTTGCACAAACACCTGACCGGCATCATCGACGACGAGCGCAAAGACGCGCTGCTGTCGGATGGCCTGGTGGCCGAGGGCCAGCTTGAAGAGCGCAAGCCAGCCTTCGACCTCGAAGCCCATGCCGGTGACGTCGAGCACGACCGCGGCACGGTCTGGCGCTGCGTAGGGCCGCAGCGCACGCACGCGCTCCAGCAGCTCGGCGGAGAAATCCGTGTCGTCGGCTTCCGCCAACAGCGACACTTGCGTCTGGCCCCGCACCGTTTCCAGCCACGCCTTGAGCGGCAGCGCCGGCACCTTGTCTTCCGCGGCCACGGCGCCTTGGTACAGCTGCTTCGTTTCCGAAGCTTTCGCCGCGGCCTTGCGCAGTTCGGTCAAAACCTTGTCGAGCTCGTTGTCGAAGGTCGCCGGTTGCAGGATCGCCGTTCGCGCCAAGCGCTCGAACTGCGCCTCCGCCTCGCTCGAATCGAGCACGTCGCCGGTCTTGTCCACGCCATACTCGGCCAGGATTGTCGCCAGCTTGTGCTGCCAGATGTCGTAGAGCCGCTCTTCCACGGAGTTGCGCAGCACAAGGTTGAACGCCCGCACTTCGCGCTTCTGGCCGATGCGGTCGACGCGGCCGATGCGCTGCTCGACGCGCATGGGCGCCCACGGCAGGTCGTAGTTGATGATGACGTGGGCGAATTGCAGGTTCAGGCCTTCGCCGCCTGCGTCCGTCGCCATGAGCACCTGCGCCGGGCCACGGAACGCCGACTGCGCTGCCTGGCGCTGCGCCAGATCCATCGAGCCGTTGAGCAGCGAGACCTCGAAGCCGCGCTGCTGTAGGTGCTCGGCAAGCATCGCCTGCGTTGCCGTGAACTCGGTGAATACGAGGAACTTCTTGCCCGGTTCGTTGTCGATGCGGATCTGCTCGCGGAACAGGTCGACCAACTGCTCGGTACGCGCGTCCGGTCCGGCGAGCTCAACCTTCCCGCAAAGCGCCACGAGTCGCTCAACCTCCGCGCGCTCGCCAGCCAGCGCCGGCAGTCGGTCCACCAGCACGTCCGCCCAGGCTTCTGGGTCGTCATCCCACAGCGCAGGCTGCGCGTCGTCGGCCTCGGCCTCGAACTTGGCCTGCTGGTCGCTGAGGATCTGCAACCGGCGCTCCAGGTAGGACTTCACCGCTCGCGTCGAACTGCTGACCAGACGCTGCAGCAGAATAAGCAGCAAGCGCCAAGCCTGGCCGGTCGCGGTCTTGGCGCTCGCGGCGTTGTAGTGCTCGGCGACGTAGCGGCTGACGGACTCGTACAACTCGGCTTGGTGGGCATGCCGTTCGCCCAGTTCAACCGCTAGCAAGCGCGTCGTGCGTGGTGCGAACAGGGCGCGACCGGCGTCGTCCGTGGCGGATCGCTTGTCGGTGCGCACGACCCACGGCTCCACGCTGGGCCGCGACAGGTCCGCCGTGCCGTGAAACGTCTCGGGGTCGAGCAGCGACAGCAAGCGACGAAAGGCATCGCCTTTGCCCGAGTGCGGCGTCGCGGACAGCAGCAGCAAGTGCGGCGTCACGCGGGCCAGCTCGCTGGCCAACTGGTAGCGCGCCACGTCGTCGCTGGCGCCGGCGAGCTTGTGCGCTTCGTCGCAGATGACCAGATCCCAACCCGCGCCGACAAGGTCATGGAATCGCGTCAGGTTGTAGCGGTCGAGCCGCTCGCGCGTCCACCCCTTGTGTGCGTCCTTGGGCTTGACCGAGTCGATGGAAGTCACGACCTGTTTGCTTCGGCGCCAGGCGTTCTCGCTCAGGTCGGCATCGGCACCGCTGTCGCCGGGAAGCACGAGGTCAAAGCGCTCGCCAAAGAGCCCCTGCATTTCGGCAATCCACTGCAGCATCAGGCTCTTGGGCGCGAGGATGAGTACGCGCTCGACCAGACCGCGCAGCTTGAGTTCCTTGAGCACGAGCCCGGCCTCGATGGTCTTGCCCATGCCGACTTCATCGGCCAGCAACATCCGGACCGGGAATCGCCCCATGGTCTTGCGCAACGCACGGAACTGGTGCGGGAGAGGGAGCACTTTGGACAGCAGGGGCGCCAGCAGCAGGTCGGAGCCGAGCGCCTGCCAGATGCGCGCGGTTGCCAGCGTCGCCAGCGCGCCTTGCAGGTCGGGCGGACGTTCAGGCGTGAGACTGGCGTTCGCCACGTTGAGCACGCGGTCGTCGCCGAGCACGCGGACCTGGGCGACATCGCGACCGAACAGGCGGCGTTCGTCGAGGACTTGCACCCACGCCGACAGCGCGGGGCTCCAGCGCAAGTTGTTTGACTGTGCCGACACACCCGACGAATTCACTTGGCCATCCATAGTGTTGCGCCGACAGTCGTGTCCCCGATGTCCCATTCAATCGGCGGGAAACCGCCGGCCGCCATCGCATCTTCGGCCAGATGGATGCCGATGCCGAAGCGTTGGACAAAGCCGAGGTTCTTCAACGCCGCGGCCAAGTTGGGGTTGCGGCAATCGACCAGCCCACGCTCGCCGAAGCGCTTCACCGTCACGACGCCGTAGGGGCCACCAGGGCTGCGAATTTCGACCCGGTCGTTGAACCACACGATGCGGATCGGCGCGTTCGTCCCCTCATAGGTGCGGTGCAGGATCGCGTTTGCGAAGATCTGCTCGAGCGCAACCATTGGCACGGACTCCCGGCGCCGCTCCTTAAGGCCGGGCAAGATTTCGACGGATACCGTGCGGTGGGCCATGAACTTGGCGATGACATGCTCATAGACTTGGTCGGCCCGCCCGCTGTACTCGGCGGTATCTACAATGGGGTGCGCCAGGCCCGTGCCGTCAATGCGCAAAAAGAGCACGTAAGCGCAAGGCACGAACTCCTGCGGCCGACGGCCAAGCACCAACATTCCGGTGACAGTCGCAACAGGGGCACCCGAGCCGTCGATCATCTTGGTCGCCAGAAGCTGCTCCTCGCGGGTGCGATTGTTCGCCGCAAGCACGTCTGGCGCGACCGCCTTCGGCAAATAGACTTCTGCGAAAAAATGCGTGTCGAGTTCGGCGACGGGCGCGCGACGAAGTGGATGCAGGTCGAACGGAGTGTCGCCGGCGACGCGGCGTTCGTTGAGGATGCGCTCGTCTTGCCGACTGGCGATCGCGCGCCGCGGCCCGACACGGGTGTGGATGCGGCCCTTGAACGTAACCGGCGGCGAATCCGCGGGCGCGACAGTCACGACGGCGACGTCCGCCCCGGCAATCTGGCGCTTTTCGACGAGCATTGTCGGGATCGGCAAGATGTTGCCGTCCGAGCGCATGTCCGCGAGCTGCTGCAACAACTCGTCGGTGATGGGCAAGCCGACCGGGCGACCGGCGTCGTCGAGACCGACCATGACCACACCCGGCCGGTCTGGGCCGTGCCCGGGCATGTCGTTGGCAAATGCGCAAATCGCCTCGCGAATCTTGTTCGGCACGTCGCCGGTCAGGCGTTCCTTGCGCTCGACCCGGTCGGATTCAATGTCGGCGGCCAGAGCTTCAAGCTCCTGATCCGATAGACGAAGTTGCTTCATGCGACCCTCACCTTCATTCCGTAGCCGTGATTCTTGGCGCCTACTCCCACGCGAACTCCTGCTGCGGCGGCGGCGGCCGCGAGGCGACGCGATCCGCCGCCAGGTCATACGCTTCAGATAGCTGGGCATCGTCGCGCAGCAACTTGTCGGGGATGCGCTGGCAGACCGTCACGAACACCGCCTCCTGACCCGAGTTCCAGCAGTAGCGGAACGCCTCGATGAGCGCTTCGCGGCGGAACTCCTTGAGTTTGCCCTTGCCGGCGGCGTAGGTAGCGAACAGACGCAGCAGGCTCTTCTTGCGCAGGGCCTCGACGTGCTTCTCGTCGTCGGGGTTGGGGTTGGCCCAGCGGCCGTCGATTTCGATGAACCAGTCGCGCAGAAGTTCGCGAAGTTCGGGGCGGGGTTCGTGGGCGGGCCATTCTTTGGTGGCCTGCATGAACTTCGGTGTGAGTTCACCGAGGGTGTGTGGCTTGTCGCCGACCTCCGAACGGAGCCACGACACTGCTGAGCGCTCGTCTGAAACGAACAGAACCTGCTGTTCGACCTCGATGCCGCGCAGCTTGCAGAGATCGTAGCGGACCTCCTGGCCAGGGACGAACCAGGTGTCATCGCGAAGAACGAAGTGCTCATGCAGAAGTCTCGTAAATTCGCTTGCGGACATAGGCACTTGCGCGCCACGCACTAAATGGTACGCAATCATTCTGTCGTAGAGGATGGACGTAGTCCTTTCCGCCAAGCGTTCGAGTTCTCCGGCTTTGTTCACGGGAGTCACCGGCAACATCGCGAGGTGCTGTTCTACGAACTCTCGAACACCATCTGGCTTGCCGATGTTCAGCGCGAATCGACGCTGAAAAACACTAGACGGCTTGTAGCAAGAGATGACAAGGTCCTTGTCTGTGGCACCCGCCGAGTTGATCTGCTTGAAGCTGAACTGCTGCTTGTCGAGAACGCGAACGTCGGCGATTACAAAGCCAGCCAGTTCAAGTGCCCTCTGGATTGCATTCCAGACCGACGTCGCACTATTGTGGAATTCGACGGTCATCCAGCGGCCGGGCTTGAGCGCATTGAAGTACGCCTTGCAAGCAGCCAGCATTAGCTCGGTGTACTCGGCAGTGCCCTTGCCCTGCGTCTTGTTCTCAATGGCTTCCGGAATCACGTTTGTACCGATCTTCGCCCATGCGTCCCAAACTGCATTTAGTTCGGAATACATGAGGTTGCTGCCAAACGGCGGGTCTGTGAATATGTAGTCGATAGTGTCCGCTGCGACTGGAGTTGCAGCCGGTGCCGTTGCAATCGCGTACGTGACGTCGGCCGGGTATCCAGTGTAGTTGCGTGAAACCTTTGCAAATTTGGCTGCTATCGAAACCAAGGTGCTTTGCTCCGCCTGTAGGCTTGGCAGGTAGTACGTTCCGGCCACAGATCCCATGAACTGGCCACCGCCGTTCAAGAGGCGGTGGACGTTCAATTTGATCATTTTCGTTGCGTAGGAGAAGCAATCCCGAATCGCTCCCCATAGATGCAGCCGAACGGGTGAACCGAGTGAGCAGCGCAAGACTGCGGCAACGGTGCGCGCATTCCTCCCTGTGAACAGATGGTGGACGTGGGTCACGCCAAGACGAATTGCCTCCGCCGTCTTGTCGCCAGTTGGCAGCGCCTGCCGCGGGATTCCGGAATCGGACGCGAGACGGGCGATGAACGCTTCCAATTCCCCGTCGAACTGATCTGGTACTTTGCGGTGGCTTTTGCGGCCACACCGATAGTTGACGAGAACGGAGCGGAATTCGGACTGGGAGATCGTTTTCTGCAGGTGTTGGTCGAACTGTACCACTGGCCGACGCTGGGCTTGGCGTTTGGTGAAAACTGCATCGCAGCCAGGGCACTGAAGTTCGTCCCGTACTTCGCCCGCAACCGAGTCCACAGCGACCTCCCAGTACGTGAAACCGTGACCACATTCCGGACACCCGAATACTTCGGAATGAATCGCGAACTGCACGCGTCCGAGATTCCCGACCGGAATCTCGCCTATCGCCTCGCGCGCCTGCTCAACCGTCTGGCACGACTTCAGACGGTTTGCCCAGGCCAGTGCTTCAGGCTCTTTGCAGCCGTGGAGCGTCGTATACATCCAGCCACATTCGTCTTCGACCTCTGCCATCACCCGCTGCGCTTCGGACTCGAAGGTTCCTTCCGGGACTCTTGTGTTGTAGTTGTATGCGATAAATGTGGCTGCCGGGCTGAGGTCGCCCAGAAGTGCCATGCGCGTGCCCGCTTGGCTGAACGGCGCAGGGTCCGGGAATCGCGGATGCGGATTGCGCTGGCCTTTGTCGAGCGCCTGTCGCGCCGCCAACACTTCTGGCTCCCAAACCTGACCACTCGCGTCAATCTTGTAACCCAGGCTTTCGATCTGGTTCCGGTCGCCGCAAAGTTGGGCGGCGACGCCGGTCATGCCCGTGCCACAGAATCCGTCGTAGACAACGTCGCCCGCCTGCGTGTAGTGCAGAATGTACCGCATGATAGCTTTGTGCGGTACCTTCGTGTGGTAGCTATGGGCGTTGTAAATAGGGTCATTCTTGCCTTCACTCACGTCAGAGGCAAACGGTTCGCGGTGGTAGTCGTCCGTTGCGGCATCGTACGGTTTGGCATTCTCCGCCAACCATTCGTCCAGAAACGGATTCGGACATGCCGTGTAGTACGGCGGGGCCGACAGCGCCAGAATCGCCTCGTCCGTTCCGATCGGAAACCCTTCGATATTGCGGAACTCCGGGTCCTTCAGCTTCTCAGCCAACCGCGTCCGGTACGTCTCCCGCCGCGCCACGACCGCCGGGTCTTCGGCCACGGCGAGCGGCGCATCGTCCAGGTCGAAAAGTGAAGGAGCATTGGACTTGCGGGCCATCAGAACCTCTTGAAACAAGCAGCAAAAACTGTCGTGGCGTCACGCCACCTTGGCAAGCGCATCCACCAGCTCCGGCACAAGCCGAACCTTGGCGGAATCGCGACCGCCGACCTGACTGGCCAGCCATTTCTCAAAGCGCTCGCGCACTTCGTCTGGCGTCAACGGCTGGTCCGCATCAAGCACGGCGCCGACGAAGTCGTCGATGTCGACGGCAATCAGCTCCAGGCCAGCAAACAGCAAGTTGAGCACGCGCACGAACTCGTCCGTCACCGGCGATGGCAACGACTTGCTGCGCTGGAACGTCTCAATCGGCTTGCGCTCCGCGTCCGTCAACGCGGCAATTGCGCGCGCCACCGACGGATCTTTGAGGTCGGTCAGCAGCCGGGCCGTCCAGGTGTCCACCAGTGTTGCGAGCGCCGATTCGCAGCGAGCCAGCACGTCGGCAGCGCTTTCGCTCGGCTCCTTCTGCGGGTCGAACGGATCGCCGGGAGCCTGCGCCGTCGGCGACGCCAGCAACTGCGCGTCGGTGTAGTCCTTGAACAGGCGCAGATTGCCCAGTTCCTGCAACTGCTTGTCGAGCGAGTTGGCCGACAGGTTGCTCACGCCGGCCAACTTCTGCAGCGTCTTCACCGTGCCGGACGACACCAGCGCCGACTTGCGCCCGTCCTCGTCCTTGTTCAGGCGCCGCCGCTTGTGCAGCGCGCGATACACTTTGCAGCCACGGGCACACGCGTCGTCGATGGGCTTGCGCAGCGCAGCCGCGTCGAACGGCCCGGCCTCCAGGTCCACGGCGTATACGTCCTGCAACGCCGTCGCAGCCTTGTCGCACAGGTCCGCGAAGTCGTTGTCGAATCCGTGCAGGTGAACGCGCAGGCGCTCCAGCGCGCCGAGGTTCTGACCGTTGTCGCGCACGAAGTCGCCAATCGCCTGCAAGCGGTCGCACAGTTGCAGCTGCTTGCCGAACGCTGCAATCGCCGTGTCCTCGCGCAGCTTCAGGTTCAACATCTTGCCGCGGCTGTTGTAGACCTGCAGCTCTTCCAGGATCGCCTTCGCACCGTCGAGCGCTGCCAAGTTGACCGTCGGCGCGGTGTCGGTCGCTGCCAGAGGCAACCGGCCGAGGAGGCGTTGGCGGAGTTCGACCAGCCCCTGCACGCGTTTGGACACAGCCTCGTGCCACTTGACCGCCGCGTCTTCCAACGTGGCATCGTGGGCGAGCAGCCCCTCGTTGACGCCGAGCAGCTTGAACAACTTACGCCACGGCTCGCGCGGAAAGTCCTGCGGCCGGGTGACGCGTACAACCCTCGACGGATCGCAGAGCAGGTCGCTGCCGTTCTGAAGGCTGCCGGCATCCACCGTCGCGCCGCCTTCGCCGACCACGACCACTTCACCGGCACGGACGCCCGCGGCCAGCACGGTCATGAACCACTCGGCCTCCAGCACGGAATCCTTGGCAAAACGCCGACCCCGCCGGGTCTCGAACAACTGCGCCGCGTTGATGTTCTGGCCAGGATTGAGCGCTTCGAGCCGTTCACGCAGCGTGCGCAGCCACGGCGACGCATCGAACGTCCACACCTTGTCCTTGTACAACTCAAACGCCGCGAGCACCGACCGCGCCTGCGACGTGCCGCCCACCATTCCCTGGTCGCACACCAGCTTGACGGCATCGTGCGACGCGCCCGCCCGCGATTGTTCCGTCACGGTCTCCGCGAAGGTCGGGTATTCAGGGTAGTCCTGGGCAAAGCTGTCGGCGAGCAGGTGCGCGCTCACCACGCGCAGGCGCTCGCGGAACTCTGCTGCCGACTTGCCGGGGGCAACCTCCTGCACCCACAGCCGCAGCGTCTTGCTCTTGCCGCGATGCCGGATCTGCACCCAGTCGCCGCCGTTCTGCTGCCATTCGGTCGCGCACAAGTCGAAGAATTGCCCGGCGATGCGGCCCGTTGCGGCGACGCCGTCCTTGCTGCCCTGAAGTTCGCGCTGGCGCTCTTTCGCGGCGGCGTACAGGCGCAGATGGTCCAGAAACGTCTCCGCCGCCGAGTCGTCGTCGCCCTCGCAGCGCGCCGCAGGAAAGCCCTCGAATTGCGCATAGATTTCATCGCGCTGGTCGGGGAACTCGTCATCCGCCAGCTTGCTGATGCGCTTGGACGGCAACAGGAAGACGTAGAAGTCGTACGCCGGCTTTGCCGTGCTTCGGTGGCTCGGGAAGTCGAAGAATAGCCAGCCGGGCCGGTCGACGTTCTTCTCTTTCCACGGCAGCGCGTACTGCCACAGGCGGCCCTGGATGGCCGGATTCGCGTTCTCCAACTCCAGTTGGCGCAAGACGAACTCATTGAAATAGCGCTGCCACACCGTCGGGCTCAAAGTCCGAGCTGCGACGCGAACTTCCTCGTCGTAGTCGGTGGTCCGACGCGGGTCGATGTAGTACTGCTTGCCGTCGTTGGTCGTGGTCAGAAACTGCCCGGCCGCCGCCTCGCGCACTTTCTCCAGCAGCCGCTTGACGCCTTGGTCCAGCACGGCGCGGTCGCGCATCAAGCCGCGGGCCGGTGGAAGCAGCCGATTCTTCAGGTCTTGCGGCGACAAGCCGACCATGTCGTCGATGGTTGGCGTCGTCAGCCGATTGACGGCGAGCGCGGCAATCAGACGTTCGGCAAGCACCTTGTCCTCGGCAGGCAACTGCGCATCCGTGAGCTTGGCGCGCAGGCTGCGGACGTTGCCCTTCACCTTGGCGATGGCGTTGTTGGAATCGAGCCCAACGTCGCGCTCGATGTGCTGCCAGTAACGGTCTGACGTGATGAGGCGCAACTGGTCGGCGTTGAGCTCGACGTCTGCGATGATGCCGCCTTCCTCGGACAAGACCTTCAACACTTCGCGGCGTTCCACGACGTTGACGCGCTGGAACTCGTCGAGGAACAGCGGGTGCGCCGGGAACAGCGCCACGAACCGCTCCAGTTCGCTGCCGACCACCTCGTACAGATCCGTCTGCGCCTGCAAGAGGTTGCGAATCTGCGCCTTCTGTTTGTCGTCCTTGGCGAACACGTGCGTCTCGACCAACTGCTCGACGCCTTTGGAATCGATGACCACGTCCTGAAAGCGCTGGCGAACCTTGTTGATTTCGTCGGCGACGTGCTGGAAGCGCTTGTTCTGGAACAGACTTTGCTGCAAACCGGCCATGAACACGAACGGGTTGGTGCGGCAGAATTCACCCAGCCCTTGCAGGGTCTGCAAGTCGATGACCAGTTCCTGGTCGTTGCGGCTGTCCAGATGGTGCAGCAGCTCGTCGATGAGCAGAAGCACGCCGCGGCCCGCCAAGGCTGGCTTCAACGCCGTGAGATAACGCTCGTATTCGGTCTTCGCGTTGACGACCTTGTCCTGGGGCGCGAACGCAAACGCAACGCCGTGGACTTTCGCCAACGCGGTCAGCTCGTGGGCAACGATGTCGTACAGCGACATCTTCGACGCGTTGATCTGCGTCCGGCGCACGACAAAATGCCCGGCGAGCGGCGTGAACGCAGCGCGCCATGTCGTCGGGTCCCGCAGGTGGTCAGGCGCCTCGGCGTGCTCGGCCAGCGCGGACAGGAAGCTCATCAAGTGGCTCTTGCCGGTGCCGTAGTTGCCGACGACAAACAGGCCCTTGCCCTCGACGCCGGGCTTTTTCGACAGTTGCGGCAACGCCACGCGGTTCAGGGCGTCAGCCAAGCTGGGTGTGACGACGAATCGGCCCACAAGCTGCAGCGCCTCGTCGACGTTGTCGGCCTGGTTCAGTTCAATCACGCTCTGGATCGGCTGGAGCCGAAACAAGTCTCCGTATTTCATAGCATTCCTCTCTGGCGTCGCATCGCCCGAACCATGCGTCGGACGGTCATCTTCCCGCACGGCGTGTCGTTGTGCGCGCCGATCTTGTTCTTCGGTCTGGCAAAGTCAACGTGCGCCCCACCGCTGACGACCCAGATGCGACAACGGGCGTCGCGTGAGCACACCGTTGCCGAAGCGAACTGGGCCGGGAAGCGAGTCGTCATGGCGGCGCGGTGGTCAGGCGGCAACGCCCGTGCACTATTCTGCAACGATTGCCCGCACTCGCGCGACGACCGCAGCAAGCTCACCGACCTGCTGCTCCCACTCGGCCAGTTGGGCCCGGGCTTCCTCCTTGGAGAAATGCACGAAGCTGTCCTGATCGATCTTGCCCTTGCCGAGGATGCCGACCGCCCGCTTGACGACCGTGAACGCTTTTGCAAACGCGGGCAGCGCCGGCCGACCGGCCTTCGACGTCGTCTCCGCTTTGCGCACCAGCTTGATGCGCTCTTCGAAGGCTCGCTTGCCCAGGTTTTCCTGCACAGCCGCCTGCGCGAGCGCGACCTTCTGCTCTTGGTTCTTGACCGGCAACAGTAGCTTCTGGTGCGACATCGGCAGCGCGTCGACCACATCCTGTGGCAGCAGGCGGAGTTGGTCGTAGACGGCGCAGGAGTTCCATACGAACTGGTACGACACCTGGAGGTCGGAGCGCTTCTTCAGCTCGGCGAACGAGATGTGCGAGCCGCTGCGGGCCTTGAAGTTGTCGAGGCTACCGCCGAAGAACACGTCGATGACGACTTCGGCGACGGCGCGGGCGGTTTCAAGGCCTTTGGTGCGGTAGAGCTGGTTGAGCTCGCTGACGGCGCGGTCGAGCAGGGCGCCGTCGATGCTGTCGGCGCCGGGTAGCTGGACGGCGAGGGCGGTTGCCCTGGCGCGCGGCTTCCGCTTAGTTTCTGCGATCTTGATCGTCTCCGTCTTCTTCCTGGCCATTGTGTCCTCGTTCGTCATTCGACGCGTTGCGGCTTGTACTTCAGGTGATGCGCCATTTCAACAAGGCGACCTGTATTCAACGCGTGCCGTGGGGCTGGCGCGCCCCTTGCGGCACGCGGATCAATGCGCCACGCGATCGGCACACGGCGGAGGGAGACTTTCCCCGGGGAAATGTTGGGGGCTCTGCGCTGTCGGCGAACTGAACATCTCGCGTCGGCCGCCGCTCTCGGGCAGTCAGGCACAAGTCCGCTTGCCGATTCGGACTGGATTGAGCGTGCATGATGACATGAGTGCGCCGCACCACGATTGTCGAGACCGAGTTGGCGGTTTCCTGAACGCCGTTGCGCAGTCAGCGTTCGTCTGGTAGATCGGAGTGTGCCGTGCCGTGGTTGGGCTGGAGGAAAGATGTCGGAACTGGAACCATGGCCAAACCCGCATGACTGGCAGCGCTATGTCAACGCGTTGCTCTCTCAGCACCACAGCGCGCAGGGGACCGTGTATCAACCGGTCCCGGACACGACGCACGGGGATGCCGGGCTTGAAGGCTACAGCAACGACGGACACGGCTACCAAGCATATGCCGACGTCGCTACATGCACGCACGCCGAGCGCACGCGAAAGCAAAAGGAAAAGATTGCGACCGACTTGCAGAAGCTGGAGACATACAAGGACTTCTGGCGTGACCTCTTGGGCGACTGCCCGTTGCGATTCTGGACCCTCATGGTCCCGGACTTGGCCGACAAGAGTGTTCTCAAATATGCCGAAGCGGAAGCCAAGAAGCTCCGGCAAAAGGGCATGCCGCACATCGATCCGAACTTCCGAACCTTTGTGCGCACGCATCACGATTTCCCGATCGCCAAGGCTTGGATAGATCGGAACCACATGGCGATCTGGCCATTTCGTCCATTTGAACCGACCGACGACGACATTCGGGCATTAAGAACAGATAAGCCACGGTTTCAGCAGAATGTAGAACGCAAAGTGCGGACTGTGTATGCCAAGAAGAATGAACAGCAAGTTCAAGGTGTCGTTGACAATGTGCTCACATATCACCTCCGCGGGACGGACTTGCTGGAACAACTGCGAATTCGAATGCCCGCGTTGTGGGAGAGAATCATCGACCACGACGCCGTGATGGAGAAGAACGTCGCCGCAACAAGCGAATTCTCGACTGAGGCGCCGACGCACCGGATTCTCGCGACCCAAAAGGAGTATGTGTCAAGCTTGGAATCGGCCACAAACAGGACGCTTTCCGACGAATACAAGAATAGGCTCGGCTGGGGAATCATCGGCCGGTGGCTAGGGAATTGTCCGTTGGAGTTCATCGATGAGTGAACAAGAGGTCCCTTTCGACGGCCGGTTTACTCTGCGAGAACGACATGTTTCGGTTCCGGCTGACCTGCGCATCACTTGGCGGATGGCTCTGCTGTGCCTAATCGTGTCGCGAACTCAAGGGAAACGTTGTTCGATTGAGCAATTACACGTCTTGAGCTGGGCACTTCGCTCGGAGCGCGCCATGCTTCGCCTCTCTCATATGTTTGCCGCAAGGAAGATACCGGAGGAACCGGTCGTCAGGGAAGATCCGAGCCTCCAGCGCGCCATCCGACTCGCCCTTGGAGAGGGGCTCCTATCGGAACGCAAGACGCCAATTGAGAAGCGCACAACGACAAACGAGGTTCCTGCGGGCGCTCCATCGATACCTCCGTATCGAGTTGTACTTACGAAGAAGGGCGAGGAACTGGTCGCGGCTATCGACGAAGACAGCGACTGTTTCAGAAGCGAGAAGGCGTTTCTCGAGGAGCAACGCCCATATCTGACCCAAGCACATGTGCGTGCTCTGTTTTCTTGGAGTTGGTGATGTCCCTACGGTTTCGTGCGTTGCGCGTCGAACTGAACACTGCGGAAGGCCAGTTCGGAACTCAGCTTGAGTTCCCGGACGGCCTCGTTGTGCTCCAGGCAGAGAACACGGCCGGCAAGTCCAGTTCCCTCATGGCGATGCTGTACGCCTTGGGACTCGACGGCATGCTCGGACCGGCCGAGTACATGCCGCTCCCGCGACGGCTTCGGGATGCCGGAAGAGTGTTGAACGTTCAGGGTGGACGTATTCTCGTTGAACTCTCATCCGCCGGCGGAACACCGGTAACAATTGAGCGCAATGCCTACGGCGTGTTACAGGACCGCCAAGTCATCCGCGTCCACCATGGTCAGCGCGTCACCAAGCCGGCGGCGTATGAAATCACGCCCTATACGGTTGGTATTCCCGGTTCGGCAACACGCGAAATTGGCTTCCACCACTACCTTGCGGAATACGTCGGCTTCAAGCTCCCCACGATGTCAAGAATGGACGGAGGCACCAGTCCGTTGTATTTGGAGTCGCTGTTTCCGTACTTCTTCGTCGATCAGCTCACAGGATGGCGAGACCTAAAGTCTCGCATGCCGACCTATCTTCAGATTCCAGAAATGTCAAAACGGTCTGCCGAGTTTGTGCTGGCCTTGAACGTGCTGGAGCGCACGAAACAGATTCAGCAACTGGAGGTTCGCGAGCGCCAACTGCGTCACGGTTGGTCAAACTTGTTCGCAGAAGTCAAAGGTCGGGCTTCGGCGGTCGGCGCACTGGTGAGGGGGTTGCCGGACAGCATTCAGAGCCATGGCGTAGATTGGGACCTTGCAGTGTTGGAAAGCGATGAATGGCGTCCCATCGAGGCGGTCTTGAAGGCCGCAAGAGCTCGTCTCGCCACGTTTGATGGCGACGACGCGCCTCTGGAGACGGCGCCGGCAGAACTGGTGCAGAAGGTTCAGCGCCTCGAGTCAGAGTTGTCGGAAATCGACGGACAAATCAGAACTTTGGGTGCCGAGCGTTCCATTGAACTTCGTCAACTGGATATCACGCGAAGCCGAATTGGACAGCTTCAGTCCGAATTGCGCAAGTACAAAGACATACAGGGTTTGCGAGCGAGAGGTGTGTTCCGAGACCTCAAGGTTGAGCAGCACGTCTGCCCAACCTGCGACCAGCCTATCGAGGATGTGCTCGTCAAACAGCCTTCAAGCATTCAGCCGCTCAGCGTGGCTGAGAATGTTGGATATTTGGAGGATCAGAAACATCTGTTTGAGAACATGGAGCGCGACGCGGTAATGGCCGTAGAGTCTCGGACTGCGAGATTGTCTGAGTTGACATCGCGGATGACCGAAGCCACTCAGTCGCTCCAAGTCGCACGCAAGGAACTGGGCTCGCGTCAGGGCACGCCGTCTGCCACGCGGATTCAGGACCGGTTGCGACTTGAGGCTCACGTCGAACGGCTCGCCAGCCTTGAGGCGTATCGCACGGACGCCGCCGGCGATCTGCTTTCAATGATTGATGAATTTTCGGAAGTGCGCAGGCAACTGCGCGATTTACGGGGCGGAACCCTATCCTCGCAGGACAAGCAGAAGCTGGAGCGTCTCGATACCATCTTCCGCGATCAACTTTCTGCGTATCAGTTCAAGAGCATTCCAATCGAAGAAATGGGCATAAGCGATCAGACTTACCGACCATGTCATCGGCTTAGTGGTTCCGTGCATGATGTCGGCCTGACGTCGGCGAGCGATGCTGTGCGCATGGTGTGGGCGTACGTCCTCGGACTCCTTGAGTTGGCCCGCGAATTCTCCACGAACCATCTTGGCACGTTGATCTTGGACGAGCCGAAGCAGCAGAGTACCGCTGACCTCAGTTTCGAGGCTTTGCTCCGTCGAGCGGCGCTTGCAGGAAGTTGCGGTCAACAGGTGATTTTTGCGACAAGCCAGAGCGACGAATCCTTGTCGCGGATGCTCGCAGGGGTGCAGTGCAGCTACAAGCAGCTTCCAAGCCCGATCTTCCGCCGGCTGTAACTTGGGATCGGCATGCAGGTGGGCGCAGAAAATCGCGGGTGGTTGACAAGAATTGGGCGGTGCTCGACATGAACCTCAACCAAGCCGCGCACCTCATGGTCTGGAGCCGTGAACAGGTGAAAGTCGCAATTCGTATCGGGATCACACCGCCCGGTGCCCCTGCGCCTGTGCGCTTGCACGGGACTCCGCAGGGACGGGATTTCGAAATCACAGAAGACGACTTGAATGCCTTCTTGGAAAACTTTGAGTCCGCAGAGCCCGGGCGACACCCGCCAGTCGCGGTCCGACGGCAACTGCTGTTCGAAGCGCGTGAGTCATGCTGCATCTGCGGCGTACCGGGCCCATTCGAGTTTCATCATCTGATTGACTGGGGCAGGCTCCATCATCACGACGCGCAGCACATGATGCTCGTCTGTCGAAATTGTCACGGGCGATGTACGAACGGCTCAATCGACGGTCATCGTCAACGCCAATATAAAGACCGCCCGTTTGGGCTCATGGGCGTACTATCGAGCAGTGCACCCACGGTGGCAGGTACCGACTGGGCGGCAGAATCGCCTTTACGGTCTTCGAGGTCGCCTGCTCAGCTGTTCAGGTTTCTCAGGAACTTGCTTGGTACGCCTTCACCCCCTGGCAAAGAGGCTGCGCTTGACCAATGGGTGCACACCGCCCCGAATGACCATCTCCTGAAAGCGATTGGACTTCCCTGGGACACATCCCCGGCGGCAGATCCAAGATTCGAGGCGTTGCTCACAGCGTACGAGCTTGCGGTCGCAACTCGCGCGTCCCCAGTTGACATCCAACGGACAGCCAGTCCGTATGTCGACATTTGCGTGGCCAGCCTCCTCGCACGTGGCTCAGCGGCGGCCACGAAGTTTGCCCATGTCGACAGGCTCGGCCGCTGCACGGTCATGGAACTGAAAGTCGAGGTTCACGAGAATCAACGTGGTTGTCTCTTTGCCCATCCCGGCTTCGCCGAAGATGAAACAATAGGGAGCCTGTCCTCCAGTCTCGATGCCGCCTGGGTCCAGGCTGCACCGGCAGGTGGACCGTTCGAACTGCCATCCGCGCTCTGGTCGGTAAGACTGTGCCAGGATACCGACACCGTCGAAGCCGCTGTTCCAGTTGCGGACCCTTCGGCAGCAAGTGCGGCTTTGCGGCTGTTCTGGCATGTTCGACGTGGGCTCAAGCTAGATGGCGACGTCTATGTCCTCGTCGATTACCAACTGAATGGGTCGGTTCACCCGACTGCAGATCTTGGCGCCAAGTTAGCAGCGATCCATCAACATCACCGTTCGTCACTTCCGCCGACCTTGATCGTGGCAGCCGGCAAGCGTGAAGTCGGGCTGGACGACGTCCCAGCATTTGATGCGGCAGCTGTTGTCCGCGAAATTGAGTCTGTGGCCGACATGTTCATGGTCCGCTCCTGCGGAGTGGAGGCTTCGTGCAGGTATCTTGACCACCTAGCGGACCAGTTGGACATGACACCATGGTCAATGGATGGCAGACCTGTTCGCCTGTCCGAGGTGCACGTCTTCCCCAATATTTCCGTGGAAGATATTCGCATTGATATCCAAATCGAGTCATCCTCGCCTGTCATGAGAGACCGGCACTCCAGCGGATACTCTCCCAACCGCGGGAATGTCATGGGAGCCAATCCGTTTCAATCGAAAATTCGCCGAGTCAGCGTTGCCTGGCAATCGGAGTTTCTGCGCTCGAATCGCCAGACCCCAATCCTCGTGGTCGGTGGCCCGGGCGCTGGAAAGAGCAGCATCTTGGCTTGGACAGCGCGATCGCTCGCACTGGACGCGAAAAGGCAACTCGAATCGCGGACGAACACCGCGCGAGATGTACCGTGGCCCGTATTCGTCGATCTAGATCAGTGGGCGCAGCAGCGAGGGTCTCCGCAAGAGTCGCTCCGCCAGGTTATCCTTGACCGAGTGAATGTCCGCGGCCACGGTAAACCACCCACCGAGGGCCGAGTTCGGCCATCGGGATGGGGCCGGAATTCGGCCACGAACTAGGTACCACCCGCTGGCGTGAATCGGCCCGTAATGTCATGGACTTCTCCCGGAAACGCTGGGAG
>CAIYWC010000213.1 GCA_903929795.1 uncultured Myxococcales bacterium | reverse complement strand
GGTCAAGGCGGCTTGAGGGCGGCGGAAATTTGTCGGGGATGCGCCCACAACGTCGGGCTATCGCCGATGTCGGAGACCTTTTCATTGCGGCCATTTGCCACGTCGCCCGCTGGTCCGTTGTTCACTGCCTTCGGTGGATATCCGCAACGCCACAGCGACGTGTACATGCGTAGTGATCGCGGATGTGGATGGAAGCGGGATGTGCAATTGACGGTAGCCGATGAACAGCCTGGGGGCGTTGAGCATCTGGGCCTAGCGGTCGCGCACGGATTGCCGATGCTGCCTCCCGAATCAGTCCATCGATGGCGGCGACCACTTCTCCAACTGCTTCGGCCTCATCTTTCGGAAACAACCCCGCGCAGTCGTCGAGCGGCCTCCGCACCGACCTCGCCTTTGGATTCGAGGAAAGATGCCGCCAAGTGTGCCCGCCCGACATCGACATCTGGACTGCCCGCGACGAACAACCCGGCGGCGAGATACTCGCGTTGCATGTCCGCTGCGTTGATCAACTCCGCCCAATGCGACATCGCAAAACAACCGAGCGTCAGTTCCTCGTTCTCTTCTTCCTCCATGATGAGCATTTGCCCGAGAGTCGCAAGCTTGCTCGCATCACGACTGGCTGTTGCGGATTTGATCTCCCGTACCCAGAAATCTGACATGCTTCCTCCGATTCGCTTGGCTAGATCTTCCACCACCGCAGACAACAGACATTCTGAAGCACGAAGGAAGTGGGAGCCGCCGTCGCACCACCATGATGGCTGCCCAAACGACCACAAAGTGAGCGCGAAGTCATTAAGCTTACGCCAGCTTCCTGAGCCCGTCCAGCGCGGCCCCGACGACGGTAGCACCGAAGGCTGCGACGTTGCAATTCGGTCAGCATGTATAGTATTTGCTAATAATATCTGGCGATCCCGGTGGGCCAACTCCATCGGAGCCACCTTGACGGAGTCGGCCGCGGTCCAGACGGTACGCGGGTCTGCCGAGGTGACAGCGCGAGAGCAAGAACCGTCTCCGCCTTGCGATTCGACGAGTGGGAGGCCATGCTGCACGCCGACCGTTCGCCCGAGCTGCCCAACATCGCTGTGAGGCACCATGCCCGATCCGCTTCCCGTGTCCATCACCGCTGACCTTGCCCCACGCGTCAATCTTGCGCTGCAGCAAAACCACGTGCCGTTCTTCCGGCGCCTGGAAGTCCGCAACAGAGCCGCAACGCCGTTGACCGACGTCCACGTCGGAGTCACTTCCACGCCCGCCTTCTTCGCGCCATGGACAAGCCGAATCGACACGATCGCTGGCGACTCATCGCACGTTCTGACGTCGGTGCCGCTGATGCTTGCGTCCGACTTTCTCGCGGCGCAGGCCGAGCGAGAGGCTGGATTTGTCGAGATTGTGGTCGAGGCAGGTGGTGAGGTGCTGCACACGCAGCGCATGCCCGTCGATGTGCTTTCGCCGCACGAGTGGGGCGGCTTCGCGATGCTGCCCGAGTTGCTCGCCGCGTTTGTCCGGCCCAATGCCGACATCCTTTCCGGCGTTCTCGGCGAGGCGGCGGCGATTCTCAAGGCGACCACGGGGAATTCGGCGCTCGGCGGCTATCAAGGCGGCGACCCAAAGCGGGCGTATCAGTTGGCCCAAGCGCTGTATGAGGCCGTGCAGGCGCGCGGCGTGACGTACATCAATCCGCCCGCGAGCTTCGAGAAGACGGGCCAAAAAGTGCGCACGCATGAAAAAGTGCTTGAGCATAGGCTCGGCACGTGCCTGGATCTGACGGTGCTGATAGCGGCGCTGATGGAGCAATCGGGCTTGAATCCGCTGCTGATTCTCGTCGAAGGGCACGCGTTTCCCGGCGTCTGGCTGACCGATTTCTCGATGCAGGAGCCGACGTTCGACGATCCGCGGCCGATCCTCAAGCGAGTGGAGCTGGGCGAGGCGCTGGTGTTCGACTCGTCGGCAGTGGCGCAGGGCGCGTCGTTCGAGCAAGCGCGCAAGGTGGCCGAGGCGCACTTACGCAAAGACGCCGAATTCGCCGCGGCCATCGACGTCCACTGCGCGCGGGCCCACGAGATCCGGCCAATGCCGTTTGACCGCGAAGGCGTGCACGTCGTGCCCGCGAACCCGTCGCGGACCACGGGCCCGGTTCCCCACTCGGCGACGCCCGATGACCGCTTCCGCTTCAGTCCGGACGCGCCCTCGGTGGCGCCTGCAGCCTCGTCGCGCATCGATCGCTGGAAGGCCAAGCTGCTGGACCTGTCGCTGCGCAATCGCTCGCTCAACTACCGCGCGACCAAGAACACGTGCGGGCTGCAATTGGTCGATTGCGCGTCGCTGGAAGATGCGCTGGCCGGCGACAAGTCGTTTGAGGTCGGACCCAAGCTGGCGGCGCGATCGCTCGAACCGCGGCTGGTGTCGGGCGGCGGCGAACTGGACGACGACGCGCTGACCGGCGTCGTGCGCGAACACCAAGGCCGCGGCCTGTTACACACGGACCTCGCGCCGGCTGAGCACGAAAAGGTGATGACCGAGCTCTTCCGTCAGAGCCGCACGGCATTTGAGGAGTCCGGCGCGATCCTGCTCTACGTGACGGTTGGTATGCTGGAATGGTTTGAGGCGCCGTCGAGCACGCAGCCACGGTTTGCCCCGTTGGTCATGGTGCCGGTACTGCTCTCGCGCGGGCGGGCGCCTGGCAGCTGGTCGCTCAAGCGCGCGGACGACGAGACTCGGGTCAACGTCACGTTGCTCAAGAAGCTCGAGGCCGACTTTGGCATGAACGTCGCCGGCTTGGACGTGCTCCCGGAGGACGCTTCGGGCGTCGACGTGCCGCGGATCCTTCACGCATTTCGGGTGCTGGTGCGCAATCAGAGCCGCTGGCTGGTGCATGACCGCTCGCACTTGGGGCTGTTTTCGTTCCAGAAGTTCCTGATGTGGCTGGACCTGGAGGCCAAGCAAGCTGCTCTGGTGCAGAACCCGGTCGTTCGCCACCTGTTTTCGGGCAACGGCGAGCCGTTCCCGCTGGCCGCGGAACTCGTGCACGACAAAGATCTCGACGTCGCGCTGCCCGCGCACAAGACGCTGCACGTTGTGGACGCTGATCCGAGCCAAGTGACCGCGATCCTGGCCGCGGAAGCTGGCTCGTCGTTCGTGCTGCAGGGGCCGCCGGGCACGGGCAAGTCGCAGACGATTACCAACCTGATCGCCCAATTGCTGGCTAGCGGCAAGACCGTGCTGTTCGTCTCGGAGAAGCTCGCTGCGCTGGAGGTCGTGCACACGCGGCTGGCCAAAGTCGGGCTGGCGCCGTTTTGCCTTGAGCTGCATTCCAGCCAAGCGAGCAAGGCCGCAGTCATGGAGCAGTTGCGCGCGTCATTGGACGTCTCGCGCCAGCACGACAGCGCCACGTGGGAGCAGCACGCCGTGGAACTGCAGCGGGCGCGGGAGCAACTCAACGCCTATGCCAAGCTCTTGGACCAGCCGTCCCCGTTCGGCACTTCGACGCGCGGCGTGCTCGCGTGGCTGTTTGGGGTGAAGGACGCCCTGCAGCAGGCGCTGCCGGCTGTGGACGCCCGGCAGCTAACCCCGACGCGAGTGGCGGAGTTGGCGGAATCGACCACGGATCTCGCCAGCGCCATCCACGATGCTGGTGGGCTCTCCGGTCATCCGTGGCGAGCGGTCGGTGCAGACGATTGGGATCCGGCATGGCAACGGCAAGTCGAGACGGCGAGCCGCACGCTGGGTGAACGCGCACGGATACTGGAGGCGCTGCGACTGGAAGTAGCGAGGATGCTGGAGCTCCCTTCTGACACACCAGTTCCAGTGCTGGCGGCTGCCGCGCAGGTGGCCCTCGACACGCCTGCACCGCCGGCCGCGCTGTTGGAACCGAGCGGCTTTGCCGAACGCATCGCGGACCTGAGGGCGCTGCTGGAACGCGGGCGGACGTACTCGACGCGCCGCTCGGCGCTACTTGCGACGTGGGACGACGCCATCTTGGCATTGGACGTCACGCCCATACGGCAGAAGGTGGAAACCTGGGCGCAAGCATTCTTCCTCGTGGCGTGGGTCATGCTCTGGGGCACTCGCAAGCGTCTGAAATTGCTGGCGCGCGACATGCTCCCATCCAAGACAGAACTGGGCCAAAATCTGCGCGACGCCGAGTGGCTGCGTTCAGAGGCGCAGATGCTACGCGAAACCACAAGCGCGGCGGTCTTTGGGCATTTCTGGCGCGGGCCAGAGAGCGACTGGGCGGCGGCGGAACGCGTGCTGGTTTGGGCGAGCCAGTTCCGCGCGGTTCGGACGGCGATTGCACAACGCACGGGATCCTTGGAGTCAAGCCGCAAGCTCCTCACGCTCTGCACTGACGTTGCCGAGCTGCTGGAACCGGGTGCGCGTCTGAGCACCTCGCTGCGCGAATTGCTCGCGGCGACGGTGCGGTTCGATGGAGCGCTCGCAGACGTCGAGAAGCTTCTGAAACTGGACACCTCGGGGGCGTTCGGCGCGGATCGTTTGCCTTCCCAGGTGAGTACGGTCGCGCAATCCTGGCTCGACAACCTCCCGCGCCTGCGCAACTGGTGTGCGCTGGTGCCGGCCATGGCCTCGGCGAGCAAACTGGGCCTCGCGCCGCTGATGGATTCCGTCGAGGCCGGACGGCTTGATGCCGCCCAGTTGGCGGACGTGCTCGATCGCAGCCTGCGCGAGGCGTGGTGGGAAGATCGCCTAACCGCCGAGCCGATGTTGCGACAGTTCCGCGGCACGTCGCATGCCGAGCTGATCGCGCGGTTCCGGCGGCTGGATACGCGATCGCTCGGGTTGGCCCAGAAGGAGGTCATTGCGCGCGTGGCCAAGCGGGCGCCAGGCGCCAACGCGCCCGGCGACGAGATGGGCCTCATCCAGCGGCAGTTGAAATTGAAGCGCGGCCACCTGCCGATTCGCCAGTTGTTTGCCAAGATCCCGACGACGCTGAAGCGCCTGAAGCCGTGCGTGCTGATGAGCCCGCTGTCGGTGGCGCAGTACCTCGATCCGAGCGTCGAGGGCTTTGACGTCGTCGTATTTGACGAGGCCAGCCAGATCCCGCCGTGGGACGCGGTCGGCGCGATCGCGCGCGGCAAGCAGGTCATCGTGGTGGGCGACAGCAAGCAGTTGCCACCGACCAGCTTTTTTGACCGCGGGGATGATGATGACGAGACCGCGCTCGACGACGACGCGGTGCAGGATACCGAGAGCATCCTCGACGAGATGATCGCGGCGCGCCTGCGCGAACTGCTGCTCAAATGGCACTACCGTAGCAAGCACGAGTCGCTCATCGCGTTTTCCAACCTGCACTACTACGACAACCGCTTGCACACGTTCCCGTCGGCGGCCGACGAAGCGCCCGAGCTCGGCGTCAAACTCGTCAAGGTAAAAGGCTTTTACGACCGCGGCGGCAGTCGGACGAACCAGGCAGAAGCGGACTCCGTCGTAGCGGAGATCTTCCGACTCCTAGCGCTGCCCGATGCCGAGCGTCCGACCGTTGGTGTCGTGACGTTCAGCCAGGTGCAGCAGCGGCTGGTGCAGGATCTGGTCGACAAGCGCCTTCAAGCCGAGCCGCAATTCCAGCGCCACTTTGCCGCGGATGGCAACGAGCCCGTGTTCGTGAAGAACCTGGAGAACGTGCAAGGTGACGAGCGCGACGTGATGCTGTTCAGCATCTGCTACGGCCCGGACGCAACGGGTAAGGTGACGATGAACTTCGGCCCGCTGAATCGCAAGGGCGGCGAGCGGCGACTGAACGTGGCGGTGACGCGCGCGCGCAAGCGACTGTCGGTGTACACCACGCTGGACTGGGGCCAGATCGACGAGAACAAGTCGCGCGCCACGGGCGTGTCGCATCTGAAAGCGTTCTTGCGCTATGCGGCGCTGGGCCCACAGTCGCTGCTGTCGACGACATCGGCGCCCGACCGCGAGGATTTTGGCAGCCCGTTTGAGGAAGAAGTGCATCGTGTGCTGACGGCCGAGGGTTGGCAGGTGCGCGCCCAGATCGGCTGCAGCGGCTATCGGGTTGACTTGGGCATAGTGGATCCCGAACGGCCGGGGACCTACTTGCTGGGCATCGAGTGCGACGGCGCAAGTTACCACGGCTCGTACGTGGCGCGCGAGCGCGACCGGTTGCGCGAAGAAGTTCTGGTATCGTTGGGCTGGCAGATTCACCGCCTCTGGGCGACGGACTGGTGGTACGACCGCGCGAACGCGACGGCACGGTTACTTGCGGCGGTGAAGGACGCGGAGGCCCGGACGCGCGCAGGGACGCCGCCGCCCGTGGTTACGCCTATCGAACCAGACCTGCCGCAAGCCGGCCCGGCTGGGCCGGTGCTGGCGGGGCCGCGTGCTGCGTGGCCAGACGGAGCGACGCGTTTTATGCCGGTGGCGTTTCTGGGTAAGTCTGGCGCGCGCGAAGATTTTGACTGGGCACACACGACCCCGCTCTTGGCCGACTCGGTGGTCCAGTTGGTGGTCGCGCACGGTCCAATTCACGCCGACACGGTGACCCGCACGATCGCCACGGCCTGGGGCTTCGGTCGGACTGGCAACGTGATCGTCGACCGGATTCATAGCGCTATCCGCACCTTGCCCGGCCATGCACGTCCGGAACGGCACGGCGACTATTTCTGGCCAGATAGCCTTCAGCCGGCGACTTGGCGCGGATTTCGCTTTGTCGATGACGGGGAGCCGCGCAACCTGGCCGAGACCGCGCCGGAGGAGATTGCGAACGCGGCGGCCTGGGTACTTGGCCGCGCTCTTTCGATTTCGCAAGCGGAACTGGTGCGCGAGACGGCGAAGGCGATGGGCGTGAAGGCGGTGTCGGGGAAGACGACCAGCCTTGTCGAGTCCGCGCTGCCGCTGTTGGCGGCTTCCGGACGGGGCGTGCGGGACGGCGCGAAGTGGCGAGTGGCGGAATGAGCCGGTTGAAGAGGTCGCCTCACGGGCCTAAGGGCAGCGTGGACACTGGGCGGCCCGGCAAGCCTCCAGCAACTCTCGCTTGCTCGTCGCATTGAGCGGACCCTCGGGCGCTTGGAACAAAGTACGCCGCTGCTCGATGATGCGTCGGCGCCCGTCCAGGCAGGTGCCGATGCAAGGGACCGTAGCTTGGTTGCGCTGCCAGGACTTGAAAACGGTGGTGCAGCGCCCGACATACTCCCGCCATGCCGCGGCCGTGCTTGCAAGTTGCAGTTCGCCCAGCCGCTCTCTCGAAGCAGCCAGCGCCTGATTCCCTTCGATGACCGCCTCGCCAACGGCGGTACACTCAGCCCGGACGTTCTGGTTCCAAGACTCCAACACGCATCCCGCTTGCCGGGCCTTGGTCGCGAGAAGGATGCCCCGCTTCACTGCCTCAGCATTGCGTTCGGTGGTGTTCTGGCGCAGGGCCACCGCAGCAACGTGGACTCGCTCGACATCCTGATGTAGTTCTTCCTTCAGGCGCAGGAAGTAGGGTTCGAAGACCTCGACGACCTTCGGATGGAGCCACCGCGGACAGTGGTTTGACGACGCCAGGCAGATTCGTGTGTCGGAGTCCCGGCCAACGAGCGTCATTAGCGACTCGGCCGAAAGCGCAGGCTGAAGTATCGCAGCGCCGACCCAGGCGCGAACAACCTCCTCCGACGTCGCCATATGCACGTCCATAAGCAATTGAATATACTCGATAACAGGAGACCCAGCAGCTGCCAACTTCGCGGGATCTTTCTTTGGGGCTGCCCGGAAAGCGCTCAGCAACTTGGCCAAAGTAATCTCCTGGGCATCGCGCAACGACGCGCTCAAATGCGTCACTATCGAAAGTGTCCGAGCTCGCTCCTCGTCGGCCTCAGGCAGGCCCTCGGCGAGATGTCTTGCCCGCGCGAGGAGGCTAGCCAGGGCCATCTGCTGCGGCGCTTCACGAGCTGATGGAGCTGTTTCTTGGGCCTGTAGCGCCAGAGTTCCGGACACAGTCCTCCGGATGCATTCGTCAATGTCTTTTTGCGTCACGGCGACCCGCCCGCCGCGCGATTCAAACGAGACCACCAGCGGCTGGCCGAGGAAGTCCTCCCGGGGACAGACGCTTGGCATCAGGGCGGCCGTATCCACCGTAATCTCGCGCCCGGTGGCGCCCCGACGCGCGAATGTCTCGGCCCCGACTGTGACGAGCAGTTGTCCAGCCAAGTTATCGCGGGAGCCGACCTGGTCGACCTGCGCGCGGAGCACATCGTGGTCCCAAATGGCCGAGACAACTCGCAACTCGGCGACTTTTGAGCGGGATGATGGCGCGTGGGCGCAACCGGGCGAAAGCAGGCCACCGATGCTCACGGCCAAAAAAATTGTGCAATGTCGAACAGTCATCCGTGCTCCTCTACAAGGTGGACTCAGCCACGCCTACCCACGCCAGCCCAGTGACCCGCTCCATTCGTTTGAGGAAGCCAGCGTACGCCCGCAACACTTCCGGCGGCCCGCCCGGGCGCATGAACCAGGGGCGTGCGACGCCCTGCAACCAAGCCAGCAACGGTTGAGCGATTTCTGAGAGCTCTTCGCCCTGCCGCTTGCCAGTCTTGGCTTTCAGCGTTCTCTCCAAATCGAGCACGAGGATGCGGGTCACGACGTCCAGCAACTTGACTAGCGTCTCGATGCCGTTGGAATGCGCGGCGCTCCCCGGCGCGGCCGCCAGCGCTCCGACCTCGCCCAAGTCCGGCCTTTGGGCCAAGTGGACCGCGATCTGGCGCACGGCCGCTCTGCACCCCGCTTCCTGCGCGCCGTTCTCGATGAGGAGTTCGGGCAGTGCCGCTGCTGCGAGCAACCATGACACGTCCGGCGGCTCTGTCGCGATCGCGACCCCGTGATGCACGGCCAAGAAGCCGAGGCGTGCGAGACGATCGATCCATTCGTCCTGTTCTGGAATATTCATCAGTTGGAGCTCGGCCAAGAGCGGAGTGGTCTCCCCAACCGGTACGACTTCCGGACTTGAACCGCAGATGCCTTCCCAACGCGGCACTCGAGCCTCAAGCGCACCGACCATGACCGGAGGACGCCGTTCCCGGAAGCGCGCATCCAATTCACTGTGGGACGGCAGGTTTGGCGCCAACTCCGCAAGCCAGTGCAAGAGACCCGCTTCAGCAACTGCCTGATGTGTGGGCTGGAACGACTCCCACTGCACGCGCAGTTCGATGGGCTGCAGACCACGGATCGCCGTTTCCATCATGCTCTGGATTCTCACGAGGCTTTCGGCCGACCGTTTGGCGAATTCCAAAGTGTCGGCCCTGGCCCCTAGGATCTTTTCGAGTCGTTCGCGGAGGAAACGTGGAGGAACGTACGACTCATCGTCGTCGTCGCCCACTTCGGAAATCGCGGTCAGGGTTTGCCGCAGGCGCCGTTCCGTGGATTGGAAGTGGGCGTGGGCCACCTTCGTCACATCAGCGGTCGCGTTGGCCAAGCGGTCGAACTCCAGGATCAGGTCCCGAACCTCGGTGTCGACCTCATCGAACGCGACCAGATGGACGGTCACGGTGCACTTTGACCGCCGGACTTCCGCCGGCCAAAAGCCGCCGCGCCAAACAGTTTCAAGCAAGCTGGCCACAAAGGAATCTGTCGCCTGTACGACTGACCGCGCCCATTCAAGCTGGCTGAAATAGTCGCGATTGGGGATCTGCCTCATGGCAGTCTCGGTGCCCAACGAGGACTCGGGGTAGTTGAAGCGGTCAAGGTGATTCCACAAACTCGACTGGAAGGTCTGGGTTGCTTCTCGAACAGCGGCCGTTGTGAGTCCAGAATCCTTTGGGCCTTCGACTCGGAACTCCAGCAGCAGTCCTTTCTCAAGACGGCTTCGGATCGCCTTGAGCGCAGCAGCTTGGTGGCCCCGAGTGGTATCCACCAGCAAACCTGAACGAAGGCCAGACGCCACCGAGGCAGCGTGGGCTCTCAAACTCCCCAGATCCAAGGGCTCCGGCAGTTCACTGACAAGTTTGGCCATGCGTGCGCAATTCCTTATTCGAAACCTTGGATGCGCGGCGGGAAAACATTCCGCCGCGCTAACCGCTCAATACTCCAGTCATCGGGCGTTGCAGCCGCCCCGAAAGTGGCGAGCCAATCGTCCACCGTCTGGTCCTGCGTCTCGGCCAGGCGCTGAAGGTCTGACTGGCAACGGTCCAGTTCGTCATCGCCCATCAGTTCGCCCAGAGCCTGGCAGGCCAGTTGCCATCGCGCAAGGTCCTGGAGAGTGGCCGTCGCGACAGCCGCTCGTACTAGGACTCCTGGCGATGCGCTCGCCCGCGCTTCGTCGCGGAGCCGAAGGAGGAGGTTGCCGATCTTGCCGGTCTGTCCCGGCGCGGTCTGCGCAAGCGTCTCGCTTATTGGGCCATTCAGCCAGCCGACGATGGGACCGTCGAAGAACCGGGTCCACGCCTGAGCGATAAGCTCACCACGCCAACGCTCCGCCAGCGGCGTGAGCCCACCCATCGAGGTCGACTCCAAGATTTGTTCGGGGCTTCTCGTCACAATTCGGCGCTGCGGATACGGATGCTGCCGGCGAACCCGCCACGTCGCCACCGTCCAGCCCGGCAGCGCGCCGGCAAGAAGCACCGCCGTGGAAGCCCAACTCGGAGCTCGCACGCCAGGCCAAGTCTTGGATGCGAGGTGCCACCAGCCCACGACGAGGCCAACCGCTAGGAGCGCGACGGTGAGTTGGCCGAGCAAGGAGAAGATAGAAGCCTTCTGTTGAAGCGACAGCCAAAGCCACAGCATCCACAGGATCAGCACAGGTCCGCCGAGCCAACTCGCGACCACATCTGGAGCCACGCCGTTGGCCGGGAGTTCGAAAAGGCCCAAGATCAGCAACGCGATCAGCAAAAGCGCCACTCCGTAGAATGCGCCTGGGCGGGGCCCAGCAACGGAAACGAGCCCCAACCCACGAGACAGCCAGCGACTGACGGGGTTTCGCGCGGACCGTACGTAAGCGATGACGGTCGACGTGCCCGTGGTGGATTCCAACGACAAGCCGGCGGCGAGGTCCGGGCCGCGAGTCGGCGCGCCCGCCTCCGCAAGGCACCGTGCTCCCAAGATGGCAACCGACGAGCGGATCTGATCGAACTCTGCCGCCGTTAAGCGGGTTTCTGCCCCCGCGACCGATTTCGCGCTGTCCATCACCTGATGCACGCGCGGCGCAAGCCGGAACGTGCGGACCTCCAGCACGCGCCCTAACGCGCGGCAAATCTCGGACGCGACAAGCAGAAGGGCGGGCACCTGATTTCGCCGGGCTGCGTCGAGCTGCGTTTGGAAGCCACTGGCGGCGCGAGCCAGCGTGTCGAGGCTGTTGCCTTGAGTCATCAAGGACTCGCGCGTACGCACGGCCTCCATCCGCTCCTTGACTCGCTGGCGAATTTCCGCATGTGAGGCTGACTGGATTGCGACAACCCGGCGGTCCAGCGCGCGTCGCCGCCACTCGACCGCCAATCCCCAGAGTATGGCGATGCCTGTCCCAAACCCGGTTAGGAGCGTCAGCCACACCAGCGGCAGTGTCGAGAGATGGCGCTGGTCCGTCTGGAAGAAGGTCCAGGCCCCAGCTGCCCCGGCCGCCAAGCCGACTGCCGCCGCCACGAGATTGTCTGAGACTATGTACGTCCGGAACAGTGCGAGCGGGTCAATCCGCAGTCCGGTCAGGGTCAAGCCCCAGCAGGCGAGGGCGACCGCCGCAGCGAATACCACCAACTGGGGACTCGCCGCGCCCGGGCCAACGGCCAAGGACAGGCAGGACAAGATGCCCATCCCTATGGCGTAGGAGATCAGCGCCCAGTGGGCATGAGGCTGCGGTTCACTCACTTTGGCACCGTTTGTCCAGCCGGGGGCGTCTCCAACCCGTTCCAGCGTTCCCTGGGGACGAGGCCGCGGACCGGGCCATCCCATTTGAACCGGAGGGTCTGCGCCTTCGCGATGATCGGAGATCCGGCCCGAGTCGGGACGACCGCCGCGATGAGGTCGTCCGCTTCCCACCCTGCCGATTCAACCGGGAACGCGCATCCGACTGTCTGCTGCCGCCACGCTTGCAGCGTCTTTTGCCGATCGGCCAAGCGCGCTTGGAACGTCTTCTGCTTGTCCCGAAACTCCCGAGCGCCAGCCAGCCCACACGTCCGACACAATGTTGGAGGTGTTACGTCATCGCCCTCGTACTGGAGAACGGCAGACGGTGTACCTGTAGTGAGCTCTTTCGCATACCGTCTCACAGCGAGCGCCGCAAGTGACAGCAAAATCCGATGATGCACGCCGAGGAGCCGCTCCCGCGACGCGCGAAACTGAAACTCCACGAGCCCCGTCAGCTCTTTCCAACTGGTCAGGCCTTCGACGAATTTGTCTACCTCGCCCTTCAGCTCCAGAGCCTTCGATTGGAGCGCCAAGTTCTGTTGGACTTGATCGGCGGGCTTCATGAACACGCCTTCCATGCTCTCGATGTCCAGTTCCAGAGCAGAGAGGCGGGGCTCAACGTCGGCTATATGGTGTTCAAGTTGGGCCGAGAGTGCGTCCCCGATCCGCAGGTCGGCGACCTTGCGCCCTTCCTCCAAATATACGGTCCCGGCCGCGACCAGTACCTTCGCCCGACTCTCCAGGTCACGCCAGCGCTGTTGGTCAAAAAGCGATTGGAGTTCGTCCAGCGCTGCACGCTCCTTGGCTCGCCGTCGTTCGTCCCAGGCGTTCCTGGCCACAACTGGAAGGTCGTCCCCCGCGAACGTTGTTGGTGGATCGGTAAACTCGAGCGTCGGGACTTCAAACCGGACCGCCGATGCCGGAACCCAGCAGTGTTGGGAGGTCTGGACCCAAAGTTCGGTCTCCGCGATTCGCGATGTGCAGTGCCGTTCGGCATCCGTCAGGCAAAAAAGCAGCCAACCACGCGGCACCGCGTCGCCACAGGCTTCGGCGCCGGCCTTGGGCTCCTTGAGCAACGGAAGTGAGGCCGACGTCACCGTCATGTCGCCTTTTGGGCTCAAGGGACCTGCGGCCAGCAGCAGCACAACCGCCGCCGTGGCAAGGCCCGCAACCGCTGGCGAGACACGGAGCAGCCACGGCATCGAGGGCGCGTCAGTGGATTCCGTCGAGATCCGACCGCTCGCCCCGGCAGGAGGTTTGGCCGTGCTCATAGTTCGACATCCCCGAATAGTTTGCGATCCAAGCCGTTACGCGAATCGGCCAAGCGAAGCATCGGGCCCTTTTGGAGGACGCGGAAGACTGGCGTCTCCACGAGACGACCACCGGACAGTCGCCCCAACACGAGTCGCTTCAACCGTTGTTCACCCAGGAGCGGGTCCGGCTTGGGGACGACCACTGAAAAGACGGGGTTCGCAGCAGTCGCCACGATGACGTTGCCCTTTTCGAGCGAGATGGTCACCGGCAGGTCGAGCAACGACTGCCCTTCTGCTTCACGAAGTTCCCGAGCGCTACCGAGGGTGCCGAGTGGAACGTGCTTTAATGGTCGTCCCCAGCGTGCCGGTGCGTTGGGCAGGCACACGCCTCGGTCCCTGACGCCCAACTCGCCGTTCTCCGCAAGGTGCAGTTGCCGCAGATCGGGATGACGGAGGAGTGCAAACGCCATAGCGGCGAGGGCCAAAAGAAGGAAGATGCCCGCCAGCCACAACCAGCCGCCAGAGTCGTCATCGCCACATTCGCCAAGGTCCACAGGAATGTCGATGGTCCCGAGCGTGAACCAGCGATTGGCGTCCGCTAACGTCACCTGAACGCTGCCTTGGCGCCGTTCTTCCAGCGTGCAGCGCCCTGACACCGAGAACTGAACCTGGTCCGCCTTGGTCAGGTCGCCCGTGAGGCCAGCGACCGCGGGCTTCGGGATCCGGCTATCCCGCGTCACGGCAGCCAATGCATTCCAGTCGATCTTCTGGTAGCCATCTACATGCGTGAGCAGTTGGAAAACGTCCCGCGGGAGCGGGAAGGTCACCGGTGTACCGCTGGCAACATTGTACTTCCGGCTACTCAGGGCTTTGGCGCCAAAATTCGCCTGGCTTACCGTGAACTCCACCGGCAATTCCACAGGCCATCCGGGCACGACTTTGCCTTGCTGCCGACTCAGGATCAACTTGCCGCGCAGCGTATCGGGGCGCTTCGATGCAAGATCCGGGCGCAGCCGAAATGCTATCGGCAACTCGCCCGACTCCGGCCGAAGCGAGCGAGGTCCCTCGTAAGCGAGCAGACGCCCCGTCTCCTCCGACTCGGGGCGGAATTCAACGCCAATTGCCGGGGGGAAAAGTTCAAGCGAGTCCACATTCAGGCGGAGGACTCCAGCCGCAGTATCCTTTCCCTTCTCCAAAGAAAGTGCGGCCTTTGGCAGGTCGAGCGATGGCGTCACCTTCCATTCGCCGCCAAGCGCGTCCTCCAGCGCACGACAATGTGGATTTCCCTGACAAACATCCTTCAGAGCGCCTCGCGGCGCAACGATCTGCCACGCAATTCCTTTTTGGACGGACAGAAGCCGTGCTCGCAACTCAACGCCCGTGGACGTCGAGCCGTCATCGTCGCCATCGGTCAAAATAAAGAGCAGTCGGTCTCGTTTGGCCGCGGCTGGCAGTCGCTCGATATCTGCCAGCACTTCCGCAGCGATGTCATACAGATGCGTGCAGCGCGCCGCGGGGTGCAGGCCGTGCAACTGGGTCACGACGGCGCGGCGGGATTCGGCGCCCGTGGTTGCTCCGACTCGCATCGGCACCGCGTGTGCACCGTTCGCATCGAAGGTGTAGACCTGAATTGACGCGCCATCGGCCAACCCGCTCACGAACTCCTCGGCCCGCGGCAACACATCTTTCCAGCGGTCTCTACACGTCTGCGCCTCGAGTTCCGGCAGCATCGCGCATCGACGACCCGTGCAGCGGTGTTGGTCCGGACAGTCCGTGTCCGTGCCGCATTTCTGGCACGTCGCACCACAGTGGCCGAGCATGGACCCCGAAGTGTCCAGTACCAAGAAGATGTCGGTGCCTGGCTGCGCCCATGCCGCGGTGGGCATCGAAGCCGACAGGAAGCCAACGATCGCCATCACGAAGATCCGTGTCACTTTCGCCCTCCTCGGCCGAACCGTAAGCCGATCGCAGCCGCGAGGACGACGGCGATGCCCACGGCGAGGATCCACCAAGGGAAGCTCGGATTGATCGGCGGGAGCAGTCGGCGGCACGGGGGACTCGTGGCGATCCAGCCATTCGGGTCCACGACGGCGACTGATAGTGCAAGGGAGTCGTCGACGCCCTGCTTGCTGAAACGTCCGATGTCGATGCCCTGAACGAGGCTGTGGTCCGTGGCCTGCATCTTGTGGGACACCGCCTTTTGCACGGACACCAGCAGCGGGTTCACGGTCGCACCCCTTCCGAGGGGCTTGACCTCCACGGACCAATGCACGGCGTCAACCAGCCTGTGCACAGGATCGCCAGCAGGTGGCAGTTGCATGTCGCATACGCGAAGTTTCACTGGGACCTCGCCGTCCAACTCATCCGGAACGTCAGGGTCAATGATGCGCTTGGCGGTGATCTCGATAGGGTCCACGCGGATCTGGAGGTCTGGAAACGTGTGCTCTGCGCCATCGGAGGGCGGGTTGGTCATCGTCCCCAGACCATGCACGGAAACCGAGACCTGCACCGGGATGTTCTCCTTGGGCCGCGGACGCGTGAGCGCGCTTGCGTCCAGAGCGAGCTGCGACACTCCCTCGAGCCTGCCGACCGGTTTGAGTGGCAGCCACCACGCCGACGGCGCAACGTCCGAGATCACAACTTGACTGGAAAGTCCTTGCGGACCCTGTCCCCGCACTTGACTGGTTCCGGTCACTTGAAGCGGTCGCCACCCGGTCGCGACGACGTTGGCGAAGAAGGGATGCTTTTGCTCGGAGCCCGGCCGGAACGGAAGCGCGTCGAGCTTGGTCCGGTCCCACGCCCACGACGACAGAAGCCAGCCGCGGGACCAGTCAGCTTCGTTCTGTGCCTCGGCGAGGCTGATCGCGTGCACCCGCCCCCCCATCTCGCTCGCCAGATCAGCCAAGGGCTTCGGCACGACACCTGCAGTCTGGACCCACGTAACGCCACTGGGCGTCGATGCCAGCGCCGACCGCATCTCGCCAGCCAGCAGCGCGCAATCCTCTTGGAATTGCGTGACATTTGCGCCTGCGTATAGGAAGGTGAAAACCGGCGCCGCATGTGAGAGTTGCGTTGCGACTTGGGATCGCCAGAAGTCCAGCGCGAGGCGACACGGAGACAGGCCCCGGCCGACAAATTTCGTCTGGCCAACATCCCACTCCGCGGTGCTCGTGTCCCGCGCGATGGTCCGACAGCGAAGTTGCTCCGGCGCTTCGTTGTCCGCCAGACACTGTTCGTCCCCCTCCCTGGCTACGGCCTGAAGGAGTCGTCCGTGTGCGCGGGGTAGAGTGGTCTTCACCGCCGCCATTTCGCCGGAAGTGTCGACGAACACGCGAATTCGCATGGCCCCAGCGGGCAATTCGGCCATTGGCGCGACCGCTGGGGGAGGCAACGCTGGCGGTGGAGGCGCGGCTTGGGCCAGGGCGTCGACCGTCGCCGCAAGCATCACGACGACCGATACCAAGGAGGCGAACCTCGGGGTAACGAGTGGCTCAAGGCGCAACAATTCATCCATGGTTCGTACTCCCCGCACCCGCCTCAACGGCGCACCACGACGCGCGCCTTACGGAATGGCTGCCCGTTGCGGCGGAAGCCGGCAGTGTCCACTCGCGCGACGGTGTCCACCTCCACGGGCGCTTCGCGGCTCACCTCGGCGACTTCGCAATCGGCATGTACAAACGCCTCGCCGGCGCGCGGGTAGATCGGCTCAAGACCTTGGCTCTTGGCAAACTCCCACACCCGGAGCAGCAGCGCCTGTGGTCCAGCGGCCAGCGCGGATGTCCCCTGTGGGTCCAGGAGCGGTACCACCCGGTCGAGAAAGTCCAGAACGGTCGCCAGGTCAGGCGCGACCGGCACTTCGAGGGCGCGCAAGCGATGTTCCCGCTCCGAGCGCAACTCGGAAGCCCAACTGGTCGCCACAAATAGCCCGATGATGGCCTCCTCTAGTGCCTCGGATGCCCGGATCGGCGGGCGCTTGGGAACCGGCATCCTCAGAGCCTCGCCCGTTCCGCCGAGCAACCGGCGAGTCCAGTTCGAATGGCCATCGTTATCCAGAACGCGCGCGGCCAGAAGGTCATTCAGCAAGTTCCAAAGCTTCGGCACGCCTTGAAAGGAGGTCCGAAGCGCGTCGCCCCAGGCAAGTTGGTGTTCCTGCTCTGCCTCCTCGACGACTTGATTCGAGTGAATCATCAGCCGTCCAGCCTGTTCAGCTTCCCGACGCACCAAATGCCCGATTCTGTCTGTGGCCTCCTGCAACGTGCCCTCAAGGTCCTTAAGGCTCCGCGCCTGACCGGTGAGCCGCCCTTCGAGCTCAGTGGCACGCTTGTCCAAGCCAGCGACAAGATCATTAGCATTCTTCAGTCCACCGTCCAGCCGCCGCAGTCGTTCGTCGTCCGCCCTTTGCGCCTCGGCGCTCGCCTCGGTCCGCGTGCCGGACTGACGTTGGGCCACGACCGCTGGCACGGTCGCACTCGTTCCGATTTCGACCCGCTCCGCCCGCTTCGGATTCGTAGCCCTCAAGTCGCCAATTTCGTCGTCATCAGGAGACGCTACTGACCGGCGCCGGCCTGTGTACTGCCAAATCGCGAGTACCAGAATGATCACAATGATCACAGCCAACGCGACCTTCAGCAGGAGGTCCTCGTCTCCGCCGGTACCGCCCCCACCTCCATCGCCACTGGCAGCGCCGCCAGCCGTGTCGGGCTCACCACCGGCGGCGACTTGCTCACCGGAGACCACGTCGGGACCATCGTTGCTGCCATTCGTTGACCGACCGGCTTTTGCGGGCTGTGCCTGTGCGCTCGGAGTCGCCGCCTTCGCTTCTGGCGCCACGTCGTTCGTCCCCGCATCGGGAGCGGTTGCCCCGTTGCTGGCGTCCGTTCCGTTCGTGCCCACCGGTCTGGCCGGCTGCGCTGGGTGGGCTCCTGGCGCATCGCGAGCAAAACACGAGACCGGCACCGTACTCGCCCAGATCGCTACGATCGCCCCCAGCATCCGCTTCTGAAATTCCACGTTCGCCTCCAATTCAACTCTCCAGCTCTTGCCGGAGGATCTTTCGCGGAACAGTCCCGCCTGCATCGAAAACCTCGAGCACGACAGCCGTATCCTCCATCTTAAGCAGCATCGTCAGGCGTTCGAACGGCAGTCCAGGCCGGAGCACCGGCCGCATCTGAAACGTGGCAACCGGCTGGTCCTCGATCTGGTCCGTCATGGCATTCATCCGCTTAATCGCCACTCGATGAATCGGTTGAATCATCACTTCATACCGCTGCCCTTCCAAGTACACGTTTTGCCCCAACTGGTAGCAAAGCTTTGAGCGGAGCTGTGGGGCCTCAACCGGAAACATGAACTCTGCGCGCGTCGCCGCAGTTGTCGGATCCAGAAACTTGAGCCGGATCTCGTCGAGCGCATCCTCCAGCTGAACCCGGATTGCCCCCCCTTCACCGATCGCTTCGGGCGGCGGCACTTGACGGCCCACCAATTTCTCCTGCCCCGCGTCGAGTTCGGCCGCCCATAGCACCTCGACCGTCATCCCCGCGGGGAGAGCGAGATCATGCGGTTTGCCGTGTTCCAGTATTCGGTCACCGACCCGGAGGCAAAATCGCGACTCCGCGGTCACAATCGCTTTCAGAAACTGGGACGCCCACGCCAGCCCGCGCGCCACGCCCTCTTTGGTGTGCTTGTCGCCAACGTAGCGAACGCGGTCGGCGCCAAAGCGTTCTTGGGCAAGTTCTAGAACACGACGCAGGCGGCTCGAATTGCCGGCCAGATAGATCGAGTCGAACCGTGCGCCGGAGCGTGTATTCAGCCGTTTTTCCGCCTCGACGAGGGCGTCGAGCTTGGGCGCGACGAAATCGTCAATCACCTGGTCCACCAGAGACATCGGAACGACCTTCTGGAGATACAAATTGAATCCCGTCTTCTGGATCCGGAAATTCTGCACGACGTTTTCTGCCGCCGTTCCACCCTTTGCGGCCCCGTCCTTCAGTGCGGAGTAGTGGCGCTTGACCTGCTCAGCGCCGGCGATGGTTGCGCGGTACAGATCCTTCTGATCGGCGTCGAGGCTTCCGACCTCCTCGAGTGTCGTTGGGGGCGTGAATCGGCTGACGATGTCGGCGAAGGGTTGCTTGGATTCCACGGCATCGAGCAGTGCGGCCCGAAACGCCGGCCAGATTCGCGCCGCCAACTGGCGAGTCAGTTCCTCGCCTGCTTCGCGAAAGGTGATCTTCTGCAGGAATCGCCGATCGAGTTTGTCCCCCTCTTGTCCCTGCGCCCCGCGTACGAGGGTCACTTTCTGCACGAGCAGGTCGGTTGTCCCCCCGCCGAAATCGAACATCGCCAGCACTTTGGGCTCAGAGTCGGGAAGTTCAGCGGAGAACCCATCCGACGTCGAGATCATGTCGACAAGCAACGCCTCAGGCTCCGACATCCCGACTTCGATCGACACGTCCTCGACCCCAAGGGCGCGCGTGACGATTGCTTGCAACGCCGCCTTTTCGTCCGAGTCGAAATCCACGGGGCACGCGAGGTGTATCTGCCCTGGGTTGTTTACGAGCCATAGTCGGCGGATCTCCTTGAGGACCCAACGGAGGTAAATCTCGGCCGATTCACGCGGCCGTACTTCCCGCCCGACGTCCCGCGCATCCGAGTAAAAGCGGGGTGGGTTGCGTCCGATATGGGGTTTGAACTCGGCCGCGGTACCAAGATAGGTCTTCAACTCGACGAACATCGTCTCCCGAAGCATCGCGCCAAAATCATAAATTTGGCGTTCATGGTCACGGAAATAAACGATGCTTGGGTACTCGTTGCCGAGGCTGTCGAAAGGATCCACGTCGAGAAGTTTTGGCTCCGTATCATTTTGCCGGACGAACGCGACGCATGTGTTCGTCGTTCCCAGATCGATGCACAGGCAGGACTCGTACTCGACCGTGGCCCGCCGCAGGATGATCTCGTACGGCGCCATGCTCTCGATGCGCCCCTCCTGTCCAGGACGCTTCGGATCACGCACAGGGACTGACAATTCGACCCGCAGAACCCGGGCTTCGTCTTTGCCCGGCCGCGACCCGGCGACCAACGGGTAGGATTCGAACGCAAGACGATCGGGCTCCACAACGACAGCGAATGCCTCCCGCTCAACTGCCTGCTGGCCGGCTGCCCTTACACGCAGCGAACGCCCTTGGAGGGCGGCTGCGTCCGTGATTCGGACCGCCTCGCTTCGGCTAATGAGCGGACCTGCGACTTCAACCTCCAAGTCTCCGTCGTTTCCCAGCCGCAGAGTCGCTTGAATTCGGCGCCCCATGCCGTGCATCAGCACCATCTGTGCGTGCTCGGGATGTGGCGCGGCCGCCACCTTTCCGAGTAATTCCTTCCACTCGACCGTAAGATGCGCCTGTCGCATTCGACTCACTTGGAAGGACCGAACGATTTCACGGGGATAGCCGACAATCCGAATCGAGACATCCGCGCGAAGGAACTCTTCGCGGGCCTGTTCCGCAACGGCAGGGTCCACCTGCAGCCTGACTGGCAGTTTCCAGGCGGTCGCAGCCGCGTCTTGGTCCCCAAGCACGACCGGGTACGTCCGGCCAGAAAGCTGCACTTCGACCGACTGGAGTCGGACAGTCTCGTTGGAAAGCGGCTGGACGGCCAACTGGAAGGTTCCACCCCATCGGCGAGCCGGTTCAAGCTGTTGCCCGGAACCGTCGCCCTCGGAAAGTTCTTGGACTTCTTGGGCGAGAAGCATCACCGGAGACCCATCTTTCTCCGACTCCGCGCTCACGGTGATTTTCGGGAGCGGGACCAGACGAAGGTCCATTCGCGCTGCGACCCCCTGCTTGGTCGCGACTTCGATCGCGTAGGTGCCCGATGTAATTGCCGTTCCGGAGATCTCCACATCGAGCTGGCGAGACACACCGGGTTCAAAGGGTTCCGAGACTTCGCCAGCCAAGCGAGTCCGCGTATTCGCATACCGGTCGATCAAGGTGATCTGTGACACATTCACGCGGGTCTGCCCGCCGTTACGCACCTCAAGCACGAGCGGCGATCCCCGGTCCACCTCGAGAAAGACGAAGTCCGTCCCGGTTGACAGGGAAATTCCTTGCAGTCGTGCCGCACAGCAGGGGCAGTAATGGCCCGCGCCTCTCGGCGGTGGCACCGTACCGCAAAGGTTGCACCGCACTCGCTGCGCCGCCGAGCCCGTCGAGGTGTTGCCTGTCATCCCTGATCCTTGATTGGGCGCACTCCGGCCCGCCGATTTGCGAGTTCAAACCCTGCCTAGGCCGGCGTCGATTCCTGCGTGACATACTGCAGACGTGTCGCACACCGCGGGTCGTCGTAGGGAATTTCAACGAGCATCCCCAGCTCTCGGGCCTTGTTGAGGTGCACTTGAAGTCCACTGGGAAGTTGCGCATTCACGTCGAACGCCGGCAGGCCGTGGGCGAGTGCCAGCTTGCTGCACACGAATTCTTTCCGCAGATCAGCTGCGACCAGACATTCGACCGTCGTGATCATGGTGGCGGTTTGGCCCGGCAAGATATTGGGTAATGGCGGATAGGCAGCAAGCAGGTTCTCAATGGCCGCAGAGTAGGCATCCAGCCGCAGTGTGTTGCCGGGGACTGTCAGCCGTTCATGCTGCTCGTTGATCTGCCCCTGCACCTCCACGATGGACGGGGTAGTCATGTTCACAGTCACGTGCTCCAACGCAGTGTCCAACGAGGCGCCGATAGGTTGCTCGTTTGCTCGGCCGTACATCACCGTGCGAACCGTCCAACTCTGGATGGCAGGGTTGTACCGAATGATCCCTGAGAGGATTGCTTCGAAAAGTACCTTCAGTGCATCGCGCTTCGTGACCCAGTGATGCGCGTCGTTGGTCACGAGCACGTCAGGGTAGCGCTGCCATCCCCGCTCACGATGGCGGAGAAAGCAGTTCGTCGGACTTCTGCCAAGATGCGCGACATAGCTGGCCTTGAGCGGCGCCAAGATCGTGTTCAGCTGAACGATGGGCACGGCCCATTCATCCTGATAGACCACCAGCGAACCGCGCGCGTGCTCAAACGGGTTTGTGGTCAGCCCCGCTTGGTGCATCAGCTGGCCGACACGCTGACGCTGCGGTTGCGCGGTCCCGACGAGCACACGCGATCTGCGTTGGAGTCCTGGCCAGTTCATCGACATCCGGAGCAGAGGCTTGGCGTTTGCCAAGAGCGCTTGCATACACTGCTGCTGCTCGCCCGGGCTTTGCTGGTTCATTTCCAAGGCAGCGTCGAGGCTCGTGTCAAGTGCCAGCGGTTGGGTCTTCTTGAAACAGAACGTTTCGAGACTTCGCTGGACGTCTCTCCAACGGTCCTGCTGCTCGTCCGCCTTCTTGGCTCGCTCGATGACCGCCTTCATACCTTCTCGGACTGCGTCAATCTGCACGGCGCTCAGGCCATCGCGAACCTTGTTCTGCATTTCGCCGGACAAGAGCAGCGCCTCCGCGAAGAACTGCGGCACCAGCGCGGCGATACCGGCCTCGCGATCCTTGGGTGCCGTTCCGGCGATGTTCAGACAGCGTTCGAAGAGCAGATTCTCCTCGCCTAGCGCTTTATCGAAATACTGGTTCCGAGTCGCGCGCTCTGCGTTTAGAAACGCGTCTGCCATCCGCCCTTGCGATTTTTCGAGGTCGTTCATCCGGGCCATGTAGTTCGCCAAGGTCAACCGAAGACCAGTGCGGCGAATGGACTTCTTTTGCCCACCGTTTTCGGCAATTTCCTGCTGTTCACCGAACGCACCCTTCAAGAAGACGAGCGTCTCCTTCGCGTTTGGAGTCACATGCCTGGCGTACTGTCCACGGATTCGGTTCAGCAAGCAGGCGCGCCAACCGGTAAGGAATTCCTGCACGACACGGCTGATCGATGTCATTTCCTGCTGCACGGCGGACGCGAGTTCTCGGCCGGCGACGTCGGTAGCGATCTGTCGGAACGGGAAGAAGACGGAGGGAATCAAGCTGGCTTCATCGACTCGCGATTTCGCATCTCGAATGGCTTGGCCTTCACCGATTTCGGGGACATTCGGCTCTGGAATCTCCTGCATCGGTCGCTCAAACTCTCCAAGAAGCGTTTCGATGCGGGCGGACGCGCGTTCGAGCAGGAGCTCAACTGCCGGCGCGCCCAATTCGACCGGGTTCATCAGGAAGCTGGCAAACCGCTCCTCCATCCCGCGCTGGATCGCATCCCGCAGCCCGGGCGCGTTCGTCTGCTGGATACGCTTGTAGTGCGTGCCCCACATGTCGCTGATACCCTGGTCTGACAGCAGACCGACGCTGCGGGAATCGAAGCGGACCAGCAGTTGCTCCTTCTGACTTGCGAGGAGGCTCCGATAGCGGCTGTTGGCCTTCTGCAGCCCACTTTGGAGGTCGGCCAGCGCTCGAACTGGGTCCGAGCTCACGCGCTGCGTCAAGGAGATGACCTCCTCCTCCAAGGCGCCAACATCCTTTGCGAATTGGGTATCCCACCAGTCGAGCATTGTCTCGTTGGTATTGAGTTCCAGCAGTTTCTTCCACAGACCTTCCACCGAGAGTCCGACAGCATCCAGTGCACGGTCGACGCTCTCCAGATGCTGCTGCACATCGTGCGATGCGCCGAGCATGTAGCGGACGACTTTCTGGCCCAACCGGAACGCGGCGGCGTTGCGAAGTCGGTCCCGATCCAGTACCAACGAGGCTTGACCGACTCCCGAATAGCGCACGTGCAGCGGGATGTTCGCCAACAGGTTGTGGTCGGCATCCTCGATCTTCATGACGTAGAGGCTGCCGAGCACCTGGTTCATGTTCGAGAATTCGGTGCGCATTTGCACCGCGAAGCTGCTCTGCTCCAACTCGAGGGTCAAAACATCCGAGACGACATTGAACGGCTCGTACTTGTCACCGAGATTCATGCCCTGAACGGTCGAGGAGTCCACAACCCAGACCTGATCGAAGACCGGGAGCTCGATGTTGGCGGTAAAGCTCGACCGACCAAAGTACAGTTGTTCCGGTCGGCTCGGGAGTCCAACGCGGGCTGGCGGACGCGGGTGGAGCAGGTAGTCCATCTCCTTCATGGCCGCGTAGGCGTTGGAATCGAGCACTTCAGGCACTGCGGTGTTCCCCAAGCCCATGGCATGGAAAACGCTCGGCAGCACGACGACGCCGCGAATGTGCAGGTTCATCTGGATGCCCTGGAACAGTTGCCGCACGTAGGTGGCGACGTCCAGAAAGCACCCGGATCCCGTTCCTCCAGCTAGACTGGTCACGATCACGACGCGTACGAGCGTCGGGTGGACGCCTTGATAGCCGAGCGTGAGCGCGGTCGCCCCAGTCTCGGGGTCAACCGGTTCATTGGCGACCAACTCGTCGATGGCCTTCTTCGCACGCTGGTGGAAAGTGTCCGCGTGGTGCCAGAACGCGAGTCGACCGAAGGCACGGATCTGCCCCGCCCCGTCCCCGAGCGATTGGACGAGATGCGCCACCTCGAGCGGCAGCCAGTCTTGGACGCCCTTCGCACCGCCGGGCGCGGCTCCGACGCCTGTGCCGTTGAAGTAGGCCTTGATTTCCTCGACTGCCATGTCAAGTGAGACTTTCTCGCTGACATCGCGAAACGCGACGGCCTCCGAGATCGCGTCGCCTGTGTCGGCGGCGCTCTTACCGAGCGTGTCGGTGTCGAGGTAGAGAAATCGCACGAACGGCAAAGTGGTCCGGCGCTGGCGCTCGAAGATCCACCGGCGAACGCGCAAGAGCACGTCCTTCCCGGTTCCGCCGACGCCGATGTAGAGAGTCCGGCAAGGAAGCCCGTCTTGGGTTCCTGGCGTTGCGTTCTGCTGCATTACCATCTTCCACTCCTACGCGTTCGAGCTACCTGCGGCGGGACTGACCGATCGGCGGACGATTGCCGAGATCGCGAGGACCAGAAGGACCGCGAGGCCGAGTGCCAGGCCCCAGTACAGCCAGGTGACCTGCTTCATGGCACGCATGCCGCTGAGCGTCACTGGGCCGCCATCTTCCGGCACCATGAGCCCCTGACACCAACACGCGGTCCATGTGTACTGCTGGAAGCAGACCCACGCGACCAATACGCTCAGCACCAGGAACGCGCCGACGGCGACGACAAAGCTGCTCACGATACTGCTGCCGCGGGTGATCGTCGCCTTGAAGAACCCGACGGCCATCAGGTACAGCACAAGAGCAAAGACCGCGAACAGCACCACCTGTACGCCCAGATTTGCGGTGCCGAGCAATGGATTGGCGCGCTTGATTGACGCGCAGTCCTGACAGGTCAAAGTGCCCGGGTCAACCTCACCTGCGGCTGGATTCGCAGTCGCAGGAGGTGCGCCGGCAGGAGCCGGGGCGCTGGGGGACGGGGCCGAAACAGAGGCTACAGCTGGGGCCGGTTCCTCGCCGAAGGCTGAAAACGCTACGCCCGTAGTGGCGACCGCGAGCACCGCGGCGATTGCCGCCAGACTCTTCCGGTAGCGGCTGCCCGTTTCGGGACCTTGTGTCGCGCCAATCATTCCGTCCTCCTTCACCGCGTGGTGACTGCAAACAAGTCTGCCCGCGCGCGGAACGATCCGCGATGCAGGATGCCGATGGAATTCGGCCCGGCGGCACAATAGAGCCACTCTTTCAGCAGCTCGATTCCAAGTGATTTTTCAGACGACGAGTAGACTTGATGTCCCCTCGCGATCGGGGCGACCAGCAAGAACGGCTTCTCCACTGAGAGCCCGAGCGCCGCCACGAAATCCGGGCCCGCGGTCGAGGCAACGATCGTCGTACCGGCCGGTGGCTCGAACCTTGCCCAGTCGGCCATGCCAAGACTCGTGAAGTCCCGTGCCACGATGACCCCATCTTCTCGCGCCGCCAAAAGGAGCGTCGTACCAGCGGTGCGGACCACGCGTGCCCAATCCACCGGTTCGCTGATCACCGGGGACCGGCTCATTTCGTCCTGTCCTTTCAGGTCGAACCGCTCGACTTCACGCCGTACTTGGCCGCCACTTTCGTTCCGCCAGTCGGTGACGCACAGAAAGCCCTGCATTCTCTCGGAGAGAGGCGAAATGACCCGGGTGCAAAGCGGAATCGGACCTCCTACGCGCCACACGGACTTCTCATCGACGCTTCCCGCCTGACAAGGCACTTTCCAGAGGCTCGTAAGATTCGCCACGACCACCGTCGGTGTCTGCCCCCCCTCCGGCACAACTAAGCCGTGCCACTCGGCTGGGTTTTCGGTCCCGCTGCCCACCCAGGCAGTCGGCTCGGGAACCACAACGAGCGAGGGTGCGCCGTTCTCTTGTCGGAGGTCGACCCGGCACACTGCGACTCCCAAACGCCCTGGCGAGCCAGCCTGGAAGCCACAGACAACGAACCTGCTCTCGCTGATCCAGCCAAAAGCGTTCAGAAAACACCCGAACCCGAGAGTTGCCGCCTGCACTGGGGCAATCGTCCGTGCATCATCCACTTCGCCCGCCCAGACCGCGTCGGTGACGCGAGTCGCCGCCCATACTGCCGCCCGGTCCTTTCCAACCTGAAGCACGTAGGGCCCGGACTCCACAAACCCGAGGCGGTGACGAAACCCGACCGGCGCGCCCAGTTGTCCGGGCGTTCGTGCCCACGGCGGGACGATCGAGATTGCCGAGGCAGTTGGGTTGCGGGTCACCGCGAGCACATCGCCGCTCTCCGAAGCCCAGACGATTGGCAGGCCGTACAGCATGACGAGGCCAGTTGCTTGGCGGCCATACTCATCGAGCGAATTCCACCACGTCGGCTGGTTTGCCGGAATTCGCACTGCTCCGTGATTGCGGGGCGAATTGAACGCCATCTCCTCCCCGCTCCTCGCGAAACCTTCGCCGCAGGCCGAGCAGTAGTGGGCCGTGATTGGCTCGATGGCCAGACAAGGGCAAACACACAGAACCAGATGGCAAGATTGGCAGAAGCGGGAGATTTTCGAGAGCTCCTCGGTTCGCGTCTCGCCACACCCAGGGCAGGTGCCGGCGCGCTCGGAATCAGTCCCAGTTGGCATCGACGTCTTCCCCTACGATTCGCTGCCGGATTTGTCCAGCGGGCGCCCGCGTCCGCGTGGCCCGGTTTGGACTTGTGTATCCGGCTATCTCTCCGTACCGTTAGTGGCTTGTAGTTCAGCGCGCTGGCGCGCGTCAAGTGGGCTCACGACGGCAACTGCCGAATGCCCCGCACGCATTGACCTTGCCCGGCGCAGGCCTCGCAGTGCCTCTTGGAACGCCAGCGTCGATGCAAGGTCATCTGACTGGCCCCGATTTGCGGTCGGACGAGTGCAGGACGGCCGATTTTCAGTCGGACAGCCGGAAATGAGGCCCGACCGGAACTTGGCACAGCGCGACTTCACCGCCACACTCGGGGCGATCGTCCCTTCGGCGACGGCGAATGTTGGAGGCTCCATGGGCGATCGTTCAATCGTGCGTCGTCAGCGCCGCATCAAACTGCTTGCTATCGCAAGTATTTTGAGCGTAACCGCGTGCTCGGAGTCGGCGCCGACCGCCGTTCGCGAACCGGAGCCAGCAAACAAGCGGCACCATGCGCGTCATCGGACCACGGCAGGCGGGGCCGAATCCGAGCATTCGGAATCGGTGGCGACTCCAGCGATGCCTACGAGGCCCGTGATTGAAGCCGAACCGGAAAGCGTCAAGTGTAGATATTCAAAGATGAAAGTGCACTTCTACGACGTAGCCCAAGGCCTCGCGGTCCTGGTCGACCTCCCAGACGGCCGCCACATCCTGGTCGACACCGGCGATGAATTCCACCGCCCCGGCTGCGGCGAAGTCTGTGAGCGCGCGGACAACCACCTGCTCGCCGACCTGGAGCACGATCTGAACGGCGAGCCCATCTCGATGATCTGGATCACGCATCAGCACAGCGACCATCTCGGCGGCGCCCATGAAGTGATGGGTAAGTTCGCGACGCGCCTGTACGTGGACAACGGCCGCGAGGCAGACAAGGGCGAAGTCAAGCGCGCGCACGACGCCGCACACACCGCAGGCGCAGCGCTCGCGATCGTGGACCCTGAGCATTCCGCCGTCCCGCTGCGGTCGACAGAGAACGTCAAGCTGACCGCGATCGTGCCTTCTACATGGCCCGAAGCCTGCGAACACGACGCGAATGACTGCTCAATCGGACTCCGCATCGACTACTGCCAGTCCTCCGTGCTCTTCACCGGCGATGCCGAAGCGGACGAAGAATCGGCGATGGATATCCACGGCCGCGTGACGCTGTTGCAGGTGGGGCACCATGGCAGCAACACGTCGACGTCGAAGCCCTTCCTGGCGAAAGTCGCGCCCAAGTACGCCGTGATCTCTGCGGGCAAGCCCGGCGAAGGAACGAATCGGACGTACTGTCACCCGCGCGCCGTGACGGTCGAGGCGTTGACGGCGCAGTTGGGCGGGCCGGGCGCGAAGGCGATCAACGCGTTTGACGGTGATGTCTCCTGCAAGCAGAGCGGAGCCGAGCATTGGCACGACGTGCGGTCCAGCGATCGGTTGTGGGCGACGGAGCGGGACGGCGATGTTGTCCTGACGACCAAAGGCGACGGCGAGTTCGTGCGAGAGACGGCGCCGTAGCCGCCTGGACTGTTTGCCGGCTGACTCGACCGCGTCCGAAGTTTCACAAGCGCTGTCGTCGACCAGCATCAGTTGCGCGAGGTGTTGCGGGCCGCCACGAACATGCGCCATCCCGCGGCCGATCACGGTGAACAGGCGCACCGCGTGACCTGGCCAGGTCTGCCCCGGCATCGCGACGACCAGGAACTGCTCGCTTTCCGCTTTGACCACGAGCTGCGCCATGTCCACCGCGCGCACGACTTCGGCGTCGAGTGCGACCTGCCGGCCGACGAGGCTCGGCCAGGTCTTCGCCAGCTCCGGGCCGGCAATCAGCCGCTGCTTCACGCAGGCCTTGATGTCCTCTGGCGACATCTTCTGTGCGGGAACTTCCGGCTCAAG
>CAIYWC010000212.1 GCA_903929795.1 uncultured Myxococcales bacterium | reverse complement strand
GTTCTGGTGGGCTCCCCGGTCTTCAAAACCGGTGTGAGGCGTGACGAGCGTCTCGGGGGAGTTCGATTCTCCTGCGCTTCCGCTAAATGGGTCTGTCAGGGCAAGTCAGGACATGTCAAAAATGCATAATCAAATCATGGGATAGCGCGATTCGGTCCAAATCGCTTGCGTCACCGCATGCCACCCGATATCATCCAAATCCAGCCCAACCGCTAGCCAAACCGCTAGCCAAGTTCCGCAGGAGAGGCGACATCGGATGGCTACGACGGAGCGAAAATTCACCCACAGGCTGGTCGAGGCGCTCAAGCCGACGCTGGCCCGCCGGATCGTTTGGGAACCTGTTGCGTATGGTCAGGGCAACCTGGGCCTGCGCATCTCGCCGGTGGGGCAGAAGACCTGGGTCTTCCAGTTTCGCCTCGACGGCAAGTCCAAGATGATGACGCTCGGCCGCTTCCCGGAGATGTCCGTCGAAGCGGCGCACGTGGCAGGGGCGCAGGCGATGCAGACGCGGGCGCATGGCCTGGATCCCGCACGGCCGCTGGTCGAACAGCGCAAGGCCCAGCGGGCATCGCCGACCATCGACGAGCTGGCTGCCGACTACATCGAGCTCTACGCCAAGCCGACCAAGCGCTCCTGGGATCGCGACGAAGCGCTGCTGAAGCGCAACGTGCTGCCGTCGTGGGGGCCGCGCAAGGCAACGTCGATCGAGCGCCGCGACGTCGTTGCCATTCTGGATCGCGTGACTGGCCGCGGCGCCGCTGTGCAAGCCAACCGCACGCACTCGGTGCTCTCGCGGATGTTCAGGTGGGCGGTAGGGCGCCAGATGCTGGAGGCCAACCCGGTGCTCGGCTACGAGGCGCCGAACAAGGAGTCGGCTGGCCGCGAGCGCTGCCTGACGGACGACGAGTTGAAGGCGTTTGTGACCAAGCTGCCGACCGCCGGCATGGCCCCGATCACGCGCTTGGCGCTGCGGTTCCAGCTGCTGACTGCGACCCGGCCTGGCGAGGTTGTCGGTGCTACGTGGGCGGAGATCGACGAGAAGACGGCGATTTGGACGATCCCCGGTGGGCGGACCAAGAACAGCCTGACGCACAAGCTGCCGTTGTCGCCACAGGCGCTGGAGGTGCTCAAGGAAGCGAAGACTTTCGATCGCGGCGCGGGTTGCGTGTTTCCTTCGCCGCGCCTGACGAAAGCAGGGCCGCTGGACGTGAGCGCTTTGGCGCACGGGATTGCGCACAGCCTGGAACACTTTGGCGTCGCGCCGTTCTACGCACACGATCTGCGGCGGACGGCGGCGACCGGGATGGCGGAGCTTGGGGCGGATTGGACGGTTTTGCAGAAGGTGCTGAACCACAAGCTGCGCGGCGAGACGGCGAAGTATGTGCGGCATGGGTATGCCAATGAAATGAGGGAGATTTTGGAGAAGTGGGGGGCTAAGGTGGCGGGGTTGGGAGCGACGCCGGATTGAGGCGATTCCAGAGGGCCGGTCCCGAGCACTTGCCGGGCACTGACTCAGATGCCAAAGTGGCATCGTGGGACTGCGGTGCATGGCGCACAGCTACACGTTCAAGATATAGCGCCGGGCCAATGAACTTGACCGAGCAATTGGGGCGGATTCGATGGGCAGGTCGGACGACGGGTCGTTTTTGACGGCGTTCGGTTTCAGACGGTCGCTGACGTCAGTCGGGCTGGCCTGCTCGGTTGCGCTCAATGTCGGGCTGCTGACGTTCGTCTGGTTCACCGACTACCTGTCCGTGAGCACATGGTCGACCATCTGCGACATGAACTTGGGATCGTTGGCTAACTGGCTGTCCGGAACAGGGACCACCGTCGCCGTTGTGCTGGCATTGGTGCAGTACCAGCGCGCACAGCGCGACAGGGCGGAAGAGCGGGCCCAAAAAGTCATCGCGGATTCGGAGGCTCAGGCGCGT
>CAIYWC010000211.1 GCA_903929795.1 uncultured Myxococcales bacterium | reverse complement strand
CGCGGCGAACTCCTGCTTCGGGAATCGCTTGCCGAAATTGATGAACGACGGCCGCGGCCCCGCGTGCACCATGACCTGCGCAACCTTGCCGCAGCGTTCCGTCACGCCGCCGCGCTCAGGTTTCGACGGTGTCTGCGGCGGCGCCGCACCGCTACCGGCCTTGCCAGCATCGGAGTTTGGCTTCTTGCCCGCTGCTTTTGCCGACGCTGCTCGGAGTTGCACACGATCGGCTGCGATGCGGTCACGTGCATCGCGTTTGCCGTCTGGCGGGACGTCGGCAAGCTGCAGGTACTGCTCGAAGAGCGCGATCGCCTCGGCGTACAGTTTGCCTTCCTCGTACGCGCGCGCAGCGTTGTACAGGGTCGCGGAATTATGGCTGATGGCAAAACCTTGCATGTAGCTGTTGGCAGCCTGCGGGTACAGACCGCCCTTGAAGAACGCCTTGGCTTCGATGGCTTTGGCCTCGGCGCGTTCAACGTCATCGGCACGGGGCTCAGCAGCATGAGCACTGGCGTGCACGAAAAGCAGCGCCACGGCCATAGCCGCCCTTGAGATGAACCGGCTCATTGTCGGGACTGCAGGGCCATCAGATTCTTGCATGATTGACCAACGGCGCGGTATCGGCGCGACACTGGAAGTGTGAGCCCGCGGCAATCGCAGGTCAACGGCAACTGAGCCCCATGTCGTGCATCACGAAATCGGTGGCAGGCCGCCACCAGCCGCGGTTGGGCATGTGGTGGTCGAGCTCCGTCCTGATGCTGGCGCAGTTCATGGTTCAGTATTACAGGCAATGGGCCGTGCGGTCGCCCCCAAGGGTCGCGTCTCCGGTGCCGCGGCCTGCGACCGGAGTAATGAAATCTTTCAACCTTACAGCCCCGCGCGACTCCAGTGAGCCGACGGGGCGGGCCAGAATCGCGGCGCCGGCGCTGCGACGCGGGATCGCTGAACGTGCGCGGGGCTGTAAGTCCAATCCGCGGGCCTAGCCTATGACCGCAGTTGCCTCAATGCGGTCAGCTTTCGGCCCTGCGCCCTGAGCCCGAAGCTCGTGCGCGCGTGCCGTGATTTCGGATTCTGCCTCCGAGAACAACGCGCGGACGCGGGCAAGCTGAGTTGGCGACAGGGCGTCATCCATCGCGTGCTTTATGGCACCGCGGACGCCCATAGGAACACCAGCCTCATCGTACGTTTCGCACTTCGCCATCTCGTTGACCAATACGACCAGCATCGCGGAGAAGAGTTTCCTCACGTCGGGGTCGCCGCCGACGGCACGAGATACCCGACAAAGGAGTTCGTGGTCCAAGCGGTCGTACAGGAAGTCGTCGTCACGCCACATGCCAAATGCTGTGTATTCTTGGATGTGCATCCAACACTCCCACTCGTGGTCGGGATATTGAGCACGCATCTGACCTTCGAAGGGCTCTTGGGCATCAGCCAACAGTTCCCAAATCAAGATTGAGCCGAACCGACTAGCCACGGCCGAGCCGGGAATGGTCGTCAGGTCGACGTACTTCATCCATTTACGTTCATAACTTTGCGGTCCATCGGGCTCACACTCGATATTGACGACCCCAGCGACCTGGCACCCCCACATGTCCAGTCCGACCGGCAGCCCGTGACTCCAAATCTGCGGTATTTTCTCGTGATTTTCCATTTTGTGCACTTTGGATGATGTTTGTTGCAGTAAGTTGGAAGGGACTAACTTGCCGGTCGGTGTTGCTTTACCGGGTGCTGAACCTGCGCCACTGGTGGCGACCGACCGCTTTGGCACGCGCTGCTTCTTGCGATGTGAACGCTTCGCGGTTTTTGACACTTTCTGAATTTTCAAGTCATCAGACATTTTAACCTCTTATGCGCCTCTGCGCTTGCACTTACTACTCACTCAATTCTGCCACCGACGCGACCGTCCACCTGGATGTCCTCGAACGGCGACAGTTTCATTTGGGGCACCCGCAGTCACTTTTGCGGCATGGTCCCCGGGACATGTCCCTCGTCTCCGGTATTTAGTTGTTCGCCCCCTGCACCGACTCATCGCCAGTAGTGTCGTTGTCCGCGAACATCGGCATTTGCGAAGTGCCGACCGACGATTTTCCGACGACTGGTGAAACGTCGATTGAATCACGCGTAATATTCTTGATGTCGTCGTTGGAGATGTCACCCATCAGGTAGGTCATCACCGCCACCGCGGCCTTTGTAGGTTGGCACTTCGCACCTTGTTCCCGCGCCAAGCGTTGACTCAGGAAGAGGCGGTAGATCTCCTTTACCCGCGGGTCCTGCGCTGCCTTGCTGATGCACAACCCATTCAATTCCAGCAACTTGTTCAACGTGGCAAAAGGGATGAGCACGTTATGCCTATT
>CAIYWC010000210.1 GCA_903929795.1 uncultured Myxococcales bacterium | reverse complement strand
TCGACGCGCCGAGCTACCGGCTACGCGAGGCGGAGCTGCGGGCGCAGGAAAAGGCCGCGGTGCGCGCGGCCAGGACGAAGTGACCGCGCTGGAGGGTGCGCGTTTTGGCGAAACGCCGCGGTTTTGGGGAAGCGGCAACACGAGGGCAAGCGCCGCGATCCCAAGGAGGGATCGGCGCAAAAACTTTGAATTCACGGCAAAAATCCCGCGGTGCGAAAACGACTTCACAGGCGACGGTCGAGGACGACGGTCGCGAGGAGCCAGCAGCGTCACGGACGCTGGCGGCTGGTTTTACGCGGGAGGAGAAGTCTTGGGGGCAGAGCGCCAGACGGCCTGCGAACGGACGAACGACGCCGAAACAGGTGGCGCTGTCGCACGATTCGCCACCAGAAACGGCCGCGGCAGGACGATGGTCGCTGGCTGCGGCAAGGTCGGCGCGCGCTGCAGCTGGGCGACCGGGCAGTGCTCGTGGCGCTCGTCTTCCTCGCCTGCGTGCCAGCCGGCCTGCTGTTCCGTGCTCCGCTCGTCCACGTGCGAGCCGTGAACGAACTCGCCGTGCGCTGCGCAGTAGCTGTGCTGGACCAAGCCCATGTGCGCCACGGTCGTCGCCTGCAGCACCAGGCACGCCAACGCGCTCAGCATCGCGAGGGCGCGGTGGCGGAGGAGCAGCGGTTGGTGCGGTCGGTGGGTCATGAGGGGGGCAGTTTCGGCATGGCGGCGGAGCGAAGTCAAGCGTCTTTTGGGGGCGGGCTTTCTGTCGCTGCGTGTAAACCACAGGCTTGACCGTAGGTTGCGCCGACGAACGGCTGTCCGTGCGCGATGAGCGCAGTGCTCGGTGTTGAAGTCGGACAAGTCGCTGCTGACACCATGCTGGTCAAGTGGTGCCCGCAGAGTGAACTGTCGGCGTTAGTACAGGTGACAGCCCAGAAGGAGACGGCCGCGTCGGTGCGACTCCAACGGCGCGTCACTGGCTCCGCGCCGGACCCGTGACGCGCCGGCAGGGTGTACCCATGCGGATTGGGGTGGGCCTACGAAGGTCTCAACCGGAAAGTGCTTGCCTACGGTCGGACCAATCGGTTCACCTGTCGCGCTCGCGCGCCAGCGATTGGGGGGACCAGTTCACACATTGCGCGGCGTAGCGCGCGTCAGCTAGGCTGCGTCAGCAAGGGCTTCGCGGACGGCCATGGGCGCAGTGCGGTTTCATGCCCGGACCGAAAGTGGGTACAAAAGTAGGTACAGCGGCGAGGACGCCTGAAATTAGTTAATTAGCAAGCGGAGTTGAACCAAAGATGCGCATCGTCACCTGCAAGCCCCGGGGCTTTGCGGAATCAGGAGTTGCCAATCATGTCAGTGAGTTGCGATCGCCCTTGGTAGCCCTGAATCGCCCAGAATCGTTCCAGCGGTAGGTCCCGCGGTAGGTACGTTTTGGGCGGGGCCCGCCGGTCGTGATGCTGTCGCGACAGGTTTGTACAGGAACGCGGGGATGTCGTACAGGTCGCCGAAGTCCTCGTGGATTTTGGCTGAGGCAGCGAGCACGTCGACCGGCAGCGGTGCATCGAAGGCTTGGTAGGTTTCGCGCACCCGTGTATCCGGCACGCTGCATACGGTGCCGGGAATCGTCGCCCACCCGTGACAGCGTAACTCCCGGAAGATCAGAGGGATCTTGACCTTCCACGTGTTTGCCCCATTTCCTGTGCCGGGAAACGCGCGCAAAGCAGCCCAAGCCTGAACGTTTGTCATCGCACCGTCGCGGAAGCGATGAATGACGGCGTCAATCGCGGCAAAGATCTGGGCGACGCAGCGGAATCTTTCCAGGCAGTCGTGTCGCGGGGTGAATTGCCGATTCCCTGGCAATTCGGCCGTCAACGCGATCGCGGTCAAGGCGTCAAAAGCGCCCCCGGCCGGTCCAATCCATGCCTCGGGCCGGAGGAACCGGTCTGGGTCAGTTGAGGCAGCCATCAGCAGACTTGCCGGCCCTTCCCAGCGTCCGGACTGTGACCACGTCGATGCCAGTGCATAGAGGCCAAAGCGAAATCTAGGCTCGTCGAGGTTCCACCGATGCATGTGGTGATCAGGCAGATGACCGCCGTGCCAAGTCTGCACCCAGCCACGGTAACTGCCATCGGAGTTGACGATGCCGGGGCGAAGGGGGTGCTGCGCGAACTGGGACAAGGTCGTTGGGATCATCTGCACTCCAGCAGCTTGAACGGCGTGAACGCGTAGATACCGGCTAGGAAGACCGGCAGATCGTTCAGAACCGACACGTTTGACGCCGGCTCGACCTGAACGCCCAGAACGCGCTCGATGTGCTGAGCGATGAGGGCGAAGGCGTCGTGGTCGGTCGCATCGTGTGTCACCATAACCTCGGGCCGAACGATAACGCTCATCGTGTTACCGTTCAATCCGAGTGTTAGTGATTGGAACCCCGTCGGACCAAGGCCATCGCAAGCTCCCGCGACCCGAGCCTTGGACCGTGACCCGCTGAAACAATTCCTGCCCGCGGTCGCCTCTCGCGGGGAGGACGCGATTCGGACGCGTAAGTGACCGACTCGCCTCGGATCCGAGGTTCT
>CAIYWC010000209.1 GCA_903929795.1 uncultured Myxococcales bacterium | reverse complement strand
TTTTGGCAATAATCTTCGAGGGTACACGCGATCCCGTCGTCGCAGGGATTGTCGTTGTTTTCGTGCAAGCAGACGCCCGTGTCGCCGTTGCAGGAGTCGGTCGTGCACGCGTTGCCGTCCTCGCAGCTTGGGCACGCGATGGCGGCGCAGCCATCGATCGGCGTGCCCGCGCAGGTGCCCGACGCGCACGTGTCCGCGCTGGTGCACGCGTCGCCGTCGTCGCACGGTGTGTTGCTCAGTGCCAGGTGAACGCAGCCGGTCGGCTTGCAAGCGTCCGTCGTGCAGACGTTGTTGTCGTCGCAGTTGCTCCAACCCGCGGTGCATGAGCCGTTTTGGCAATGATCTTCAGCGGTACAGGCAACGCCGTCGTCGCACGCGATGTCGTTGTTCTGGTGCACGCAGCCGGTGTCGCACGCGTCGCTCGTGCACGGGTTGTTGTCGTCGCAGTTCAGTGGCTTGCCGGCGCAGTGCCCGGCGGTGCAGACATCGCCGCCGGTACACGGGTCGCCGTCGTCACAGCCGCCTGTGTTCACGACGAATTTGCAGGATCCGGCGGCACACAGGTCGTTCGTGCAAGGGTCGCCGTCGTCGCAGGCGATGGGCGTCCCGACGCACGTGGCTTTGACGCAGTGATCGTTCTCGGTGCACGGCACGCCGTCGTCGCAGACGCCGCCGGGGTTGACCGCGACGCAGCTGCCGTTGGTGCACGCGCCGGTCGCGCAGGCGTTGCCGTTGCCGCAGACCACCGGGGCGCCGCTGGTGCACGCGCTTTTGGCGCAGACGTCGCCGATCGTGCAGCCGTCGCCGTCATCGCAGGTCGCCGCGTTGGGCGGGTTGACGCAGCCAGCGGCGTTGCAGCTGTCGTCCGTGCAGGGGTTGCCGTCGTTGCACTCCAGACTGGTGCCGACGCAGACGCCGTGATCGCAACTATCCGATTCTGTACATGTTTTTCCGTCGTCACACGGGTTGAAATTGAAAGCGTGCACGCAATCGAAGTTGGCGGAGCAGAAATCGGTCGTGCACGGGTTCTTGTCGTCGCAGTCGCCGTCCAGGTGGCAGGTCGGGATGTGCACGTCGCCCAGCGTGGCGTCGCCGCTGCCGGAGTCATCGCCGGGGCCCGCGTCGTCCGTGCCGGGCGCATCCTGGCCGCACGCACTGAACGCGAAGAGGCAAACCCAAACCACGCAGCGCAACGCTTTCATCTTTCCACCCCGCCGATTCCAGCGTGAATTGTCGCGGATTTCCGGCCTGCGGACAAGGCTCGACGACCGCAGACCACCATTTGTTCCTGTTTCCAAGCAGTTGCTGCGTTTGCTGACGACACGCCAGAACGAACGCTCGTACGCTTTGCCGGTTGGCGGACCCTCATGCGGGTGACGGATGGCCGACGCGTGGGCACAGGCAATACGACTGGGACGGGCGCATGCCATCGATTGAACAGGGCTTTGCGGCCTTCGTGCTGGTCATCATCGCGCTCATCGCGGCGATCGCCCGGCGGGCGGGACCGTTCCACGCGCGAGGCGGGAAAGCGCTGGCGTTCGCTGCGTTCTTCCTGCTGCCGATCTGCGCGACCGTCAGCGGGTTGGCTGTCCACGTTGAGCACTCCAAGTCGACGGAATTCTGCCTGTCTTGCCACATCATGGAGAAATACGGCACCAGCTTGCACCTCGACGACCAGGGCCACCTCGCGGCCGCCCACTTCCAGAATGGCCGCATCGACCGCGAGCAGGCGTGCTTCACCTGCCACACGACCTACACGATGTTTGGCGACTATAAGGCCAAGTTGAAGGGTTTGAAGCACATTTACGTGAACTACCTGGGCCACGCGCCGGCAAAGATCAAGCTGTACGAGGCGTTCCAGAACCGCGAATGCCTGCACTGCCACGGCGGCGCGCGGTCGTTCGAGTCGCAATCCGACCACCAGGACATCCGCGGCGAGCTGACCAGCAACAAGACGTCCTGCCTGGAATGCCACAGCCCGGTGCATGACATCGACCACCAAGCCGGCGCCAAGCTGTGGCAGGAGCCCAAACCATGACCCCGCAGGACCTGCAACTCACGCGCCGGCTTCAGCTGGCGGGCGGCCTGATCAGCGTCGGGCTGCTGGTGGAAGCCGCCAGCCTCTACGTCTTGAAAGCCCTGTCTTTTCTGGCTTTTGCCGGGATTGGCGGCGGCCTTGTCGCTGCTGGCGTGGGCGTGTTCCTGTACAGCGTCGCCAGCGAGCCGCCGGCGTAAAAGCCGTTGACCCGCTCCGCCTGAACCGCAACACTGCGAGAGCGTCCTGCGGCGCGCTGGAGTTGCCACATGGCGCAAGTGACCCGTCGAGATGCCCTGAAAAGCCTTGCAGCCGCTGGAGTTGCCGCTGCGACGGTGGATTGCGCTGGGCCGTCGCCGGCTGCCGTCGCACCGCCAAAGGAGCCCGCCGTGACCCCGCCATCGCCCGCCGCGAACGCCGTGAACCGGTTTGAGCCGCTGCGCTTTCCGTGGCAGACGCTGGACCCGTTCCTGTTTTGCGTGCACCACGACGACGCCTACCCTGCAGCAAACGGCAATTTTGGCCCCGATGCATCGCTGGAAGGCCGCAATTTGGGTCAGGATTTTACAGTCAAGGACGGCTGGCGCATGTACCACGGCCACGTTGTGCCCGGCTTTCCGTCGCACCCGCATCGTGGCTTCGAGACCGTGACGGTCGTGCGGCGTGGGCTCATCGACCACTCGGATTCGCTAGGTGCGGCGGCACGTTACGGCCATGGCGATGTCCAGTGGCTGACCGCCGGGCGCGGCATCCAGCACGCCGAGATGTTTCCGCTGCTGGATCGCCAGGGGCCAAATCCCATTGATTTCTTTCAGATTTGGCTCAACCTGCCGCGGGCGGACAAAATGGTCGCGCCGCACTTCAAGATGCTCTGGGCGGACACGATTCCCGGCGCGACGGAGCGCGACAGCCACGGGCGGACGGTCGAGCTTCGGATGGTCGCTGGCCAGCACGCGCACCATGCCCCGCCGTCGCCGCCGCCGTCGTCGTGGGCCACGCGGCCGGATACGGACGTGGCGATTTGGACGATCAAGCTAGCGCCGCACGCACAATGGACGCTGCCGCCGGCGGCGGTGGGCAGCAATCGGATGCTGTACTTCTTTTCAGGCGATACGCTGGCGATCGGCAGCCAGGCGATTCCCGCCCAGCAGGCTGTGACCCTGCGCGCGGACGTACCCGCGGTCCTACAGGCGAGCGCCCAAGGCGCGGAACTGCTGCTGCTGCAGGGACGGCCGATCGGCGAGCCGGTCGCGCAATACGGGCCGTTCGTGATGAACTCGATGCAGGAAATCCAGCAAACTTACGCGGAGTACCAGCGCACGCGCTTTGGCGGCTGGCCGTGGAAGCGCGACGACCCGGTGCACGGTGCGGCGCCGCAGCGGTTCGCCAAGCGGCCCGATGGCGACGTGGAAACGCCGGGTTAGCGCCGGTCACAGCGACATGTCTCGCCGCACGTTTGGCGACCCGGCGACCACAGCCTGGAAAAACGTGAAATGTCGGGATGTTCTGACTGGCGCCGTCAGTTCGGCAGGCCCGAGCACGTGGTGAACGCCGGGCCGCAGTTCTGGATGCGGCAGGCATCGCAGGCGGCGGAATCGCTGCCGAGGCAAGCGCCATTGAACACGCAGTTCTTGGACACGCAGTCGATGGTGTCGGCAAAGCACTGCGCGCAACCATCTGAAAATCCTGTATTTTTGACGATACACGGCTTGGCCGCGGCGCCGTTGCCCAGCGATGAACTCGCGCAATCGCCGACCTTGGTGCTGACGTCAACGGTCGAGCTGACGGCTTCATCCGCGGCGTTCATGCACGCCCCGGAGGCCGCAACGTCGGCCGCGGCCGTATCGGCTGCAACATCGGCCGGGGCAACGGCGTCGATCGACGCGGCGTCCGTGCCGGAAGCGGTGTCGGTCCCGGACGCAGCGTCCGTACCCGAAGCCGTGTCCGAGCCCGGAGCCGTGTCCGAGCCCGGAGCCGTGTCCGTGCCCGAAGCCGTGTCCGAGCCGGATGCAGCGTCGGTACCCGCGGCGGCGTCGGCGGCGAGTCCCGTGTCAGCGGCCGCTTGGGTGTCCGTGGCCGCGGTCGTGCCTGTGCTGGCGGCGGTTGAGCCGCAGGCGGCAAAAAAGCAAAGTGAGAACAGGGCAGTAAGGCGATTCATGGAACTCCTGAAAGGTTGATGCTGACGCCGAGCATGGCCGGCTTCACCGGAAAGTCAAGGACAATTGCCCGGTTCCGCCGCGTGCGGGCGCATCGCTACGGCCCGCCCGCATCGCTCGGCGGCACCTGAATCGCGTTGGGCGGCCACGCGGAGTCGGCCAGCTTGGGCGGCGTCAGAAACGCCGGCGCATTGACAAAATCCAGCATATCCAAAAGGTTTGACGCGTTGGCGTCGCGCACCGTCAGCGCGCCGAGGTTCCATTTCGTCTCCACCAGCCGCAGAATCGAGGTGTGGTCATGGACGACGTGCGAGACGTAATTCGCCTTTGCAAACGGCGAGATAATGACGGTCGGCACGCGAAAACCCAGGCGATCATAGCCATCGGCGATGCCACCGGCCTTGGCTGGGTCGGGCGGGATATCGTCCGGCGGGAACGCCGGCGGCGGCGGCACGTGGTCGTAGTAGCCGCCGTGTTCGTCGTACGTGAAAATCACCACCATTGTCGGCCAGTTCGGGCTCGCCATCAGCGCCTGGAGGATGCCCGCCGAGAACGCCTCGCCCTGGTGAATATCCTGCGGATTTTCCTCGCTGACATTGCCGTTCGGTGTGATCAAGCTGAAGAACGGCAGCGTCCCAGCCTTGGCATCGGCCAAGAAATCCGGGATCGACTTGACGTGGTCGCTGTACGCCAAAAAAACCGGGGGGAAAGTGCCGATTTCCGGCTCGCCAGCGGAGTATTCGAACCAGGAAAGGTTGAACTTCTGCAGCTTGTCAAAGATCGTGCCGCCCGCCGGCGCGGGGTCGGCGAAGTTCACTGTCGTGGTGAGCAAGCCCATCGCGGTGGCGGCTTGCAAAAAGCGGCGGTTGGGCAGCGTCTGCGCAAGGACCGAGCCAAAGTAGCGATCACACAAGGGAAATACGCTCGCCAGGCTGTAGTAGAACGGCAAGTCCGCGCCGGTCCAGTAGCCCATGCCCTCTTTGCCGCTGGTCGCCGCGAAGCCGTCCATCTGCCCGTTATCATACTGTTTGTGCGACGACACCCAGTTCTGCGTCACGTGATTCGCGGTCTGCTCGGTGGTCGTCAGGTGGTAGGCAAGCACGACCGCGCCGTTCGCGTCCGGGTTGTGATTCGTCGGCTGGCCGTTGCCGTCCAGCGTGAAGCCTTCGCCGCGGCTCAGCATGCCAAAGTAGTTGTCATAGCTATGATTTTCCATCATCAGCACCACGACGTGCGTGACCGGCGGCAGCAAATCCGTGCCTTCCGGCTTGGTCGGATCCGGCAGCGTCCCGGCGGGCAGCGGCGGCGCGGTCGTCGGATTTCCGAGCAAGATCGGCGCGCCCGATGGCGTGGTCGTCGCCGTGGCATCGGCGGACGCATCCGGCTGCGACGCGCACGCGCTCACGCAGGCCAGCAGAAGAAAATACCGTTTCATGTCAAGCTCCTACGCATGGCGCCACAGCGTCACAAGTGTCTGCGGATCCGGGTCCGCCAGGAAAGTCGCACCCACCTTGCGAAACCCGTCCGCCAGCTCGTCGAGCGCTACTTGCCGCGCCGCCGCATCGGAGCGCAGCAGCCCGCGCGCGGCGTCGATCTCCTCCGGGTCAGCCAGGCCGTCCACCACCCCGCGGTCGTCCGCCTCGCGCAGCGTCACCGCCAGGACGCGATGTCCCTGGACCCGGACAGCGGCGCACGCTTTCCACAGCGGCTCGCAAGCCTGTGAAAGTTTGCGGAAATCCGACACCAGCACGATGGCGAACGGCCCCTTGCGCGCCATCGCCGCCGCCCGCAACCCGGCAACCAGCCCCGCAACCCGGTCCGCGGGCGCCAGCCCCGGCCGGTACGGCAGCGTCAGCTCCATCGCCCGGCAATACCGCCGCAAGATCGCCAGGTCCTGCCGCTGGGCCGGCTCCGGCCCCCGCAACAGCGGCGAGCGTTCGCGCTCCGGCAGCCGCGCCATCGCCGCCATCACAACGCGTTGGCGCCGCCGCAGCTGCGCTTCCGGCGTCCCGTCCAGCGGCGGCAACGCGAGCCGCTCCACCGCCGTCAGGTAATCCGCCACGGTCGCCACCAGCTCGTCGTCCAGCATCGGCGTCAGGTCCTCGGCTACCGCGCGGCGCAGGTCGAGCAGCGCGCGATCGGCGTCGCGCAGCGCCGCCAGCCCTTCCAACACCGGGCGGCGATCGACCACGCGGCCATCGACCAGCGCCAGGCCAAACGGGTCATGGCTGCGCGCGCACGCCTCCGCCAGCGAGTGCACCAGATCCATCGCTTGGTCCAGCGCGCCGTGGCCGGGCTGGCCATCGCGCATCGTCGCGCCCGCGTCCAGCACCGTGTACAGCGCGCGTGTCCGCTCCCGCTCAAAGCTGCGGCTCATCAGCCGGCCCCGCGCGGCCGACGCTTTCCAGGCGATGTGCTTGAATGGGTCGCCCGCCACGTGCTCGCGCAGCTCGCGCAGGTCATCGCCCGCGCCCGGCACGCGGTCCGGAATCGACGACCCGCTCGGCCGCGGCGACATCCGGCGCGTCTCGGCCAGTCGCCGGAGGTCCAACGGCAACGAACGCGGCAGCACCGCCAGCTCGCACGGACACGGCAGGAACACGTCCGCGCCCAGCAGACCCATCGCGTCGGTCAGCCGCGCCTGGACACCCAAAATCCGGTGCACCGCCGCGAGCTTGGGCTGCACAAGCAGCGCGACGCGCGTCCCGGAGTGGCGCAGGAACAGCGACCGCCGGCTGCTGTCGCTCAGCTCCAACCCCGCGCTTGTCCACCACTTTTGCAGGTCGATCCGCAGGCCGTCAAACGCCATCGGCACCTGCAGCTGTAGGCGCAAACGAATCGGCGCGTTCACCCGATGCGTCACGCCGCGCTGGATCTCGGTGTCCTCCGCGTCGCGATCGACCGCCAGCGTCGCCGTCACGCCACACGGCGGCAGCATCGGCGCCAGCGCCGCGCGAATCCGCTGAATTTCCAAGAGCATGGCGATCAGCAGCACCACGCCCGCCAGCACCGCTCCCGGCACGCCCAGCAGGAGCCCGGCGCCCACCAGACCCAGCGCCACCGTCAAGAGCAGCCGCCCGCGCGCCTCCAGCATCGGCTAGGCTTCCGGCTCGGGGATGACCACGTCCGGCCTGGGCGCCGTCACGCCCGGCTGGGCATCGCTCAGCCGCGTCCGCACCGCCACATCCTTCACCACCGCCGCGGAAGTCACGCCTTCAATCGCCGCATCCGTCGTCACCATCACGCGGTGCTCCAGCACCGGCCGCAGCATTTTGCGCACATCGTCCGGCGTCACGTAGTCGCGCCCTTGCAGCAGCGCCCACGCCTTGGACTGCCGCATCAGCGCCAGCGACGCGCGCGGGGACGCACCCAACGCCACGCGCGGATGGGTGCGCGTGGCCTGCACCAGCCGCACGATGTACTGCATCAGCTTTTCTTCCACGTGCACAGCATCGACCGACGCAGCAAAACCCAGCAATTCCTCCACGCTCACGGCCGACTCCACCGCCGGCACCGGCTTGTCATAGGTCTGCAGCATCCGCGCCTCGTCCGCCGCGCTGGGGTATTCCAGCTGGATCCGCACCAAGAACCGGTCGATCTGCGCCTCCGGCAGCAGGTACACGCCCTCTTGCTCCACCGGATTTTGCGTCGCCAGCACGAGGAACGGCTCCGGCAGCGGCTGGGTCGCGCCCTCAATCGTGACTTGGCGCTCCTGCATCGCCTCGAGCAGCGCGGATTGCGTCTTTGCCGGCGCGCGGTTGATCTCGTCGGCCAGCACGATCTGCGCGAACAGCGGCCCGCGACGCAGCTCGAACTCATGGATTTTCTGGTTGAAAATGTAAGTGCCGGTGATGTCCGCCGGCAGCAGGTCGGGCGTGAACTGGATGCGCCGGAACGCGCAGCCCGTCGCCTGAGCCATCGCCTTGGCCAGCGTCGTTTTCGCCAGGCCCGGCACGCCTTCCAGCAGCACGTGCCCGCGCGCCAGCATCGCCGCCAAAATCAGCAGCGGCACGTCCTCGCCGCCGATGTACACCTTGCCGACCTCCGCCAGCACGCGATCGCGCAGCGCAACCGCTGCCGCGAGTCGTGAATGGTCGAGCGCGCCACTTGTCGTCATCTGCCTCTCCACCCTGCAAGCCAACCGCACCATGCCCGAGGTCGCCGCGCTTTGCCAGCGTCACCGCTCATCGCGCACCGTCCGGTCGGTCTGCGCCAGCAATGCCTCCGCCCACTCCACGTCCGCCGCCAACTGGCCAAACCGCGCGCGCGTCAGCGGCACGCCGTCGATCTCCGCCGCCTCGCGCACGCCGTCCAGCACGCTGCGCAGGCGTGGCCCGGCCTGCGGGTGCACGCGGCCCTGGCGGATCATCGCCGCGACCGGATCGCCGTGGTCCAGCGCCAGCGGTTCGCGCTCCAATTGGCGGATGCGCCGCTGCAAGTGCGTTGCCAGCAGCCGCGCCGGCTTGTGGTAGTCCGCGTTCAGGTTACCCAGCCAGGCGAGCACCGTGTCCATCAGCGCCGTCCGCTGGCGCAACGGCGTCGCCTCCGGCGGCACGATCGGCGGCCCGGAGCGCGCCCGCAGCAGGATCGGCACGCCCAGCAGCAGCAGCACCATCAGCGCCAGCGCCGGACCGACCAGCCGACCCGCCAGCAGGTCCGCCAGCCGCCGCAGCGCATCGCTCAGCAGCTCCAGCCCTGCGCGCAGGCCAGCCCGCGGCGGCGGGGTATGGCGCGGCACAAACTGGCCCGTGACCGCCGTCGCGTTGGCCAGCAACGTCACGCGGCACGGCCGATCCGCCACGCAGTAATAGCGCAACACGTTGGCAGCAAACTGTTTGTTGTCGTGGAAGCGCTCCAGCATCGCGTTGAGCCAGACGCTTGGGTCGGACAGGGCCAACACCCGCCCTGCGCCAAGATCGGTCTCGGCCAGCCAAGCCGCGCCTGGCTCGTCAAAGCGGCCCCATGCCACAATCGGCCGATCCGCGGCCTCGTCGTCGATGCGCAGCGTCGCCGGGTGGTTCAGGACGATCGGCGCGTGGATCTCGTGGCTCAAGAAGTCCGCGAGCGAGAGCTTGGCGCCGTGGAGCTGCCAGCGGGCCGCCAGCCGCACCGATTCGGCGTCCGGCGCCACGTTGAACATCGGCAGGCCTTCGACACCCGCGTAGTGCTGCAAGGCGCGTGCCGGCGCGTCCACGAGCTTGAGCCCAAACGGTCGCAACCACGCGCCGCCCTTGGCAAAATCGTCCACGACGATCAGCCGACCACCGGCGTCGACAAACCGCGTCAGGCTGTCGAGCGCGGCGCCATGTGGCGCGACCTGCGGCGCCAGGACCAGCAGCACGTCGTGCTCGTCCACTTGCGCCCAGTCCAGCGTCGTGCGCGCCTGGATCTGGACCGACGCGCCCTCCGCGACGTCTTTTTGCAGGCGAGTCAGGCCGTTCCACTCCGCCGACACCGGGTCGAAGTCGGCCGCCAGCGCGGCGAGCGGCCAGCAGCAGAGCCAGGCGAGCAAAAGGCGCCTCACTGGGCATCCTCGACGCGGCCGAGCGCCGATCGCGCGGCGTCGGCGACTTCAGGATCGGTGCGTCGGCCGTAGAGCGCGCGCTCCACCCGGCGCACCGCGTCGCGCAAGTCCGCGTGCCCACGGCGAATCACGCCCGTCACGCGCGGCTCCACGTCGCGCGGCGTCTCGCGGGTCCAGTCAACCGGTTTCTGCGTCCACGCGCGCACGCTCGCGCTGAACGTGCCGCGCACGACCGCGCGGCAGCTCGGCGGCAACAGTTCGCAGCCGTCGTACAAGCCGTCGTGCGGCAATTCCACAGTCAATTCAAGCGGCACGTGTTCGTCGGTCTGGACCTGCCAGAGGTACTGCCCGGCCGGCAAATCGCGGACATCGAACTGTCCGTCCGTCGCCAGCACCGTCATCGGCTCCGCCGCGCCGCGCGCCTGCAACGTCAGCACGCTGGCACACGGGCGCCCGGTCTCCCCGTGCATCACGCGACCGCGCAGGCGACACGACGGCTCGCCCGGCGCAATCGAGCGCACCTGCTCGTCGGGCAGACCGGCCGAGCTCGCCTCCCGCCACGCCTGCAGCGCCAGCTCGCGGCGCCGCGCCCGCCAGCGCTGGACGACCACCGCCACCAGCAACGCCACCAGCGGGACCGCGTAGAGCCAGCTCGAGAGCTCCGGCGGTGGAGCAATCTCCAGCGAAATCACTGGACTCCAGCCCACTTCCAGCCACGGCGCGGACGCCTGCGCGCGCGCCACCAGCCCCACCGCGCCGGGCGGAAACAGCCGCGCCAGGACCTCGCCGCGCGCCACCGCGAAGAACCGGCCATCGGCGTCCGCCGTCAGCGTCGCCAGCAGGTGCCGTTCCACGTGCAGCGAGACCGCGGCATTCGCCACCGGCAGCCATGCACCGCGCCGCGCCGTGCGCACCCGCCCTTCCAGACACCAATCCGCGGCCGTCAGCTTCACGTCCTTGGCGGCGCACGCATTTGGCCGGTTGCCGGGTCGCTGGGCCAGCTCGACTTGCACCGCGCCCACCAGCTCGACCGTCAAGCGCGCATCGGCTTCATTGACCTGCTCCGTACCGGCCAAGTGCGCCGAAACCACCCGTGGCCCCGGATCGCCCAGCGCCGACGCCGGCAGCACCGCCCGCGCGACGCCGTCGCCATCGCTGCGCGACACCACCATCGGCTTGCCGTCCACCGCCCACTGCACTTCCAAGGCGGAGAGCGGCAAATCGCCCGACCGCACATGCGCCGTCAGCTCCAAATCGCCCGTGTCTGTGCGCAGTTGCATCGGCTGTGCCTGAATTTCCAGCGTGGCGTCCTGGCGTTGCAGGTCAAACAGGGTCTCGGCATTTGCCTCACCCAGCGTCGGCCCGCCCGCGTAGCGCGCCTCCACGTGCGCCAGCCGATCAGCGCCCAGCCACGCACCCAGCGGCACGCGCACGGCAAAATGCCCGTCCGCCGCCGTCGTCGCCGCGAATTCCTGACGCTCCCGGTGCAGCTCCGCCGGCGGCGGGCTCCCGGCGAGTGTCAGCGCCACCACGCCGTTCGCCACCGGCATCTCGCGACTGTCCTGCAGCATGCCGTGAATTTCCAACTCATTGCCGGCGGGTGCAACCGTCAGCGTCAGGTGCGTCCGCGCGCGCAGCTGAACGCGCAGCGCCTGGCTTGGCACAGCCTGGAACGCCACAAGCAGCACGATGCAAGTTGCCGACAGATGGGGCCGCGTTTGACTCACCTCAACCGCGGGCGATCCCGCGTCCTGTCGCGCATGATGCCGAGTCCGGCGCAGCGGCGCCAGTCGCGTTTGCGCGCGTTCCGGCACCGTGTTAGGCTCAAACTGTTTCAACGTGGCGGCGGTGGGCCGTCATCATCAGTGCAGGCCGTTGGCGCGTGCAACGCATCCGGGACTTCGACGCTCGCGCGCGAGATTCGGTTCAAGGCGCAAGGCGCGGAGCGACCCGGGAACCGGCGAAGAGGGCTCGAGACGTGAGCTTCGTGACAAAACGCGCAAACCGTGTCAAACAGACGTTTGGGCCCTAGCGCCCGAGCGATGCGTCGCGCGCGCGCCGACCGACCGCCGCGGATTGAACGAACCGGATGAAATGTGAGCGACCGCCAGACGGCTCAGGCAACCAGGTTTCAGCGCAAAGAGGATTTCATGCAGAATAACGACTTGCAGAAACAGCTGTACGCACAATACGTTGCCCCATCCCGCCGCGCTTTGGTGGGCCGCCCGATGGCGCTCGCGATCGGCGCGCTGATCCTGGCGAGCGGATGCGCGGAAATTCGTTCGGCCAAACCGGAAGAAGCGGAGGCGCTGGCGGCGCTGCGGGCCGATCGCGAGCAGGACAACGTGCTTGTGGAATACCAGAAGGTTCGCAAGAAAGAAGTGGAAGCCAAGGGCGCGAATCCAGACGACTTGGACAACGCCGCGCCGCTCAAGGAAGAATCGCGGTTCAAGGAGCTGTGGGAAAAGCGCAAGAAAGAGGTCTACGACTCCAAGCTGGAGCGCTACAAGGAGCTGTCGGCGGACGTCGTCGGGCAGTGCCTGACCAAAGCGAAATCGGGCGCGTCGGCGGACGACATCGACCGCTGCGTGACGTCGGCGCCGGCCGCGACGATTGATCCGCTCAAGGCGGCGCTGCTGGCGCTGGGTGGCATCGGTCTGGCGGTCGCGCTGTTCGCGATGTTCCGTTCGGCGCGGCGGCGGATTGACCCGGTCGCGCAGGCGGGCCAGAAGCTCCATTTGGCGGTGCAGCAGGGCGACAAGGAAACGGTCGTAACCGGCGACTACAAGGGCTACGTCCTGCGCATCGAGGCGTCCGCGCCGGAAGTGGGCCAAGGCGACGGCTTCGTGCGCGTGCTGGTGATGTCGAAGGTGGAGGCGCACACCGTCGTGCGGTTCGGGCCGCTTGCGCCGCCGACGGGCCTGGATTTGCCGGACCTGCACGCGCCGGAAGTGCACGACGGCCGCGTGCCGGAAGGCTACAAGCTGCGGCTGTCGCCCGGCGCGAACGCGGACGCGATGCTGGCCGGCGATCTGGCGTTCCAACTGCGCGACTACGATCCGGTGGACGTGCGCGTGCACGACGGCATGTGCGCGCTCACGTGCTGGCAGGTGCCGCCGTCCGCGGACCGCGTCATCGAGTTCATCGAGCTTGCGGTGAATTGCGCCAAGCAGTATCCTCAGGCGTAAAGCCTTGATTTGAAACAGCAAACCCCGATACTTCGCGAGCTTTCTCGCGCTGCGGCCGCGCTGCTGGCGCTGGTGGCGATCGCCGCTGTGCTAGGCGTGGCGACCGGGCTGGCCGGGCGCGTGCTGGCAATTCTCGGCTTCTACGAAGTGCTGGCGGCCTTGACGCTCTCGGTGGTCGCCGTGGCGCTTGCGCACCTGCTGCGCTGGCGGCCGCGGGCGGGCGCGCTGGTCATCGCGTTCGCGGCGGCGACGACGTGGCTCGCGGCGCATCGCCTGACCGACGCCTGGGGGTTTCGCGCGGAGCAGGCTCAAGCGGTGCTGCGTGAAGCTCATGATCTCGCTGAAGATTTTCTGATTTCTGGCGCCGATACGCCGATGCAGCTGGTGGACTTGGGCCTGAACGCGGAGACCGGCGCGGACGGCGTGCGCGGCGCGCTGCTGGTGGAATGGCAAAACGGCCAGCTGGTGCTGCGGGCGATCGGCCTGGAGCGTCGGCTGCCGCCGGAGCCGCTGGCTCAGGCGCTGTGGATCTCCGCCACGCTGGCGTTCCTGACGGTGCTGGTGCGGCGGGCGCTGCTGCACCTGGCGGCAGAGCCGATGTGCGCGACCTGCGGGCGCTACCTGCTGCGCGTTCGGCTGGGTCGCGTGACGCCGCAAGAAGCGGAGCGGGCGGCGCAAGCGTGGGCGGCGGGCCAAGCGCTGGAGCCGGCAACGACGCCCCGCGCGACGGGCCCCGAGCTGTTGCGCGAGTCCTGCAGCGTCGGCCACACGACGCGGCCGGGGCTGGCGCTGGTGCAAACCCGCCAGCACACGCTGGGCTCCGGTGGCGCTCGGCTTGTCGCGCGGCTGCGGGCTAAGCCGGAGGCTCCGACCTAGCGTGCGCGGAAGTCCGCAACGCCTCGGACCGCAGGTCCGCAAAGAGCGGACGGAAGTCTGCAACGCCTCGGGCCGCAGGTCCGCAAAGAGCGGACGGACGTCCGCAACGCCTCGGACCGCAGGTCCGCAAAGAGCGGACGGAAGTCCGCAACGTGCGCCCTGAGCCGTCCGGGTCGCGCCGCCGTATGGCCTGGCAGCAGCACCGACAGACGTGAGCGTTCCGAAATCCGATCGCAACATACTCAGCAAAATTACGATCTTGCGCGCCAATCGGCAAACGTCAGCCCACGCAGCCGCGCGCTTCAGTGCCGGATCGCCGCCTCGGTCTTTTCCAGCCAGCGCTGGCGCCGCTCATCCAGCTCATGCGGCGCCACCCAGGGCATCGGCCGCTCCGCCAGCGCAAAGTGAATCCGATCGCCAAAACCAAACGCCTGGCGCAGATGCCCGCCATCCAGGTAGACCATGCCAGTGTACATGCGCGAAATAACTTCCAATTCGTCGACGATTCCGCCTTCCAGCGGCGGGCCTTCCAGTGCCCACTGCATCAGCTCCCGTGCGCGAAACTGCAGCGTGCGCGCGTCGACATCCAGCAGCGTTCCACCCGCCGAGCGAATCGCCGCGGTCGAGCCTGCCGCCGTCGCGATCCACAGCCCCGACGACTTGTGATCCTGTGTCGTCTCGCCAACTTTCAGCACGTAGCGCGACGTCTCCGCCGGCGATTGGTGCGCCAGCAGCACGTCGTTCAGCGCCAGATCGCGAATCGGCTTGTCGTTGATGGTGACCTGCAGGCGCCACAGCCCGCGGCTGTGGATCTGCCCTGCGGCGATCTGATCCAGCAGCGTGCCAAAGCCGTCGGGACCGGCCGCGCAGAAGTAGCCGACCGAGGAGCTTGCAGCGCTGTTGATGCCAAGCATCGGTGCGCCGTCGCTGTCGGGCGTTGCCGCGATGGCGTGCGAAGCGCGCAAGAACGTGCCGTCGCCGCCGACCGTGACGACCAGGCTGGCCGATGCCGCGTCACGCCGGCCAAAATGCGAGACCACGCGGTGGTCAACGCGACGCGCCTCCAGCTCCGCCACCACGCGCGCCAGCGAGGCGACGTGCTCCGCGTGCGCGCCCAGGACGCGCGATGCAAGCGGATGCCGCTGGCCGATCAGCTCACCCAGCCGCCGGTCAGGGCGCTTGGCCTGCTGCTCCACCGCGGTCGTCTTGCGCACGACCACGACGTGGTCCAGGCGCACGACATCACCTACGCGATGAACTGGGCGCGGCCGTCTCATAGGTATGGAGCCGCCTGCGAGAGTCCGCTGATGCTGGCAACGCCGGACGGGTCAGTCAGCATGTCGTCAAATGGCCGCGCAGACTTGCCGGGCGGAACCAGCGGAAGCGTCATGCGAAACGCGGTGCCCACGCCGACTGTCGACTCAAACGTCAGCGTGCCGTTGTGGGCGCGGACGATCTGCCGCGAGATGTCCAGCCCGAGCCCGAGTCCCTTTTCGCCTTTGGTCGTGAAAAAGGGCTCAAACACGCGATCGGCGAGGTCGGCGGCGATGCCGCGGCCATTGTCTGCCACTTCCACGACGACGTTGTCGCCGTCGGTCCGAACGCGGATGTCGATGCGCCCGCCGCTGACCGGCAAGGCGTCCGCGGCGTTGCGAATCAGGTTGATGAGTACCTGGCGAATCCGCTGCGCGTCCATGAAAACGAACGGGTGATCCGCGAATTCAAAGCGAATATCGGCGAGCTTGACCGCGCGATCGCAGCGGACAAAACGCAGCACGCCCTCCATCACGTCCACCATGTCGTGCGGCGCGATGTTCACCTGCCGGGCACCGCCCGCCGCGAAGGTGCGAATCTCATCGACCAGCCCGAGGATGCGCTGCTGCGCCTCCAGCATCAGCTCCGCCGCTTCCTGAATCTCCTGATCCTGCGGGTACTTGCTGGCGATCATGTCGGCCAGCATGAACGGGCTCAGGTGGTTCTTCACCTCGTGCGCGATCCCGCTCGCCAGCCGGCCCAACAGCCCCATCCGCTCGCTCACCACCAGCTTTTCCTGGGTCGCGAGCAGCTGTTCGTGGGTCGCTTGCAGCTCCGCCATCGCGCGCTCGCGGGCCTGCGTCGCGTCCAAATGGTCCAGGCCCACGCCGAGCATGGACGCGACGACGGTCAGCAGATGCAGGTCGTTGTCGTCAAATCCATTGATATTGCGGTTATTTTCAACCTCGATCAAGCCCAGAAGCCGGTTGCTCACCAGGATCGGCACCACCATCAGCGAGCGGATGTTCGCCAGCATCACCGATTCCGACGCAGCGAAGCGCTCGTCCGCCGACGCGTCCGCGGTGATGATGGCGCAGCGCTGCGTCAGCACGTAATCCGCCACCGTCTTGGAGATGCGCAGCTGCGCCGTCTCGGGCGGCGGCGTCGTGCGATCGCGGTACCGCACGGTCTTGGGCGCCAGGTTGCCGTCCTCGTCCAGCAGCACAATGGCCGCGCGGTCGCCGCGCACCACCTGGAGGATCAGGTCCAACAGCGGCGGCATCGTCTCGCGCAGGTCGGTGTAGCGCTGCACCGCCTTGGAAATTTTGTGCAAAATTGCAAAATTGCGCGTGCGCTGCAGGAGCTGCTGGACGCGGTCTGCGGACAGGTAGCGGTCGGTGTCAACCATGCCCAGCGAGGCGAAATAGTCGTCCGCGACGAAACCGCCCAAGTCAGTCGGCAGGCTCTCGACTGGTCGCACGACACGCGGCTGCAGCGGCCGCGTGTCGTGGACAACCTGAATCACTTGTGAATCCCGGCGGTTCAGACCCGACACGCTGAATTGCGACATGCCCATGCGGATCAAGTCACCGTTGAACAGCTCTGCCTTCGCGACGCGCTGACCGTTGACGTACACGCCGTTGTGGCTCTGCAGATCTTCCACGAACAGCCGCTCGCCGTCGAAAAACACGCGGGCGTGCTCGCGGCTGATGCGGCGATCCGGCACAAAAATCCCGCATGTCGTCGACCGGCCGATCACGAGTTCCGTGTCGACCGAAAAGACCTGGCCTTGCAGGTCTCCCGTGATGGCGCGCAGCAATGCAGAGGACGGAGAGGTCATGGACTTTTTGCGAGGGTCGTGGAAGGAACAGGAAAGCCCGCGCACGGACCGCCCTCGTTGATGCTAGCCCGTCCGGTTCACGAGTCAACCTGCGCGACGTCGCGGGCCGCAGAATTGCCCGCGCCTTTTCCGCCCTGCCCGCGATCGGCTGTTTTCTTTGCGTGTCGGGAGTCGCGGTTATGATGCGCGGTGGGGCAGCTGCCGCCGCGAGGTTCCTGACAATCGCCATGCCGGATCCACAGGTCACCGCGCCGAGCGAATCGCCGATCATGGAGGTCATTGGGCTGACCAAGTCCTTTGGCGATCAGGCCGTGCTGCGCGGCGTGGATCTGCAGATCGCGACCGGCCAAGTGACTGTGATCATCGGCGGTTCCGGCAGCGGCAAGAGCGTGCTGGTCAAGCACCTGGTCGGGCTGCTGCGGCCCGACAGCGGGCAGGTCAAGCTGCACGGCCAGGACCTGTTCGCCATGTCGCCTGACGATTTGCTCAAGGCGCGGCGGCAGTTCGGCATGCTGTTTCAGGCCGGCGCGCTGTTTGACTCGATGACCGTGTACGAAAATATCGCCTTTCCGCTGCGGGAACACCGGCCAATGCCGCGTCAGGAGGAACGCGATCTGGTCCACGCGCGGCTGGCGGAGCTGAACCTGAAAGACATCGATCACAAGTACCCCGCGGAACTGT
>CAIYWC010000208.1 GCA_903929795.1 uncultured Myxococcales bacterium | reverse complement strand
GCTTCGCCTGCGCAGACAGCCGCGGCGATGGTGGGTGGATCAGTTTTCGCGCGTTGCGCGCGGTGTGACGGAGGGTGCGCGTTTTGGCGAAACGCCGCGGTTTTGGAGTGGCGGCAACACCGGTGGATCTCTGGCACCTTGACGACGTGGTCAAGCGTGCGTCGGGCTTCAAACGGTCGGGCGCGGGCGGGGACGTTTGTCGCGCGACGAACCGCGACCGGGCGTGGTGCTCGACGCGACCCTTGACGCTCGCACGGTCCGGAATCAGACTGGCGGACCACGTCTTGGAGCGTGTGGAGTGGGCGTGGCTTGGTTGCGGCAAATCGGGTTCGTTTGGGTGTTTTCCTGCGTTGGCGGTTGCTACAACCTGCCGGCGCGGAGTGAATTCGCCTACGCCGACCCAGAAGCGAAAGCCGACGCGCAGGCGCTGGCCGATGTGGCCGGTTCGGAAGACGCCTCAGACGTCTCGCCCGGCCCGGATGCCGCTGACGACTCCGACGCCGCTGGGGATGCCCAGCTTGACGCCGACGCGCCGGACGTCCTGGATGCCGCAGACGCGCCGGACGTCCTGGATGCCGCAGACGCGCCAGACGCGCCAGACGCGCCCGACGCGACAGGGCCGGATGCGCAGGATGCCACCGTCGCGGATGCGCCAGACTCGGATGCGGCGGGCGATGTGGACGTCGTCAGCTCGCCCATCGTCGGCTTTCGCGGCCGCACGCTCGCGGTCGCCTTGCCGCGCGCCGGACAAAGCTGGGGCGTCGGCGGCGGCTCCCTCACCGCCAGCCAGTTGAATTCAGATAAGTTCTCCGCTTGGACCGGCTGGCTGCGCTGGCTCCTGCCGTCGTTGCCTTGAGGTCGCCCGTGATGAGGTTCGCGATGCGTTTTCTGCTGTTCCTGCTGCTGCTCGTGCCGTTCACCGCGCAGGCGACCGTGCCGCAGACGATGCTGTTTGAAGGCCAACTGCTCAACGCCGCGGGGCAGACTGCGCCGGACGGCAAGTATCAGGTCAAGTTTCTCCTGTACGATCAGGCGGCTGGCGGCACGCCGGCGTGGCAGGAAGGGCCGCTGGATGTGCAGGTCGTCGGCGGGCTTTTTGCACAGACACTGGGCCAGGTCCTGCCGCTGACGGCGGACAAGCTGGCGACGGGCGCGGTGTGGCTGACGATGCAAGTTGGCGCAAACGCTGAGCTTTCCCGTCAGGCATTGGCGTCCGTGCCGTTCGCGCTGCGCGCGCAGACAGCGGAGACGCTGGCGTGCACGGGCTGCGTGACGGGCGCGATGCTGGACGCGAGCGTGCTGGCCAACTACGCACAGACCAAGGATTTGAGCCAGTTCGCGACGGTCGCGCAACTCGTCGGCCTGGTGAGCGAGAGCGATCTCGCGGCGTACACCAAGACCGCAGCGCTCAGCACGGTCGCGTTTTCAGGGCTGTATTCCGACCTGCTCGGGCTGCCCGCCGGCCCGGGCAACCTGCCGCCCGACGCCATCAGCACGGTGTCCAACGGCTTGATGAGCAACGTCTTTGCCACGTCGTACGCCCACAGCGCGCTGGAACTGCCCATCAAGGACTGCTACGGACTCGGCGTCGCGGACACCATCGCCGTGCCCGACGTCGGCCTCGCCCAGGAAATCACGGTCGCCATCGACATCGGCAACTCGGACATTTCCGGCCTCACCGTCACGCTGATCGATCCCAACGGCCAGTCCTGGCCGCTCTACGACAAAGCCAAAACCGGCACGAGCCTGACCGCCAGTTATCGGGCCAGCCAGTCCGGCTTCAAAGGCTGGCTGGGGCAAAACCCCAAGGGCAACTGGCAGTTGAAGGTCGTTGACTCCGTCTGCGGGCCCGGCGGCAATGACGGCGCGATCCACAGCTGGAGTGTCTCGGTCCAGGCACTCTCCGCCAAGCAGCTCCAGGCCACGGGCGACCTCGTCGTCGGCAACTTGCTGGGCGCCAATGGCCTTTTGACGGTCGAGGGCGCCGTCACTTTCGGCGGCGCAGTCAGCTTCCAGGGCACGCCCATCGCGCGCGTCTACACGGCCAGCGCAGACGCGCTCGCGGACGGCGCGACGCTTGACGTCGTCACCGGCGGCACGGACCAGCTCATGGCCACCAGCGCCTGGGTCCAGAACGGCGCGGCGTGGGGCCTGATTCCCGGCGACGCCGGCGCCACCTGTGCGGCGTGCGGCGACGGCGGCGAGGGCGACTTCACCATCAGCAGCGACACAACGCTGCTGGGCAATGACCACCAGTTCTCAAGCTTGACCATCGGCGCCGGCGCGACGTTGACGCCCAAGACCGCGGATCCGCTCGTTATTCGCGTCAACGGCACCGTAACCATCGACGGCAAGCTGACGCTCGACGGCGGCAGCGCCGGAGGCAGCTATTTCGCCGCCGCCGGAACGACCGGACCAGGCGGCGGCGCTGCGGGCGGTGCGGGCGGCAGCAATACCTACGACGGCAGCTCTGGCCAAGGACTCGCCGGCGGTCAGCCCGGCAAAGGCGGCGGCACGGGGTACAACGCCGGCAGCGGCAGCGGCGGCGGCCACGCGGTCGCAGGCGGCACGTCGGGGCTTGCCATCGGCGGCAGCGCTTACGGCGCAGCCTCGATCCCGGCCGGCCTGGAGGGCGGGTCCGGCGGCGGCGGCGGCGGCGGCGCCGGATCCAGCGTGTCCTCGTCCTGCAGCGGCAGCTGGTACGGCGGCGGTGGCGGCGGTGGCGGGGGCGCTGCGCTGCTCATCGCCAAACAAATTGTCATCTCGGCGACCGGCAAGGTCTCAGCGAACGGCGGCACGGGCGGAAAACCGGTTTGCGGCTACGCCGGCAACGGCGGCGGCGGCTCCGGCGGCACGATCTGGCTGCGCGCCAACGCCATCACGGTTGACGGCACGCTCTCCGTCAACGGCGGCGTCCTGGCCAACACAGCGTCCGGCTCGCCCGGTCGCATCCGCATCGACGGGCCGATCACGGGCGCGTGGACGCCGCCCGCCGTCGCCGATCTCGCCACCACCGGCAGCTTCTACCAGGGCAGCGGCGTCGGGCCCAACCCGCCGTACACGATCAGCCAGCCGACGCCCGGCACCGTGCGCCTCACCAACCACAGCGGCGCGGCGCAGAACTTCCGGCTCGTGGTGTTGCGATGAACCGCGCGTTGGCGCTGCTGCTCGCGCTGACCGCGGCGCTGCCCGCGCACGCAGCCGATCCGCGGCAGGCCACGGCAGCGACGGCCATGGGCCACCAAGCCGCCGACGCGTTTACCGCCGGCGATTTTGCCAAAGCCGCACGGCAATATTTGAACGCATTTCGCCTCGATCCGAGCCAGAGTGCGCTGCTGTACGGCGCAGCGCGTTCCGAGCAGATGTCCGATCAGCTCGATCTGGCGCTGCAGCACTTCGCGGAGTTCATGGCCATGCCGGGAATCGAGCCGGCGCGCGCGGAGAACGCCCGCAAATACACCGATGAAATCCATGGGTTGCAAGCGGACGCGCGCGCTCGCGAAGCCGAAAATGCCGCAAGGGCCGGCGACCATGCGGTGGCGGCGCGACTTTTTGAAGAGGCGGCGCGGCTGGCGCCCAAGCGCTTGGATTGGCTACTGAAGTCGGCGGTGGAAATGCAGGCCGCGGGCCAGGTCCCGGAAGCCAGGGACCGACTGCGGGACGTGATCGCGCGCGCGGACCCAGGCTCGCCGACGCAGGCAGAGGCGCGCGCACGGCTAGACGCGCTACAGCCGGGCAAGAAAGCCGCCCAACCGGGCACGCAGCCAAGCGTGCACGAGGACGGTCACGGCCAGGCGCTGGCGTGGACGACGTTGGCGACGGGTGCCGCTGTCGCGCTGGCGGGCCTGGGGCTGGGACTGTCGACGCTGAGCGACGCGGCGGCGCTGCACCAGAGCGAGGCGACGCGGAGCGCGGATGGTCGGATTACTGGCACGGATTACCAGTCGGCGTCGAGTGCCGTGTCCAGCCTCAACCTGCGCACCGGCTTGGCGATCGGCATGGGCGCGGGCGGGCTCGTCTGCGCGGGCGTGGGCACGTGGCTGCTGGCGCGCGGAGACGCGCGCGCGACCCTGGCGCCGACGCCGGGCGGGGCGACGCTGGCCGTGCGATTTTGAGCGTATGGCGGGACAGGCAAGGTTCAGCAGGTTCGCGTTGGCCGGCAACCGCGGGCCGTGATATCAAGTCTTCCGCGAAAACGGGCGCTGCAGGACGTGTAAGGACGAATTTGCCACCGGGATCTGCCGGTTCAGGACGTGTAATGGCAAATTCTGCCCCGGGATCTGCCGTTGCAGGACGTGTAAGGGCGAATTCGGACGGCAAGGTCGCCGTTGCAGGACGTGTAAGGGCGAATTCGGACGGCAAGGTCGCCGTTACAGGACGTGTAAAGGCGAATTGCGCTGCCAAAACTGCCATTACACGACCAGCAAGGGCGGATTCCACCGCGCGAGGCGCCGATCCAGCCGCTCGCGCTCAGAACTTGGTGAACTGAAAGCTCTGGTTGAGCGCCCGCGGCGCCAGCCCGCGGAACCCAGCAACGCCGCCCGCACGCAGCCTCACTGGACCCGGCGAATCCAGAAGCTCCCCCGGCCATTGATTTTCGCGCTTGTACGACTGAAACGCCGACTCCAGCTCCGCCGGGTGGTTCAGGTGCATCCAGCTGCCGCCCCACAGGACTTCAAAAGATGCATTGAACGCAAGAAACGCTTGGAGCAAATACTGCTCGTTCCAAAAAATATGCTTGTCATGCACCCAGTTGCGCGGATATTCGGCTGGCAGAAAGATATCGTGGATATGCACAATCACGCCCGGTTTGAGGCGCGGCAGGATTTCCAGATACTCAAATTGCACGTCGCTGCCAATGCGCAACATGTGACTCGAGTCGATAAACAGGACGTCGCCGGCCTCCAGGGCGTCAAAGTGCGTCAGCGGCAGCGCTTCCAATTTCTCGGGAAGCAGGCGCGTCAAGCCGGGAATTCCGGCGGTCAAATACGCCGGCGGATAGGGCTCGATCGCCGTAAACTCACACGCTTGCGCGCCGTCCGCCTGGTTCTGGAGCAGCGCACGGGCGGCGAGCTTTGTCGAATTGCCCGAGCCAATTTCCATCACGCGCCGCGGCTTGAGCTGCCGCAACATGCACCAATACACCTCCGCGTCGACCGAACCGAAGCTGCCGTTGTGGACGTAGAACTCGCCGACCTTGTCAGTCGGCGTCAGCGGCAGCGCGTCCAGCTCCGTCCGAAAACGCGCGGCATTTTCGCTGAGCCAGGCGACCTGAGCCGCGTCGCGCATCTCCACGCCGACCATCGCGGATCGCCGCGTCCACAGCGAATCCGGCAGCGCGCTCAGCTCCGGGACCGGCTGATAGTGGCCGACGGGCGTCACGTGCCAACCGCGCCGCTCCCAGACTTGAAAAAACGTGTCGTTCAGCATCAGCCGCTTGGGCAGGGCGTGCGCCACAACCTTGGCGATGGCTTGGCCCACTTGTTTCTTGAGTGTCGACATGGCATTTCCTTGGGCGTTTTCAGGCCGCGGGCGAGGCTAGATCTGCGCGTGGTGGGCGTCAAGACGCGTCGTCATCGGTCCGCGTGCGGCGCCGGCCCTGTGCTCGCGCAAAATCCACCGCGCCTTGACGGCCGCGCCCGACGCGTCATGCTGAACATGCTGCCGTGTGTCCAACACCAAGCGTTTGCGGTCAGACCGGTTGCATTTCGGACTGGATCCGCGAGTGTGCGCCTCCGGTGGCACGCCGCGGATTGAGAACGGTTGATCTCGAACGTCGGTCGGCGTGTATAATCCGCTGCTGCGCGGCATCGCCTTGCCGCCGCTTGATTGTTGCACGGAGCCGTTATGTCGCATCTTCCCGCTGTGTTTCAGAAGCTCAAGTTTCCGGTGATCGCTTCGCCGCTGTTCATCATCAGCACGCCCAAGCTGGTGATTGCGCAGTGCAAAGCTGGCATCGTCGGTTCCATGCCGGCGCTCAACGCGCGGCCCGCGTCGCAGCTGGCAGAATGGCTGCAGGAAATCACCGAGGCGCTGGCGGAGCACGACCGCGCGCATCCGGAGAGCCCGGCTGCACCGTTCGCGATCAACCAAATCGTCCACAAGAGCAATGACCGCCTGGAGCACGACATGGCGGTGTGCGTGCACTACAAGGTGCCGATTATCATCACGTCCCTGGGCGCGCGCGAGGACATCAACGCCGCCGCCCATAGCTATGGCGGGATCGTGCTGCACGATGTCATCAACAACCGATTTGCCCGCAAAGCCATTGAAAAGGGCGCGGATGGCTTGATTGCCGTGGCGGCAGGCGCAGGCGGTCACGCGGGTGTCAAGAGTCCGTTTGCCTTGATTCAGGAAATCCGCGAGTGGTTTGACGGGCCGCTGGTGCTGGGCGGCGCGATTTCGACGGGCTCAGCCGTGCTGGCCGCCCGCGCGATGGGCGCGGATTTTGCCTACGTTGGCTCCGCGTTCATCGCGACCGAAGAAGCCCGCGCAGCCCAGGCGTACAAGCAGGCGGTGGTCGACGCCAATTCCGACGACATCGTCTACAGCAACCTGTTCACCGGCGTGCATGGCAACTACCTGGCGCCGTCGATTCGCGCCGCTGGCTTGGATCCCGACAACTTGCCCGAGAGCGACCCGAGCAAGATGAACTTTGGCGGCGACGCGAAGAAGGCGTGGAAGGACATCTGGGGCTGTGGCCAAGGCATCGGCGCGGTCAAAGCCGTTGTACCGGCGGCAGAATTGGTGGCGAGGCTGAAACGCGAATACCAGGCGGCGCTGGCGAACCTCGCCGATTCTGCGCCGGGCTGAGCCACGCGCCAGTTCGCAATCTCGCGGTCCTGTACGCCGCCACCGGCCGGGACAGCTACCGCGCCTTTCTCCACCGCAACGCCGACGCCATCCACGCCCATGACACGGACGCGAGTGGCGCCATCGGGCTGCTGTGGAGCGGACCGTTCGACGCGCTCGACACGGTGCGCCAGGCGGCCGGCGTCGATGCCTTCAACGCGGCGATGGCCGCGGCAGGGAAGTGAAGTGCGGACTTGGGCTGCGCGGCGCAGACGGTTCGCGCCAGTGCCGCGCGCGCGCCACAGGAGACGGGGTTGACAACTTTTGGGCGATCGCCTAAATCCGCCGCCCGGGAGGTCGTCGCGATGCAGCCGGAGCAGACCAAGCAGAGGATCCTCGCGGCCGCGGCGGAGCTGTTCGGCGAGCTGGGCTTCGATGCGACTTCGACGCGCGACATCGCGGCGCGGTCGGGCGTGAACAAAGCGCTGCTGCACTATCATTTCGGCAGTAAAGATGAGCTGTTGGCGGCTTTGCTCGACGGCTATTACGGCGCGCTCACGACCACGCTGGCGGCGGCCTGGCGGCAGCGCGCGCATCCGGCGGAGCAGGTTCAGGACGTCGTCGACGCGTATGCCGATTTTCTCGCCGAACATCGGGCATTTTGCGCCATCGTGCACCGGGAAGTCGCCAGCGGCCGCCACGTCGAGCAGATCGTCGCGCGGACGCTGTCCGTCTTGGAGCTGCGGATTGGCTGGTTCGGCGAGGGGCCGACCGCCGAGCTGATGCAGATTTTGACCAGTGTGTACGGCATGGTCGTGACGTATTTCACTTACGGACCGGTGCTGGCGCGACTCACCGGCGCGGACCCGTTTGCGGCGGATGCGTTGCAGGCGCGCAAGCGGCACGTCCGCCGGATCGTCGCGCTGTTGTTCGCCGAAATGGCGCCGGACGCGAAGGGCACATGAGCGCACTGCACGAGAAAAACGCGAGCCAAAAGGCGCGGTTGCTGAACGCCGAGCACTGGATTTGTCTGGAGCGCGCGCGGTTTTACACGGACGCGCACCGCGAGACCCACGGCCAGCACCCGTCGCTGCGGGCGGCCCAAGCGCTGCAGCGCGTGTTCGCCCAGATGACCGTGCGCATCGAGCCGGACGAGCTGCTGGTCGGCAACCGGTCGTCGCAGCTGATCGCGCCGCCCATTGCGCCGGAGCGCGGCGATTTCACGTTTATTTTCGGGCACCTGATGGAAGAGCTCAAGGCTTTCGGCTACCGCATTTCGGCGGACGACGAGCGGTACTTGCACGCCGAGCTCATCCCGTACTGGACCGGCAAGACCGTGCGCGACGCCAAGATCGCGGCGTTCCGCGCGCACGGCTTGGTCAGCCAGCTGTGTCTGGCGCCAGGCGAAATTCATCGAAAAATCAAAGGATTTGGTGTGCAAGGGCTGCTGCGGCTGGTGGCGGATGGTCCAGCAAGCGGGACGCGGCGCGCGGCGGTCGCGCGGCTGCCTCGGCTGCTGCGCGCTGTTCGCGCCGGTGCGGGCGACAACATCAAGGGTCGCGGCCGTTGCACGGACACGCAGGCGCACATCGTGCTGGGCCACAAGAACGTGTTGGCATTGGGCTTTTCCGGGATCGCGGCGCAGGCGCAGGCGCGCCGCGCGCAGGTCCAGACGGACGCGGAGCGCGGGTTTCTCGACGCCGTCCTCCTGAGCTGCGAGGCGATGCGCGCGTTCTCCGAGCGGTTTGCCGCCGCCGCGCGGATCGAGGCCGCCGCGACGGGGGATCCGACCCGCCAGGCCGAGCTGTGGGCCATCGCGGATACCTGCACCCGCGTCCCGTGGCTGCCGCCGCAGACGTTCGCCGACGCGGTCCAGGCGCTGTGGTTCACGCAAAACGCGGCGATTATCAGCTACGGCGCGGGCAGCGGCATCACGCCGGGGCGCGTGGACCAGCTGCTGTGGCCGTACTTTTCGGCTGACCTCGCGCGCGGCACGCTGACCCGGGCGCACGCGCTGCGGCTGCTGGAAGAGCTGATCATCAAGCTGAACAACAACGTCATCATTTGGCCCAATATCGGCGGTGTTCAGTTAAATCACCTCGGCTCTGACGTGGAAAATATCACACTCGGCGGCGTCAATGCGGATGGCGAAGATGCGACAAATGCCCTGACATTCCTGTTTATTGAGGCGCTGATCAATACCAAACTTGCAACGACAGCGTCGTTTCGCATTTCAGAAAAAAGCCCGGCGGATCTTGTCCGGAAAGTCGTCGCCATTCACCGCAAGACGAATTCGCCGGCGTTCCTGAACGACGAAACGGCGATTGCCGCGCTGGTTCGCGACGGCTATGCGCTGGAAGACGCCCGCCAATATTGTCTCGTCGGCTGCGTCGAACCCAGCGGCAACGGCGACACGTACGGCGCCACGGGCGGCTCCAAGGTCTATTTTCCCACCGCGTTGGACCTGGTCTTCAACCGCGGAAAGACATCGTTTTTTGGCAACCAGGACGGCGTGGACACCGGCGATCCGGCCGCGATGACGACTTTTGGCGAATTCCTAACCGCATTTTACACGCAGCTGCAGGCGCAGGTCGGGTGGGTGACGCAGGCCACGAACCTGCGCGACGCAATCTGGGCTGAACATTTCCACAACCCACTGATTTCCGGGACGATTGACGGCTGCATCGCCAACGCCAGAGACATGACCGCCGGCGGCGCGCGCTACAACTTCGGCGCGGTGGGCGGCGGCGGCTTGGGCACGGCCGTGGACTCCCTGGCGGCGATTCGCACGCTGGTTTTTGACGAGCGGGCGCTGACGATGGCCGAATTGCAGGACGCGCTCGCCCATGATTTTCGCGGCCGCGAGGCGCTGCGCCAGCGCTTGCTGCGGGCGCCGCGCTTTGGCAATGATCACGAGGATGTCGACGAGCTGGCGCGCGATCTGGTCGCGCGATTCTGCGCCATGGTCGCCGCGTGCACGACGGTCAGCGGCGGGCACTTCAAGGCCAGCCTGATCTCGTACGGCTTGAACGTGTACGAAGGCGCGCTGGAGCCCGCGACGCCAGACGGCCGCCGCGCGGGGATGCCGCTGTCCAACAGCATGTCGCCCAGCAACGGCGCCGAGACGCGCGGACCGACGGCGATGCTGAATTCCTTGACGCGCATCGACCACACGCACATCGGCTACGGCAACTCGGTCAACATGCGCTTGCCGATCGGCATTTTGCGCTCCGACAAGGGCGTGGAGAGCGTGGCGCATCTGGTGCGCGGCTACTTTGCCAAGGGCGGATTTCACTTGCAATTCAATGCGATCGACACCGCGACGCTGCGTGCGGCGCAGGCGCGCCCGGCCGAATATGCCGACTTGATTGTGCGCGTTTCCGGTTATTCGGCCTATTTTACGCGGCTGGGGCGCGCGATCCAGGACGACCTGATTGGCCGCACGGAGTTCGCCGCATGGGCCTGACTGACGCCACATGCAGCGTGTTTGACGTGCAGCGGTTCTCGATTCACGACGGGCCGGGCATCCGCACGACGGTGTTCTTGCAAGGCTGCGCGATGCGCTGCGCCTGGTGCCAGAATCCTGAAGCGTTTGGCCACAGCCACGCGCGCACGCTCAGCCCGCAAGCCGTCATCGACGAGGTCGCGCGGGACGCGGTGTATTACGCCATGAGCGGCGGCGGCTTGACCGTCTCCGGCGGTGAACCGCTGTTGCACTTGGCGCCGGTCCGCGGGCTGCTGCAAGAGGCGAAGGAGCGCGGCTTGCACACGTGCGTGCAGACCGCCGGGGCCGTGCCGGAGGCGCATCTGGCTGGCGTGCTGGATCTGGTCGACCTGTTCCAGTTTGATCTCAAGCACATGGACAGCGATCGCCACCGGGAGCTGACGGGCGTCGGGACCGAGCGGATCCACGCGAACGCCGGGTTCCTGCTGCGGCGGGGCGCGCCGGTGCACTTTCGCATGCCGCTGATTCCGGGCATTAACGACGACGGCGAAAACCTCAGCGCCGTCGCGCACTTTCTCGCGGCGCACCGCACGGCGGACCTGCACATCGTGCCCTACCACAGACTTTACCTCGACAAGTACCGGGCGCTGGGCCAACTGCCCAGGCTGGTGGCGCCGGAGCCGCCGACGGATGAGGCGATTCAGCGAATTGTCAATCAATTTCAATGGCGTGGTGTGGCCGTGACGATCGACGGATGACGCGGGTGAGCGCCCGTGACGCTTTCCACACACATCGCTGGCGCAGTGGATTATCCTCCAACAGGCGCCGCGGTAGCAGTGTGGCGCTGACGAGGATGGACGCGATGGCCGACCGCATTTTTTGCCACGTGCGCCCATGAGCCTGCCCCCGGATCCGCGCGCGGGGCAGCCGGTCGGTGCCGCGCAAGTGCTCGATGTGGCGCGGCTTTTGGCGGCGTACACGGCGATTCAACCCGATCCGGCCGTGCCCGCCCAGCGCGTCGCCTTTGGCACCTCCGGGCACCGCGGATCGTCGTTGACGGCCAGCTTCAATGAGCGCCACGTCCTGGCGATCACCCAGGCGATTTGCCAGTACCGGCGCGGGCAGCACATCGACGGGCCGCTGTTCATTGGCATCGACACGCACGCGCTGTCGCAGCCGGCGTTTGAGACCGCGCTGGAGGTGCTGGCTGCCAACGACGTGGAGGTCCGAATTTCCCAAGACGGCGAATTCACACCAACTCCAGCGGTTTCGCACGCAATCCTTGTGCACAACCGCGGACGTACGGCGCAGCTGGCGGACGGGATCGTGGTGACGCCGTCCCACAATCCGCCTGAGGACGGCGGCTTCAAGTACAACCCGCCCAACGGCGGGCCGGCGGACAGCGGCATCACGGGCTGGATTGAAAAGACCGCGAATTCACTGCTGGAAGCGGGTCTGGCGGACGTCCGGCGCATTCCCCTGGCGCGCGCGCTGCAGGCGCCGACCACGCGGGAGCACGATTTTCTGTCGGCCTACGTCGCAGATCTCGGCGCGGTCGTGGATTTTGCCGCCATCCGCCCCGCCGGGCTGCGCATCGGCGTGGATCCGCTGGGCGGCGCGGGCGTGCACTATTGGGCGCGGATCGCGGAACGCTACCGCATCGACCTCACGGTGGTCAGCGAAGCCGTCGACCCGACCTTTCGCTTCATGACGCTGGATTGGGACGGCCGCATCCGCATGGATCCCTCGTCGGCGTTCGCGATGCAGCGGCTGATCGCGGTGAAAGACGACTTCGACATCGCGTTTGCCTGCGACACCGACCACGACCGCCACGGCATCGTGACGCCCGGCGCGGGCTTGCTGCCGGCGAATCACTACCTGGTCGCGCTGATCGCCTACCTGTTTGGCCACCGGCCGGGCTGGAGCCCGCAGGCCGCGATCGGCAAAACCATTGTCAGCACAGGACTTATCGACCGCGTGGCGACGTGCCTGGGTCGAGAGCTCTGCGAAGTGCCGGTCGGTTTCAAGTGGTTCGTCGACGGCCTGCACAGCGGCGCGTTGGGCTTTGGCGGCGAGGAGAGCGCGGGCGCCAGCTTCAGCCGCATGGACGGCAGCGTGTGGACGACCGACAAGGACGGCATCGCGGCGGCGCTACTAGCGGCGGAAATGACCGCGCGCACGGGGCACAATCCGGCCGAGCTGTATCGCGATCTGGCGCGCGAACTGGGCGACCCGGCGGCGACGCGCATTGACGCGCCGGCGAACGCGCTGCAAAGGCGCCGGCTCGCCCACCTGACGCCGTCGGCGATTGGCGCCACCCGCTTGGCCGGCGAGCCGATTGTCGCCATCCTGGATCGGGCGCCGGGCAATGGCGCGTCGATTGGCGGCATCAAAGTGACGGCGGCCAACGGTTGGTTTGCCGCGCGGCCGTCCGGAACCGAGGAGATCTACAAGATTTACGCCGAGAGCTTTCTCGGGGCAGCGCACCTGCAGGACATCGTGGGCGAAGCGCACGGCATCGTCGACGCCGCACTTGGCGCGACTTGAATGGAAAATACATTGAAAAATCCGTATTTACGAGAGGTCGAGCCCTGCGGCGCCATCCACGTTTGGATTGTGGATGGCGGCTATGTCCGCGGGCACCTGGACGAAGAATTCACCAATTTTGGCCAGCATTTCCGCTGCCCTTATATCCCGACGGACGAATTCTGGATCGATGACGAAGCCGAGCACGACGAGCGGGCATTTTTCGTCGTGCACCTGAAACTGGAACACCAGCTGATGGCCGCAGGAATGCCGTACGAGCGCGCCATCGTGCTGGCGGACGAGGCCGAGCGCAAGGCGCGGCGGCGCGCGGGCGACGTTGCGAAGGCGACGCATCACGGCCAGCAGCTGCCAGACGCGAACGCCGCACACGAGCGCCTGTGGAAGAAGCTGGAGAACGGCGTCAGCGTGTGGATCGTCAACGGGCGGTTTGTGCGCAGCGTGTTTGACATCGATTTCACCGCAGGCGGCCATGACCACGTCTACGAATTCGTGCCGACCGGCGAGGTGTGGATCGACGACGCGATCTTGGAAAAAGAGCGTGGTTTCGTGTTGTTGCATGAGTTGCACGAGCGCAACCGCATGGCCGACGCGGTGCCTTACAGCGCGGCGCATGCCGAGTCGAGCCACCTGGAGCTGCGTTGTCGCCACCACCCCGACGAGCTGCACGACGCGCTGGCGGCGGAGGGCTGGGCCTGAACGCGGTTGCGCGAGCGCAAGTCCTGGGATTCGCATCCGATCTGCGCGTCCAACCGCCGCTCAAGCGCGCGCAGCGTCCGGCCGGCCGAGCCACCGCCGCCAGAGCCGCTGCAGCCGGTTGTCCCGCGCGCCCTCGAACAACGGCAGCCACGCGCTCGCCCGCGCGTCGGGCCCGGAGACGCGCATGCGCACGAACGGCCGGTGCTGGGGCAGGTCGATGCGGTCCGGCACGATGATTTCGGCGCTCGCCGCCTCGATCGCGCCTTCGGGCGAGGCCGCCTTGGGCAAAAAGCGCCGGTAGAACGGGCCGTCGTCCACGCAGCGGCCGAGCTGGACCGTCAGCCAGGGCGCGCCCGCGTGCGCGATCGCCAAGCTTCGCCAGTCCGGCATGCCGTATCGGGTCGTCGCGGCGCCGTCCGCCACGAGCGCCAGGTCATGCACCGCCACTGCGCGGCCGTCGGCAAAGACGTCCAGCCCGTTGAGCTGCGGCGGCGCGCGCTCCGCCGGCCACAGCGCATAGACGATGCGATCGCGGTCCGGCAGCGCCGCGCGCGCCCACAGCCAGGTCGCGATACCGAGCTCATGCAACGGCACGGGGCTCGCGTTGCGATCGTGGTAGCCGCGGCCCGCCAGCCGCCAGCGAAAATCGCCGCACTGCAGCGCGGCGCTGGCAAACGACGGCCCGACTTGCGGCGTCCACAGGTGCGGGCTCGGGCCAAAGCCCAGCTCGAGCCCCGCGGTCTGCGCGACGCGCCCGGTCAGCACCAGCGAACCGGTGAGCGGCGCCTCTTCGCCCGCCACCGGCACGTTCAGCTCCACGCGCAGGGCGAGCTTGCCGTCGGCCAGGACACTCTCGATGTGCGTGTCGCCAAACTGCCAGCGCCCCGCGCCGTCCCAGAACGCCTCGCGCAGTTCCCGCAGCACGTAAAACACCGGCTGTCCGGCGCGGTAGACGACGACGTTGAGCGCTGGCTTGTCCGTCGGCAGCGCGCCGTTCCCGCGGCGGATCGCAGCCGTATGTCCTGGCAAGAACGGCAAGCCAAACGCCCAGATGAGCACGATTGCGTTGCCGTCGCCGTCGCTCGCCTCCGCGTACCACCAGCAAAAGCCGCCGGGACGCTGCCAGTCACGGCGGGCGGGCGGCTGGTTGGCGTCGGTGAGTGCGATCATGGGCGTGGCTCCGCGTCGGTTGGATGTGCGCCGCGGCGACTCGATGCGGCCAGGCCTGCTGATTGGGAATCGGGTGGGGTTGAAGCCGGCTTGGGTCAGCGCGGATGTGTACGGCGGTTTCGTTTAGCATTTTCGGTTTGCGCCATGCTCCGGCGCAGCTCCCACGGGCCGAGAAACAGCCCGTACGGCGCGGCATTGCGGCGATGGTGCACCTGATGGGCGTTGCGCACCCGCCGCAGCCACGGCGCGCGAACCAGGAACGCAACCGGCAGGCGGCCGTGGATCAGCCCGTCGTGGACGACGAAATAGGCCAGGCCAAACAGCGTCATGCCGCAGCCCACCGCGACGGCCATGGCCGAAAGCCCACCGAGCCGCCGCTCCAACCCGCCGACGATAAGCGCGACCGCGATGCCGGCGTGCAGCAGCGCAAACACATCGTTGACCTCAAGCCAGCCGGTGTGCGGCACGTGATGCGAGCGGTGCGCCGGCCACCAGCGGCCATGCCACAGCTGGCCGTGCAACAGCATGGCCCAGAACTCCATCGCGACCGCGACGGCGAGAAATACCAGCCAAAACAGCGGATCGCCGGTCATGGCGCAACCTCCCAAGCTGCGGAAAGCCGCGCACCGGCGCCGCGGGGCGCGTGATCGGCGCGGATGGCATCGGCGGCGAGTTGACCGCTCAGCGCGGCCATCGGCACGCCCGCGCCGGGGTGCGCAGTGCCGCCGGCCAGGTAAAGCCCCGCGACGCGCGTGCGGGCGGAGGGTCGCGCTAACGTGGCATTCCAGCTGTGGTTTGCCGCGCCATACAAGGCGCCACCCGACGCGGGGAACAGCCGCGCAAATGTCTCTGGCACCGTGCGGACCGGCGGCGCGGTCGGCGCGATCCGCAGGCCAAGCCTGGACAGCTGCGCAAACGTCGCCTCCGTGCAGCGGTCCAGCGCGCCGGCATCCAGCGGCTGGACATCGGCCCGCGCGGGCGCATTGACCAGCACGAGCAGGCGCTCCGGGCCTGTCGCGGACGCAGCGTCGTCCCGATCCTGCGCGCAGACGTACACCGTGGGATCCGTCGGCAGGCGGCCGTCGTCCAGAATCGCCTGGAATTCGCGCTGGGAATCCGCGCCGAAAAAGACGTTGTGGTGCACGAGCGCAAAGCCAGACGTCTCCGCCTCCATGCACCAGGTCACTGCCGACAGGCTGCGTTTGGCCACCGGCGTCGGCGCCACAGCCTGGCGGGCACCTTCGCCCAGCAGGCCCGTACCCAACGCCGAGGCGTCGCCGGCGAACAGCACGCAATCTGCCGCCAGCCGCTCGCCCGACTGCAGCAGGACACCCGTCGCCCGGCCGTTGCGGATCGCGATCTCCGCCACCGGCGTCTGCAGCCGGACTTGCCCGCCCAGACCGACCAGCACCTCGCCCAGCGCCACCGCCAACTGATGCATGCCGCCGCGCACACGCCAGACGCCCGCGCTCTCGACCCAGGCGATCAGGCCCAGAGTCGCTGGCGCCAGGAATGGCGAACAGCCCGTGTACGTCGCATACCGGCCAAAAAGCTGCACCAGCCGCGGATCGCGAAAGAACTGCCCCAGCGCCTGCCACAGCGTGCGGTGGCTGTCGATCCGCGCCAGCATCGGCAGCGCGCGCAGGCCGTGTTCGCGCAGGATGCCCGCGGCGGTGGGCCGCTGCGCCCGCACGAACGGTCCTTCAACCGTCTGCCAAATCCTGCGCGCGTGGCCCAAAAAGCGCCGAAAGCCTTCGGCCTCGCCAGCGCCGGCCAGCGCCGCGATCGCCGCGGCTGAGCGCTCCACGTCCGCGTGAAGGTCCAGCGTCGCGCCGTCCGGCCAGGCGTGACGCGCCAGCACGGACATCGGCTCGAGCGTGACATGGCGCTCCAGCTGGGTGCCGGCGCGGGCGAAGACGCCGTCCAGCACGTCGCGCAGCGTCAGCACCGTCGGTCCAGCGTCGACCAGCCCGTGGCCAACGGCGATCTGGCGCATTTTGCCGCCGACCGCCGGCGCTCCGTCCAGCAACTGCACTTGCCACCCTGCGCTCGCCAGCGCGACCGCGCCGACCAGGCCGCCCATGCCCGCGCCAATGACCACTGCCGTCGGTTTGCCCGCTGTCGCCATCGCCTACGCCTCCTGGGCCGGGCCGCTCAGCAGCGTCTGCGGCACGTGCGCCTGCGCGGTCCGCCGCGCGCGGGCCGGCACCTGCACGAGCTGGCTCACCGCCGTGCGCAGCACCAGCCACAGCTTGCGCGGCAGCGTCGTGTGGGCCCGCCCGGCAAACGGGTCAAAACCCTGCGCTGCCAGTACCCGGCCGATGTCGCGGTACACCGCGCTCGCCACCGCGATCGCCAGCGCGCAGCGCCACGGAAGCGCGCCCAGCCCGCGGTCGCCCGCCTGATACCGCCGTTCCGCCAGCGCCAGCAGCTCCGCCACCGCGGGTGCGACGTCGTGTGGCGGCTCCGCCAGCGCCAGACTGTGGCGCGCCAACAGGTCCGCCGGCAGGTACACGCGCCCGCGCTGCCAGTCCTCGGCGACGTCGCGGCAAATGTTGGTCAGCTGCATCGCCGCGCCGAGATCCGCCGCTTGCCGCAGCGCCCGATCATCGTTGACGCCCATCACGTGGCACATCATCGCGCCGACGACGCCCGCCACGCGCCAGCAGTACAGCTCCAGCGTCGCGAATTCGCCGTAGCGCACGCCCTCGACGTCCATGCGCATCCCGGCCAGCAGCTCCTGCGGGTACAGGCGCGGCACCTGGCGCCGCGTCAGCAGTTCCTGCAGCGCCGCGAGCAGCGGCTCGGTCTGCGGCGCGCCCGCGTACACCGCCGCCAGCTCGTGTTCCAGCCGCGTGAGCGCCAGCCCGGCGACCTCGGGCGAGGGCGCCTCATCGACCGCGTCGTCGGCATAGCGGCACCAGGCGTAGAGGACGACGGCGTCCTGCCGCACGCGCAGAGGGAGCAGTCGGCTGGCAAGCGCAAACGACTTGGAATGCTGGTCGATGCTCGCCATCGCGAGCGCATGGGCCTGCATTTACGCCACCTTGCGCGACGGTTGCGCGTCGATCGCGCGCCGCCGCTGCATCGCCGCCACGACCTCGGGATCGGCCAGCGGCAGGCCAAAATCCGCAGCGATGACCTCCACCGTCGCCTTGGCCGAGCTGATTACGCCCGGCACGCCCGCGCCCGGGTGCGTCCCCGCGCCAACGATGTACAGCCCCGGGATGTCCTGATCGCGGTTGTGCGGCCGGAACCATGCGCTTTGCGTGAGCGTCGGCGCCACGGAGAACGCTGCGCCTTGGAACGCGTTCAAGTCGTCGCGGAAATCCTCGGGCGTCAGCCAGCTTTTGGTCACCACGTGCTGGCGCAGATCCGGCAGGTGCTGCTCCAGGTGCGCCAGCAGCTTGTCGGCGTACTGCGGCCCCACGGTCTGCCAGTCGATCGGCGCGTTGCCCAGGTGCGGCACCGGCGAGAGCACGTAAAACGCACCGCAGCCCGCCGGCGCGATCGACGGGTCCGTGTGCGTCGGCGCGTGGAGGTACAGGCTGAAATCTTCAGGCAATTCATGGCCATGGAAGATCTCGTTCAGCAGCTCCTTGTAGCGCGGCCCGAACAGGACCGTGTGATGCGCCACCTGGTCGCGGTACGCGATGTCCGTGCCGAAGTACAGCACGAAAAGGCCCATCGACCACGCCATTTTCTCCAGTTTTTTCGCACGCTTTTGCGCTTTGCGGTGGTCGCGGTACAGCGCTTTGTACGTGTGGTGGACGTCCGCGTTGGAGACCACGAAGTCGAACAGCTCGCCCTGCGCCGTCGCCGAATCCACGCGGTGGACCGTGCGATCGCCCAACTGCTGGACGCGGATTCGCGCGACCGGCGACGACAGGCGCAGCTCGCCGCCCAGCGACGCGTACAGCCGCAACAGCCCTTGGATCAGCGCGCCGGTGCCGCCGCGCGGAAACGAGACGCCCCAATGGCGCTCCAGGTAGTGAATCAGCGTGTAGATCGCGCTGGTTTCATAAGGATTTCCGCCGACCAGCAGCGAGTGGAACGACAGCGCCTGGCGGACGTGGTCGTTTTCGACAAAGCCCGCGACGGTCGCATAAACCGAACGGTCCGCGCGCAATTTCGCCAGCTGCGGCGCGACCTTGACCATGTCCATGAAATTCAGGAACGGCTTGCCGGCCAACTGGGTGTAGCCCGCCTCGAAGACCGCTTTGGAATACGCCACGAATTCTTCGTAGCCCGCCACGTCATCCGGATTGCGCGCGCGGATTTGCGCGATCATGGACGCGCTGTCGCCGTCGTAGTCGAACTGGTCGCCGTCGTCCCAGACCAGCCGGTAATACGGCGTCACGGGCAAAAGTTCCACTTCTTCCGCGAGCTTACGGCCTACGAGTCCGAACAGCTCTTCCAGACTCTCCGGCGCCGTGATGACCGTCGGGCCGGCGTCGAACGTGAAGCCTTTGTCGCGAAAGACGCGCGCGCGGCCGCCCGGCTGGTCAAGCGCCTCAAAGAGCGTCGTTTGGACGCCTGCGGCCTGCAGGCGAATGGCCGCGGCAATGCCGCCAAAGCCCGAACCGATGATCGCGCCGCGCACGGGGCTAGACATAGCTGCTCCTCAAGCGATCCAGCTCAACCTGGACCGCGTCCGTTTGCGCGTCTGGGCCCAGCTGCACGCGCAGCCGCGCCAACGCGCCGTCCAAATGTGCCGCCACACGCACGCGGCCGACGTGGCCCACGCGCTCATGCAGCTCCGCCAGCAGCGGCTCCGCCGGCCCGCCAGCCATCACGTGACGCAGTGCGGTCTGCAACCGGCTGAACGTGAACGGGTCGACATCCTCAGCCAGCCAAGCCCACGCCCAGGTCGGATGCCCGCCGCGCAGGTCCTCCAGCGCCTTGTCGCGCCGCTTCGCCGCCACCACGGAGCTCAGGTCGTCCAGCATCTGCAGGCCCACGCCCAGGTCCGCGCCAAACGCCGCGATCGCCGCCACCCGGGTCGCCGCCGCGCCCGTCGCCCGCGCGCCCAGCGTCGCCGCCAGCGCCGTCAGCGCCCCGGTTTTCAGCGCCGTCGTCGCCCGCACCACCGCCGCCACCTCGGCTTGGCCCAGCGACTCGACGTGCGCCGCCAGATCCAGCGCCTGACCGTGGTGGCAGCGCACAAGCGCGTGCACGATGTCCGCTTGCAATTCCCCGCGAATTTCCGCAGGAATTGCCAACTGCTGAATCTGCAATTGCGCGGCAAAATACAGAAAATTTCCCGTGTTCAGCGCCAGTGGCACGCCGTGGCTGACGTGCAGCGCGGGCCGGCCGCGGCGGGTCAGCGCGCCATCCTCGATGTCGTCGACGATCAGCGAGCCGCCGTGCAGCCACTCCAGAACGACCGCCAGCGTCGGCGGGCACGCGCCCGGCTGGCCGCCCGCGAGATCCCAGCCCATGTGCACCAGGTTGGCGCGAAATCCCTTGCCCGGCTCGGCCAAAAACGCGCGGGCGGGTCCATACAGCGCCGCGCTCCACAGGCGTTGCGGCACCGCGGCGGCCTGCGGACCGAGCAGCGCGGGCAAGTCCGCCGCGAGCGCGTTCAGCTGGGCGAGCGGCGGGTTCTCGGGCGCCATGTCCAGGGTTCGGATGGCGAGGGGCGGCGGGCTCATGTGCGTGTCTCCTGACCCTGGTTGCGCGGCCACCACCGCATCTTGCGCGGCGGTCTGCCCAGTACGATGCGCAGTTGGTCGGATAGATGCAGGTCCAGCGCGTAAAAACGCTGAATCACGTCCTCGGGCCGCTGGTAGAACCGCGCCATCATCGCGACGCGGTCAGCCGGCGCGGCCAGGCGAAAGAGCGCCCAATTCAGCTTGCGGGCAAAATGGGCTTTCGCCTCATGCTGTTCGCGCAACCGGACCAGGCCTTGACCGCGCGCGTCCTCTGGCGGCGCCGACGCCACGCATTGCGCCAGCTGCGCGCCGATCGCCAGCGAATAGCCCGTCGCCGGATGAAACCAGCCGCCTTGCATGCCGCCCAGCAGCGGGCCGTTGTCGTCGAGCGGCGGCGGTCGGCTCCACGGCATCGGCAGCACACCGCGCTCCTCGCGCGCGATCCGCGCCACCTGCCAGCCGCGCGTCGCCGCATACCGCAGCACCGCGTCGCGCATCGCGGCCACGTCCAGCACCGGATCGTCGGCAAAGCACGTGTCCTCCACCAGCAGCCGGTGCGCGTCCAGCGGCAGCGTGTAGACGAACCGAAAACCGCCGTCCTGCGGCACGCGCGCGTCCATCAGGATCGGCTCACGCAGGCCGTGCGGCGCCGCGGTTACCAGCTCGAGCCCGACGAACTTCTGCCACCCCGTTCCCGCTGGCAGCGCCGCGCGCTCTGGTCCCAGCGCCGACACGACGACCTTGGCTTGCAGCCGCCGACCATCGGCCAGCGCGACCTGCTGTGCGCCTACATCCACCGCTTCCGCGTTCAGCCACACCGCGCCGGGCCCGCGCGCCACCGCCGCCAACACCGTTGTATGCAGCCGTTCAGACGTTGCGGCCGCGTAGCCCAGCGCCACGCGCCGACGCAGGTCCGGGAACGCCACCTCGTAGCCCGGCCAGCGATGCGCGAGCAGCGGCTCCAGCCAAACCATCGTCGCCGGTGGCACGTCGCCGTCGTGCAAGCACCACGTGTGGTTGCCACCCAGGCGCGGCGCGCGTTCGACCAGCACGATCTGCGCGTCCGGCTGGTGGTGGCGGATTGCCAAGGCCAGCAGCGCGTTTTGCAGACCGCCGCCCACGAGCGCGTAGTCGGTCAACGTCGGCAAGGGCAGCAGGGGCATGGCGTTCAGCTCCGCGCGGGTTGGCGCAGTGGGCCCGCGGCTCCGGCCCACGTAAGGTTCGATGCGCAGCGCCGCCAGCGGATGCGCGGTCCCGGAGTTTCGGGGTCTTTTGGCCGATTCCGGTTGTCGCCAGACGGCAACCAACGCTATTCTTCGCCGGCGCAAAGGCGAGCGAGGTGAACATGTTCGGTAATCGGTCAATCTTTGTGAGCTGGCAAGTCTGCTGTAATGTTCTGACGTTGGCTGTCGTGCTCAGTGCGTGCGGCGCGGCGGCAGGCGGCAACGGCGGCATCGTGGTCGTCGTCGATACTGCGGCCGATGCGCAAACCCTGGACGACAGCACGGATCAGCCGCTGCCCGATACCCTTTGGCGTGGACGCGGTGCCGGATGCCGCCGCCGACGCAGCGGGTGATGCCGCCACGGATGCAGCCATCGTCGACGCCGCGGTCGACGCCGCGGTCGACGCGAGCGCGTGCACCAGCGCGGGCTGCGCTTGCACGACCGGCGCGGATTGCGCAAACGGCGCGTGTGTCGAAGGCGCCGCCGGCACGGTCTGCGCGAACACGTGCACGGACACCTGCCCCGCGGGTTACACCTGCGCCGCTGCCGGCACCGGCAAAGCCTGTCTGCCCGCGTTCGTGCGCTTGTGCGAGCCGTGCGGCAAGGACAGCGACTGCATCGACGGCTCGGCGGCGGTCAGCGCCTGCATCCCGTACAAGGACGGCGCGACCCTGCTCGGCAACTTCTGCGGCGGCGGCGTGTGCGACGCCAAGACGCTGTGCCCGGACGGCTACACGTGCGCGACGGTCATCAGCGTCGACGGCTTTCCCGTGGCGCAATGCGTGCGCGGCGACAAGACGTGCGGGTGCGACAGCCGCGCGCAGACGCTCGGCCTCGCGACGGCGTGCAACGCGATCGACAGCAGCGGCACCTGCAGCGGCAAGCGCACGTGCTCGGCCAGCGGCCTGAGCGCTTGCAGCGCGCCCTCGGCCAGCCCGGAAGTGTGCGACGGCCTCGACAACGACTGCGACGGCAAAACCGACAACGTCAGCTGCGACGACAGCAATGTCTGCACCACCGACGCGTGCGACGCGACCGCGCAGGCCTGCAGCCACACGCCGACCGCGGGCCCGTGCGACGACGGCAGCAAGTGCACCACCGGCGACACGTGCGCGGCCGGCAGCTGCGCGGGCAAGCTCAAGAACTGCGACGACGGCAACGACTGCACCGACGACGCGTGTGATCCCAAGACCGGCTGCACGTCGACGCCCGCTACCGGCCCGTGTGGCGCGACCGACATCTGCACCATCCCCGGCCAGTGCAGCGACGGCGCGTGCGCGGGCGCCAAGCCCAAGAGCTGCGACGACAGCAACCCGTGCACGATCGACGCGTGCGACCCCACCAGCGGCTGCGTGCACAAGTCGACGACCGCCGCTTGCAATGACGGTGACCCGTGCACGACCGGCGACAGCTGCGCCACGGGCATCTGCCAAGGCACCGCGAAAAACTGCGACGACAGCAACATCTGCACCGATGACAGCTGCGACGCCACGGGCTGCCACAACACGCCGACCGGCGGGCCCTGCGACGACGGCAACGCCTGCACGACCGCGGACCTCTGCACCGGCGGCTTGTGCGCCGGCAAAGGCAAGAGCTGCAACGACGGCAACTCCTGCACGAACGACAGCTGCGACTTGGTCAAGGGCTGCACCAACGTGCTCGTGGTCGGCGCCGGTTGCGACGACGGCAATCCGTGCACGACGGGGGAAAAGTGCGACGCGCTGGGCACCTGCCAGGCCGGTATCCCCGTGGTGTGTGACGACGGCAACGCGTGCACCGCGGACGCCTGCGACGGGACGACCGGCGTCTGCACCTACACAAACCTCGGCGGCGCGTGCGACGACGGCATCGCGTGCACCGTGAGCGACACGTGCGTGAGCGGCGCGTGCGTCGGCACCGCCAAGAAGTGCGTGGACGGCAATCCGTGCACCACCGACCAATGCGACAACGTCAAAGGCTGCGTCTTCACCGCGGTCGCCGGCGCCGGCTGCGACGACGGCAACCCGTGCACGACCGGCGACAAGTGCGACGGCAACGGCAGCTGTCAGCCGGGCGCGCTGGTCAGCTGCGACGACCTCAATCCCTGCACCGCGGACGTGTGCGACGGGACGAGCGGCGCGTGCAAGAACACCTTCATCAGCTCGGCGTGTGACGACACAAACGCCTGCACCAACAAGGATTTTTGCGCATCCGGCGTCTGCGCGGGTACCGCCATCAACTGCGACGACAGCAACGCCTGCACCGCCGACACGTGCGACAAGGTCAAAGGCTGCCTGCACAGCAACTTGACGGGCGCGTGCAGCGACAACAACCCGTGCACCGTGGGCGAAACGTGCACGTCCGGGCTATGCCAGGGCGGCCTCGCCGCGCCGTGCGACGACGGCAACCCGTGCACCACCGATGCGTGCAGTACGACGAGCGGGTGCACCCATGTCGGCAACAACCTCACCTGCAGCGACGGCAACCCGTGCACCGTCGGCGACGTCTGCGACCCGATAGCAGCCAAATGCGTCAGCGGCGGCAACCAGTGCGCGTGTCAGACACAGGCCGATTGCGACGCGCAGCCCAACCCCACGCCTTGCGTCGGCAAGCTCATCTGCGACACGTCCGCGGTTCCTTACAAATGCATCCCCAACGCGGCGACCAAGGTCGTTTGCGACACCTCCAAGGATAACCTGTGCAGCGCGACGGCGTGCGATAGCGCCAGCGGCACCTGCAAGACCAACGCCATCAACGCGGGCGGACCGTGCAGCGACGGCAGCGCGTGCACCGTGGGCGACACGTGCGTGGGCCTCGCGTGCGTGCCCGGCAGCGCGCCGAACTGCGACGACGGCTTGGTGTGCACGACGGATTCCTGTGACCCGACCATCGGCTGCAAGCACGTCAACAACGCGAACACCTGCGACGACGGCGATTCCTGCACGCAAAACGACGTCTGCAGCGGCGGCAAGTGCGCGGGCACGGCGATTGTCGGCTGCTGCACCAGCACGGCGCAATGCGACGACGGCAACCCGTGCACAATCGACGTCTGCAGCGCCACCACCGGCACGTGCACGCACGACGCCGCCGCCGCCAACGGCCAAGCCTGCGACGCGGACGGCAGCGGCTGCACCCAAAACGACCTGTGCGCCGCGGGCGTGTGCACTGCGGGCGCCTCACCGAATTGCAGCGCGATTTCAGACACGTGCAACGTCGGCACGTGCAAGTCGTCGGGCACCAACACGTTCACGTGCGCCAAGGTCGCCATTTCCGACGGCACCAGCTGCGACGACGGGCTGTTTTGCACCACCGGCGAGACCTGCAAGACCGGCGCGTGCCAAGGCGGCGCAGCGCTGGACTGCTCCTCGGCGGGCTGCACCCAGGGCGCGTGCGACGAGACGCAAAAGAAATGCGTCGGCACGCCCAAGGCCGACAACACGCCGTGCGACGCCGACAACAACGGCTGCACCGTCAACGACGTCTGCAAATCCGGCGTGTGCATCGCCGGTTCTGCCTACCAGTGCGCGCAGCCGGTGGGCGATCCATGCAACGCCTGGGGCTGTACGTCCACCGGCGCGCTCAGCTACCAATGCACGCCCACGCCCAAGACGCTGGGCACGACCTGCGACGACGGCTTGTATTGCACCGTCAGCGACGCGTGCGACGGGCTGGGCACCTGCAAGGGCGGCAGCGCACGCGATTGCTCCGCATTCACCGCCCAATGCACGACCGGCACCTGCGACGAGACCAACGACGCGTGCAAGGCGACCAACAAGACCGACGGCGTGGCGTGCAACGACGGCGATTCCTGCACGGCGACGGACACGTGCAAGACCGGCGTGTGCATTGGCAGCAACAACGCGTGCGGCGACTTCAAGCTCAGCACGTTCAAGGCCGCGTACACGGTGGCGAATCCCGCGTCGAGCTTGGTTGACATGGGCAGCGGCCGCTACCGCGCGGCGTTTGCCAGCAGCAGCACGGCGGTCACCGGGCGCTCCTACCGCAGCGATTGGTCGCGCGAGTGGACCGAAGCCCAGCTGGCGACGGCGAGCGCAGTTTTTGGCAACCAGGAATCCCTTGTTGATCGGCCGATCCTCGTTCCCAGCGCCGGTGGCGGGCATGACGTCTATTGGATGAGCGACTACTCGTCCAACCAGACGGTTTGGTACTACAACGCGGGCGGCCTGACCTCGTGCAGCGGCAGCGTTTACGCCTCATCTGGCTACGGCAACGTGGTCTACGCGTCCTTCGCGGCCTGCTCGCCCTATGCCGGCAGTTCGTGCATCTCCGCTACGCGCGCCTACGGTGAACGGCACATTTCGTTCCAGCATTTTGACACGCTCGACGCGCCCTCAGGTGGCGTGGTCGACGTGACCACAACCAACACCGGCTGCACGACTTCGACCCAGTACCCGCTGACCGCGTTCGCCGTCGCGCCGTTCTCGGACGGCAAGCGCTGGATCGCTTGGCTACAAAACGGCACACTGACCCGCAAAATCCTCAACGCCAACGCGACGTTGTTCAAGGACCTAGGCACGGATAACACCGCCAAGAACTTTGACGTCGCCGTCTACCAAGGCGACAACAGCTCCGTGTACGTCTGGGACGACGGCGCGGAAATTTGGGCGCAACTTTACTACTCCAACGGCACGACCAACGGCAGCAAATTCCAAGTGAACACGCTCGCCACGGGCGTCCAATCGGTGCCACGCGTCGCGTACGAACCGGCGACCGGCATCTTCGTCGTTGCCTGGAACACCGACGCGAATGGCGGCGACCTGGAGGCGCAGGTCTTTTTCTCCGACGGCAGCAAAGCCGGCAGCGAGTTCACCGTCAACACGACCAGCACCGGCTTTCAGGGCAACGCGCGGCTCGCCAGCCACGCCGACGGCAACTTTGTGATTGCATACGAGGATTCCAGCGGCAAGGACGGCGCCGGATACGGCATCCTCGGCCAGTGGTTCGACTCCGGCGGCAACAAGGTCGGCACGGAAAAGGTCATCGATGTGACAACCGCCGGCGACCAGAAATATGTCCAGGCGCTCGGGCTCTCGACCGGCGACGTTGTCCTGTCGTGGACCAACATGGCCGACGGCACGATTTACGCCCGCAAATTCAACAGCTCTGGCCAAGCGCAGAACGGCGCCACGGAATTCATCGCCAACACCACCAAGACAGACGAACAGCAGGACCCGAGCGTCGCCGTCGCGGGCGATGGCTCGTTCGTCGTCGCGTGGGACTCGAACTTGAATGACGGCAGCCAGCAGGGCATCTATTTCCAGCGCTACAGCGCTTCAGGCGTCGTCGTCGGCACCGAGACGTTGGCCAACACCACGACGAACCTGGCGCAAATTACGCCGTCGGTTGGCACGGACAGCGTCGGCAACTTCCTGATCGCCTGGGATTCCTATGGCCAGGACGGCAACATGAACGGCATTTTTGGCCAGCGCTTCAGCGCCGCGGGCGCCAAGACCGGCACGGAATTCCAGCTCAACCAGTTCACGACCAACGACCAGCGGCGGCCCGCCGTCGCCGTGCTGCCCAGCGGCAAATTCGCCGTCGCGTGGGAGTCCAACGGCCAGACCGGTGGCGCGGCGTACGACATCGTGATGCGTTGTTACGACGCCAACGGCGCGGCGCTGGCCAACGAGCTGATTGTCAATACGAATACCGCCGACAAGCAGCAGTACGCGGCGATCGCGCCTTTTGCCGACGGTTCGCAGAAATACCTTGTGTCCTGGCAAAGTTATGGCGAGGACAGCGACGGATGGGGCATCTACGCGCAGCTGATGACTTTTGACTGCAAGGCGATCGGCTCGCCGTGGAAAGTGAACACGACCATCACGTCCGACCAGACCTGGCCGCGCGTCGCGGTGGATCCGACCGGCAAGTTCGTGATCACCTGGAGCTCGCTGGGCCAAGATGGCGATAATTATGGCATTTACGCGCAGGCCTACGACAACACGGCGACCAAGATCGGCGTCGAGACCAAGCTGAACGCGGTGACAGCGTACGAGCAATCGCACGCGGCAGTGGCGCTCCTGCCCAGCGGCAAGTTCGTCTCGGTCTGGCAGACCGTCGGCGAGGACGAGAGCGGCCTGAGCAGCGGCTGGGCGCTCAAGGGCGGCGTGTTCGGTGTGACGAGCGCGATCGCGCAGATCGGCCTGGACTGGCTGTTCAACACCACGTTTGTCAATGACCAGAGCCAGCCGGCGATCGCCGCGCGGCCCGACGGCAGCGTCGTGACGGTCTGGCGCAGCAACCTGCAGGACGGCGACAAGGGCGGCGTCATCGGCCGCATCCAGACGCCATAACCGCGACACCGGACCGGCCGTGCCGGGAATTTCTGGCGGCCATGCCTGCCGCGTGCGACGATTGGCGATTGGCTGGCGCACGAGTGGCGGCCAACTGCTGGAAGTTTCATGCGAATTCGTGCAATTGCCATCGCCTCTGGCGTGACAGCCCTGCTGCTGGCCGGCCTGTGGCTGGGCGCGCAGCATTGGCTGGAGCAGGCGGTGGCGGCCAAGCTGCAGGCGCGTCTGGCCGGCTCGGATTTTGACCTGCGCTGGGATGCGCTGTCGCTGTCGCCGACCGGCAAGCTGGCGTTGCGCCAGGTGATTCTGCACGACGCGGTCAGCCAGACGGACGTGTTGACGGCCGGCGAGATCGACGCCAACGTCGCGGTCTGGCCGTCGCTGGTCGGGCCCAAGCGTTTGGACGGGCTGCGGCTCGCGGACGTGCACGTCCGCGTGGATGCGGTGGACGGCGCGGTCGACACGCTGGCGCGGCTGAGAAAAGCCCTGAAAAAACATAGGGATGACGACGGCGATGTCGGTGCGCGAATGCCGCTGTTGGCGCGGCTGGGCGTCGTGGAGCTGGAGTCGCTGACCGTGGCGGCGCAGCTGACGCGCCACGGCGAGCTCGTGCTGAAGGGGGACGTGGTGCTGCAGGGCCGCGTGAATTTCGCCGAGCCGCAAAGCGAGCTGACGGCGCAGCTGGACGCGACGCTGGGCGGCGGCAAGGTGGTGCTGGCGCTGGAACATGCCGACGGCGCGCTGACGGCAGTGCGCGCGGCGAGCCAGCCGCCGGTGCGGGTCGCCATCCAAGCGCTGGTCCCCAAGGCGCCGCCGAACTGGCAGGCGGCGGTGCGCGCAGCCGCGCTGGAGCGCGTGGGGCCAAGCTGGCAGCTGGTGCTGGCGGATGCCGGCCTCGGCACGGCGGACGATCCGGCCGTGACAGCCGCGGAAGTCCGCGTGACGATGGACAAAGTGCTGACGGCGCGCGGTATCCGCGTGGTGGTCAAGCCGGCGTTGCAAGAGCGGCTGCTGGCGGAGCGGGCGCGCCAGCAGCTGGCGGACGTGGGGCTGAGCGGCGACTGGACGGCGACGGTCGGGACGCTGACGGTTCGGGCGGGTGCTTCCGATGCGCTGGCGGTCGACGCGGGCGACGTGGCGCTCGGCGTCGCGGGGCTGGAGGCGCGGCTGGCGCGGCTGCAGCTTGCGCTTGCGGATCGCCACGCGCTGCGCGATCCGGCGAGTTGGCGGCTGATCGGGCTGGATGCGCCGACGCTGTCGCTCCCGATTGACGGGCAGCTGATCCAAAAAGATCCCAACCTCGCTGGGGAAATTGGCCATCTGGCGGCGCTGCGCAAGCCGGTCGACGAGCCGGACGACGACGAGACCGCCGACGAGACCGCCGAACCCGATGCGGTGCCCGACACGCCGCCCGAGGACGACCCGACCAAGCCGCCGACCGCGGCGCAGCGGTCCAAGGAGAAGCCGGGCGTCCGCTGGACGCGCGCGGTGAACGGCCTGCACACGAAGCTTTTGGAATTGCACGATAAACTTGACGAGCTGTGGCCGGACACGCCGCTGCCGACGGCGCTGGCGATCCAGGTGCGCGGCGGGCGACTGGAGCTGACCGATCGGTCGGGAAAGGCCGTGCTGGGGCTGCGCGATGGGCGCATGGAGCTGCTGCCGCCGGTGGACGGCGTGCGCAAGCTGAGCTTTGGCGCGGAGCCGTTTGATTCGGCGGGCTCGTGGGGCCACATCGGCGCGACCTGGCAGCATGACGCGACCGGGCATCGGCTGGACATCCGGCTGTCGGGCGCGGGCATCGCGCAGTTGCTGGCGATCAAGGCCAAAGGCCTGGCGGTGCAGTCCGAGGCGGACATCGAGCTGCTGGCGACGCTCGCGCTGCCGGACCGCGATCGCGTGGACGTGAGCGGCCGGCTGTCGGTCACGCACATGGGCGTGCACTGGTGGCGGCTGGCGACCCAGCCTATCGCCGATTTGCGGCTGAACATGCCGTTTGAGCTGCACGTGCGGCGGCATCCGGGCTTGCTGCAATTCCGCTCGCCGGACGTGTTCTTTGGCGGCGCCGGCAACGACGCGATGGCGCACATGGCGGTGGACCTGGACATCGCGGCGGCGGACCAGAAGCCGCGCGTGCATTTCGTGCTGGAAGCGCCGGTGCAGGAGTCCGCGGACATGCTGCACGCGATCCCACCGTCGATGCTGCCGACGATTGGCCGCATCGACGCGCATGGGCCGCTGGGCTGGCGGGTGGCGGTGACCGTGCCGCTGGCGATGACCGGTGCGTCGCAGGTGGAGCTGGCGCTGGGCGACACGAACTGCGTGATGGACAACTTTGGCAACATCTTGCTGGAAGAGCTGAACGAGGATTTTGACCGTCCGGTCAACGAAAATGGCACGATCCTGGACGACGTGCACATCGGCCCGGCGTCCGGTTCCTGGACGCCGCTGGAGGAAATTCCGGCGCACGTCGTGTATTCCATCTGGGCGACGGAGGACTCGTTTTTCCGCCACCGCGGCATTTCGGAGAGTCTGGTGTCCAAGGCGCTGGCGATTGACCTGTCCTACGGCCGGTTCATTTACGGCGGCTCGACCATCACGCAGCAGCTGGTGAAAAACCTATATCTGCTGCGGCAAAAAGCGCTGTCGCGCAAGTTCGAGGAGATGCTGATTGCCTGGCAGATGGAAAAAGTCGTCGGCAAGCAGCGGATTTTGGAAATTTATTTGAACGGCGTGGAATTTGGCCCGAAGATTTATGGAATTACCCGCGCGGCGTGGGCTTTTTTTGGCAAGTCGCCGGGCGAGCTTGTGCCCAAGGAAGGCGTGTACCTCGGCATCATAAAGCCGAGCCCGCGGTCAGGCTACGGCACCGCGCGCGCCAACGGCTGGGGTGATTGGTACGAGATGAAAGTGACCAAGTACATGGACCGGCTGCTGGACGAGGATTTCATCACGCCGGAGGAGTACGAGGCGCAAAAGCCGTTCAAGCCGCACTTTGACGTGCAGTCCGGCAAGGGGCAGTAACGCGCACGGCAGCCGCGTTCGGCTGGCCATCGCTTGACGCGCCGGAGGCCAAAGTCCAAACTCTTGCGCCGCCCGCATGCCGGGCAAACCGCGTCGGCGGGCCCATCGCAGAGCCCCGGCGCCGCGGACTTCTGGCTTTTCGCCCACCGCCCACCGACCGGAGCCGCCATGTTGCAAGCTTACCGTGAACACGTCGCCGAACGCGCTGCCTTGGGCATCCCGCCGCTGGCGCTGACCGCGCAGCAGACCTCTGAATTGATTGAACTTTTGAAGCGTCCGCCCACCGGTGAGGAAGCGGCGCTCGTTGAGTTGATCACCCACCGCGTGCCGGCGGGCGTGGACGACGCGGCGAAGGTCAAGGCGAGCTACCTGGCCGCCGTCGCGCTGGGCACGGAGAAAACTCCACTGATTTCAAGGGAATCGGCGACGCACCTGCTGGGCACGATGCTGGGCGGCTACAACATCAGCCCGCTGATTGCCTTGCTGGACGACGCGGTCGTGGGCAAGGTCGCGGCCGACGGCCTCAAGAAGACGCTGCTGATGTTTGACCAGTTCCACGACGTCAAGGAGAAAGCCGACGCCGGCAACGCAAACGCCAAGGGTGTCCTGCAGAGCTGGGCGGACGCGGAGTGGTTCACGAGCCGGCCGGAAGTGCCGAAATCGATTGCGTTGACTGTGTTCAAGGTGACCGGCGAGACCAACACCGACGACCTGTCGCCCGCGCCGGACGCGTGGAGCCGCCCGGACATTCCGCTGCACGCGTTGGCGATGTTGAAGAACAAGCGCGACGGCATCACGCCCGAAGAGGACGGCAAGCGCGGCCCCGTGAAGTTCATGGAGGATTTGCGCCAGCGCGGCAACCTCGTGGCGTATGTCGGCGACGTGGTCGGCACGGGCTCCAGCCGCAAATCCGCAACGAATTCAGTGCTCTGGTTCACCGGCGAGGACATCCCGTTTGTGCCCAACAAGCGCTTTGGCGGCGTGTGCCTGGGCAGCAAGATCGCGCCGATCTTTTACAACACGATGGAAGACGCCGGCGCGCTGCCGATTGAGCTCGACGCCAGCCAGATGAACATGGGCGACACGATTGAGCTGCGGCCGTACGAGGGCAAGGCGCTCAAAGCGGGCAAAGTCATTGCAGAATTTACGGTGAAGAGCGACGTGCTGTTTGACGAGGTGCGCGCCGGTGGCCGCATTCCGCTGATTGTCGGCCGCGGGCTGACGGCGAAGGCGCGCGAAGCCCTGGGTCTGCAGCCGTCGACGCTGTTCCGGCTGCCGACGATTCCGACCGACACCCACAAGGGCTATTCGCTGGCGCAAAAGATGGTCGGTCGCGCGTGCGGGCTGCCCGCGGGCGTGGGTGTGCGCCCGGGGACGTACTGCGAGCCCAAGATGACGTCGGTGGGCAGCCAGGACACGACCGGGCCGATGACGCGCGACGAGCTGAAGGATCTCGCGTGTTTGGGCTTCAGCGCCGATCTGGTGATGCAGTCGTTCTGCCACACCGCGGCGTACCCGAAGCCGGTCGATGTGAAGATGCACCACGAGCTGCCGGAGTTCATCAGCACGCGCGGTGGCGTCTCGCTGCGGCCGGGCGATGGCGTGATTCACTCGTGGCTGAACCGGCTGCTGACGCCGGACACGGTCGGCACGGGCGGCGACAGCCACACGCGCTTTCCGATCGGCATCAGCTTCCCGGCGGGCTCAGGGCTCGTCGCGTTCGCGGCGGCGACGGGCGTGATGCCGCTGGACATGCCGGAGAGCGTGCTCGTGCGCTTCAAGGGCAAGATGCAGCCGGGCGTGACGCTGCGCGACTTGGTCAACGCGATTCCGCTCTACGCCATCAAGGCCGGGCTGTTGACCGTTGAAAAGAAAGGCAAAAAGAACGTGTTCTCCGGGCGGATCCTGGAGATCGAAGGCCTGCCGGACTTGAAAGTCGAGCAGGCGTTCGAGCTGAGCGACGCGTCGGCGGAGCGCTCGGCGGCGGCGTGCACGGTGCACCTGAACAAGGAGCCGATTATCGAGTACATCACGAGCAACATCTCGCTGATGGAGTGGATGATTGCCAAGGGTTATCAGGACCCGCGGACGCTGGCCCGGCGCATCGCCGCGCAAGAGGCGTGGCTGGCGAAGCCGGAGCTGCTCAAGGGTGACGCGGATGCGGAGTACGCGGCGATTATCGACATTGATCTCGCGGAGATCCACGAGCCGATCGTCGCGTGCCCCAACGATCCGGACGACGTCAAGACGCTGTCCGAAGTGGCGGGGGCGAAGATCGACGAGGTCTTCATCGGCTCGTGCATGACCAATATCGGCCACTTCCGCGCGGCGTCCAAGCTCTTGGAAGGCAAGCGGGATTTGCCGGCCAAGCTGTGGATTGCGCCGCCGACCAAGATGGACGCGCAGGAGTTGACGGAGGAAGGCATTTACGGCGTGTTTGGCGCCGCGGGCGCGCGTACGGAGATGCCGGGCTGCTCGCTGTGCATGGGCAACCAGGCGCAGGTGCGCGAAGGCGCGACGGTGATGTCGACCTCGACGCGCAACTTCCCGAATCGCTTGGGCAAGAACACGTTTGTGTATTTGGGTTCGGCGGAGCTGGCGGCGATTTGCGCCAAGCTGGGGCGGATCCCGACGACGGCGGAGTACCGGGCGGATGTTGGGGTTCTGGCGCAGGATAGCTTGAAGGTGTATCGGTATTTGAACTTTGACAAGATTGCGGCTTTCAAGATTGACCCGGTTCAGGGCGGCTTCGCCTAGCGGCGGGCCGGCACCGCGCTTGCGGGTCATCGGGCGCGCAATCGTGGGCGGGAAGTTCAGCAAGCGGCCGTGGTCGGAGCCTTCCCTGCGCGCTCAAGCCGTGCCAAAGATGCCGCGTTCGACCGCTGCCGTCTCCGCGCCCCTGGTCGTCTCGGCGCGCATGAAGTCCTTCCAGACGTGGCCGGTGCGGGTGGCGCGGCAGTAGCTGTTGAAGACTTCGTTGAAGAACCGCGCCAGGGACTCCGACGAGCTGGGCAGGTCGAAGCCTGCGCGGTCGGCCAGCGTCATGACCTTGCGCATCACGGATCCGGCGAAGTCGAACGGCTCGATGCCCAGCTCGCACAGCTCCGGCTCCATGCTCATGACGAACGGCAGCGCCGGAAGCACCATGTTCAGCCGGCGCATCCGGCGGATCGGATTGACGCGGTCCCAGCGCGACAGCGGAAATTCCTTCAGGTAATTGGTCGGCAGCGCCGTGTGGCGCGACTCGTCGAGGTGAAATAGCCGCAGCACTTCCAGGCCCGGCTTGTCGGCGAGCAGGCCGAAAATGCTCAGCGCAATCGTCTCGATGAGCACGTTCATCCCGAAGAACCGGTCCAGCCCCTTGGCCTTCAGCGACGCCTCGAGGATCAGATACTCCCACACCCGCAGCCGCGGCACCTCGACGTCGAACGCCTGCACCAGCTCACGCAAGACCACGAAATGCTTGGCCTCTTCCATGACCTGCATCGTCACCGCCGCCTTGGCGCCGGTGCTCTTGACCTCAGGCAGCATGCTCGCCGAGACCAGCCACGCGTATGCCTCGCCGTGGCCGATCGCCGAGAGGATCGCCACGATCGCGCGCTTCTGCGACGGCGTGTATTCGCGGTCGAGCAGCGCGCGGAATTCGGCGCTGGAGATGCGCTGGCGCTGCGCCCGTTCGTCGTCGCGCATTGCCGTTTCGGCCATCGTCATCAGCGCGCGCTCGTCGTCGGTGGCGTCGTGAAAGGTGGACCACGGCAGCATCTGCTCGGCTTTCCACAGCAAATGCAGGCTCTTGTCGTAGTGCTTTTTGCGCATCGTGTCCGATGGCCCGCCGATGAACTCGTAGTGCAGGTCGTCGTACTCCGCCGCGCGCCCGCCAAGGTGCAGCCGGCCGAGCAGCCCGTCCCAACCGCGGACGGCGCGGTTGGTAGCTTCCTCGACGACCTGGTTGGCGTGTGCAGCGCGCGGATTATGCGGCAGCTTGGCGAAATGCATGGTTACCTCCCAACGGCGCCCGTCGCAGGAGCGGGGCTTCTTTCTTCCACGACGCCGAGCATCAGCGCTGCGAGCGTCCGAAGCGTCGCGATGCCGCGGTCCACGCGCTCGGCTGGCTCGCCGAACGCGGACAGGATGCCGAGCCCGTTCACCGCGGCCCAAACGAGGTCGGCGAGCGCCTCAGCCGTGACCGGCATCACGCGCGTCTGCGCGCCGAGGATCTGGTCGATCGAGCGCACCAGCAGGCTGCGGAAGAACTCGCGCAGGCGCACGACATGCACGCGGAGCCGCGGATTCGCCAGCGCGCCCGCCCAGAGCTCCGCCTGCGTCGCCAGCTCATTTTTCTCCCGCAGCGTCGTGAACAGCGCGTCAAAAGCCAGCAGCCCGCGCTCAGCCCCGCTCTCCACGAACGCGGCGGCAGCCAGCACCCGCGCAGCGAGGCGGTTGTAGGCGCGGATTTGCACTTCAACAAAGAGGTGCTCTTTCGAGTCAAAATGGTAGTGCAGCAGGCTTTTCGACACGCCCGCGACCTCGGCGATCTCGCGCATCGACGCGCCTTCGTACCCGGCGCGGGCAAAGCAGCTTTCCGCCGCCGACAGGATGCCGGCGATCGGCGCGCTCTCGCGGTCGAGGTCGAGCTTCCACGGCACCAGTGCGGCGTTCAGCTGGGCGGAATGAGGCAAGGTTTGGTAAGTCATCGGCTTTGTCTCCTGACCGCGTGGTCAGACTGACCGGTCAGTCAGGAAAATACTCCACGTGCTGGCGAAATGCAACGGCCGGGTCAGCCCTCGGTGCGGACGCAAGCGCGTGCGGGGCCGGCTGCTGCGGCGCATCCCACCCCGTCGGGTGGGCGCATTCCTGATAGTCGCATCCCGCCCAGTTTTGCCGCGGGACCCGGCAAAATGTCACACAATCCCGCCGCGGCGCCGACTTGACCCGCGATTTCGCGCCAATTCCTTGTCGCCGTTCGCGCCGCCCGGTACGATGCGGCTGGGCCGACGTTCGGCGTGGCGAGTGGCACGGATGGGGACAAGGATGCGCGCGGTTGTGGGGCTCGTCGTCGCGGTGCTGGCCGCGGCGTGCAGCTCGCCGGCGACGCCCGCTGCGACGCTTGATGTCGCCGGCGACACGTTGCCCACCGACGTCACTTCGACCGCCGACATCGCCAGCGACACCACCGGCACCGCCGCGCAGTGCCCCGGCGGTGGCGGCTGCGCGTGCACGACCGACGGCGAATGCACAGCCAAGCACTGCCTCGCCGACGAGACTGGCGCCAAGACCTGCGCGCGCGCCTGCGACCGCGACTTGTGCCCCGCCGGCTACGGGTGCGGCGCGCTGGGCGGCAAAGCCGTGTGCATCCCGCGGCGTGTGAACCTGTGCGAGCCTTGCCTCAAAGACGACAGCGAGTGCGCCATCGACGGCTTGCCTGGCGCCGCATGTGTGAAATACGGCAACATGGGCGCGTTTTGCGGCACGCCGTGCTTGGGCGACGGCGATTGCGGCAGCGGATTGGCATGCCGCAGCGTCGAGCGCATCGAAGGCGGCCAGACCCAGCAGTGCGTGCGCGTGGACGGCGGTGGCGCGTTGACCGAATGCGCGTGCAGCCAGCGGGCGATTGCCGGGCAGAAATCGACGGTGTGCGGCGTCACCGATGGCGCGCACACCTGCGCCGGCACCCGCGCGTGTGGCGCCAGCGGCCTGAGCGCTTGCAGCGCGCGGACGCCAGCGGCGGAGACCTGCGACGGCGTCGACAACGACTGCAACGGCGCCACGGATGAAGGCACCTGCGTCGACGGCAACATGTGCACCGACGACAGCTGCGGCGGCGCGGCCGGCTGCAGCCACCCCTTCAACACCGCGGCGTGCAGCGACGGCAACATCTGCACGGTCGGCGACGCCTGCGCGGGCGGCACGTGCACCGGCAAGCCCAAGAGCTGCGACGACGGCAATGCCTGCACCGACGACGCGGCGTGCGACCCGAGCATCGGCTGCGGCCACACGGCGAACACCGCCGCCTGCAGCGACGGCGACGGCTGCACCGTGGGCGACGCCTGCAGCGGCGGCGTCTGCCTGCCCGGCGCGGCCACGGTCTGCAACGACGGCAACGGCTGCACCGCGGACGCCTGCACGGCCGGCGGCTGCGTCTACACGCCGGCCACCGGCGGCATTTGCAACGACAACGACGCTTGCACCCTCGCGGACGCTTGCTCGGAAGGCACCTGCACCGGCAAGGCCGCCAACTGCGACGACGGCAACCCATGCTCGGCTGACAGCTGCGACCCCGCGACCGGCTGCGTGCACACCGACGCGAGCGGCCCCTGCGACGACGGCAACCCGTGCACCGACGGCGACGCGTGCGCGGGCGGCGGCTGCTTTGGCACGCTGAAGATCTGCGTCAGCCCCGGGCCCTGCCTTGTCGCCAGCTGCAGCCCGGTGGCCGGCGGCTGCGCGTACACCTTGAAAAGCGACGGCACGACGTGCAACGACGGCAACGCCTGTACCACCAACGACGCGTGCGTCAGCGGCGGCTGTGCGGGCATCGCGGCCAACTGCTCCGACGGCAATCCGTGCACCTCCGACAGCTGCAGCGCCGTCAGCGGCTGCGGCCACGTGGCCAACACCGGCGCCTGCGACGACGCCAACCCGTGCACGCACGGCGACAGCTGCGCGACCGGCGCGTGCCTCGGCACCGCCATCAACTGCGACGACGGCAAGACGTGCACCGACGACAGCTGCGCGGCCAACGGCACGTGCACGCACACAAATCATGTCGGCACCTGCGACGATGGCCAGCCCTGCACAAGCGGCGACACCTGCACCGCGGGCGTATGCGCCGGCCTGACCGCGACCAATTGCGACGATGGCAACCCCTGCACCGACGACAGCTGCGATCCCGCGACCGGCTGCAAGCACGCGCCCAACAGCACCGCCAGCTGCGACCTCGACGCCAACTTGTGCACGCCCGATAGCTGCCTCGCGGGCGTCTGCACGGCGGCCGCGGCCAAGGTCTGCAACGACGGCCTGTCCTGCACGACCGACGGCTGCGACAAGACGACCGGCAGCTGCACGTTTACGCCCGTAACCGACGGCACAAGTTGCGACGATTCCAACAAATGCACGTCACCCGACGCGTGCAAGGCGGGCGTCTGCGTCGGCGGCTTGCCCGCGACCTCGGTCACGACGTACGCCGGCCAGGGCACCGCCGGCGGCGCGGACAACAGCAACAGCCAGGTCGCCACCTTCAGCGGACCGCGCAGCATCGCGCTCGATGCCAGCGGCAACGTCTACGTGGCGGATACGGGCAACTTCAAGGTCCGCAAGATCGACAGCACCGGCGCGGTCACCACGTTCGCCGGCGAGGGCATCGCGGGCTACCAGGAGGGCGTCGGCGCCTTGGCGCGGTTCCGCAGCCCGCAAGCGGTCGTCGTCGCGGGCACGGGCCTGTTCGTCAGCGACTCCGCCATCCAAAATATCCGCGCAGTGGCCAGCGATCAGACGACATCCCTCGTCGCCGGGCTCGCGGTCGACCCGGCCTTTCCCGCGCAGGCCAACACGGGCGGCTTCCAGGACGGTGCCGCGGCCAACGCGCTCTTCAGCACGCCGATTGGGCTCGCCTGGAAAGCCGCGAGCAACACGCTTTTTGTCGCCGACCAGGCCAACAACCGCATCCGGGTCATCGACATCGCCGGCAGCATCGTCAGCACGCTCGTGGGCAACGGCACCGCGGGCGCAACGGACGGCGCCCTCGCCAGCGCGACGCTCAACCTGCCGACCGGCCTGTGGCTCAGCAGCGATGGCACCAAACTGTACTTCACGGACATGGGCAGCGACCTGATTCGGCTTGTCGATCTCAGCGCCAGCAGCGTCACGACCCTCGCCGGCAGCGGCGCCGCGGGCGCGATCGACGGCGCCAACCTCACGGCCGCCAGCTTCAACGCGCCAACCGGGCTCACGGGCGACGGAACGACGCTCTGGATCGCCGACAGCAACAACCATCGCGTCCGCACGGTCAGCGCCACCGCCACGAGCACGCTCACCGGCAGCGTCAAGAGCCCGTTTGTCAACGGCGCGTTCAACGGTTCGACCTTCAACACGCCCAGCGGCATCCTGTGGGCCAGCCCGGGCGTCTGGTACGTCGCCGATACCAAGAACAACCGCATCCGAAAATTGCTTGACCCCAACGCAGGTTGCGTGCCATAGACAGCTTCCATCCGGAGGTTGCCATGGCCCAAGAGCGCTACCCGAGCTTTCGCGCATTTTTCCCGTTCTATTTGCAAGAGCACAGCAACCCGACCAATCGGCGCCTGCATTTTGTCGGCACGACGCTGGTCAATGCGCTGATCGTCGCGGCCGTCGTCGCGGACAAGCCGGCGCTGCTCGCTCTGACGCCGGTCGCGGGCTATGGTTTTGCGTGGATCGGCCATTTTATCGTGGAAAAGAACCGTCCGGCGACGTTCCAGTACCCGCTCTGGTCGCTCCGGGGCGATTACAAGATGTATGGCATCATGTTGACTGGGAAGTTGTGGCGGTAGCGCCAGGCCAACCGGGGAGAGAAACCAGCTCGCCGCTGGTTTCTCTCCCCGGACCCCTCTCTTCCTTGGCTCCGGGCAGCTGATTTTGGCGGGTCAGGACGTACTCGGGTGGGCCTGCGGGCGCGCTTCGCGCGGTCCTCGGCCTTGCACGTGGCCGGATTGGTCGGGCTCGACTGCTGGTGGCTGCGCAGGGCCGCATGCGGCCCCGTGCTCGCTTGAGGAGGAAGTGGGGGCGGCCGGTTGGGGCGCTGCTGGCCGGTGGGGGAAGGCTGGCTTGCGCGCTGCGCTCGCTCGGGGCGGTGCTTGGAGACCTGGCTTGCGCTTCGCGCTCGCGGGTTGGTGCCGGAGGGGCGCTGCTGGCCGGTGGGGGAAGGCTGGCTTGCGCGCTGCGCTCGCTGGGGCCGGGGGCTTGGAGACCGGGCTTGCGCTTCGCGCTCGCGGGTTGGTGCCGGAGGGGCGCTGCTGGCCGGTGGGGGAAGGCTGGCTTGCGCTTTGCGCTCGCTCGGGGCGGCGCTTAGGGGAATTCCAGGCAGATCTTGCCGAAATGTCCGCCGCTTGCCAGCTCGTGCAGCGCGCTTTCGGCTTTGGTCCACGGCAGCACGCGCTCGGCGATGGGCGCCAAGCGCGCGGCTTCGATGGCGCGCAGCATCGCGCGCATGCCGGCGGCGTGGCCGACCATCACACCGAGCACGCGGAGGTTCTTCATCAGGATCGGCAGCAGCGTCGCGTCCGGTTGTGCCCCGGACAGCACCCCGATGACGGCAATGTGGCCGTGCGGGCGGGTGACGAGCAGCGATTGGCCGAACGTTTGGCCGCCGCCGACCTCGATCACGTGGTCGACGCCGCCGGTGAGCGCCAGGATGCGCTTGCCCCAGGCGGGTTCGGTGCGGTAGTTCAGCGTTTGCCAGGCGCCCAGGCTCTTGGCGCGCTCCAGTTTGGCGTCGCTGGAGGAGATCACGACGGGGCGGGCGCCCATCAGCACGGAAAACTGCAGCGCGAAGGTGGAGACGCCGCCGGTGCCTTGGATGAGCACGGTGTCGCCGGCTTTCAGATGGCCTTGCGTCACCAGCGCGGTCCATGCGGTCAAGGCGGCGCAGGGCAACGTCGCGGCTTGCGCATCGGTCAGGTGATCGGGCACCGGAACGACGCCCGCTTCTGGCAGCACGGCGTATTCGCGCAGCATCCCGTCCAACGGCCCGCCCAGGGTCGCGCGCAGCAGCTCCGGGGTCGCCTCGCCGTCCTGCCAGCGCTGGTTGAACAGGCCGATGACGCGCTCGCCCACCTTGCGCTGGCTCACGCCCGGGCCCACCGCGTCGATGATGCCGACGCCATCGGACAGCGGCACGAGCGGTAGTGGTTGGCGCGGGTTGTAGCTGCCCGAGACCGTCATCCAGTCGCGAAAGTTGAGCGCGCAGGCGCGCATGCGTACGCGGACTTCGCCCACGCCGGGCTCAGGCGTGGGTCGGTCGACAAGCTTGAGGCCCCCGGGGCCGAAGTGTTGGAGTTCGATGGCGTGCATGGGGGAGCCTCCTGGCGGCGATTGTCGTCGATGGCGGCGGTGATTTCAACGGACGGCGCATGCCGGCACGAGGCTCCAAGGGCATCGGGTGCAGCACGCGCTGTTGATTTCGGAACGCTTGCGCACACGGCATCGGCGCGCGGGCAAACCGGCGCTGCGCCGCGTCTGGCTCTGGTGCGGGACTTGCGCACTTCCGTGCGCCGGCGCGTCCGGAACAGGCGATGCGTCCATCCGCCGAGCTGCATGGCCGCCGGAAAAAAGTCCTGGCAGAACTCTTGACCTTTTTGGGCACTTTCTTACCATTTGCGCGGTGCTTTTTCCTCACAACGTACAAGGAGAGCAGACATGGCCAATACAAGCGATATGGACGTCGTCACCGAGGCACGGCGCCTCGCCAAGTTGTCGACGGACTTGAAATTGAAGTTGCCTACCGGCGTCGTGCCCGCGGACGTGACCAAGACGGCGGATACCACGCAAGGGCAGCTGGATGACATTGACGCCACGCGTCGCAGCATGCGCGGCAAGGTCAATGGCAAGAACGCCAACATCCTCAAGCTCAAGGAAAACATCAAGCGGATCCGCCTGGGCGTGAAGGCGGAATATGGGGAGGACTCTGACGAGTACGAGAAGGTCGGCGGGACGCGCTCCAGCGAGCGCAAGAAGCCCGTTCACAAGAAGCCCGCCGCAGGGGCATAGGTCTCTGAGCTGGGTTTTGTCGAGACGGCACCCCGTCCGGCCCGGACATGGCACCAATCGGGCCGGACGGCGTCTCGTCCACACAAGACATGCCTTGGCTCGCAACGGACATGGGGCCGTCCGCAGAAGACAGGGCCTCGTCCGCAGAAGACAGGGCCTCGTCTGCAGAAGACGGAGTCTCGTCCGCAGAAGACAACGCCTCGTCCGGTGAGGACGACGCCCGGTCGGCCCCAGGCAAGCCATCGTCTTCAAGCATTCTCCGCCCACCCGGACGTTCTCTTGTGAGGCTGGCGACAACGTGGCAGCCTCACGCCGGCAACTGAATCCTCGGAGCGCACGCACGCCATGGCGATCAAGCAGAGCAAGACCTACAACTTCGCGCTCCCGGGTTTCGAGGGCGTGGCTGACCCGGTCATCGCGCTCAAGCCGCGGCCGGAGCCGGTGCCATTGTTGCACAGCAAGGTCTTTCCGCGTGCGGAGTTCCAGCTCGTGGGCGCCGACGACGCGGCGCGCCACAGGGTCGTGCTCCAGTGGGTGGCGGCGCTTGAACGCGGCGATCTCCAGCTGCAGGAGACGAGCCTCGACACGACCTTTCTGACCGATATTTTCGGCAAGGTGCTCGGTTACCGCAACGCCATCGAGGGCGACGGCACTTTCGAGTTGCTTTCCCAGCTGAACGTCTCCAAGTCGGGGCGCAAGGCGGTCGATGGCGCGCTGGGCTGGTTCACCAAGGACGATAGAAAAAAGACACTGGCGATGATCGAGCTCAAAGGCGCGCATGTGCCGCTCGACACGGCCGGCGCGCATGACAAGTCGCCGATCGATCAGGCCTGGGACTACGCCAACCGCTCGCCTGGCTGTCGCTGGGTCATCGTGTCGAACTTTGTCGAGACCCGCGTGTTCCATGTGCCGCACGGCAAGGAGGTCTGGCAGACCTTTTGGTTGAAGCATCCCAAGGATCAGAAAAAGAGCCTGGCCGACCCGCTGGAGTTCCGGCGCTTTTGCCAGCTCCTGGATCGCTCCCAGCTGATGGCCAAGACCTGGGGCGAGCCGGCGCGCAGCGATCAGATGGTCGACGCGTCGGTCACGGTTGAACGTGAGGTCACTGACGACCTCTACCGCGATTACCACGCGCTGCGCACGGGTCTTGTGGAAGAACTCGTGCTCGCACACGCGCCGCAGCGCACGCGCGCGGAAGTGGTGCGCGCGGTCCAGACGCTGCTCGACCGCTTCCTGTTCTGCTGCTTTGCCGACAAGCGCGACCTCATCAAGCCCGGGCTGGTCCAGCGCGTGTTCGATGACGTCGCCTTCTACAATCCGGCGCCGTTGTGGCACAACCTGCGCACTTTGTTCCGCTGGATCGACAAGGGTAGCTGGTCCAAGGGCGTCACCGGCTACAATGGCGGCCTGTTTCGCCTCGACGAGGATGCCTTCGACCTCGATCTGACCGATGCCCAGGTCGGCAAGCTCGCGGCGCTGATCGGCTGGGACTGGGGCGAGGCGGTGAGCGTCGAAGTGCTCGGCCATCTCTTCGAGCAGTCGATCTCGGACCTGGAAAAGCTGGCCCAGGATCCGAAGACCGCGCAGGCGGACGAGAAAGGCGAGCGCAAGAAGAAGGGCGTCTTCTACACGCCGCGCATCATCACCCGCTTCATCGTCGGCGCTTCGCTCGGGCGGCTCATCGACGAGAAGCGCGCCGCGCTCCTGCTGCAGTTCCCAGCGGCGCCCGAAGGCGCGGACGACGCGACGCGTACTGCCGCCGAGCTGGCCTTCTGGCGCGCGTGGAAAACCGTGCTCCTGAACCTGCGCATCGTCGACCCGGCGTGCGGATCAGGCGCCTTTCTGGTCGCCGCGCTGGACCATTTGGCGATTGAGTACCACCGCTTGAACGAACAGCTTGTGTACCTGGGCGCGGGCGCAGACCAAGTGGACCAGACCACCGCGCTGTTGCAGCACAACCTGTTCGGCGTGGACCTGAACGAGGCGTCGGTGGAGATCGCCAAGCTCAGTCTGTGGCTCAAGACCGCGGAGAACGGCCGGCCGCTCGTCGATCTGGACTGGAGCATCCGCCGCGGCAACAGCGTGGTGGACGATCCGGCGGTGGCGGACGACGCTTTTGACTGGAGCGCGGGGCGGCTGGTGCAGGACTGCATGGAAGGGCCGGACAGGAACATCGCGGACTCGGAGGCGCGGCGGGCGATTGGCAAAAGGTGGGGCGAGAAGTTTGACGTGGTGCTGGGCAATCCGCCGTATGTGCGGCATTTGCTGCTGGACCCCGCACACAAGGCATATTGGAAGCAGCGCTTCCCCGAAGTCGCCGATGGTCTTGCCGATTTGTTTGTGTACTTCTTCGCGCAGGCATTGTCGGTGTGCAAGCCGGACGGTGTCGTTGGCTTCATCACCAACAACAAGTGGCTGCGGGCTGCGTATGGCGAGGGTTTGCGCACGCATCTGAGCGCGGAAGCGACGACTTTGCAGCTTGTGGACTTCGGTCACGCGCCGATCTTCGAGGATGCGGACACGTTTCCCTGCGTCGCGGTGCTGCGCAACGAGAAGCCGGGCGACAGTACGCCGGGCGTGAACGTGTGCGTGATTCCGCGGACCATCCTCAAGGACGCGGACTTGACCACGCTTGTCGCAGAGAAGCAGTTTGCCGTTGGTCGGGACCGGTTCAGGCCGGAAGGCTGGACGCTGGAGCCGCCGGATGTCGACGCCTTGATGGCGAAGATTCGTACCGAGCGGTCGGTGCTGCGCGAGTTCATTGAACAGAAGATCTTCTACGGGATCGTGACGGGGTTCAACGATGGCTTCTTGGTCGGCGAGGACGAAAAGCGGCAGTTGATCGAAGGTGACCCTAACTGCGCCAGTCTGATCAAGCCATATCTGCGTGGACAGGACGTTGAACGCTGGCTGCCGGCCTGGGATCAGCGGCACATCCTGTTGCTCCGCTCATCCGAGAACTTCGATTGGCCGTGGAAGGGCGCGGCAAACCCTGAAGCAATGTTCGCGAGCACCTTCCCGACAATTCACGCCCGGATGAAGAAGAATGAGGCCGCACTTCGGGCTCGTTCAGACCAAGGGAAGTACTGGTGGGAGTTGCGTTCGTGCGCGTATTACGATCGGTTCGACGCGCCGAAGATCATCTATCAAGAGATTCAGTTCTACCCAACGTACGCGCTCGACGTTGGCGGCATCTTCTGCAACAACAAGATTTTCTTCTTGCCATCGGAAGATAAGTACCTGCTCGGAGTGCTGAACTCGCCACTAATATGGTGGCATAACTGGCGCTATCTTCCTCACATGAAGGACGAAGCCCTGACGCCGGCCAGTTTCTTGATGTCCGAACTCCCCATCGCCCAACCCACGCCCGCCCTCCGCGAAGCCGTCGAGACCAAGGTCGATCGCCTCATCGCCCTCACCCAGACCGACCAGGCCGCGCACGCCCTTGTCCTCCCGTGGCTCCAGTCCCAGCACGGCATCGACAAGCCCGGCAACGCTTTGCAGGATCTGCCCAGCCTGACCGAGCAGAGCTTCATCGAGGAGGTCAAGAAGCGTCGCGCCAAGAAGCTGGGCGCGTGGACACCTGCGGTCAACAAGCTCGCCGTGGACGTGTGGCAGGAATACGGCCAGCCCGCGCGCGCCCGTCAGCACGAGCGGGTCAAGCTGGAGGCGGAGATCGCCCGGCTTGTGGAGCAGGCGTATGGCCTGACGGACGCGGAGGTGCAGCTGCTGTGGGATACGGCGCCGCCCAGAATGCCATCGGCGCGACCGGTGGTCGGAGCATGAAGGCAAGGCGGCTATGGAGCGCCGCTCTGGGCCTGTGGTGCGCTGCATCGGCGCTGGGGCTGGCGGCATGCGACCCGGGGCACGGCGCGACCGACGCTCCCGACGTCCCTGTCGTTGACAGCAGCCCGCCGGACGACGGGACGGCGGCGGGCGCGGATGCCAGTGCCGCCGCAGACGTCTGGCCCGCCGGCGACTGGCTGCCCACCACCGTCGATCAGCTCTACGGCCTGTGGGTCAACGACGACGGGACGACGCTGCGGGTCTTTGAGATCGCCGAATTCGACAGCTTCGACCCCGACATGGCGCAAGTCACGCCCGTCTATCAGCTCTATCGCTATCCCAAGGGTACGACATCGACACTGGCCGAGCGCGGCCGCCTCTCGATCGCCGCAGGCCCGGTCCTGCAGCTGGCAACGGTCTGGTCCCAGACCGCAACGGACCAAGGCAAGGTCGCAGTCCTGACCCTGGTGCCCGCAGCCGCCGGCAGTTTCGCCCTGGCGACGACCACCGGCGCGCCAAGGGTATACACAAAGACCGGAAAGCTGCCTTAAAAGGCACCCAGCTCCGCCCCAGAGCGCGCAGCGCCACAAAGTGCCCGCTCCCAGACCGCCTCCTCCGCGCGCGATGCCGCCACTGCGCAAAGGTGAGCCCAAACTGCCCGCTCCCAAGCCGGCTCCCAAGCGCAAAAGCCCATCCCTGCGTAAGGAGGAGGCGGGGCTCCGATTTGCCGGCGCAGAGCGTCGGCAAAAGCTCGGGGGCCCCCGCCGATTACCCAGGAAGGGGAGCGCGAGGGGAAACGCCGTTTCCCCTCGCAAGCGGCGCGCCTGCGGCGCCGCCCCGCGCGCAGCGCGCCCTATCTCGCATAAAGCCGCAAATCGCGCCCGATCCTGTCCGCCATCCCGACGGTAGTCGCCAAATCCGGATGCCGGACCACCAAAAACCCATCGCTCAGCAGCGTCTGCAGCCAATTGCGCCGCTGATCCCCGACCCGCAGCAGGTTTTCCCAGACGATGTGCTGGCCAAACTCCTGCCGCAGGCCTTGCAGGCCCGCGATCGCGACGATCTTTCCCTGGCCATGCGCGCGCTTGAACACGGTCGCGACGTTGTACTTGCGCTCCCAGCGCTGCGATAGCGTGCCTTGGCAGATAACCTCCGCCCAGCCGACGAAACTGTCGAAGTCACAGGCATAATTCATCTGGTCCACTTGGCGAGCGCCCGGTGGACGGCCGCCAATCTCGCCAAACACGACCTCGCCGTCGGGCTTTTTGTACCATTCCATGTGCGTGAAGCCGTCCTGGAAGCCCAGGACCTCGATGACCCGGCGGCCCATCGCCACGCCGCCCGCCAGATGCGGCTGATCGACGTCGCGCAGCGCGATGACCTGCGGCGAAATCCACTCCTGGGTGCGCGCCACCAGCGGCCGCGGCCGGTACCAGGCGATGTTGTGGTACTGGATGACGCCGCCGGCCGTCAGGGTGTCAAAAGTGAACTCCTCCCCGTCGATGAACTCCTCCACGCTGACCTGCGGGACGTGGCGGGTGCCGTCAATCGCCGCGTCCAGCTCCTGGGCGTCATTGCAGCGGAACGTATGGGCCGAGCCCGCGCCGTCAATGGGCTTGATGATGAGCGGGAAGCCGATGCGCTCGGCCGCTTCCCGCACCTGGGCGACGGTGGACGCGCGTGCATGGCGCGGCGTGCGCACGCCCGCGGCGTCCAGCGCCAGCTTCATCTTCTCCTTGTCGCGAAAGACCTCGGCCTGCGCCACGCTCATGCCGGGGATGCCCAGCGCTTCGCGCAAGCGCGCCGCCAACACGACCTGGTACTCCGTCAGGGCCTCGACGCGGTCCAGCTGCCGGCCGCCCAGCCAGCGCCGCACGCGCACAAGCGTCTCCATTTCGTCCAGCAGGCTGGGTACTTGCAAGTAGGCGTGCAGGTGCTTGCGCGCGGTGTCGGGCAGGGCGCCCACCGGCTCCACGCCCACGCCCCACACGCGCGCGCCGACGACGCTCAGGCCGCGGACAAACTCAGGGATTTCAGACGGGAAGCCAGGCGAGAGAAAGAGGATGTCCATCGGGTCGCTCCAAATCGGTCACTGTGCCGCCGCTGTGGGATCGCCGGGCGTACACCGGACCTCCAGGGACAGGTCCATCTCGCCCACGACGCGCGTCACGGCGTCGTGCAGCTCCACCAGGCGATCGGTGACCGCCGGGGCGTCCAGCGCGCACGCGCCTGCGAACCGCAGCTGCAGCCGGTGGTCGTGCTTGAGCCAGCGATCGGTCACCGCCGCCGCCAGGGCCGCGTTGGCCAGCGCGCGGACCTGCTCCGCGACCGCCAAACGCGCGAGCGGGACGTGCCGTTCGGCGACCTGCACCGGCGTGAGCGCCCGGGCGATGAGGCACAGGTCCGCTTCGTCCTCGGCGCTCGGCTGACCGTCGCCGTCCGTGTCCTGGCGCAGCAGCGCCGCGACCACACCGCCTGGCACAGTCGCCGCCGCTTGCAGCCAGACCGGCGTAACTGTCACCACCTCGACCGGACCGGCGCGCGTCGGCTCCAGCAGCGTCTCGCTCTTGCCGTCCGAGCGCACCAACCAGGTCTGGCCCTGCGGCACATGGATGACGCGGAGGTGCTCGGGCGGCTGCGGCAGCGCGGGTTCGTCGTCCAGCGTGGCGTCCAGCGGCAAACCGGTCCCGCTGTCGACGGGTTCGGCCACGATCGCGCTCGCACCGGTCGGCAGGTTCACGGCGACGCGGCGCCAATGGCCGTCCTCGGCCTGTTCCGTCAGCTCCAGCCGCGCCAGCTCGGCGTGCCACCACAAGCTGTGGCGCGCCGCACCGGGCAGCGGGTAACAATAGGCGCCGGAAAGCAGCGCCTCGGCCACCGCATCGTCGGTCAGCCGCTCGCCCGGCGCGATGCGGGCGTGCAGGACCTCGGAAGGCCGCGGCAATTCGTCAGCCGGCAGCACGCGCGGTGGCTGGCGGTGGCACGCGGAAACCGCAGCGACCAACCCAAGAAGCAGACCGGCCAACTGCAGCGCGGGGGCTTGTCTTCGGCCGCGGCATGCCCACGATGCGAACGCCCATGCCCGCGCCCGCAACGGCGCACGCCCGAGCCGCAGGGTCGCAAAGAGCGCCCGGAAGGGCGCAACGCGCGCCCCGAGCCGTCCGGATCGCGCCGCCGCGTCTCCCCGCCAGCGCCGGTGCAGACGTGAGCGTTCCGAAATCGGCTCCTGCGGCTCGCTCACCCGATGCCAGGACAGCCCCACGCGATCCGCGCGCTGACCCAGCCGCTTGCGCCCGCGCCTCAGCCCCTGCGCGACCTTCATCGCCTACCCATGCTCGCGGATCATCGCCGCCAGCCGGTCCATGCCCTCGCGCACGACCTGCGCCTCGGGGCCGAACGACAGCCGCACGTACGATTTCAGCCGCGAAGGGATGTGGCTCCGGCGCTTGCCGGGATTGACGTCAAAGAATTCGCCCGGCACCACAATCACTTGCTTATCGAGCGCGGCGCGAAAGAACGCGTGGCCGTCCTGCAGCGCCGGCGGCAGGTTTTCCAGGCTGACAAAGCAATAAAACGCGCCGAGCGGCACGTGATCCAAGCCCAGCCCCAGCTCGCGGATGCGTTCGAGCATCATCCACCGCTTCTCGGCGAAGGCTTTTTGGATCGCCAGCGCCTCGCGGTCGGCATGCTCGCGCGCCAACAGCGGCAGCGCCGCCCGTTGCATCGGATGCGGCGGGCCACCGTCCAGGAAGCTGCCGGCGGACGTCAACCGCTCAATCACATCGCGCGGACCGACGGTCCAGGCCAGCCGAAAGCCGGGATACCGCCAGTTCTTGGTCAGGCCATCGACCAGGATGACCGGGTCTTCGTTCACATCCTCGACAAAACGCGCCGCACTCGTCGACGCCCCTTCGCTCGCCGCGGCCGCATCGTAGAGATAGTGGCTGTAGAACTCGTCCAGAATCAGCGCACAGCCCAACTTGCGCGACGTCTCGACCCACGCGCGCATGTCCCGGCCGCGCACGACCTGTCCCGTGGGATTGCACGGGTTGCTCAGGAGCACAGCGCCCAGCCCTTTGCCGACAATCTCGGCGCGCAGGCGCGCGGGCGTGAGCGCAAAGCCTTCCGCCGGGTCCAGGACAATCGGGATCGGCACAAAAGCGCGAAAGATGCCGAGCAATTCTTCATACGCCGTGTAATCCGGCAGCAAGTGCCCCAGGTGACCGTTGCCCAGCGTCGCCAATACGCGTGTCAGCGCGGTCCGACCGCCTGCGGAGATGGCGACATTTTCCGCTGTGTACTGGCTGGGCAATCCCTTGCGGTACCGCGCGTTGTAGAGCGCGGCCACGGCTTCTCGCAGCTCGAGCAAACCGCCCACCGGCCCGTACTCATGGCTCGCCGGGTCGACGTCAATGTGATGCACCCGCGGCGTACAGCCCGGCAGCTCGCCGGTCTCCGGTGCGCCCTGGCCCAGATTGGCCCAGCCCGCCTTGCCATACGCAAAGCCGCGCTCCGCAGCTTCCGCCATCACGTAGATCACGCCTGTGCGCGGAACCGGGCGAAAAATGTCGTGCTGAACGGGGGAATGCTCACTCATCTGCGGTCACTTCGCTTGGCGGTTGATGGCTGCCCAGCCGTCCTGATTCTGGAACAGCCGCTTGCAAGTAATCGTCATCGTGTCCGAAAGCGCAAACCGGTGGTACTTCTGCGCCGGCACGATGAGCAGATCGCCCGGGACCACGTGCACACGCATCCAGCGATCGTCCGCATCGCGCAAGTCGAAGATGCCTTCGCCTTTCAACACGAAGCGGATTTCTTCATCCGTGTGCAAATGCTCCGTGAAGAACTTCTCCAGCAATGGCTCCAGGTTCGGCATCCCGGAGTGCAGGTGCACCTGGTCTTGGGACACGTACCCGCGTGCCTCGCACAGCGCGGAAAGCGGTGCGCGGTACGTCAATTCATCCGTGGGCAGCTGCTGGTAATGAATGCCCTCGGCGCTCAGCTTGTCGGTGCCGATCGCTTGCGTGGGTTTGTCGAGAAAATAGGCACGCATCGCTCGTCTCCGTTCATGCGGCGCAGGCTGCGTCGGTTGCATCGGCGCCGGGCTCACTCCGGTCGTTCTTCACGTGGTCAATGCCGGCCGCATGCATCCGCACGACGGCCCGGCACAAGTAATCCAGGCACTCCGCCTGGGTTTTGGCATGCGCGCTGTCGCGGCCCCAGACATACATCCCGTGGTTGCGCACGATCACCGCGTTCGCCCTGGGAAATTCAAGCACCGCGCGCTCGACGCGGTCCTTCAGCTCATGCTCCAGCGCGGTATTGTCGATCACCGGAATCTCATGGACGTCAAAATAGCCAACACCTTCCAGCCCTTTCATCATCTCCAGTCGCGTCAGCCGCAGCGGCTCGCCCGCCGGCACGATCATGGACGCCAGCACGACGTCCAGGCTGTGCGAATGCAGCACCGCGCCGGCATCCCGGTGATCATACGCCGCCTGGAACAGCGGAGCGCACGCTGTCAGCCGCTTGCCCGGCGCCGCCTTCTTGATGCGACCACGCCGGTCAAGCTCAAAGATGTCGCTCGGTTGCAAACGCTCCTTCTCCACGCCCGAAGGCGCCATGAAGATCGTGTCGCCGACCCGCAAGCTGATGCCGCCGCCCGTGCCCGACGCCCAGCCGAGCTGCCAAAACAGCCGACACAGCTCGCAAATGCGCTCGCGGGCCTCGGCGGGGGTGAGCAGATCTGTCATGCGGACCTCGTGAGCAAAAACGCCAACATCGGGCCGCAATCGCACACCGCAAGCGCGCTTCGGTCAAGCGAAATGTCGCAACCGCGCGAAATTCTACTGGGCCGCAACCGGGGTGATCTGCAGCTTCGCGGCCGCCACTTCCGTGCTCTTGACGTCCTCAGGCGACAACCGCACGACCTGGTTGCCATTCGCCAGCGTGAAGACCAGCCCGCGGTCGCCCGTCATCGCCGCCGTGCCGAGGAACTGGCCATCGCGGAACAGGTCGAAGCGGTTCTCGCCGGTCGGGACCAGCCGCATCGCCACGCCGTCGCGCTCCATCGCGAACGAACCGTCCGGCAGCTGCTTGACCTTGGCGTCCGCGACCGGATTCGAGCCCGTCCAGAACTCCACGGTGTTCAGGATGATGAAATCGGCAAACCCAAAGATTTCATAGACCGGGACGATCATGAACGCCCAGAGCACGATCGTCTTCACGAACTTGTTGCCGAGGTCGTCGTTCCAGCTGTACAGCTTGCGGGTCAGCGCGAATTTGCCAAAGCAGCCGGTGGTGAAGCTGGCGAGAACCAGCGCTGTGACGAGCATGAGGATTCGGGTTTTGGTGCGCATCGGGAGTCTCCTGCGGTGAAAAGGCCGTGTCCGAACCAGCGGACGCAGGGAGTGTGCGAACTTCCGGTCTCGACGGCAAGTGGCTGTGCAGGTAGAATCCCGCACCCGCCGTGCTGGAGCACGCGCCGCTGAACGCAACGCGAGGATTCGATGAGTGACTGGCTGGATTCCGGAGTTTCGCAAATGGCAGGCACCCTGCGGGGTTCGTCGATTCTGGCGATCGCCGGGCAGGTGCGCGCGCTCGTCGCGTCGGGCAAGCAGGTGTCCAACCTGACCATCGGCGATTTTGAGCCCAAGGAGTACCCGCTGCCCAAGAAATTGGTCGACGGCACGATCGCGGCGCTGCACGCGGGGCACAGCAACTACCCGCCGGCCAACGGGATTTTGGAGCTGCGCACCGCTGTCCAGGCCATGTACAAGGACCGCTGCGGGCTGGACATCGCGCTCGACCGCATCCTGATCGCGGGCGGCGCGCGGCCGCTGCTGTATGGCGCCTACCGGGCGATCGTCAATCCGGGAGAAAAGGTCTTGTATTCAGTGCCTTCCTGGAACAACAACCACTACGTCCACCAGGTCGGCGGCGTGGCGATCGAGATTGAAGTCGGCCCGGAGGACAACTTTTTCCCGCGGCTGGAAGCCATCGCGCCGCACCTGCAGGAAGCTGCGCTGATCGTGCTGAATAGCCCGCAAAATCCGTCGGGTACGTGCATTGACGAGGCGACGCTGAAGTCCGTGTGCGATGCCATCGTCGCGGAAAACGAGCGCCGCAAGACGGTCGGCCAGCGGCCGCTGATGATGATCTACGACCAGATCTACTGGATGCTGACTTTTGGCGACACGCAGCACGTCGATCCGCTGCGCGTGCACCCGGGCATGGCCGACTACGTCGTCTATATCGACGGAATTTCCAAGGCTTTTGCCGCGACGGGCCTGCGTGTCGGCTGGTCGATCGGCCCGGCGCGGGTGATTGAGGCGATGAACAAGGTCATCGGTCACGTCGGCGCGTGGGCGCCCAAGCCCGAGCAGGTCGCGACGGCGCATTTGCTGCGTGATTCCAAGGCGGTGGACGAATACCTGGCGTTCATTCGCGACGCGGCTGAGACGCGCCTGACGCTGCTGCACAACGGTCTCGCCGAGCTTGGCAAAAACGGCTTTCCGGTGCGCTCGTTGCAGCCGCAGGGCGCGATTTACCTGTCCGCGGAGTTTGCGCTGCGCGGCTGGCGCGATGGCGACAAGGTGCTGCAGACGTCCGACGACGTGCGCAAGTGGCTGCTGGACGAGGTCGGCATGGCGATCGTGCCGTTCGACGCGTTTGGCACGCACGACGCGCAAGATTGGTACCGGCTGTCGGTCGGCGCGATCAGCGTGCCGGACGTCAAGGCGCTGCTCGTTCGCCTGGGCGACACGCTGCCGCGTCTGAAAAAACCGGCCTGATTTCAAGGTTCAACCATGGCGACCCGTCTCCAACACCCTACTCTTGCGGTCAGACCTGTCGCATCTCGGACTGGGACCGCGAGCGTGCTCCTCCGGAGGTACACCGCGGATCGAGAGCGGTTGAACTCGAACTTCGGTCGGCGTGTCTAAGGATGTCATGACCGCGCCCGCTTCGCCGTCGACACCTTGGCTGCTCACGTGCCGCCACACTTTTGAGCCGACCCTGCTGGCGGAGTTGCACCACCTGCGGCTGCCGTTTACGCACGCCGCGGAGTTGGCGCCGGGGCTCCTGCGCGTCGGGCTGCCGGCCAATTTGGCCGTGACGGCGTGCAATCCCGCGTATGCACTGCAGATTCTGCCCAACGCCCGCGAGGTCTTTGCGCCGTCGATCCGCGCGCTGGCGGAGCCGATCGCCGACGCGCTGCGCGCCCAGCTGGACGCGCACCCGGGCGCGTGGGACGTGCACGCGCTGGTGCCGGGCCAGTTGAAAGGCAATCCCAAGCCACCGATGCGCCGCCGCGCCGACCTGATCCGCGATGCCGTGCTGGAGCGGCTGCGTGCGACGGCGCGATGGGCGCTGAAGCGGCGGATCGCGGATGGACGGCAACTGGGCATTCTCGCGCAGTTTATTCTGCTGGACGAGGGCCAGCTCTGGTTCGCCGTGACGCCGGTGCAGCCGCTGCTGGACGGCGCGACCTGGCCGGCGACGCTGCCCGCGGGCCTGGCGAACGTGCCGGACGACGACGTGGCGCCGGCGTCGTCGTACCGCAAGCTCGTGGAAGCGTTGGCGTGCCTGGACGTGGCGCCGCGCGCGGGCGACGCGTGCGTGGACCTGGGCGCGTGCCCGGGGGGCTGGACGCGCGTGCTGCTGCAACACGACGCGCTGGTGACCGCCGTGGATCGCGCGCCGCTGGCGCCGCACCTGATGGCCAACCCGCGCGTGACGTTTCTGGCGACGGACGCGTTCGCCTGGCGGCCGCCGCAGCCGGTCGCGTGGCTGGTCTCCGATATTATTGCTTTTCCGGAGCGCGTGGGCGAACTTCTGGCGGCGTGGCTGCCGCCGCGGCTGTGTGAACGCTTTGTCGTGCAAATCAAGTTCAAGGGCGATCCGGATTGGCCGGCCGTGGCCGCGGCGCAGGCGGTCGCGCTGGCGGCGGGGTATCAAGTGCTAACCCGGCATTTTTTTAACGACAAAAACGAGCTGACCCTGATGGGCAAGCGAGGAGACTGACATGAGCGCAATTCGCGTCGCCGTGATCGGCGCCAACGGCCGCATGGGCAGCCACCTCTGTGAGTTGGCCCATGCGTCGCCGGCGCTGACGCTTGCGGCGCGCGTCGTGGCGGCGGGCGAGGCAGGCGGCGTGCAGCTGGCGGAGCTGGATCCGCAAAGTGTGGATGTATGCGTGGATTTTTCGCACCGCGCGGCGGTGTCGGAGGTCGCGGAGTGGATCGCCCGGCACGGCAAGCCGTGGGTGCTGGGCACGACTGGGCTGTCCGCGTTTGACGAGCAGGCGCTGGCGGGTGCGGCGGCGCAGGCGCCGGTGTTTCTGGCGAGCAATTTTTCCATTGGTGTCGCGCTGTTGGCGGATCTGTGCGCGCGGGCGGCCAAGGTCCTGGGCGTGGACGCCGACGTCGAGATCGTCGAGACGCACCATCACGGCAAGCGCGACGCGCCGTCGGGGACCGCGCTGTCGCTGGGCCATGCGGTGGCGGCGGCGCGCGGTCAGGACCTGTCCAACGTGCGGCGCGACGGTCGTGTGGGCCAAGTGGGCGAGAGGCCGGTTGGCGAAATTGGCTTTCATGCTGTGCGGTTGGCGGACATTGTCGGCGAGCACGAGGTGCATTTCGCCTGGGGCTGCGAACGACTGACGCTCCGCCACGATGCGCGCGACCGCAAGGTGTTCGCCCAGGGTGCGCTGCGGGCGGCCAGTTGGCTCGTGGGCCAAAAGCCGGGTCGTTACGGGATGTCCGACCTGTTGAAGTGACCGCCCGACAGCAACTTGTGTGACAATTTGCAGCGGGCCGCGGCAAAATCCGCTGGGATGCGAACAAGGTAAAGTCCCACCCGCCACAGGGTGGGCTCCGGCTGCGCGCACCTCGCCGCTTCCATCCGGCCCCGCGCGCAGCCCGAATTTCCTGCAACGATGGAGTTTTCCGCATGACCGACCCTCGCCTCCCTTTTGTTTCCGACGACGACCCGCTGGAGACGCGCGAGTGGGTCGACTCGCTGCAGGCGGTCGTCGACGCCGCCGGCCCGGAGCGCGCGCACTTTTTGCTGCGGCAACTGCACGAATCGCTGCAAGTGGAGGGCATCGCGCTGCCGTTCCTGGTGCAGTCGCCGTACGTGAACACGATTGCCGTCGCCAAGCAGCCGGCGTATCCCGGCGATTTGGCGATGGAACAGCGGATCCGCCGGATCGTGCGCTGGAACGCGGCCGTCATGGTCCATCGCGCCAATGAGCAGTTTCCCGGCATCGGCGGTCACCTGTCGTCGTACGCGTCGGCGGCGATGCTGTACGAGGTCGGCTTCAACTGGTTCTTCCGGTCGCCGACCCGGCCGGAAGGCGGAGATCAGGTGTATTTTCAAGGACATTCTGCGCCTGGCGTGTACGCCCGGGCGTTCCTGGAAGGGCGGCTGACCGCGGAGCAGCTGGAGCACTACCGCCGCGAGGTGTTGCCGCTGGCGTCTGGCGCGCACGGACTGTCGTCCTATCCGCATCCGCACCTGATGCCGGATTTCTGGCAGTTTTCAACCGTTTCCATGGGGCTCGGGCCGATGGCGGCGATCTACCAGGCGCGCTTCAACCGCTACTTGCACGCCCGCGGCATCAAGGACACGTCGCAATCGCGCGTCTGGTGCTTTTTGGGCGACGGCGAATCGGACGAGCCGGAGACGCTGGGCGCGCTGTCGCTGGCGGCGCGCGAGGGCCTGGACAACCTGACGTTCGTGGTGAACTGCAACCTGCAGCGCCTCGACGGTCCGGTGCGCGGAAATGGCAAAATCATTCAGGAATTGGAGACAACTTTCCACGGCGCCGGCTGGAACGTCATCAAGGTGATTTGGGGCAGCGGCTGGGACGAGATGCTGGCGCGCGACACGGACGGCATTTTGCGCCGCCGGATGAATGAGGTCGTCGACGGCCAGTACCAAAAATATGTGACGAGCGATCCGGCGTGGGTGCGCGAGGATTTCTTTGGCAAATACCCGGGCTTACGCGAGCTGGCGGCGAACCTGAACGACAGCGAGTTCAAGCGCTTCCACCGCGGCGGCCATGACCCGCACAAGGTGTACGCGGCGTTTCACGCGGCGACGCAGACGACGGGCAAGCCCACGGTTATTTTGGCAAAAACCGTCAAGGGCTACAGCCTGGGCGAGGGCATCGAGGCGCGCAACGCCACGCACCAGCACAAGAAGTTCGCGCTGGCCGAGCTCAAGGCGTTCCGGACGGCGCTGCAATTGCCGATTGAGGACGCGGAGTTGGACGACGCGCCATTTTACCATCCGGGCGACGACAGCCCCGAAGTCGCGTACGTGCGCGCGCGGCGCGTGGCGCTGGGCGGGCCGATTCCGCAGCGCGCGGAGGCGTCGGTCCAGGTGCAGGTGCCCGGCGCCGCGCTGTGGTCGCGCTATCGCGAAGGCAGCGGCACGGCAGAGGTCTCGACGACGGTCGCGTCGGTCGCGGTGCTGCAAAACCTGATGCGAGACAAGGACTTGGGCAAGCGCATCGTGCCGATTGTCTGCGACGAAGCGCGCACTTTTGGCATGGAGGCGATGTTCAAGCCGTTTGGCATCTACTCGTCGGTCGGCCAGCTCTACACGCCGGTGGACGCCCAGTATCTGATGGCGTACCGCGAGGCCAAGGACGGGCAGATTCTGCAAGAGGGCATCAACGAGGCGGGCTCGATGGCCAGCTTCATTGCCGCGGGCACCAGTCACTCGACGCACGGCGAGCCGATGATCCCGTTTTACTTGTACTATTCGATGTTCGGCTTCCAGCGCGTGGGCGATCAAATCTGGCAGGCGGCGGACATGAACGCGCGCGGTTTCCTGCTGGGCTGCACAGCGGGCCGCACGACGCTGAACGGCGAAGGCCTGCAGCACGAGGACGGCCACTCGCTGCTGATTGCCTCGACAAATCCAGCGGTTGTGGCGTACGAGCCAACGTTCGCCTACGAGGCGGCGATCCTCATCGAGGACGGGCTGCGGCGCATGCTGGCCGGCGAAAATGTCCTGTATTACCTGACGTTGCAAAACGAGGCGTACGTCATGCCGGCGATGCCGGACGGCGTCGTCGACGGCGTCAAGCGCGGCCTCTACCTGTACCGCGCGGCGGTGGCGAAACCGGGGCAAAAGCGGCTGCAGCTGCTGGGTTCGGGCTCGATCCTCGCGGGCGTGCTGGCGGCGCAGCAAACGCTGGCGGAGAAGCACGGCGTGGCGGCCGACGTCTGGATCGCCACGAGTTACGGGGAGTTACGGCGGGACGCGCTGGCGGTCGACACGCGCAACCGGCACGCGGGCCAGCGCGCGGAAGTGCCGTTCGTCGTCCAGCAGCTGGGCGCGACGAGCGGACCGATTCTCGCCGTTTCGGACTGGATGCGCGCGGTTCCGGACCAGATCGCGCCCTGGCTGGCTGGGCGGCTGACGTCGCTTGGCACCGACGGTTTTGGCCTGTCGGACACGCGCGAGGCGTTGCGGCGGCATTTCGAGGTCGACGCGCAGGCGATTGTCGAGACCGCGCTCTGGCGGCTTGCGGATTAGCCCCGGACCCGCGACACTGGGCAGCGACCGCGCACGCGCCGGTTGACCGCGGACATGACGACCGATCGCCACAACCAAGCTATTTTGCGACGGTTTTCGCCGGCGGTTCTGGCGTTTGTGGTCGCACTCCTGGCGCTGACGCACCTGGCGGGCTTTGCCCACTTTGCCCTGATCCAGCACGCGCAATGCCCGGAGCATGGCGACTGGATGCACGTTCACGGCGGCGCGCCGCACGATGCGGCGTCGCTCGAGGCGAATTGGCACGGTCAGGACACCGCAGACGGCCACGACCACTGCAGCGCGCCGACGGCGCTGCGCGACCGCGTTTCGCCCCGCCAGCCGACGCTGCTGCCCGTGGCCCACGCCGCGACCCCGCTGCCGACTTCGCCGCAGCTCGGCCCCATCGCCCTCGCCGCGCCGCGCCTCACGTGGCGTACGGCGCCCAAGACTTCGCCTCCCGCCCGCGCCTGAGCCATTCGTCGCCAGACGAATCCCAGGTGTGACCGTTCGCGCCCGCGGAATTTCCGCCCGTCGCGGCGGTCCCGGTGCATTTCCCCGGAAATGCGCGGAGTCCCATTCATGAATCTTTCTCCGATCTTGCGTGGTCGGCCCAGGCTTTGGCCTGCGCTGCTCGCGTTGCCGCTGCTGCTGTTGCCGCTCGCCGCGCACGCCCAGGACGCTGCGGACGCCGCTGCGCTTGCTGCGGCCCTGGCTGCGGACGCGTCTGAGAGTGCCGCGCCGGCGTCGTCTGGCGGCGGTGAGTCGCCGCTGATGCCGAGCATTTCGCTGATTTTCGATGGCGCCGCGGCGTGGTTCAGCGATCCCAACAACCTCCAGGCCGGCGGCCACGATCCGACGCGCACGGGCTTCAATCTGCAACAGGTTGAATTGCATATGGAAAGTAACGTCGATCCCTATGTCCATTTTGCCACGAACATCGTCTGGGGCCCGGACGGCGTCGAGCTGGAGGAGGCGTTCGCGCAGACCACCGCGCTGCCCGGCAACATGCAGGTCAAGGCTGGCAAATTCCTCAATCCATTCGGGCGGTTGAATCCGACGCACCCGCACGCCTGGCACTTCGTCGACGCGCCGTTCGCCCTGACCAAGATGCTCGGCGGCGATGGCAGCCGTGGATTGGGTTCGGAATTCGCATGGTTGGCGCCGTTGCCGTGGTTTTTTGAGGCGCGCGTGGCGGTCAGCCATCCGGACCCGGACACCGGGCGCAGCTATGTCGATCCGGCGGTCGCCAAGCCGGTGCACACGCTGGAGGACCTGATCTGGACCGGCAACGTGCGGCAGTTCTTCGCGCTGAACGACAACTGGAGCCTGTACTGGGGCCTGTCGACGCAGCAGGGCTCGTCGCCGCAGGCGTTTTCCGGGTCGACGCAGATCTACGCGACCGACCTGTACCTGCGCTGGCGGCCGGTGGAAAACACGGATCGCAGCGCGATTTCCCTGCAGGCCGAGGCGCTCTGGCGGCGGCGCGACTGGAGCGGCCGGCAGATGGACGACTGGGCCGGCTACGCGCAGGTCGTGGGCGAGATCAATCCGCGCTGGGAGGCGGGCGTGCGCGCGGAGCTGGGCTCGGGCGTGCAGGACGACCCGCTGGACAAGGCGTGGGTGGGCCAGCGCCAGCGGCACACGCTGCAAGCGACGTATTATCCAAGCCATTTCTTTAGGTTGCGGCTGCAGGGCTCGGTCGATCTGCCGTCGTGGCGGCCCGATCCGGTGTACGCCGCGATGTTTGCAATTGAAACGGTGATCGGCGCCCACGGCGCCCACGCCTACTAGGAGTTTGCCATGAAAAAGCTGCTGTTTTTCCTCGTATTTTCAGCCATGCCGGCCGTTGCCGCGCCTTTGCAGGTCGTCGCCACGCTGCCGTCGCTCGCGGCGATTGCCAAGGACATCGGCGGGCCGCTGGTGCAGGTGGAAGCGCTTGTGTCGCCGCGCCAGGACCCGCACTACGCGGACGCCAAGCCCAGCCTGATCGTGACACTGAACCGCGCCGACTTGCTCATCGTCAACGGCCTGGAGCTGGAGGTCGGCTGGCTGCCGCCGCTGCTGCAGCAGGCGCGCAATGGCAAAATCCAAAAAGGCACGCCGGGTTACGTCGACGCGTCGGCGGCGGTGCGGCTGCTGGGCGTGCCCAAGGGCGCGATTGACCGGGCGCTGGGCGACATTCACCCGGGCGGCAATCCGCACTTCCTGGTCGACCCGCGGGCGGGCGCGCGCATCGCGATCGCGGTCGGGCAGGGGCTGGCGCGCGTGGACGCGGCAAATGCCCTGATTTACCAGCAAAATGCCGCGGCGCTGGCCCACAAGCTGGACGCGTTCGCCGCAGCCGAAGCGGGCCGTTTCGCGCAGCTGCCGCCCGCGCGCCGGAGCCTCGTCGCGTACCACGATTCGCTGCTGTACCTGGTCGATTGGCTGGGCCTGCATCAGGTCGCAACGCTGGAGCCGCGGCCGGGAATTGCGCCCAACCCGCAGCACGTCGCGGAGGTGCTACAACTCATGAAAAATGCAGCGGTTCCGGCGATCGCCCAGGAGGAATTTTACCCGCAAAACACCGGCAAGACGGTCGGTCAGCTGGCGCATGCCAAGCTTGTCGTGCTGCCGGGCGGGGCGCGCTTTCCGACGGAGTCGTACCTGGACCACGTCAAGGCGTTGGCGCAGACGCTGTACGCGGGCTTGCAGCCATAGGAGGAATTGGAAATGCTGATGCAGATTCATGAATTGGCGGTCGGCTATCAGGGGCGTGCGATCCTGCCGCGCTTGACGCTGCAGGTGGAGCCCGGCCAGTTGTGGGCGGTGATCGGTCCCAACGGCGCTGGCAAGTCCACGTTTTTGCGGACGATTCTTGACCTGCAGCCGCCGCTTTCCGGGACGATTGTGCGCGGCGAGGGCGCGATCGGCTACGTGCCGCAGCGCAGTGAGGTGGACCCGGCGGTACCGCAGCGCGTGATCGACTTGGTGCGCATGGGCGTGGAGCGCGGCTGGCGCGTCCTGGACCCGCTGGCGGCGCGGCGCAACCCGGCGATTGAGGCGGCGATGCGGGACACCGACGTGGCCGAGCTGGCGCGGACGCAATGGCGGCGGCTGTCGGAAGGCCAGAAGCAGCGCGCGCTGCTGGCGCAAGCGCTGGCGGGCGAGCCCAAGCTGCTGGTGCTGGACGAGCCCACGTCGGCGATGGACATGCACGCCGAGGCCGGAATTTTCGCGGTGCTGGAGCGGCTGCGCGACGAGCGGCACTTGGGCATCGTGGTCATCAGCCACCACTTGGCGCTGCTGGCACGCTACGCGACGCACTTTTTGCTGCTGGACAAGGACGAGCGGCTGGCGCTCGTCGGCGACCGGGAGACGGTCCTGCGCCATCCGGCGTTCATCGAGCGCTACGGCCAGGTGCTGGACCGCGGAGGCCGCCATGACTGACACGACCAGCTTCTGGGCATCCTGGGAGCTTTTTCGCGATGCCGCGCTCGCCGGTACGCTGGCGGGCGCCATGTTGGGCGCGCTGGGCGTTTACGTGCTCATCCGCCGCATGGTCTTCTTGTCCGCCGCGCTGTCGCAGGCTGCGAGCTTGGGCGTCGCTACGGCATTTTGGGCGCAAATTCAAGGGGCTCCGCCGTGGCTGGCCACGCCGACCCTGGGCGCGCTGGGCGGCACGCTGCTGGCGACTGGGCTGGCCGGTCTGCCGGATCGCTCCGGGCGCCGCGACGGCTGGCTGGGCGCGATCTACCTGGTCGGTGCGGCGGGTACGCTGGCGATCGGCACGAAAATTGTTCAGGAATTACAGGATATTGAGTCGCTGCTTTTTGGCTCCGGCGTCGCGGTCCTGCCCGACGATTTCCAGGTGATCGCGTGGCTGGCGTTCGCGCTCGGCGTGGTGCAGCTCTGGCTGCACCGTGGGCTGCTGCACGTGTCCCTCGATCGCGACGGCGCGCGAGTCCAGCGCCTGCCGGTCCGGTTTCTCGATTTCGTGCTCGTGCTGTCGCTCGCGGCGGCGGTCTCGGTCTCAACGCGGCTGCTCGGCGCGCTGCCGGTCTTCGCGTTCATGGTCCTGCCGGCGCTGGCGGCGCTCGACTTGGCGCAAAACCCGACGCAGGCGCTTGTCCTGTCAGCGTTTTTGGGCGCGCTGGCCGGACTGGGCGGCTACTGGCTGGCGTTCTCGGCGTCCCTGCCGGTGGGCGCCGCGCAGACGCTGGTGGCGGCGCTGCTGGTGCTCCTCGCGCGCGTGGGGCGCGTGGCGGGCGAGCGCGCGTTCGCGTGGCACCAGCACCGGGCGCGCGGGCCGCTGCAACATCCGGCGCACGATCACGGCCCGGAGTGCGGCCACGACGCCGTGGCGCATGGCGATCACGTCGATTACCTCGTCGACGGCAAGCTGCACCACCCGCATGACGGCCACTGCGACGACCACGGTCACCCGTAGCCCCGGCGCCGCGATCCGCCGCTTCCGGCGCATTTCGGCGTTGCGTCACCAAAATTGCCCCTCGACGACCGCGGAGGTCGCCTTCGGGGCAATTTTGTCTAGCGCCTTGAACTGCATCCGGAATCGGCGGCCGCGGAAGCTCTTGCTGGTGGATTTGGGGGCGATCCTCGCCCTTCACAACGCCGCGGAAAATGCTACATTGCGCGCTGCCCTGCGCTGGAGAACACCATGTTTCGTCGTCTTTTTGCTACCTGCCTCGTCCTGTTTTCGCTGCTTGTCGCCGCGCCCGCGTGGGCCTGTGGCGGCTTTTTCTGCTTCCAGCAGCCGGTCGACCAGAGCGCCGAGCGCATCCTTTACATCGTGGAAGACACGGCGGTGACGCTGCACATCCAGATCAGCTATACCGGCGACGACGCGCAGTTCTCGTGGGTCCTGCCGCTGGCGAAAGCGCCGGCGCAAAACGCGGACGGCACATCGCTCAATGTCGGCTCGGACGCGATCTTCACGATCCTGGAGCAGGCCACGTCGCCGATTTTCCAGTACCAGATCGATCCCAACGCGCCGGCCAACTGCAACCTGTACAACAACTGCGCCTTCAACGACGCGGGTGGCACCGGCGGAGGCGGCGGTCCGGGCACTGCCGGCGGCGGCGTCACGGTGTTGCTCCAGGAAAACGTCGGCCCGTACGCCGCGGTGGTTATCCAAGGCACGACGGGGCAGGACGTCGCGGATTGGCTGAACACGAACGGCTACCAGCAGCCGGCGTCGGCGTTGCCGCTGCTGAACGCCTACGCGGCGCAGGGCAACGTGTTTTTGGCGCTGAAGCTGCAAAAAGACAAGGGCGTGGGCGATCTTGTGCCGATCGTCGTCAAAGTGGCGGAGCCGGGTCCGTGTCTGCCGATTCGCCTGACGCAGATCGCGTCGCAGCCGGACATGCCGATCGTCGCGTGGGTGCTGGCGGCTAAGCGTGCGATTCCCAAGAATTTTTTGCATGTCATCATCAACGACGCCGTGGTAGACTGGCTGGACTACGGCGCGAACTACAAGACGGTGGTGTCAATGGCGGTGGACCAGGGCTCCGGTCACGCGTTCACGACGGAATACGCCCAGCCGACCACGGCGCTCAAGACCGCCGGCGTGACGTTTGCCAACCCGAACTGGAACACGGCGGCGCTGGCGACGATTGCCGACCCGACGGCGTTCATGCAGGCGATGCAGGCGCAGGGCTTCACGGGCACGACGATCGTCCGGAATTTGTTCGTGAAATACATTCCCAAGCCCGCGGCGTATGCGACGGTTCCCGACCAGCAGTTCTACCAGTGCATCCAAAACCCGTACAACACGCCGCCGTGCAGCGATTACGTCGCCGCGGTGAAAAAGCAGCCGTTTGACGCGAAGTCGTTCGCCGCGGACCTGCAGACGCTCGTGGTCCAGCCAATGACGACGGTGCAGGGGCAGTTTGGTGCGGACGGCCGTTACCTGACGCGTTTGTACACGACCATGTCGCCGGAAGAGATGACCAAGGACCCGATTTTTGCCTACAACGCCGACCTGCCGACGGTGGACCGCGTGCACACGGCGATCGCGCTGCCCATCTGCGAGGGCACCCAAACGACCGCGAGCCAGGTGCAGTTTACGTTCGCCGACGGCCACAAGCTGACGGTGCCGGTGCCGGCGCCGAACGGGACGACCTGCTACTACCCGGGCACGGCCGCGGATCCGCAGACGAGCAATCTGCCGATCGTCGCCGCGGGCGGTCAGCCGGCCAAGGAAGTACAGGTGCTGGACGAGAGCGGCCCGCCGTACGACATCCAGCCGCTGGGCACGGCGGATCTTGTCGATGCCGAGCTGAACGGCGCCAAGATTGGCACGCCGTCGCTGACGGACGACTTCAAGAAGACGCTGCCGCCGGTGACTTGGAACCCGTACCAGACCGCGCCGGCCACGACGGGTGGCGCAGATGCGGGCTCGCTGTCCGGCGATGTCTACACAAGCGCGGGGACCGTTGCCGGCACGACGGCGTCGACGACCGGCTGCCAGGCGGGTCCAAGCGGCGGTCTCGGCGGTCTCGCCGGCATCGTGCTGGCCCTCGCGCTCGTGTTGCGCCGCCGTTTCGCCTAAACATGCCGGCCTTCTGCGGACATCAGACGCTTTGGATCAGACCCGTTGCGTTTCGGGCTCGGACTGCGAGCGCGCACCTGCGGTGGCACGCCGCGAATCGCAAACGTCCGAACTCGAAATTCGGTCGGCGTGTACGGTTGGCCCGCAGCCCATGGCAGCGCTGACCCGGCCGCAGGCGTGGACGCTGGCGATTTGCGCGACGCTGACGATGGCGGTTTCCTACGCCGATCGCCAGACGCTGGCGGTGCTGGCACCGACGGTCACCCACGACTTGCACCTCTCGGAGGTCGCGTACGGCTGGCTGCTGTCGGCGTTTTCGCTGGCTTACCTCATCGGCGCGCCGTTGGCTGGGCGCTGGCTGGATCGCGTGGGCGCGCGTCGCGGGCTGCCGATCGCCGTGCTCGTCTGGTCGGCCATCGCCGCGGCCCATCTCCTGCTGCCCGGCCCGGGCGCGGGGCTTTGGGTGCTGCTGGGCCTGCGCATCCTGTTGGGCTTTGCCGAGGCGCCGTCCTTTCCGGGCGCCTCGCAGACGGTCCATCGCGCGCTGTCGCCGGCCGATCGCCCGCGCGGTTTCGGCGTGCTGTACGTCGGTTCCTCGCTCGGCGCGATGATCGTGCCGCCGGTGGCGACGGGGCTCGCGCATCGCTTTGGCTTTCGTTTCGCGTTCCTCGGTGTCGCCGCGATCGGCTTGGCTTGGCTGCCGCTCTGGCTGTGGGCGACGCGCTCGCCCGCGGCGCGGCAAGCGCTGGACCAGCCGCCCGCCCAGGACGCTGCGGTCACCATGCCGCCGCTGCCGCTGCGTCGGCTCCTGACCCGGCCGGTTGTCCTGCGCGGCGTCGCGGCGACGCTGGCGGCGGCGCCGATGATGTCCTATGCGCTCAACTGGACGCCGAAATACCTGGTCGCGACGTTCCACCTGCCGCAGCACGAGCTGGGCCAGTACCTGTGGATGCCGCCGGTGCTTTTTGACCTCGGCTCGGTGGGTTTTGGCCTGTGGCAAGCTCGCCGTGCGCGACACGCGCCCGCGTCGCGGCCGCCGGTGCCGGTTCTGCCAGCGCTGTGCGGGCTGGGGCTGGCGTTGGCGTGCGCGCTGGTGCCGATGGCGACCTCGCCGTTGGGCGCGGTCCTGCTCGCTGGGGTGGCGATGGCGGGCGGCGGCGCGCTCTTCGCACTCTTCACGGCGGACACGCTGGCGCGCGTGCCGTCCGCGTCGGTGTCGGCGACCGCGGGGCTGCTTGCGTCGGCGCAGTCGGTGGCGTACATCGCCGCGAGCCCGCTCATCGGCCACGGCGTCGAAGCGCGCGGCCACGCGTTTGTCCTGGACGCGCTTGGGGTCTGGCTGCTGCCGGGCGTGGCCGCGTGGCTGCTGGCGCGCAAGCGGGACGTCGCGTGAATCGATTGAAAAATCAAGCTGTTCTGCTCACTTGACGCCCGCGCGCACCGCCAGAGGCCAGACGACGCGGTGCACCGCTTCGGCATCGCCCCACGCCGCCTGCATCGCCGGTCGCACGTCCGCCAGCGGGTCGTGGCCTAGCGCGGCCTGCGCGCGCTGGGTCGCCGACCAAGTGCGCAAATAGCCTTCAAATTGCAGGTAGTTCCAATCGGCGGTCATCTCGAACTGCGGCACCTGAATGGGCGTCAGCGGAATGGCGATGTCGACGTAGCCGCGCTCCAGCAGACGCCGCTGCGGCGGCCAGTACGCACCGATGACGTCCTCGTAATAGTGCCACAGCACCGCGTCGACCGGCGCGCTCACGTGCATCAGCTCGTAACACCAAGCGGCAAACAGGCCGCCGGGCTTGAGCACACGCCGCACTTCGCCAAAGAACCGCGGATGGTCAAACCAGTGCAGCGCCTGCGCGACCGCGACGAGATCCGCCGACGCATCGGGCAACGAACAGCGCTCCGCTGGCTCGCACGCGTACGTCACGCGCGCGTGAGGCACCGCGTTGGCCAGCTGCGCCGCGCTGGCTTCCGAGGCAAAAACCGCGGCGAATCGCGCGGCAAGCGGCAACGCGGCTTGGCCGGAGCCGGTCGCGACATCCCACGCCAGAGCACGCGCAGGTGCGTGAGCCGCCAGCCAGTCGTACAGCGCGTCCGGATAGACCGGTCGAAACCGCGCGTACGCCGTCGCGTGGCCAGAAAAGTGGTCGGCAAAGCCCGCGCCTGCGCTCATTTCGCCTTGCCTCCCGGCGGCGGCACCGGCTTGCCCGCCGCGACCGCTGCGCCGATCTCCGCCCGCCGCGCGTTCTCCGCCCGCTCCTGTGTGTCCAACTGCTGGATCGCCTCCGCCGCCTGCGCGCGCCACGCCAGCTCCGCCTGCTGCTTTTTGCGCTGCGCCGCCGCTTGCGCCGCTGCCTCATCCACGCGTTCCGCCCAGCCGTCGTCCGCCGCTTGCAGGTAGCTGCCCATCCTTGGCAGCTCCAGCGCGTCGTCCTGCCGCGCCGGTTCCGCTGGCTGCGTCGCCGCCGCGAACACCGGCGCATCGGGCGCCAGGTCGTTCAGGTCGAGAACCCGCGTGCCATCCCCACGCGCATGGCGCGCCGCGTCTGCGTCATCCCGTTTGCGGCGGTCCTCCAGGTTCCAGTCCAGCACGTGGCCGACAAGATGCGGATACTCCGCCAGCTCATCCCACGCGCTGAACGCAAAATGCGCACGCCAAACCAAGGAAACTTCGCGCTTTTCCGCGTCGATCACCAGGGTGTCCAGCCGCAGATCGCGCCGCTCCACGCCACGGCCGCGGTCCAGCTCCGCGATGGGCGCCCGCGCCGGCAGCTTGAAGAACAGCCGGCCATCCGGGGTCACGTTCTCCAGCAGCACGTCCTCGTCGCCGCGCACGTCCGCCAGCTGCAGCGCCGGCAGCGCGCAATTGTAGTAGCCAGGCTGCATTTGCCGCGGTTTTTCGCGCGCTTGCATCGCCCGCAGCGTTTGGACGCCTTCGCGGGTTGCCGGATCGACCTGGGCTTGTTGTGCGTCCAGCCTGGGCTGCCAATCGGCCAAATCCGACGGCAGCGGCCCGGCCAGATCGACGCGTGGCCGGGAGTGGCGCGGCACGACGCCAAAGCCCGCCGGCAGCGGAGTCGCGTCCAGCTGCTGGAAATCACGGATGAAATCGTTTGGCGTCAGCGGTGTCAGCGGATGCTCAATCTGCGGCAGCGCCGTCCGCTTCAGCACCTGCGGGTGGTTGGAAATGCAAAAGCCGAGGCCAAACGGGTTGGTCGGGCACGGCATCCGCGGGAATTCCGCCAGCGCGGCGTCCTCGGCTTTGCGCTGCTCCGCTGCGGCGTTTTGCCGCGCACCCGCCGTTCGCGCATCGTCCGCTGCGATGGCCGTCCGCAGCGTCGCATCCCAGTCCGGCGCGTCGGCGTCTGCCGCCAGCTGCCGCGCGCCATCGCTGTTCAGCACCACTTCCGCACCCGCGGTCGCCGGCGATTTGCTCCGCGCGTTCCGGGCCAGCTCCGCGCGCATCTCGGCCAGCGCCGCTTCGGTCATCAGCGCCGCGCCGTCGTCTGCCTCCAGCCACTCGCCCGCGGCGTTTTGCCGCAAGGACGGCGGTAACGCTGCCGGATGGTCGCTCGGCCGCAGCTTGCGCGCCTGCGCGGCCAGCTCTTGCCTCTCGAATTCGTCGATGCTCAGCACCGCGGTCCCGTCATGCGACGCCGCCGCGTTCCACAGCCGCACACCTTCCGCGTCAAAGCCCTCCGAGCCATCGCCCAGCCGCAGCTTCTCCGCTTGCGCCGCCTCGTTCGGCGCTTGCGCGAGCGCATTCACCGGTGGCGACTCTGCCGGAGGCTGGGCAATCGGCGCCGCCGCAGCTGTTTCCTCGGCCATCACCCTCACGACTTCCCTTTGGATCCGCAGCGTTTCGTCGTCCGGCACCAACCAGCTCCAGCCGCCGTACGCCAGCGTCAGCGAGAGCGCAACCTCCGCCACCGGCTCGGGCTCCGTGAAACGCGGCGGCTGCGGCACCAGGCGGCCGTCCTGTTTGCGCATCGGCTGCCACACCACGCGCCGCGGCCCGAGGATCCGCAGCGCCTCGCGCTTGCGGCCGACCTGCACCGCGCACGCAAATTCCGGCAGCGGCTTGCCGCCCGGCGCGTATGCCTTGCCCAGCACAAGCACGTCCACGCGCGCCTTTTCCGGCACCAGATCGGTCTGCAGCGTCGGCGGCGCGGTCGTCGGATCGCCCGCGTCGTAGCGGTCCTCGGCCAGCGGCGGCGGCTGGTCCGCGTCAGGCAGCGGCTCCAGCACCGGGCTCGTCGGGTCGATGCGAAACGTCCGCCGCACGATCATCGTCAGCGCCAGCTGGCCGCTCGCGCGCTCCGCCGGAATCAGCACGAGTTGGTAGCCGCTGCTCAGGTGCGCCACAGGCCCTCCGGCGGTGAGCGTAGTCCGAAGCAGTCGCGGTCGCCAGTGCGCCCTGCGGACGCGCTGCGCCGATCACCGCCCGCTGGAGGGACCAAAAACCAGCGGCCGGATCGCGTCCAGCAGCGGCTGCCAGTCGCGCAGCAGGTCGCGTGCGCGCGCGTCCGGCTCGTCAAACAGCGTCCGGCCCGTGCCTGCAACCGCGGAATAGGCGGCGCCATCGCGCAGCGTCGCGACCGCAGGCTGCTGAATATCCTCCAGAAACGTCTCCAGGCGCCGCGCCGCGACCGTCCGCCCGCGCACGCGATTGGCGACCGCGAAGATCGGCAGCCGCCGCTTGCGGATCGGCTTGAATTCCGCCACGAGGTCCAGAAACCGCCGCGTCCCATCCTCATCAAACGCCGACGGCAGGACCGGCAGGACCAGCGCGTCGAGTTGATCCACCAGTTCTTCCAAGTCCTTGCGCTTCATCGCCGCGGGAATGTCGTAGATCACGACGCCCAAGCCTTGCACTGGCGCCCAATCGCGGGACAGGTCCAGACCGCGGACGGCCGGCAGCTCCGGTGGTCGGCGCTCCGTCCAGGTCAGCGCGCTTCGCTGGCGGTCGAGATCGGCCAGCACGACCGAGACGCCGCTGCTGGCCAGCCAGACGGCCAGATGGGTCGCCAGCGTGGTCTTGCCGCTGCCGCCCTTGATGTTCGCGACCGCGATTGCAATCATGCTCGTCCTCCCGTTGCGTCGCATCGGCCGCGCCAGTCTGGATCCGGGACCGGAGCGCGTCAAGCGCCGGCGTCGCGGCCGTCACCCGCCGTGGAGGTCTACGATGCGTCTCGCCCCGTTGCACGCGCCGACCGCCTGCCTTTGCCTCCTCGCCGTGTTGTCCGGCTGCGTGGCCCGCGTCCCGACCACCGAAATTGCCGTGCGCGATCCGGGGCTGGTGCGGGTCGACATGCGCACGCCCGCGGGCGCCCAGGCGGTCCTGCCGGAGGGCGCGACGCCGACGGAGGGCCGTTTCACCGTGCTTGGCGTGCCCGGTGTGGTGCTCAAGGTGCGACGCGATGCCGATGGCGCGCTGCTGGCTGAGTGCGACGGCTGTGCTGGTCTGCATCCGGGGCTGCTGGTTCCGCGGCGCGGGTCGATGGTGTTCAGCGGCCTGGCCGCCGAGGTCGTCAGGAGCGAAAACGGCGAGCTGCGCTGGCAGATCGACCTGCACGGCGCGCTGCCGCAAGGCATGTGGCTGCGCGGCGTCTACGTGGGCACGCCATTTGACGCGCAGGTGGAGCTCGCGACGCCGTTGGCAAATGTCGCTGCGGTCCAGGAAAGGCAGACGCGCGTGGGAAAGGACGGCGCGGGATCGGGCGTCTGGGGCATCGTTGGCGGCGCGGTGCTGACCGGGCTGGGCACCTACGCGCTGGCGCAGATGCGGTCCAGTTCAGCCAACGAGGCGCTGTGGCAATCGGTGGGTTTGACGCTGCTGACGCTGGGAATTCCGGCGATGGTGCTGGGCGTGGTCAACGTTGCGACGCCGTCCGAGGAGCGCCACGTGCTGCCGCTGCCCGAAGGCGCGTGGCACCTCGATTCGGGCACGCCGCCTTGACGGGCGCCTCGCGCGGCGTCAGCCGAGTTCCACCCGCACGGTCGAAATGAGGTGCCGCAGGGCATTTTCGACCACGCGCGTCTCCGGATGGCGCAGCACGGCGTAGCCCTCGCCCTCGTAGCTTGTCGCCTGCGGCTGGCCAATTTGCGGCATCCGCGCCTCGACGACCAAGTGGCCCAGCTCCTTTTGCGCGCGCTCCAGACCGTGGATGCGCTTGACCCGACCTGCGCCCTGACCGCGAAAAAACGCGGCTCCAGCGGCAAATTTGCGTTCCAGCGGCGCAAATTTGTCAAAAACCGCGAGGCGCGCCCAAGCCTTGTAGAGGTCCGCATCGTGGGCAAAAGTGTTGAGTGTCATGATCTGCGCACCCGGCGGACGCGCGGCAATTTCACTGATCGCGACGGTGCCATCCTTGCGGCGAAACCACTCCATGTGGCTGATTCCCGTGGTCATTCCCAATGTCTTGAGCGCGCGAAATCCGACTTCCCGCACCGCGTCCCACTGTGGCGTGTCAATCTCGCGCGGAAGTAATACAGTCCATTGAATCCATGGGTTGCGCAGAACGTCGAGAGGCGGTGGGTCGTATTTGGTCAGCGAATGCCACACAGGCTTGCCACCAATCGACACGACTTCAAACGAATGTTCGTCGCCGGTAATAAACTCTTCCGCCACCGCGGCGCGCTCCGGACTCGGCTGAATCGCCAGCAGCGCATCGTCCAGCTCTTGCGCCGTGTCTACGCGAAACGTCACGGCCGCGCCCACGCCTTCACGCGGCTTGATGACCAACGGAAAACCGATTTGTGCAGCAAAATCAATGGCATCCTGCGGCTTGAGGATCTCACGGTGGCGCGCGCACGGCAGCCCGGCCGCGCGCAGGGCGTCTTTCATCCGCGCCTTGTCGCGAAAATTGTGGGCCTGTTCCGCCCTGAGCCCCGTGATATTCAAGGCATCGCGCACTTGCGCCAGCTGGACTTGAATGTGCTCCAAGGTGCCCAATAACCGATGCGGCTTGCCCAACTTCTGCGCCAGCAGATCAACGCCCTGACGAATATGTCCCGGCGACAGCGCGTCGTCGATCTGCACGTAGCCAGCCAGCGCCTGACGCAAGTCCCCGGGAACTTTGTCTTTTGGCTCCTGGGTCACCAGGCTCAGCTGGATACCCGGCAGCTCTGCGACCGCGCGGATAAAGCGCATCGTGGTGTCCATGAAAAACGGCGCGACGAAAACGACGTGCATGGGCTACTCCTTGGTCCAATCGTCCAGGTATTTCGGCAACATCTCGCGCCACGTCATCCAGTCGTGGTCATAGGATTTCCCCCACAAATCGACGCGGTTGGGCACACCGAGCTTGCCCAGCAGGTTCGCGACCTTCCATGATTCCGCCGGGTCCTCCCATTTGCCTTCGCCGGTCGGCAACAGCATAAAAGTCTTACGCAATTTCGCCAGATGTTCACCGTTGAGGTCCAGGTATTTCAGGTACAAAAGCGGCGAAATCGCGTGGACGTCTTCATTGTGCAAACCATCCAGAAAGCGTTTTAGGTCATAGGTGCCGCTCATCGCGATCGCGCGGGTAAAAACGTCGGGAAAAGAGGTGACAGCGGCGATTGAATTATAGGCGCCAATGGAGGCGCCCGCGGCCCAAATCGGCAGCGGCGCGCCGCCAGAATCGGCGTAGATCGCCGGGACCATTTCCTGGCGCACAAACTGCAAAAACTGTCTTTGAATCGCGGCTTTTTGCACCGGCGGTATCTTGCTGTCAACCAGCGCTCGACCGCCCACGCTGTCGCACGCGTAGACCTTGATCCGGCCCGCGGCCAGCAGTGGATCCAGCACCTTGAGCATCAAAAAGCGCTCGCATTCTTCGGCGTCGCCGCCCGCCGTCGGAAACAGCAGCACGGGCTGACCAGTCACGCCCCAGCGCACGATTTGCATCTCCTGATGCAGGCGCGGCGAGTACCAATGGGCGTTGATTTTCATGGGCGCTCCGGGCTGATGATACTTGTGAGTTTAGGTATTTCGGACGAGCTTGATCTTGGTCGTTTCCTGCCGACCCGCCTGGGCTGGCGCGCGCCGCGTGGCCAACCGCTCGGTCTCAGTCTTGCGCCAAAACTGCACAAGTCCGTAGAAATGGTCGGTGAATCGATCCACTTCGTGCGGCGGAAACAGCGCCTTTACTTTTTGTTGGACGACGTCCTTGGCGCGCGGCGTGCCAAAATAGTCCAGCACAACTTCGTCCAGATGGCTCAAATGTTCCTGGCAAAATGCCTCAAAACGCTGGGTTTCCATCCGTTCGTTGGCGATCGCCGCGTACGCCCGCAGGCGCTCGCGGTACGGCAAATCGCGCTTCGCGACGTCAAAAAACGGCTGCCAATCCAAGTTCTGCCGCATGGGCCGTTTCGTCGCGGCACAGTAGATCGACCACCGCAGCATGTTCTTGACCATAAACGGAAAGTGGTAATGCAGCGATGTGACTTGGAAGTCCGGACAGGCATTGGCGAAATCGATGGGATAAAACACGCCGTCTTTGCGCAGCGATTCGCAGGAGTTGAACTCCCATCCAAAAAACGCGTTGATAGTCAGGCACATGTCCGTCAGCAGCGCGTACTCTTCGGCGTCGACAAAGTTGAACGCGACCTCGTAGCGCGCGTGCAGCGGCGCGTCCGGATTGTATTTCGCGATGTGGACCTGCGGGCCGATGCCGATCGCGCGCACGAACAAATCAAACGGCGAGACAGCTTTTTGCAGGTGCATCACCCGCTGGCCGGAATTGTCGTACGCCGCCCGCAGCGCCGCCTCATCGTCGATCCGCGACACGCCGACCCAGGCGCCGCCATCGTACGGCTTCATGAACATCGGGTAGCCCAGCTCCGCGCCCACCTTGCCGAGGTCGAACAGCCGCGCGTACCGGCTCAGCGTCACCGGCGCGTCCGCCAGGTCCGGCGAGTACTGCTTGGGCGGGATCATCCACGTGTCCGGCACCGGCAAGCCCAGCTTCATCATCGCCGCGTAGGTCGTGTGCTTCTCCATGGACTGCAAAGACCAAGGATTATTCAGCACATACAGACCGTCCATGACGACAGCCTTCTTGATCCACTCGCGGCTCGTGTGCATCCAGTGCGTCAGGCGATCGATGACGAGGTCGTAGCGCACGGGCTGGCGCAGGTCGAACGGCTCGATGGTAACACGGGAGACTTCAAAACGAATATCGTCCTTCCCCATTGGAATCGCCAGATCGAGCCGCGCCAGGATGTCCTCATAGGCCGCCGCCCAGCAGATGTCCGCGCCAAGCGACAAGCCAATTTGCCGGGTTATCGTGTTGCCGCTGCCAGAAATACCGCTGTTCTTCGCCATCCGGGGCCTCCAAAGTCAACCATGCCGGAGTCTAAAGGGCTTGCGCATTCTGTCCAGTCGATGCATTCAGGTGCCGGGGTAGACGGAGAAACCATGCACACAGTGACCGCCGCAGAAGCGCTAGAAGTCGTCCAGTCGCACCAGCGCGTTTTTGTTCAAGGTGCCTGCGCGACGCCGCTCGCGCTCGTGGATGCGCTGACCGCGCGTGCGCCGGAGCTGCGCGGTGTGGAAATCGTTCAGCTGCACAACGAGGGCCGCGCGCCCTACGCCGCCAAGGGCCTGGAAGCCAGCTTTCGCGTCAACGCGCTGTTTGTGGGGGCGTTGCTGCGCGAGGCCATCAACGAGGGGCGCGCCGACTACCTGCCCGTGTTCCTGTCGGAGGTGCCCAACCTGTTTCGCAAGGAAGTCCTGCCCTTGGACGTCGCGCTGATCCACGTTTCGCCGCCGGATCGCCATGGCTGGTGCTCGCTGGGCGTGTCGGTCGACGTGGTGCTCGCGGCGGTGCAGCACGCGACGCACGTCATCGCGCAGATCAACCCGCGGATGCCGCGCACGCACGGCGATGGGCTGCTGCACATCTCGCGCATCCACTCGGCTGTGCTTGTCGACGAGCCGCTGCCGCAAATTCCGCCCGGCAAGCCGGGGCCGGTGGAGCGGGCGATTGGTCGCCATGTGGCGAATTTGATTGAGGATGGTGCGACGCTACAGATGGGCATCGGCGCGATTCCGGACGCCGTGCTGGCGTCGCTGGGCGATCACCGGCGGCTCGGCGTGCACACGGAGATGTTCTCGGATGGCCTTGTGGATCTGGTCGCGCGCGGCGCGGTGACCGGCGAGTGCAAAAAAGTGCATCCCGGCAAGATCGTTGCCGGTTTCGCGATGGGCACGCAAAAGCTTTACGATTTTGTCGACGACAACCCGCTTGTCGCCATGCTCGACATCGCGTACGTCAACGACGTCGAGGTCATCCGCCGCAATCCGCGCGTGACGGCCATCAACAGCGCGATCGAGGTCGACGTGACCGGCCAGGTCTGCGCGGACAGCATCGGCACGCGGCTGTTCTCCGGCGTCGGCGGCCAGATGGACTTCATCCGCGGCGCGAGCCTGTCCGAGGGCGGCAAGCCGATCATCGCGCTGCCGTCGACCACCAGCAAGGGCGAATCGCGCATCGTGAACGTGCTCAAACCCGGCGCCGGCGTGGTGACGACGCGCGCGCATGTCCACTGGATCGTGACGGAATTTGGCGTGGCGAACCTCTACGGCAAGAACCTGCGGCAGCGCGCCCGGGCGCTCATCGACATCGCGCATCCGGACCACCGCGCGGCGCTGGAAAAAGACGCGGGCGAGCGGTTTGGCGCGATGTACACCTCGTGAGCCAAAAACGGTCATCCGGATCCGTCGGCCAGAGCGGTGTGAGCGGCAGCGACACTGGAATTCGGTCAGCGTGCCTCGCTACGGGACCAGCGCCGCCGTCATCGCCGTGAAGACCACCTGCGGCTTGACGGCGATCGCCATGTGGCCCACGCCCGGCAGGTGCAGCGCGTGCGCCTGCGGGTTCACCGCCAGCAGCTCCAGCGCCATCGCCCGCGCCGCTTGCGTCGTTTTTTCGCCGTACGCCACCGTCATTGGCATGGCCATCTGCCAGCTGGCAAACGGCGCGGCGTCATAGAAAACCGAGCGAACTTCCTGGTAAATCTTCCAGCCCAGCGCGACCTGCGCCGCCTGCAGCTCCGGCGGCATCCGCGCCCAGCTGCCCGGACGATTCCAATAGTCGATGAAGACTTCCAGCCACTGCGCTGTGCCGCCCAGCGCCTCGTTGTTCAGAAACCAGTCCTGATCGGCAAAGCTGTGCACCTCCGCAGCCGCTTCCGGATGGCGCGCCAGATCGCGGTTCAGCGCGCCGAAAAGCACCGGCTCCAGCAGGAACAGCGACTCGACCGGAATCGTCAGCAATCGCGCAAGCTTGAGCGCGACGAGCCCGCCGTAGGAATGGCCAAAAATGCGCGCGGATGTCGCGTCTACCGGCAGGGATCGCGCGAGGTGGCGCGCGTCATCGTCCGCCGTCAAATGCACGCCGCGCGGCACGGCGGGCAGCGGCGCGTAGCCCAGGTTCGCCGGAAACCACTGCGAGCTCCCGGCGGTAATCGCCGCGGGGACGCTGGCCCAGAGCGATGGACCCGTGCCACTGGAATGGATGAAAATGCTGTAGGCGGGCATGACGAGACTCAAGGGGCGGCGGAGGCGCCGCGCGACGAGCTTAGCGGAACTGCGCTGCCGCGGCGAGATGCGACGGGCTTGACCCGGACTGTCGCCGCGCCCACACTCAAGCCACCCCGCGGGCGCGTGATGCGCGTGCGCGGACGAGTTTGGCATTTTTCCCGCCGGCAAGAGAGCGCGGAATGCGTGCGCTTGGCGGTCCGCCGGATGCAAGGGGGATCGGATGCGCCACGTGATTTGCGCTGTGTTTGTAGTGGCTTGGATCGCAACTGGCTGCGCTGCCGAACACGCCGATGCCCCGGACACGGCCCCAGGTGACGCCGGGACCCTCGCCGCGGCGCTCTCGTGCGCCCCGACCGCCACAACCGCCTGCGATGGCAACGACGTCCTGTCCTGCGCCGACGGCGCGCAACACCGCCAGCCGTGTGGCCTGGACGCGTACTGCAACTTCGGCGCGTGCGTGGCCGCGACGATTCACCTCCCGGCGGACGCCCAGCCGCACGCGAACAACTCGGAGTGGTGGTATTACACCGGCCATCTGACGTCGGGTGACCATCATTGGGGCTTTGAAGTCACGGTGTTCCAGTACGATATGGCGTTTCTGACGCAGCAGCCAGGCTTGGGCTACATGTGCCACGTCGCGGTCGTCGACAAGGACATCAAGGAGCACTACCAGACCGAGACGCTGTCCTTTGCGCCGCAGATCTGGACGGTGGCGCCGCTGGTGCTGGAGGTCGACAACTGCCACCTGGAGCTGGGCGGCGACGGCCACGACCACATCCGCGGGCAGATTCCCAAGGGCATGGAAAAAGACCAGAAGGCCGACCCGTGGCTGATCGACTTGTCGCTGGATCCCAAAAAGCGCGCGACGTTCCATGGCGGCAACGGCATCATCCCGATGTCGGCCAACGCTGGAACCAGCTGGTACTATTCCTACACGCGGCTCGGCGCGACGGGCACGCTGTCGACGCCGACGGGCAGCTTTGCCGTCACCGGCCAGGCCTGGATGGACCACCAGTGGGGCGACTTCAGCGTCGAGGACTTCAAGGGCTGGGACTGGTGGAGCACGCAATTTGATGATGGCTATGAAATCATGCTCTTCCAGTTCACGGACTGGAACGGCAAGCTGGCGAGCCAGGCGGGCACGATCGTCGACCCACAAGGCAACGCGACGGCGCTGAGCGGCTTGGACTCGTTCGGCGTCAAGAGCCTGCGCACGTGGGCAAGTCCGCATACGGACGGGATTTATCCAATGGACTGGGACATCGCGATTCCCCAGATGGCGTGGCAGTTTGCGGTGCGCACGTCGGTGGATGACCAGGAGATGGTCAACCCCGCCAAGAACTATTGGGAAGGCGAGACGACGCTCCATGGCACCCGCGGCGGCGTGCCCGTGACCGGCGTTGGCTACACGGAACTGACGGGTTACGCGACGAATTTTCTGGATCCACACAAGCCGTAACCTACGCCCACGGGCGCGCTCTGATTTTTTTGACCGCCAAACAAGCGCGCTGATGGTCGCGTGTTACTTTGCCGATGCCGTCTACGGATGGCAGATGCTTCGCGTTGGATGGGGCGTTGGAAAGGCTGCTGTGTTCGGTATTCTCAGGATCGCCTACAAGCTGCTCGTGAATGACAAGGGCAAGTTCATCGCCCTGCTGGTTGGTATCACATTCTCCGTTTTCCTCATGATTCAGATGACGTCCATGTTTTCTGGCATGATGAAGAAGGCGTCCGCGACCGTCATGAACACCGGCGCGAAGATGTGGATCATGGACCCGGCGGTCACCAACGTCGCCGCGGCCATCCCGATGCCTGAATACGTCCTGGACGCCGCGCGGAGCATGAAAGGCGTGAAATTCGCGGTGCCGCTCTACACCGGCGCCGGGCTGACCAAGCTGAAGGACGGCACGTTCCAGGGCGTCACGGTCATCGGCTTGGACGACACGACGCTGTTTGGCCGGCCCAAGCTGCTGGAAGGAAAAATCGAGGATATTTACGGGGAAAATGGCTTCATCGTCGTCAAGGACGAGGAATACGTGAAGCTCCACAACCCCGCGATTGGCTCGGAGCTGGAGATCAACGACAACCGCGCCGTCATCGTCGGCGTCGCCACCGTGCCGGCCAGCGGGCTCTTTGGCATCCCGACGCTGTACACCACCTACAGCCGGGCGATCCGCTACATCCCTTCCATGCGCTTCACCATCAGCTATGTGCTCGTGGAACCCATGGATTCAGCAAGCATTCCGCAGATCAAGGCCAACGTCGCCAAGCTCGGCTACGAGGCGCTGACCGAGTCGGAATTCATCGACAAGATCACCAATTGGTACATCTTCCGCACGGGCATGGGCATGAATTTGTTGCTGATGACCGCGATCAGCTTCATCGTCGGGCTGTCCATTTCGGGCCAGACATTTTACAGCTTCACCCTGGAAAACCTCGAAAAATTCGGCGCGTTGAAGGCGATCGGCGCCAAGGGTCGCGAGCTGGTGTACATGATCCTATTCCAGGCCGCGCTGACCTCGCTCGCCGGCTACGGGCTGGGCATCGGGCTGTGCTCTGGGCTCATCGCGCTCGCGCGCCTGCGCATGCCGGACTACGCCTCGATTATTACCTTTGAAAACCTAGGGCTTGCGCTCGCAATGGTGCTCGTGATCGCCGCGATTTCCAGCTACGTGGCCATCCGCCGCGTGCTGCGCATCGAGCCCTTCGAAATCTTCCGAGGTTAGCGTGAGCGAGATCGCCATCCAAGCAGAAGGATTGACGAAGTGGTTTGGCGAAGGCGAAGCCCGCACGGTCGCCGTCCGCGGCGTCAAGCTCGAAGTCTACTTTGGCGAAATGACCTATATCATCGGCCCGTCCGGCAGCGGCAAGACCACGTTATTGAGCATGATTTCCGGGATCCTGCGGCCCAATGAAGGCAAGGTGCTCCTGAAAAATGTCGATCTCTGGAGCCTGTCCGAGAATCGCATCGCTGACCTGCGGCTGAACACCGTCGGTTTCGTGTTTCAGGATTACCACTTGTTCCCGCGGCTCACCACGGCGGAAAACGTCGCGATTCCGCTGATTTTGCGGCGCAAGCCGTGGGACGCTTCGCTGGTCGAAGCCCGGCGGTGCCTCGATCTCGTGGGCTTGGGCAACCGCGCGGATCTCAAGCCCAACAAGCTGAGCGGCGGCGAACAGCAGCGGGTGGCCATCGCGCGCGCGATCGCCAGCGCACCCGAGATCATGATTTTCGATGAGCCCACTGCGTCGCTCGACGGCGATACCGGTCGAAAGATCATCGAATTTGTCCGCAAGGACATCCTCAACGACAAGCGCTGCATCCTGATTGTGACCCACGACGACCGCATTTTCGAGTACGCGGATCGCATCGTGAAGATGGCGGATGGGCAGATTGTCGGTGTGGAAAAGGCGGGAACCCATGCGTAACAAGATTATTTTTGCGTTGGTCGGTCTGGGCATTCTCGGCGCGCTCGTGAGCGCCTATCTGCACGCGCGGCCGTCCAACCCGCAGCCGCCCGCCTTTGCGCCCGCGTCCAATCCCAGCGGCGACGCGATCTTTGCCAACGGCATCGTGGAGAGCTATCAGGCTCAGGGCGAGAACATCAATATTTATCCAGAGGTTGCCGGCACGGTCGCGAAAGTGCTGGTGGCGGAAGGCCAGGCGGTGACGCGCGGCACGCCGCTTGTGGCGATCGACGACTCCGTGCAGCGCGCCGTCGAGTCGCAGCAGGAAGCGGCGGCGGCGGCGGCTCTGGCCCAGCTGAACAGCCTGAAGGCGCTGCCGCGGGCGGAGACGCTGGAGGTCTCGCGTGCGCAGGCGGAGATGGCCGCGGCGTCCCTCAAGAGCGCGCAGGATCAGCTGGCAAAACAGCAGCGCGCGTTTGCGCTTGACCCGCATTCCGTGAGCCGGGAAGTGCTGGACAATGAGATCAACGCGGTGAAAGTCGCGAAGGCCAACCTGGACGTCGTGACCAAGCAGCTGGAGCTGGTGAAGGCCGGCGCGTGGGTCTACGACCTGCAGAATCAGGAACGGCAATACGACGTGGCGACGCGGGCGGCGGCGGCGGCGCAGGCGCTGTTGGCGAAATATGTCGTCAAGGCGCCGGCGGACGGCGTCGTGCTCTCGGTCCAAACCACGATTGGCGCTTATGTTTCGCCGCAGGGCGCCTACAACGCGTACACGCAGGGCTTTGACCCGATGGTCGTGATGGGCCAGTCCGCGTCGGCGGGCTACATGGCCGTGCGCTGCTACATCGACGAGATCCTGATCCCGCGCCTGCCACCGTCCGATCAGCTGCAAGCCCGTATGTTCATTCGCGGTTCCAGCATCAGCGTGCCGATGGAGCTGGTGCGCGTGCAGCCCTACGTGTCGCCCAAGATCCAGCTGTCCAATCAGCGGCAGGAAAAGGTCGACCTGCGCGTCTTGCCGGTGATTTTTCGGTTCGTGCCGCCGCCGGGCGCGCGCGTGTACCCGGGCGAGCTCGTCGACGTGTACGTGGGCGGCAAGGGCCTGAGCGCGCCCAGCGACCCGACGGCGACCACGGGGAGGAAATAGCCCATGCGATTTCGCCCGTTCACCTTGTGTTTCGCGCTGTTTGCGGTGCTCCTCGGCTGCGCGGTGGGTCCGGACTTCCGCCGTCCTGACGCGCCGGCGGTCAACGGCTACGCGCCGGGTAATCCGGCGACGGGCACCATGGCGGCGGACGGCACGGCGCAGACCTTCGCACCCGGCAAGCAGTTGCGCGCTGACTGGTGGCGGCTCTTCGGGTCGGCCAAGCTGGACGCGCTGGTCGCGCAGGCGTTTGCCCACAATCCGACGATCGAGGCGGCGGACGCGAGCCTGCGGCAGAGCGAGGAGCTGCTGCACGCCGGCTACGGCATCTTTTTTCCACAGCTCTCCGCGGGCGGTTCGGCCGTGCGCGAGCAGGCGAGCCCGCAGCGCCTGGGCCAGCAGGGGCCGACGAGCGTGTTCAACCTGTTTACGCTATCGGCGAGCGTGACCTATACGCTGGACCTGTTCGGCACGCAGCGCCGCATCGAGAAGCTCAAGGCGCAGGTCGACGGGCCGCGCTACACGCTGCTGGCGGCGAACCTGACGCTCTCAGCGAACGTGGTCAACACCGCGATTGCCCGGGCTTCCTATCTGGAGCAGATGCAGGCGACCAAGGACCTGCTGGCGCTGGAGCGCGAGCAGCTGAAGATCACCGAGACGCAGGCGCAAGCGGGCACGCAGCCGTACGCGAACGTCCTGGCGTTGCGGAGCCAAATCGCGAGCACGGAGGCGCTCGTGCCGCCGCTGGAGCAGAGCGCTGACCGGGCCGCGCACCTGCTCGCGGCGCTCCAGGGGCTGACGCCGGCGGAATTTGCCGCGCCGCAGCTCGCGCTCGCCGAGCTGACGTTGCCGGCGGAACTGCCGCTGAGCCTGCCGTCAAAGCTGGTGGAGCAGCGGCCGGACATCCTGGTGGCGGAGAGTGTCCTGCACGCGGCGAGCGCCAACATCGGCGTGACGACCGCCGCGATGATCCCCAGCTTGTCGCTGAGCGCGGGATATGGCGTGAACAACACCGCGATGGTCAACCTGTTCAGCGCGCCGAGCAGCTTTTGGAATGTCGGCGCGGGCATCGCGGCGCCGCTGTTCGACGGCGGCACGCTCTGGTACCAGCGCAAGGCGGCGATCGAGGCGTGTCGGCAATCGGCGGCGGCGTACCGGGAGACGGTGCTGGCGGCGTTCGAGCAAGTCGCGGACGTGCTGCGGGCGCTGGAGCACGACGCACAGTCGCTCGAGGCCCAGTCGCGTGCGGTGGAGGCCGCGGCGGAGTCGCTACGCCTGGTGCAGGTCAGCTACAAGTCGGGGCTGACGGCCTATCTGGACGTGCTGACGGCAGACAAGCAGCTGTTGCAGGCGCGGGTTGGCGAGATCCAGGCGCGCGGGCAGCGGCTGCAGGACACGGTCGCGCTCTACGCGGCGCTGGGCGGTGGCTGGTGGAACGCGCCGGCGCAGACCGCTTTCGCACCTTGACCCGCAGCCGGGCTATCAACAATCTGGCCAGCTCTTGGCGGAATCGGTGCACGCGCCGCAGTCGGTCCCGCTGAAGCCCGGCGCGCAAGTCGCGCATAGGGGCGCGAGCCAGCCGGTCCTGGGCGTGTGCGTGCACGTGTTGCCGGCGCCGCAGGTGTCCAACGTGCAGGGATCGCCGTCCTGGCAGTTCGTCACGCCGGCGCAGAGGAGGTTGGCGCAGACGTCGCCGGTCGTGCAGGCGTTGCCGTCATCGCACGTGGCCGTATTGGCCGTGGAGAGGCAGATACCGCCCGCGCAGCTGTCGGTCGTGCACGGGTTGCTGTCCGTGCAGTCCTTCGCGCTGCCGGCGCAGACCGTCCCGGTGCAGGTGTCGGCCAACGTGCAGGCGTTGCCGTCGTCGCACGTCACCGCCATCGGCAGATAGACGCAGCCCGTCGCCGGGTCGCAGGCTTCGCTCGTGCACGGATTGCCGTCGACGCACGTGTTGGCTTCGCCCGCGCAGACGCCTGTCGCGCACTTGTCGCCGAGCGTGCACGCATTGCCGTCGTCGCACGACAAGAGATCCTGCGCGGCGACCATGTGGCATTTGTTGCTGGTCCCGTCGCAGGCGCCGAGCATGCAGTGGCCGTCGCCTGGGCACGTGCTCTCGTCGGTCAAGCCGTTGCAATTGTTGTCCAAACCGTCGCATTTCTCCACGCCGCCGTTCGTGGCGATGCACGTCACGCACACGAGCTTGGCGCCGCAGAGCTTGGACGTGCAGTCGCTGTTGACGGTGCACGGGCAGCCGATCGCCATGCAGCCGGGCGCGTCGCCGCCGTCGCCACCGGCGTCATCGCTTGTGTCGTCCGTCGCGTCGTCTTGCGTGCCCGGATCGCCTGACGCGGTGGCCGCCGGGTGGCACGCCAGAAGCGCGGAGCAAAACGTGATGATCAGGGCCAGGTTCTTCATGGCCGCACCGTGCCACAAAGGCGGTTCTCGGGCAAATCGCTTGTTGTGCGACGGCGCGTGCGGCATTCTATGCGTCCAACGTAGGTGCCGCTTGTCCAGTTCCGCCAGCCCCGTCCCGTTGCGCAGCAAAGTCCGCGCCCTCTTGCTTTTGCGCTGTCCCCGGTGCCGCGAAGGCGCGATGTTCCGCTCGCCGGTGCACATGCACGCCCGCTGCCCGCGCTGCGACTACCAGTTCGACAAAGGCAACGGCTATTTTCTCGGCGCCATGTACGCCAGCTATGGAATTTCACTCGCCGTTTGCGGCGCGCAGACCATCGCTTTGCTGCTGGCCGGGGCGTCGACCGCCGTCACCATCGTCGCGGCGATCGCCACCGCGTGCGTGGTCGGCCCGTGCTTGGCGTTCCCGTACTCGCGCTGCGCCTGGATTTGGGCCGAGCGCGACGGCCATTTGCACGACGGTGAGGAGGACGCGCTCGCGCTCAAGCGCGCGTACCTGCAGGCCCGCGGGATGCCGGTGAAACCACCCGAGAATCTGCCGTGACGGCGCGCGGCGGGTTTGCTAGGCTGCTTGGCGGAGGTCCGATGCGTTTCCCGCTGCCGTTGTTCCTGCTGATGGCTGCCTCGCCTGCGTTCGCGTGGGTGCCGGCGACAGTCGGGACTGGCTGCATGGATCGCTGGTACTCGCCCGCCGTGGACGCGCCAGCCGTGACGATGGCGGTCGACAGCGCGGGCATCGGCGGCATCGCCGCAACCGATGTGCACACGGCGCTGTTGTCCGCGCTCAAGACCTGGAATGAAGTGCAGTGTGGCCTGTGCACGAACCCCGGCGGCATCGACTGCCTGCCGATCGCGTGCGGCCAGAGCCCGCTGGGCGTCGCTTTGGAGGACGGCGGCGTCAGCCCGCACGCCCAGTGGGGCTTGCCGTGCGCGGAGGCCGAAGCCGACGGGACGTTCAACTGCAAGGGTGTGAAAGCCAACGGCAATTGGGTCATCCAGGTCGCGGACCCGAAACAGTGGCAGTGGAGCCAATTCGCCGCGGCGCAGACCGTCGTGACGGCGAACCTGGCCACCGGCGAGATCATCGACACCGACATCCTGTTCAACCTCGCGCCGCGCGCCGACGGCACGGCGTTCACGTTTTGCGACAGCGATTGCCCGGCCAAGCCCGCGGCGTACCCGCTGTGCATCCCGCTGACCCATGAGCTCGGCCACGTGCTCGGCTTGAACCACTCGCTCGTCGCGCAGGCGACCATGGCGGCGTCGGCGGTGCCAGCTGACACGTACAAGTGCCAGCTCAACCCGGACGACATCCTCGGCGTCTGCACACTCTACCGGACGACCTGCAGCGGCACGGCCGGAGTTTTCCCTTTGGCTGAAGGCACTTGCCAATCGCGCGCGACCGCCAGCGGCGCGGATGCCGGCAGCAGCAAGGACGCCGCGGACACCAGCGGCGGCGACGGAAACTCCGGCAAGGACGCGTCGCCGTTTTCCTGCCAAGCCAGCCGGCGCGCGACCTCGCCGTGGAACTTGCTCTGGCTGCTCGCGCTTACGCCAATCCGCCTTGGCTGGGGAAAATCACGAGCCAAATCGAGGTGATGACGTAGTCCATCGTCAGGACCGCGGCCGAGGCGGTGACGACGGTGCCCGTGGTCGCGAGGCCGACGCCGCGGCTGCCGCCGGTCGCGTGAAAGCCGCGGTAGCAGGCGATCGCGCCGATGACGAGGCCAAAAAACGTGCCCTTGACCAGCGTGCAGCCGATGTCGTGCGGCTCCAGCCAAGGCCAGATGCGGCTGAAGAACTCGCCGCGGTCGATGCCGAGCACCTGCGTCGCGGCGATGTAGGCGCCGCCCAAGCCGACCGCGTTAAAGCACATCGACAGCAGCGGCACCATCAGCGTGCACGCCACGATCCGCGGCGTCACCAGGTAATGGACCGGGTCGACCGCCATCGTCTCCAGCGCGTCGATCTGCTCGGTCACGCGCATCGTGCCCAGCTCCGTCGTCATCGCCGAACCGACGCGCCCGGCGACCATCAGCGCAGTTAGCGACGGCGCCAGCTCGCGCACCAGCGAGATCGCCACCGTGCCGCCGATCAGGCTCTTGGCGTTGAACAGCTCGAACGCGACCGCGGTCTGGATGGCAAAGACCGCGCCGGTGAAAACGCCGGTCAGCAGCACGATCCCGAGCGAGCCAACGCCAACAAATTCAAGAATTTGCGTCATCAGCGCGACGCGAAACGGCCGCCGCGGCGTCTTGCTCAGCGCCGAGATCGTGAACAGCGTGACCGCGCCCAGCGTCTCGAACGGCCGCAGCAGGCGCGCCCATTTCACCGTCGGAACCATCGTGTGCGCCATCGTCATGCAGGTACCCCGGCGCCAGCGTAGATCCGCGTTGCGAATTCGCCAGTTTTCCGCCACCGGCTGACGCGCGCCCGCCGGCCGTGCTAGCCTGCGCGGCCCATGACGCCGCTTTCGCCCCAGCCTCATCGCCGCGCCCAGCCAGGCACCGTGTACCTGGTCGGCGCGGGGCCGGGTGCGGCGGATCTCCTGACGATTCGCGGACTTCGCTTGCTGGAGAGCGCTGACGTCATCGTGCACGACAGCCTGGTGCAGCCCGAACTCTATGCGGCGCTGGCGGCGCGCTGCATCGACGCGGGAAAACGCAGTGGCGACCATGGCTTGGGCCAGGAAGGAATCCACGCGCTGCTGATCGATCTGGCGCGCCAGAATCTGGCAGTGGTGCGGTTGAAGGGTGGCGATCCCTACGTGCTGGGTCGTGGCAGCGAGGAGGCGCTGGCGCTGGCGGCGGCGGGCGTCCCGTGCGAGGTCGTGCCGGGCGTCTCGTCCGCGCTTGCGGCACCGCTGCTGGCGGGAATTCCGCCGACGCACCGCGGAGTTGCCGATTCATTCTGCGTCGTTTCTGCCCATCCGCAACACCACGGGCAGCTGCCGGCGTTCCCGCCGTTTGAGCCGCGCCGCACGCTTGTCGTCCTGATGGGCGTCCACACGCTGGCGCAGTGGTTGCCGCAGCTGGAAGCGCTCGGCTACCCGGGCACGCTGCCGATCGCGTTCGTGATGCACGCGTCCTGGCCGCAGGCGCGCACGTGGCAATCGACGCTCGCGACCTGTGCGGCAGATTTGGCCACCCACGTGCTCACGGCGCCCGCGGTTGTCGTGATCGGCCACGTCGCCGCGCTGCGCGAGCGGCTCCCGCAGGACCGGCCATGACGCCGCTGGCCGTTGCCTTGCTGCTGCGCGACCGGCGCGTGCTGGTCGTTGGCGCGGGACCGGTGGCGCTGGGCAAGATTGCCCGATTGCTGGCGGCCAAGGCGCAGGTGACCATCGTGGCGCCCGACGTGCTGCCGGAGATTCATGCGCTCGCGGCGGCTGGCACGGTTCAGCTGGCGCAGCGGCGCTTTGTCCCGGCCGACCTCGACGGTGTCTGGTTCTGTCTGACGGCGACGGGCCGCGATCGCGTTGATGGCGAAGTGTTCGCGGCCTGCGAGGCGCGCCACCTGCTGTGCAACGCCGCGGACGTGCCGGAGGCGTGCAGCGTGCAGCTGATGGCCCAAGAAGACGCGGGGTCGCTGACGCTGGCGGTCGGCAGCGCGGGTCTGGCGCCGGGGCTGACCGGACGGCTGGCGCGCGAGGCGCGGGCGGCGTGGCCAGACGATATCGCTGTGCTTGTGCAGCGTTACGGCGCGATCCGCCAATGGTTGAAGGCGCAGCATCCGGGGGACGCGCTGTTGCCGAATCGGACGGCGGCGTTGCGGTGGCTGGCGCGCCAGCCGTGGGCGCTGCTGCGTCGGCCGGAGCCGGACCTGCGCGAGGCCGTTGCGGCGGCGCTGCAATCCGAGCCGCCGCAACGTCCGCGCTAGTGGGCTACGGGCAGGGACCGGTCGTGTACGTGAAGTCCTGGCCGTTGTAGCACTTGGCCTGGCAGGCATTCTGGTAGGTGAAACCGTTGGCGCCGCACACCGGCGCGTCGTTGTTGTTGCAGTTGCAGATGCACGCATCCGGGTACTGGAACGTCCACGTGGCGTCCTTGAGGCAGTCGTATTCGCCCTGATTCTGGAAGGTCACCCACTGGTCGGGCTGGCCGGGCACGGTCTTGGAGCCGCACACCGGGTGGACGATGCTGTACTCGACGTCCGGGCAGCAGCCCCGCGCTTGGTACAACGTGCCGGCGGCGCACGCGTCGGACGGCGTCGCGCTGATGCCGGTGCAGTTGCCCACGGACGCGCCGTCAGCGGCGGCGATGCAGGACGAACGGTAGCTCATGCCGACCGGCAGCGTCTGGCCGGTGGTCAGCTTGACCTGCTTGATGCCGCAGACCGGCGAGCACGCGCTGGTGCAGCTTGGCGTCTTGGTGGCGTCGTAGCAGGCGCCGTCGCACTCCTTGGTCATCTTCCCGGGCGCGCAACCGGTGGTCGGCGTGGTGCCGGAGTAGCAGCCCTTGACGTTGCAGTTCTCCATCTGGCACTGGTTGTTGTAGGTCGTGTTGTCTTCCTTGGCGCAGATCGGCTGGCCGCTCAGCGTGCAGCCGGGGCCGCCGCTGGCGACGGGCTGGGTGCACGCCAGCTTGCAGGCGCCCTTGTTGGCGACCGGCGTCTTGCCGTCGGCTTGCATCTTGGCGTTGGTCACGCAGCCGATTTCGCACGGGTGGTCGACGTTGACCTGGGTGCCGGCGGTCGTTGTCACGCACCACTGGTCGTTGGCGACCTTGAGGTCCGACGGCGTGCAGTACGGGCAGGCCGGGCATTCCGCGGGCCAGAGCGATGCACCGACTTCGGTCGGCCAGTTCACGGCGTTCAGCGCGCAGATCGCCATGCAATCATTCGGATACGTCGCAAGGTCCGGCTGGCCGAGCGCCTTGAGCGTGCAAATCGGATAGTCGCCACACAGCGAGCAGAGCTTGCAGTTGCCTTTGGCGGCGGCGCAGATCGGCAGCGTCGGGACGTCGGGCTTGGCGTCCGGGACGTCGCCGGTCGCGTCGCTGCCGGGATTCACGCTGTCGACCAAGGTGTCGCCGGTCGTGTCGCCGGGGGTGGTGACGTCGGTCTGGCTGTCCGAGTTCGGCGTGTCCTGACCGACGGTGTCCGCGACGTCATCGGTCGAGTCGCCGGTGCCATCGTCCGTCACGCCGAGGTCGCCGTTGGCGATGTCATCGGTCCCGGCTCCCGTGTCGGTGTCGGTCGCCTTCGCCGTGCCGCAGCCCGCGAGGCTCAGGCCCGCGATCAGGCTGCCGGCCGCCAGGAGTCGACACAGGGTCGAGACGCGAAAGTTTAGCAGAGTTCGTGCGTTCATGATGTGGCCTCGCATACAAGTTCGGTCAGTTTCGACATCGCGTTCGGGGGTGGCCTGCTGTGTCTGCAGCGCGGCTACGGCTGACACCCGACTTCCCCTGAGCCGGATGCGCCGAATCTTCGGGAAGTGTAGCGTTGTCCGATGAAGTTGTCACGGATTCGACGGTGCCCGGGGCAAGTGTGCTACCCTCGCGCGCCCGGAGGTCGCCGATGCGCACAAACGCTGGTTTCTGGAGTCCCTGGCTGGCCCGCGCCATCGCCGCGCTTGCGGTCTGCGGGTTGGCCGCCTGCGCGGCGCCTGCGGACACGGGCGCGGATGATTCTGCGACCGCCGACGACGCCAGCCTCGACACCGCCGCCGACGTGACAGCGAGCACGTGCGTGCCCGTCTCCGGCGATCCGACGCTGGTGCGCTTGCGCGGCACGCTGTGGACCGGCGACGTAACGATCAACGACGGCGAGGTCTTTGTCTCCACCGTCACCGGCAAGATCCTGTGCGTCGGCCAGGATTGCAGCGCGACCGCCGGCGCGGGCAAGGCGACCGTGTTGTGCACCGAAGGCATCATCACGCCGGGCCTCATCAACCCGCACGATCACGGCACATACAACCACTTGCCGCGTTGGCAGCACACCAAAAAATACGGCGATCGCTACCAGTGGCAGGGCGATGCGAGCTACCTGGCGTTCAAGCTGCCGCAGAGCACGACCTACAGCAAGTCGCTGTGCGAAGTGGTCAAGTGGACGGAATTGCGGGAAATTGTCGCGGGCACGACGTCGATTCAGGGCGTGACTTCGTCGGTGCCGGCGTGCGCCAAAGGCTTGGTGCGCGATCTGGACGACACGCACGGCGCGAGCGGGCTGTCCGGCTACACGATCGACACGCAGGTGACCAAGATCAGCGGCACGACGGCGACGGCGGCGGCGGCTTGGGCCGCGGGGCTGAAGACCGGCTCGGTGTCCGGGCTGATCCTGCACCTCGGCGAAGGCGTGGACGCCGGCGCCAAAGCGGAGTGGTACGCGCTGGTGGATAAAGGCTTGGCGCTTCCAGGGGTTTCGCTCATTCACGCCACGGGCCTTGGCGGCACGGAGCTGGCGGACGCGCAGCAGGTTGGCATCCAGCTGATTTGGTCGCCGCAGTCCAACCTGGACCTGTACGGCGACACGACGCGGGTGCCGACGGCGCTGAACCTCGGCATGACGGTGGCGCTGGGCCCGGATTGGACGCCGTCGGGCTCGATGAACCAGCTGGACGAAATGAAGTGTGCCAAGCGGCTGAGCGACAGGCGCTGGGGCGGGCTGCTGACCGACGATCGGGTGCTGCACATGGTGACGACCGAGGCGGCCAAGGCGCTGGGCGCGCAAGGCGACATCGGCCGGCTGGCGACGGGCTATTTGGCGGATATTTCTGTATTTTCCGGCGATCGGAGCACGCCGGCCAAGTCGGTGATCGCGGCGAGACCGGAGACGGTGAAGCTCGTGCTGATCGCCGGCAAGCCGGTCTACGGCGACGCGGCGCTGGTCGCGGCGCTGCAGCCGACCGGTTGCGACGCCTTTGACGCGTGCGGCCAGAAGAAGGCGATCTGCAGCAAGGATGCCACGCTGGCGAGCGGGACCGAGAGCTGGTCGGACGTGCAGACCGTGCTGCAAAATACGCTCGCGGCGGCGCTGATCGCCGACAAGCCGGCCGCGGCGTACACGTACGCGTACAGCCTGTGGCCGCTGTTCAAGTGCGGCGCGGATGCGGACGCGCTGATGAATTGCGACGTCGTGGGCGCGGAGCCCAGTGCCGGCGATAGCGACGGTGACGGATTGGCGAATGCGCTGGACAACTGCCCCACCGTTTGGAACCCGGACCAGGGCGACCTGGACGCGGACAAGGTCGGCGACGCGTGCGACGTCTGCCCGATCGTGCCCAACGCCACCGTTTGCCCCAAGCCGGGGCCGGACGACCTGGACGGCGACGGCGTGCCCAACGCGAGCGACAATTGCCCGAACATGGCCAACGCGGACCAGAAAGACACCGATGGCGACGGCAAAGGCGATGTCTGTGATCCGTGCCCGACGCAGGCCAACCCGGGCCCGGCGCTGTGCCCGGTGCTTCCCGCGGATATTACCGAAATCAATCAGAGTTTGGGAAATGGCGTCTCCGGCCAGCAGGTCAAGACGCCGGTTCTGGTGGTGACGGTGGCGAAGGCGGCGAAGTCGCCGAACCCCGCGCGCGTGTGGGCGCAGCAGGTGCCGACGGTGCTGTACGGCGGGATCGAGATGCAGTTGGCGACCGGCCAGGCGCTGCCCAAGCTGGGCCAGCAGGTGATCGCGTCGGGCGTCGTGGCGGATCTGACCGGGCGGCGCATCCTGCAAAACGCGACGCTGCAGAAATCCGGCGGGATCGCGACGCTGGTGCCGCTGGCCGTCGACGTAAGCGTCCTGACCGACGACTCGCAGTCGCCAGCGTACCGGGCGCTGTTGCTGCAGGTGGGACCGCTGACGGTGTTGCAGCAGAACGCGGATGCGGACCCGACCAAGCCGACGCAGGATTTTGGCGAAGTGCTGATGACCGGCAACTTCCGAATCGACGACGAACTCATCGTCTGGGGAACGGATTTGGCGCGGCCAAGCGTGGGCGACGCGTTCCAGTGGATTCGCGGTGTGCTGTTCTACTCGTTCAGCAACGACAAGCTGGAACCCCGCGCCGCGAGCGATTTTCAGAAGTAGTCACGCCCGCCAACCGCGTGTAGGCTTCGCCGCCGCGCGTCACGCCGACGCGCACGCCGCACGCTAACGCAAGGGGACGACCATGACACAAGCGAATCTGAAAATTGCCAAAAACACCGTTGTTACACTTGATTACGAGCTGCGGCTGGTGGACGACGAGGTCATCGACAGCTCGTCGGACGGCGAATTCTGCTTCTTGGTCGGCTACGAAAACGTCGTGCCGGGGCTGGAAGTGCAGCTGATCGGCCTGACCACGGGCGACACGCGCGACATCTCCGTGAGCCCGGAAGAGGGCTACGGCGTGCGCGATGAAGACAAGATTGTCGTGGTGCCGCGCGAGGCGCTGCCCGAGGATTTCGAGATCGAGATCGGCCTGCCGTTGGAGCTGGAAGACGAGTCGGGCGAGACGTCGATGGCGTTTATCGCCGGCGTGCGCGGTGACGAGGTCGTGCTGGACCGCAACCATCCGCTGGCCAGTGAGACGCTGCGCTTTCGCATCACGGTGGGCGCGATTCGCGAGGCGACCAAGGAAGAACTCAAGCATGGCCATGTGCACGGGCCCGGCGGCCATCACCACCACTAAACAGGACGACCTGATTCGAATACCCAATTTCGGCGGTCAGATCGGTTGCATCTCGGACTGGGAACGCGAGCCAACTCCTCCGGAGGCACGCCGCGGATCGAGAACGGCTGATCTCCAGCCTATGTCGGCACGTGGAATCACGCCTTGGGCGGGAAATTTACCGCGCGGGCCGCGGCAAAAATCGCCGGCCCGCGAATACCTGAACGTGACGGTGACCACCCCGTCGCCGCGCGCAGCCGCTCCGGGGCGGTTGCCTGCGTCAGCTTTGCGCACGGCGCACTTCGCGCTGGGAAGTCCATGGGTTGGAGCTTCCCGCGTCGACGGACGGGTTTGCCCGGCGGTCGACCGGGCCTTGGCGGCGGTGGCGGGTAGGGGGCCCAACCCACAAATTCCAGAAATTCGCGTCACACAAAAAACCGATGCATTGGGTATGGTAAACCCATCCCCGCAAGCCGATCCCAATGCTGGCCCGGCATCGACGATCGCGATAACAAAGTGCTGTCTGTCTGGTGACCCCAGCGGGATTTGAACCCGCGTTAACGGCGTGAAAGGCCGGTGTCCTAACCTGGTTAGACGATGGGGTCGTCGGTGGTGTAGCGTGAACGGTGAGCCGGGAGGGAATCGAACCCTCGACCAACAGATTAAAAGTCTGCTGCTCTACCGGCTGAGCTACCGGCTCGCTGCGCTGGAAGCGGGCGGCGTGAGGCCGAATCCGCTCGAAGTCGCGCCACTCACTCGGGGCGAATGGCCGGCGGAGTGTAAAGACGTCTAGCGATTCGGTCAAGCCGCGGACGCCAATCGCTCAGGACTTGTGTTCCTGATCACGGTCCAACTTCGGTGTTGCGTCGATCTCGCCGCTCTGCGAGATCTCGCGTTCAGCGTCGCGTTGCGCCTTCTTGAAGTTGCCGATCGCCTCGCCCAAGCCCTTGCCGAGCTGCGGCAGCTTGGTGGCGCCGAACATGACGACGATAATGCCAAAAATCACAAGCAGTTCTGTGGTGCCCAACATGGCGCGCTCCAAGCCGAGCGTCCCGCGCTCCGTTAGCGTGATCCCAGTCGATACGAGGCCGAACATGAATCCCCAAGCAGGGTTGCGCAAAAACCAGCTGCACCTCAGCCGCCGCCGCCCCGCTGCATCATAGCACAACCCGCGGTCGGCGCTATGTGATCCGCTCGTGCAGCTGTCGGTACAGCTCGGCCGCGGCATCGTGTTCAGCAATCTTCTTGCTGCCGCCTTCCCCGTGCGCGGTCAGCAGCGTGTCGCCGAGGCGCGCCACTGCGGCGACGCGGAATTTGCGGGCGTGCACCGGACCTTCTTCACCTTCCAGCGTATAGTTCGGCGGTTGCAGCCCGGCGTGCTGGAGCAGCTCCTGCACCGCGGTCTTCCAATTCGCCGTGTTCGCCGAGAGCGCGCTGGGGTCCAGCCCGTCGGACTGCTGCAACTGCTCGATCATCAGTTCGATCGCCTCGCTGAACAGGCGCATCACGACTTCGCGCGCCGCGTCGTAGCCGCCGTCCAAAAATACTGCGCCAATCAGGGCTTCCATCGCGTCCGCCAGCACAGAGGGCCGATGCCGACCGCCCGTCTGGTCTTCGCCGCGCCCGAGCTTGAGCGCCAGGCCCACGCCCAGCCGCTCGGCGATGACCGCCAGGCTCGACTCGCGCACGAGCTGCGACTTCATCACCGTCAGCTCGCCCTCTTTGCGATCGGGCAGGCGTTGCACCAGCTCCTGCGTGATCGTCAGGCCCAGGACCGCATCGCCCAGGAACTCCAGGCGCTGGTTGTCCTCGCCGCCTGGCGCGTTTTCATTGCGCCAGGACGGGTGCGTCAGCGCGGTGATCAGCAGCTCCGGCTCCGAAAAACCGTGACCGAGCCGCGGCGCCAGCGCACCGATCCCTGCCAGATAGTCGTGGATGGCGATCGCCGGTCGCGACAGTCGGCGCTCGCGGTGGGTCATCGGCCGGTCGTCGCTCATGCCTTTCCCCCAGCGTCGCCGCCGTCCAGTGTGGCGCTGCTGATGATGCCGCCGCCCAAGACGCGATCGCCCGCGTACAGGACGCCGCTCTGGCCGCGCCCGGCCGCAAACAGCTCGCCAAGCACGGACAACGTCACGCTGTCCGCGTGCGATTCCCGAATCCGCGCCGGCACCGCTTTGCCGCGATGGCGGACCTGCAGCGCCAGCTCCGTCCCGACCGGCGGAGGCTCGCCAATCCACGACAAATCACGTAGTTGCACCGTCGTCGCCCGCAGCGCCTCATGCGGCCCGACCACGATCGTGCCATCGGGCCGCTTGTCCACGACGTACAGCGGGCCGGCCTCCGGCTGATGCGGCGGCAGCCCCAAGCCGTGGCGCTGCCCGACGGCGAAACCGGCGATGCCCGCATGCTGTCCCAGCTGCGTCCCGGCCAAATCGACGATCGCGCCCGGCCGCGCGCCCCGATGCCCGGCGACGAACTCGCGCGGCGTGCTCGCGGCGACAAAGCAGACGTCCATCGACTCGCGCTTCTCGGCCACCGGCACGCCCAGCCGCGCCGCGTGCCCGCGCACCTGCGACTTGTGCCACGCGCCGAGCGGAAAACGCACGAAACGGCCGACATCCGCGCCCAGCGGGTGCAGAAAATACGACTGGTCCTTGTGCGGATCCAACCCGCGGCGCAGTTGCGGCTGGCCGGCGCCGTCCAGTTCCAGCCGCGCGTAGTGGCCCGTCGCGAGCGCCTCGGCGCCCAGCGCGCGCGCTTCCTGCACGAGCACCTCGAATTTGAGCGTCCGGTTGCATTCCACGCACGGGTTGGGCGTGTCGCCGCGGTCGTAATCGGCGACGAAACGCGCGATGACGGCGCGGGCAAAAACCTCGCGTTCGTCCAGCGTGTAGTGGCGAATTCCCAGCGCCCATGCGACGTTGCGCGCATCGCGTGCGTCCTCGGGCGCGCAACAGGTGCCCGCGCGGCCGATCGACGCCGGATCCACGTCGTAAAGCCGGGCCGTCAGCCCAAAAACCTCGTAGCCCGCTTCCACCAGGAGCGCTGCGACCGCACTGGAATCCACGCCGCCTGACATCGCTACTGCGACGCGTGCACCGGCCGGCAGGCGCATGACGGCGCGCATTTCGGCAATGATGGCGGACGGTTCGCGCGCGTCACCGGCCTCTGCCAGCAGGTCAGTCCACGGTCGCGGCGGGAGGGGTGTGGCGCAAACTGTCATGGCCGCGGACGGCGCCAAAAGCGGCGCGAAAAAGGACCGAGAAACGCACGGTCGAGCACGGCGAGGGTACCACACCGCAAGCCGTGCGCAACGCAGAACCTGCGCGGGCGCAAGGCGGTTGGCAACGGTTGCGTCACGACGCCGGGCGACGTCCGCGGGCCAGCACGCGCGGCATCAAGGCAATCACCTCGTCGATCTCGGCTGGGGTCGTGGCTGCGCTCAGCGAAAACCGCAGGCCTGCGCGTGCCTCCGCCGGCGCGTGCCCGCACGCCAGCAGCACGTGCGAAGGCTCTTGCGTCCCCGATGCGCACGCCGCACCCGACGACACGCACACGTCCTCCAGGTCCAGCGATCGCACAAGCCGGGCGCCGTCAACGCCCGGCCACGCCACATTCAGCACGTGGCCTGTCTCGTCCTCCGGTGCCACGTCGCCATTGCGCGTCAGCGGTCCCGCCGCCGCCACCAGGCCTCGCCAGAGCCGATCGCGGAGCACGCGCACCTGCGCCATCCCAGACAGCTGCTGCGACAGCCCGGCAAACGCTGCGGCCATGCCGATTATGCCAAGCAGGTTCTCCGTGCCGCCGCGCAGCCCGTCCTCCTGATGGCCGGCGACCAGCGGCGTCACGCGCTGGCCTTTGCGCAGCCACAGCGCCCCGACGCCTGCGGGCCCGCCCGCTTTGTGCGCCGAGAGGCTCGCCAGATCGACACCCATGCCATGGAAATTCAGCGGAATTCGCCCCGGCGCTTGGGTCGCATCGGTGTGAAAGACCGCGCCCGCCTGATGCGCCAGCCGCGCCAATTCGGCCAGCGGGTAGATGCCGCCCAGCTCGTTTTGCACGGCCATGATGCTGACCAGCGTCGTCGGTTCCGCCAGCGCCGCCGCGTATGCGCGCATGTCCAGCCGCCCCTGGGCATCCACCGGCACGGCAATCACCTCCACGCCGCTCGTGCGCAGCTGCGCCGCCAGCGCCCCAATCGACGGATGCTCCACCGCGCTCGTCACCACGCGCACAGCGTGCCTCTGCCGCCGATCGGCCAGCACGCCGTGCCACGCCAGCGCATTGGCCTCGGTGGCGCCGCTGGTCAAGACGATCTTGCCTCCGGCGCCGCCGACCGCCGCCAACACAGTCTGCCGGGCGTGCTCCAGCTGCGCCCGCCCGGCCTGCCCACGGCCGTGCAGGGACGACGGATTGCCGAAAAACTGCGCCATCGCGGCGGTCATCGCGTCGCGGGCCGGCGCACCAAGTGGCGTGGTCGCGTTGGCGTCGAGGTAAATCATCGGGAACATTGCCTTGGTTGGTTGACGGAAACGGCCAGTCGTCGTGAAATGCAGCCCCGTCCGAAACGGGGAGGCAACCGTGGTAGCATTGCACGCAAACGAACGAACCGAAACTCGTGGCCTGACCGGGCGCTGGACCTACGCGCTGTGCGCGGCGCTTGCGGCAGCTGGGCTTCTGTCCGCGCACGGTGCGTGGGCCGCTGATGCGCCTGAAGCCGCCGTCCAGACACCGGCAGCGGCCAGCCCGACGGCAGGCGGCTTGCTGGAACAGATGGACTCCGGCACGCCCGCGGCGACGACCACATCCAGCGGCACGGCGTGGGACGTGCCCGCGGTTGCCCCGGCGCCGACGTTTCCATATGTTGATTATCACGGCTATTTTCGCTTTCGACCGGATCTGATCAGCAACGGTCACTTGGGCCAAGCTGCGGTCAACGCCACGCAGGCCAACAAGGTTGTGACGACGTCGGCCATCTTGCCGCCGCTGTCGCTATGGCCGGCCAACAACGCCAGTTCGCAGTACGCAAGCCAGGTCGGCAAGGCGGCCGGTGAGTCGACGCTCGCCGGCGCCAACATGCGCATCCGCTTCGCGCCGACGGTGCACATCAGCGACGACATCCGCGTCTACACGACCTTTGACATCATGGACAATTACGTCTTTGGCAGCAGCCCGGACTACGCCGGCGCCTTGCAGCGGCCGGACGTGCCCTTGGTCGCGTTCAGCACGTCGATGCGCCCCGGCGTCATCTCGGTCAAGGAAGCGTACGCGGAATGGAAAACCATGCTCGGCGTGTTGCGCGTCGGCCGCATGGCGTCCAACTGGGGCCTCGGCATCTTCGCCAACGGCGGTGGCGGCGACGGTTGGGACGGCGGCCGGCCCACGGAATACTACGGTGGCCCGCGCCAGACCTGGGAGGGCCAGGGCTACGACGCCGATTTCGCCAGCTACGCAGACCGCATCGCTTTTGTGACAAAGCTCGGTCCGGCGTACATCGCGTTGGCGTACGACTTTGCATCGCAAGGGCTGACCGCCATCGACACGACGCGGCCCGACGGCCAGGCGCGCGACATGGAGGAATCCGACGACGTGCGGCAGGTCTCGCTGGCGGTGTACTCCAAGCCGCAGACGCCCAAGGAAGTGGAAGCGCGCAAGAAGGCGCTGCTGGACGACCACGACTGGGTGCTGGACTGGGGCTTGTACGGCATGTACCGGTCGCAAACCAATGACTTGGCGAGCAATACTTCGACGTCCGATCTGACGCTGAATGACGCGCTGAAGAACAAGTCGAACCAGCTGATGCCGCGCGGCGCCACCGCGTATGCCGGCGATTTGTGGGGACGTTTTGAGCGACGCATCTCGTTTTCCCGGCGTCTGGTCGTCGAATGGGAAGCGACGGTCCTCGCGGGGCACATCGATGACGCGAACACGCTGCCGGGCAATCCGCCAAAACCGCGTGATATCATGATGTACGGCGGCGCCTTCAAGTCCGCGTTCCAAAACGAGGGCATCGGCGTCTATCTGGAAGGCGGCCTCGCCAGCGGCGACGACACCGGCTGCTTTGGCGTCTACCCGGTCTCGGGCGACGCGTCGTGCACGCTGTCGACCTCCACCGGCCAGGTCAACAACGACATCACTGCATTCAAATTCCACAAGAATTTCCGCGTGGACAACCTGCTCTTTCGCGACATAGTCGGCGCCGTGACCAACGCGGTCTACTTGAAGCCGACGTTTTCCATCAACGCTTACCCGTTCTACGCGCCGCAGCAGCTCGGCCTGGATGTGTCGGTGCTCAAGGCGCTGGCGATGAACCCCGCGGGTACGCCAGGCGGCGGCTCGGACATCGGCTGGGAATTCGACGCCCGCGGCTTTCTTGGGCAAAAAGGCATGTTTCTCGCTCAGGTTACGTTCGCCTACGCGGTCACCGGCGACGCGTTCAACCTGAAAAACGGCTGGTACGGCGCGCAAGTCGTCCCCGGCGCCACCAACGTCAGCATGATCAACGGCGTCAACACCCAGACGCCCGAGAACGCGTGGCGCATCCTCGGCCACCTCGCGCTGATGTTCTGAGACAGCTGGGTCGACTTGGGTGTAATAAACGTGAATGATTTCAAGCGAGTGAATGGCGAGCTCTGCGCCGAAGACGTTCCGCTGGCGCAGATCGCCCAAGCGGTCGGCACGCCGACGTATATCTATTCCCAGGCGACGATCACGCGGCATTTTCACGCGCTGGATCAGGCACTTGCCGGAGTTCCGCACACGATTTGCTACGCCGTCAAGGCCTGCTCCAACCTGGCGGTGCTGTCGCTGCTCGGTCGGCTGGGCTCGGGCTTTGACCTGGTGTCGCTGGGCGAATTGCGGCGCGTGCAGGCGGCAGGTGGCGATGCGCGCAAGGCCGTGTTCTCCGGCGTCGGCAAGCGCGACGACGAGATTGCTGCGGCGCTGGCAGCGGGCGTGCTGTGCCTGAATCTTGAATCCGCGGGCGAGCTTGCGCGCGTCGAGCGCGTCGCGCGGGCGATGGGCGTGCGCGCGCCCGTGAGCCTGCGCGTGAACCCGGACGTCGATCCCAAGACCCACAAGTACATCGCGACCGGGCTGCGCGAGTCCAAATTTGGCATCGCGATGCCAGATGCCCGCGCGCTGTATTTTCAGGCGGCGGCGAGCGACTACTTGCGGGTCGTCGGGATCGATTGCCATATTGGCTCGCAAATTCTGGAGGTTGCACCGTTCGCGGAGGCGATCGCCAAGGTGCTGGAGCTGGTCGCGGATCTGCGCACGGATGGCATCACGCTGGAGCACATCGACGTCGGCGGCGGGCTGGGCATCTGCTACAGCGACGAGACGCCCGCGACGCCGGAGGTCTGGGGCGCGACGGTGAAGTCGCTGGTGGCGGGTACCGGGCTGCACGTCATCGCCGAGCCGGGTCGCGTGATTGTCGGCAATGCAGGCCTGCTGTTGACGCGCGTGATTGGCAAAAAGCAGCATGATGACAAGGTGTTCGTGATCGTCGACGCGGCGATGAACGATCTCGTGCGGCCGGCGTTGTACGACGCGTACCATGCGATCGAGCCCGTGGCGCCGCACGCGGATCGGGCCATGCAGACGGTGGACGTCGTCGGTCCGGTGTGCGAATCGGGCGATTTTCTGGCGCTCGACCGGCCGCTGCCGGACGTGCACGAGGGCGAGTTGCTGGCGGTCCTCGGGGCCGGCGCATACGGGATGACGATGGCGTCCAACTACAACTCGCGGCCACGGCCGGCGGAAGTGCTTGTCAGCGGCGCGCAGTGGGCCGTCGTGCGCCCGCGCGAGGCGCTCGAAGCGCTCTGGCAGGATGAAGTCGTGGCAGTGCTCGGCGATTGAGCGGCGGGCGATAAGTCCGCAATATGCCGCAAAAGTACGCAAAAATTGCGCACTTATCCAACGGGCGCCCGATGACAAGCCCATGAATTTGCGAAAGAACGTCAATTGCCGCAATCTGGCACGGCGCTTGCTCACTTGCAGGGGCAGCGCGGCGCGCGGGCGCGGTGGGTGAAACGGCATGACCAGGCAGCGCAATCCTCGTGAACGCGGTTCTACGCTCCTGGAGCTGCTCGTCGGTTTGGCGATCCTGTCCGTGCTGGCCGGTCTGGCGATTCCCGGCGTGATGTCGCTTTGGCGCAGCTACAACGTGCGCTCGGCCGCCGACGACGTCATCCAGGCGGTCGACTACGCGCGGACGCAGGCGCAGGCCAACCGGCGCGCCTACGTGATCACGCTCGGCGGCATCGCCAACACGGTCGCGCTCGCTTTTGACGTCTGGCAAGGCACGGGCACGGGGTGTTCGTCCTGGATCGGTGGGCAAAAAGTGCGGTCGATCAACTACAATCCCAATAATCCCAAGAACGTCGGCTCCGTGCAGATCAGCCAGTTCGCGCCGGTGGACCTGGCGACCGCGACGGCGCACATCTGCATCAAGCCCGATGGCCGTGTGCTGCGGGCGGACCTGTCGCTGCCGTTCTCGCCGCCCGGCGGGAGCACGCTGGGCGCGGGCGACGTGGTCATCGAGCTGGCGCGCGTGGAGGGCGGACTCGTGCTGGGCAACCCGATCCAGGTGCAAATCGGCTACAACGGCACGGCGCGCATCGTGGTCAACCGGCCGATCGACCAGCTGGCGGGCAGCGGCGCGGGAGGCAACCCGTGACGCTGCGACCCGGCCAACGCGGTTTCACGATGGTTGAACTGCTGGTCGGCGCGTCCATCGCGCTGATCGGCTTGTATGCCAGCTTGAACATGGCAGTTTTTGCCCTGCACGCCAATCAGGAGCGGCGCGACGCCATCGCCGCGGAGCAATACGCGGAGCACGTGCTGTCGACCATCCAGGCCGAGGCGGTCTTTTGGACGGACGTGAATCCGCCGCAGGTGGGCTGGTACCTGTTCCGGCTGCCGGCGTACGCCCAGGGCGCGACGACCGGGTGGCAGCTGGTGCCCGGCACGGATCAGGCGGACGACAAGCGTGTCGGTCGCATGGGCGCGGACTGGGTCTACGACGGCGGAGTCCGTTTTGAGATCGCTGCCGAGCGCGGCACGACGTATTGCGGCTTCTGGCGCCTGACCTGGGTGAGCGACGCGCTGGTGCGGGCAGACGTGAAAATCGCCTGGCAGCGCGCGATGTTGAACGTCGACCAGTACAAGACATGCCCGGTGACGATGACGGATGATGTAGGCAACGTCGGCACGATGACCCTGCCGGCCATGGTCATGAAGAACGTCTATGTCCAATAATCGCATGGAATTATTCGGCTTTTCTCGCGGCTTCAACCTGATTGAGCTGCTGATGGCGCTGGCGCTGACGACCATCGTGTTCATGGCGTCCGTGCAGATGTTCGTCAAGCAATCCGAGGTGATGGCGCAGCAGAACGACCTGATCGACATGAACCGCGAGGCGCGCTTTGCGCTGGAACACCTGCGGCAGGACCTGACCTCGCTGGCATCGAACGCGACGCCGAATTCTGACATTGATCCGCTGGTTTGCCCTAAGCCGCCGGTTGATTTGCGCGCGCTGGCGCTCAGTCTGGACGACAGCTACGCGATGGACACGACGCTCGACCCGTTTGTCCAGCCCGTGTCGATCAAGCTGTTTGGCAGCATGGACGTGAAGACGCGGTACCACACCACGGGCATCAGCGGCAGTACGGTGCTCTTGCTGGACGATGGCACGTTGCCGTCGACGCAGCCGACCTGGGACGTCATCTTCTCCGCCGATCGCTACCTGCGGCTGGGCGGCGCAGACGGCACGATGATGTATTTCGCAATTACTTCCAGCAACTTCGGCGCCAAGAGCGTCAACGTCGCCGGACCGATTCCGCGCCAGGGCGAAGGCCAGGTCTGCGGCTACCTGGGCCTCGGCGCGAACTACGCAGTGGATGTCCAGAATTTCGTGCGCTACCGCATCGTGCAGGACAACCGGCCGGGCGCGCCGCGCCGCGCCGACAACCAGCCGGAGAACACGTTGCTTGTGCGCGAGCGCCTGGGCTTGAACGGCGTGACGATCGTGGCGCAGACGATCCTGGCGGAAAACGCGGTGGACATGGGCGTCTACGACATGCTGTTGGACGTCGATCCGACGCCGCAGACCTTGAAGATCAAGTACATGCCGACCGCGCTCGATGTCGTGCAAAGCGGTGGCTTGGGGATGCTCGGCTACCAGAGCGCGGCAACGCCCGAGGCGCTGCGATCGATGACGGTGAAAGTGACGTTGCGCTCGACGTGGCCAGACAAGAACCTGGTGCACCGGCCGCGCGCGCAGCTGTTCGCGCCGCTGGAGACCTGGAAAGTGGCCGACGATCAGCGCGGCATCTACCCCACCATCACGCTCGCCGGGCGCATCGCCATGCCGACGATGATGTCCCGCAACCTGTGAGGCTGACCATGGCAACGCCCGCGACGCCGATTTCCGAACTGCCCGATGGCCCGCAGCGCTTGCGCGAGCGCGGCATGATTCTTGTGACAACGATGGTATTTTTGTCCCTGATTACAGTGCTTTGCAGTGCGGCGATCATGCGGACGGCCAACGACATCCGCGAAGGCGGCGCGCAGCGCATCAGCCAGGCGGCGCTGCGCTTGAGCGAAGCGGGCGCGATGGGTACGGTCGCACTCGCGTCGCAGATGCAGCTCGGGTTTGGCGACTATGTCGCGGCGCGCAACAACGTGCTGACGATGGCGGATATTGGCCCGGCGGCGGTGGATCTGACGACACCGGATGGCTCGTTTGGCCGCGAATTTGCCGCGATTTCGCCGATCAGCTTTTCGACGCTCGTCTCGGAATCCGACATGTCCGCGGCGGTGCCGGGCTATGACGCCGCGCGCTACTGTTTCAAGACGTACAAGATGGTCACGACCTCGCAAATCGGCTCCGCCACGCCGACAGACCTGCTGCAGATCGCCCAATCAGGCCAGCAGGCCATTCAATCCTACCTGACGGTTGGCCCCGTCCTTTGCGGTCCCTGAGCGAGGTGTCTCATGCGGCTGCTGCTTGCGCTTTTGGGGTCCCTGCTGGCGATCCCCGCGGCATTTGCCCAGACGACGGCGCTGCCGGAGGTGCTGCTCATCGTCGATACGTCGCAGTCGATGCAGTACAAAGTCGGCAGCGACGTGTTGCCGCGCTGCGGGTCAATCGATCCGACGCTGCCCGATGAAAAGTCGCGCTGGAACATCGCGCGCGAGGTCATCGGCGGTACGTTCGCCAATTTCGCCTGCCAGTTCGAGTCGCTGGCGCCGGTGCCGGAGGCCATCAATCCGCCGCCGCAGCTGACGGGCACGCCGACCTGCATTCCCGGCCTCGCAATGACGCTCTCGACGCCGTACGTGACGCGTCCGGCGCTCTCGGGCGGCATGGCCTCGCGGACGTTTCCCAGCGGCGCCTTGGGCCCCGACGATCCGGCGGCGTCTTTCCAGACGACCTGGAATGCCGGTATCTACACGCTGCGGACCCTGTGGATGGAATTCGACCTGAGCTCGATTCCGCAGATGAGCAGCTGGGCGGGCGCGAGCGTGGATATCCCGGGCCACACGACCAACATGGACCCGCAGCCGACGCAGGTGCAACTGGTGCTCTCGCCGTTGAATCCGCCGACCGCGGGTGCGGATCTGTGCGGCGTGGCGCAGGCGACGCAGATCATCCTGACCGCGCCGTTCACGTTGCCTGTCACCGGCGGATCAGGCTCGGACGTGCCGCTGTCGCTGCCGCTGACGGCCCAGGGCGCCGCGATCTTGCAGAGCATGCGGCAAGCGGGGAACACGACGGCGTCCGTGGCGCTCGTGCCGGTCGGCGTCAACTTTGACAGCGCATGTGCATCGGTGACGGCGGGGACCAAGACGAACACGCAGTTCGTGCCCTCGTCGTCCAGCCCGCTCTCGTCGGCCTCGCCGTCGCTGACGGTCGCAACCGGCGTGCCGTGTCCGGCGGAGGGACCGACATCGCACTCGATCGCGCTGGGCACCCAGGTGGACGGTACGGTCGGCTCGTCGCCGACGGGCATGGATGGCCTGCTCGATGTCCTGGGGCAGAACGCCAAGTTCGCGCTGCTGGCCGGCGACAACGTCATGAACAAGGGCTTCACGGCCAACGCGGGCTTCAGCTACGCCGACGACCTGTCGTCGATCTGGGGCGCCATCAACATGGGCGTCGCGGATCCTTACCTGAGCGGGACCATGAGCGTGCCGATTACGGGACCGGACACGCTGCCCGCGCGCGCGGCGACGTATGCCGCGGTTCAGGCTGCGCTCGCGCTCATCCGGCCGAACGGCCCGACGCCGACGGCCTCCGCGATGACCGACGTGCTGGCGTATCTGGGGCCGAGCGCCTACATGGACGCGCACTTTCACACCACCGCGTCCGATCCGGTGAATGGCGACCCGTACCTCGCGTGCCGCCAGAAGATTGTCGTCCTGCTAACGGACGGCGGCGGCAACCTGTACAACGGCTCGAGCGACGGCCATGCGACGGCCGTTCAGGCGGCAGCCACGCTGTTTGGCCAGAACATCCCGGTCTACGTGTTCGCCATCGGCTACGTCGCCGGAAGCACGCCCAGCGACGCGAACTGGCAGTTCCTCAGTGATCTCGCGGCGGCGGGCGGCACGCAATTTCCGCGCATCGTCAACACGCCGCAGGACGCCGTCTCGGCGCTGGCACCGGTGATCGACGCGGCGGCGCAGAATGGCCTGGTGCTGACCCGCCCTGTCTACACCACGTCCACGGGGCTCTCGACCGACGTCCAGCACAGTTTTCAGGCCATCAGCATCTTTGACCTCAGCCAGCCGCTGCGCACCCGCGGTGTGGTCGAGCAGCGCATCTTCAAATGCGACGCAGCGTGCAAGTCCGACACGCAGCCAAATACCGCGCAAGTCTGTACAATCATTAATTATCAGGACCGGTTGAAGGCGCGCACGCTCGCGCGGCGCCTGTATACGCAGAACGCGGGCATGCGCATCAACCTGGACAGCGCACATGTCTCGCCGTTGGACCTCGGCATCGCGACGGTGGGGCAGATCGGCCGTCTGCAGCTGCAGCCCGACACGACGTGCGTGACGTCCGGGATTTTTGACCTCTCCGATACCGTCCAGCGCGCCGCGTATCGCGATGACGTGCTGGCGACGCTGCGCGGCGACGTCGGCTCGTGCCGGCAGAACTATCCGCTGGGCGCGCCGTCGCGGGCGCAGCCAGCCCTGCTGGAACCGGCGGCGCGGCTACCGATCCGCGATCCGTCCTTTCGCACCTATGCGACCACGACGGTACCGTCCAACGGCCAGTATTCCGTTTACAATCCACCGGGTTCCTCGCTGCGACCGACGATGCTGTTCGTGGCGACCCACGATGGCTTGCTCCACGCGTTCCGGACCGACGAGGATCCGACGATTACCACCAAGGATTTGCAAATCGCGGGCGACGAGATGTGGGCGTTTTTGCCACGCTTCAGCTTAACGCGCATTTCCCAAATGAAGCTGGTGACATCGCCCGACGCGTCCTACCTGAACGCGCCGATTACCGCCCAGCACGTGCTGCTGCAGCGCGACGTGTCGGCGGGCGCGACGATCGCGTCAACGGCGCAGAATTGGCGCGCGGTTGTGATTGTTGGTGCCGGCGAAGCGGGTTCGGGCTACGCAGCGCTGGACGTCACGTCTCCGGACGATCCACAGGTTCTGTGGGAAATTACGCCAGATCATCATTGTTTTGGAGCCGTTGCGGTTGGCGTGCAGTTTGGCCCGCAGTGCATGGCGACCACCAAATTCCAGGGGATGGGCCGCTCGACGGCGCGGCCGGTCATCACGACGCTGTATTACACGGATGCGACGGGGGTGACGGCGGAACGGGCGGTCGTCGTGCTGCCTTTTGGCAAGGCGCCGTCAGAATCCGCGGCTGTGAACCTCGGCGTGGAAGGCGTGGGCGACCGCGGCGTGTACATCCTGGACATGGAAAATGGCGATATCTTGCGGACTTTCACGACAAACGACCTGATCACCACCGGTTCGCCGTTTCCGATCAACGACAAGACCCAACTGGGCCGCTTCTGGACGGAGGCCGCGTGCTTCAACAACGCCGCCGGCCAAGTCACGACGCGCTGCTTTCTGGGCGATTCCAAGGGCATGCTTTGGCGCCTGGACCTCTCCGCGCTGCTGCCGACGGATTGGAACCTGCGATATTTCTTTGATTTTTACAACGGCCCCTCGCTGCCGCCCGGCTTTCAGTGGGACCTGTTGAGTCCCAATCGCATGCCCATCACCTCCCCGCCGAGCTTGAGCACGCTGCAAAACGGCACGCTGGCCGTCGTCGCTGGCAGCGGCAACGGCGATCTGGACACCAACTTGACCGCGCGCGACGTCGTCCTGTCACTGACCGAGACGTTCACGGTGGCGGCGGACGGCACGGCCAATCCGCCCAGCGGCGTGGTGAACTGGATGAAAATGCTGGATCAAGGCGAGCGCTTCATCGGCCCGCCGCTGATTTTCGCGTATTATGCGTACTGGGCATCGTACGTCGTCGCGCAAAACGGCCTGTGCCAGTTGGGCGACGCGCGGCTGTGGGGCGTCCGGTATGACCGAGCGCAGTCGGTCTCGGACTTGACCAACACGATCGGCGCGTTCGTCAATCCGCAGTCGCCGAGCACGGTTGCGGCAAACCTGGACTTCCTGGATGTGGGCGCCTATCGGCCATCGCCGGTGGACTTGCAGCCGGAGCCGGGGTGCATCGCGGGCTGTCCGCCAAACAACCCCGCGTGTCTGCTGGCAAAAGGCGCGGCGCTGGGCGGCGGTGGACCCAAGTACCAGCTGGGCGTCGCCGTCGCGGGCAACGTCCAATCGGCGTACCAGACGCCCAAGTCTTCGAGCAACGGCGCGGCTTCGGTCGGGACCATCGCCGTCACGCCGCCGCAGCCGCGGACCTCCGCGATCATCACGGGCTGGGATTTGCTGTTGGATTAAGCGCTGTTGCGAGGGTCGATGTCGAGGCTTCTGCTTGTCGCTGCGGTGCTGCTGGGGTGTGGATCGCCGCCGCCGGTTGTGCCCGATACCGCGCGGTCGATGCCGGAGCCGCCGCCGCAGCCCGACTGTCCCGGTGGCCTGCTGTGCGAAGCGCCCGCGCTGCTGGATGGCTGGCGCGTGCCGCAGCCGTGCGTGGCGGTGTGGCTGGGTCCGCGCGTGGCGACGTGCTGGCTGCCGGGTCAGGATTGGCCGCGGCTGGTCGAGTTCTTCCAGTCGCGCTATCCGCACGCGGTCCTCAGCGGGCCTCTGCTGCGCATCGCGGGCCAGGCGCCGCTGCCCGCGGGTGCGACTCCGGCGCTGCCCGGCCCGACGCCGCCGCTGTTGCTCGGCCACCAGCGACCGCAAGGCGTTGAATTGGTTCTGCTGGCCGGCGATCCGGTTGACACGCCACAGCCCGCCACGGAAACTGGCACGGCGAGCCCAGCTTCGCCACGGAGAGCGCCATGAATTCGTCCGCCCCGCCTGATGTGCTTTTTGACACCGATGCGCTGCCCTGGACGTGCGCGCAGGCCAAGGGCGTCTCGTACAAGTCCCTGCGCTACGAGGGTGACACCCACGGCGGCGCGGTACTTATCCACATGTGCCCGGACACGGCGTATCCCGAGAACCTGGTGCACAAGGGCATGGATATCTTCGTGATTGACGGCGAGCTGACCCTCGCAACCTCGGCGCTGCACCGCGGCAGCTACGCGCACGTGCCCGCAGGCGCGCGGACGGCGCCCACCACGCGCGACGGCTGCGTGCTGTACGTCACGTTCCCCGGGCGCGTCGAAAACCTCCACAGCTGACCAAGAAAGGCGCGATTCCTGTGGCGATTCAGTCGATTCACGACCCGATGGAGCGCCTTCCGCTGGAGCCGCGCGAGATCCTGCGCCTGCTGGAGACCGTGCCTCTGCTCAGCGAGATGGCGACGCGCGAACGCGCCGTGCTGGCCGAAGTCGCGGAAGTCGTCCGGTGCGCGCGCGACGTGCAGCTCTGCGGCGTCGGCGAGGACATGCGCTGGTGGTACCTCGTGCTGAACGGCCGTGTCGACGAGACCGTGCATGCCCCCGATGGCACCTGGCCGGTCGTGCGCGAGGTCGTCGGCGGCCAATGCGTGGCGTTGGATGGCGTGCTCTCGGGGACGCCTTGCGCGACGCAGGTGACGGCGGTGATGGCGTCCACGTTCGTCCGCATTCCGGTGCTCGACCTGCACCGCCTGATGCGCGGCGCCGGGCCCGTGTCGGTCAAGCTGCTGGCCCTGTTGCAGCAAGAGCTGGGGCGCGACTTGCGCGCTGCGACCCTGGCGATGATCGACTCCATCGGCTGATCGGCGGCTGCGCGCTCCGAAATCGGTCAGCGAGTCTACCCGGCCGCAACGTCCGCATCGCCGGCATCCGCGACTTGCCACAGCGCCGGATCCGCCAGCGCACGGGCACTTCCGGTCGCGATCTGCGCCGTCCGTCGCTCCAACCACGCGTCATATCGGGCTTTTTGGGCCTCGCGCGCCGCCGGATCGACGGCGTAGGCGAACCGCAGCGTCACGCACCCGCTGCGGGCTTCGTCGCGGCGGCTCCTGGTCAGGATCGCGTCAAGCGTCGCGCCCGCGCCCAGATGCAACCGCAAAATCTCCAGCGCTGGCTGGCCCTTGGCGTTCGCGATGTGCAACACGGATTCGCGCACGGCATGGGTATCGCCGAGCAGCCCGAGCAGCCGCGGCAGCCCCACCGCGGGCGAGAGCGTCCGCGCGCGCGCCTGCGGGGCATGGACCGCCATCCACGCCAGCGCCGCGCCCACCAGCCGCCGCCCGAGATTCAAGCCCTCGGCACCCGGACCGACCGTCGCGGCGATGAAGTGCCAGACGCCGTCAGTCGGCCGTTCCGCACCGATGCGGCCGTCCGGACAGCGTTTTTCCAGCAGGTCGTCAAAGCGCGTCACGGGCACCGGCGCCCACATGCCGACAATCGTGCCCAGCAGCTGCATCGGCTGCTCCGGCCGCCAGGCCGCGACCACCAGCGCCGGCCAGGGTCCGTCCGCCCGCACCAGCTCCAGCCAGCGCGTCACGCCCGCCGCGATCCACGGCGCCTGCACCGCGTAAAACGCCTGCCACAGCTGACCGTCCGTGCGCAGGGTCGTCAGCGGGATCTCGGCGATCCGCAAATCATCTTTCATATTCTAGCCTTGGAGGACGCCGAGCCGCTGGCCCACGCGGATGAACGCGGCGATCGCGGTCTCGACCTGCGCGCGGCTGTGCGCCGCCGAGAGCTGCACGCGGATCCGCGCCGCGCCCTTGGGCACGACTGGAAACGAGAAGCCGATGACGTACACGCCCTCGTCCAGCAGCGCGCGCGCCATGTCCTGCGCGAGCCGCGCGTCGCCGAGCATCACCGGCACAATCGGGTGGATTCCGGGGCGGATGGCAAAACCGGCCTCGGTCATGGCCTGGCGAAAATGCCGGGTGTTATCGGTCAACTGTGCGCGCAAATCATGGGCGGTATCAATCAGTTCCAGCGCGCGGATGCTGGCCTGGGCGATGACCGGCGCCAGCGTGTTGGAGAACAGATACGGCCGCGACCGCTGGCGCAGGAGCGCGATGATCTCCTTCTTGCCGGTCGTGAAACCGCCCGACGCGCCGCCCAGCGCCTTGCCCAGCGTTGAGGTGATGACGTCGATGCGGTCCAACACGCCGTGATGTTCCGGCACGCCGCGCCCCGTCGGCCCGATGAACCCGGTCGCGTGCGACTCGTCGACCATCACCATCGCGTCGTATTGCTCCGCCAGCTGGCAGATCCGCGGCAGCTCGGCGAGGTCGCCGTCCATCGAAAACACGCCGTCGGTGGCAATCAGCCGCGTGCGCAGGTGGCGCGACGCCTGCAGGTGCCGCTCCAGCTCGTCCAGATCGCCGTGCGTGTAGCGGAACCGCTCAGCCTTGCACAGGCGGATGCCGTCGATAATTGACGCGTGGTTCAACGAATCCGAGATGATCGCGTCATTTTCGTCCAGCAGCGTCTCAAAAAGGCCGCCGTTGGCGTCAAAGCACGAGCCGTAGAGGATGGTGTCCTCGGTGCCGAAAAACTGCGAGATCGCGGCTTCCAGCTGTTTGTGGATGTCCTGGGTGCCGCAGATAAACCGCACGGAGCTCAGGCCATAGCCGCGCTCATCCAGCGCCTTGTGTGCGGCAGCGACGATGCGCGGATCGTTGGCCAGCCCGAGGTAATTATTGGCGCAAAAGTTCAGGACCTCCTTGCCGTTCTTGACGGCGATCGCCGAGCCTTGCGGCGTGACGATGACGCGCTCCGGCTTGGTCAGCCCGCCGGCGTCAATCTCGTCCAGGGTCGTCTGCAGGCGTTGGCGAACGTTGTCGAACATCGGCGGCTCCTCCACTTGGCGGCGGATGGTCGGCCGACGGCGCCGCGGAGTCAACCGCCGTCACGGCATCGGCACGCTGATCAGCCGCACCGCGCCAATCGCCTCGTAGGCGATCGACACCGCGCTGCCGTCCTGCGCGACCGCCAGCTCCGACAGCCCGCCAAAGCCGAGGATGAAGTCGCCGGTCTCGTGGCTGACGAAGTCGCTCGCCAGGATCTTGCCCGCCGCCACCGTGAACTGCGTGTCGCTCAGCGGGTGCACGCGCAGCAACTCCAGCGTGGTCGCGTCCGTGGCGCCACAAGCCAGCAGGAAATCCGCGCTTCCCGGCACCTGCGCGAGGCGAAACGCGTGCAGCACCGGTGGCGCCGTCGTCCCCGCCGGCTGACCAAAAAGCCGCAGCACCGTGGGCGTCGTCAGCGGCGTGTCCAGCGATGTGCGGGCGAGCGCCAGAAAGCCCATCGGCTGGCCCGCAAACAGCAAGGTCCCGGAAATCAGCACGACGACCTGCTGGGTGTCCGGATCCCACACGGCATCGACGCCGCGGTAAACGACCGCGCTCGACGTGTTGTCCACCCCGACGAGCTTGCTCGCCAGCGCCACGGGCGCGCCGGGGTCCGCCGTCACGGCGGTCACATCGACGGCAAAAACCGTCGTCGCACCGTCGTCGTGACGGCTCAAGGCCAGGAGCAGCGGTTGGACGGCATCGGTTGTCAGCAGCAGCGGGCGCCCGGCGCTGACCGTGTTGGCCAGACCGGGCACCGTGCCCGGCAGCACGCCCAAGCCGCCATCGCCCCACGCCGACGCGACGCTGCCTTGCCACGTGCGCACGCCCGCTTGCGTCGTCCGCGCGAGGATGCCGGTCAGACCGCCGGCGCCATCCACGCCGGTCAGGGAAATCGCCGGCCGCGCCAGCATGCCGCCGTTCGCCGGACACGTCGCACCCGCGCTGGCGGTCAGCAGCCCTTCGCCATCGCCGACCGCAGCCAAGCGCAGCGCGCCACCGGTGGCAATCACGTCGCACGGACTCGCCGAGTTGCCGCCTTCGGTCCACGCGAGCTGCAGCCCCGGATTGACCGCACCAGGCGCCAGGAATTGCGGATTCAGCGCGCACCAGCCCGCCGCGCCGGGCGGCAGCGTCGACGGCGCCAGTTGCCACTGCAGCGGCTGCTGGTTTGCCGGCAAGGCCGCCACCGCGACGCCCGAGTAGAGCCCCACCAGCGGCGCACAACCGCGCGTCTGCACGGCGAGCTGCAAGCGCGGCAACGCGGTTTCGCCGGTACCCACGCCCGGCTGCCAGATGAGGGACGGCGCCAGCGGTTGCGGGGCGACGGCGCTGTCGAGGGGCACGGTGACCGGCGCGGGCAGGCTCGCGGCGTCCAGCGTCGCGCATGTGCCCTGGAAACAGCCTTGTAACACATTGCATTTGCTGACAAAATGACAGCCGATGCTCGGCGAACAAGCGCTGATGCCACACGTGCTGGCCACGGGCTGTGCGCAAACGGTCGCCGTGCCGGGCTGGCAGGTTCCGCCGGCGCAGGTGTCGCCATCGGTGCAGAGGTCGCCATCCTGACACCCGGTGCCGGTCAAGGGCGCGTGGACGCAGCCGATGTTCGCCGTGCAGCTGTCTGCGGTGCACGCCTCGCCGTCGTCGCAGGACACCGCGCCCGTGCCCGCGCATGTGCCGCCCGCGCAGGTGTCGCCGGTCGTGCAGGGGTCGCCGTCGTCGCAACTGCCGCCGGTTGCGGCGGACCACCCGTCCTGGCGGATGGCCGGCTGACAGCGCTGGCAGGGATCCGCGCCGCTGGCCTGACCGGCGCTGTGACAGCTGCCGGCGATCAGGCAGGTGTCCGCCGCGATCGGGTGGCTGCACGCGGCACCGGCGCAGAGGTCCAGGGTGCACGCCTGGCCGTCGTCGCTGCACGGCGTACTGGCGGGGACCGGCGACGTCGCGCAGCCCACGTGGGTCACGCAGAAATCGAGGGTGCAGGCGTTGCCGTCGTCGCACGCGACCGCGCTGCCCGCGCATTGCCCGGCCTGGCACGTGTCGCCGGTGGTGCAGGGGTCGCCGTCGTCGCAGCTGGCGGCCGACGGCGCGAACAGGCACGGCGAGTTGCCGCCGCCAGTGCTCGCCAGCGGGTTGCAGACGTCCAGCGTGCACGGATTGCCGTCGTCGCAGGTGATGGCCGCGCCGACGCACGCGCCGCTCGCCAGGCAGCTGTCGCTCTGGGTGCAGGCGTTGCCGTCGCTGCATGCGGCGCCGCTGAGCACCGACCACGCGATTTGGCTGACGTCCGGGACGCAGCCCAGGCACTGTTCGCCCAGTTCGCCGACGCCCGCGTGGAGGCACACGCCGCCGATTTGGCACAGCCCCGGTACGATGGCGCTGTGGTTGCACTCGCCGGAGATGCACGCGTCGATGGTGCACGCGGAGCCGTCCGCCGTGCAGGTCGTGCCTTCCGCCAGCTGGACGTGGCCGCACTTGCCGGTGCTCGGCGCGCAGGCGTCGGCGGTGCAGGGCTTGCCATCGTCGCAGTTCTTGGGCGTGCCGGTGCATGTGCCGTTGACGCACAAGTCCCCGGTCGTGCAGGCGTTTGCGTCGTTGCAAGACGGGCCTTGGAGCGGCAGGAACACGCAGCCGGTGGCCGGGACGCAGCCGTCCAGCGAGCAGGCCTGGCTGTCGTCGCAGACGATCGTGACGCCCAAGCAGTAGCCCTTGGCGCAGTGGTCGTCAGACGTGCACGCGTTGCCGTCGTCGCATAAGCCCGCGGCGACGGGCGAGTTGATGCATTCGCCCACAGCGTCGCAGCCGTCCACGGTGCACGGGTTGCCGTCGTCGCAGTCGCTGTTCGTGTTGCAGGCGCAGATGACGTGCGCCGCGTGACAGACGCCCGCGGTGCAAAAGTCCCCGCCGGTGCAGGGATTTCCGTCGTTGCACGCGAGCAGGTTCGGCGCGTGGGCGCAGCCGGCAACGGGCAAGCAGCTGTCGTCGGTGCACGGGTTGTTGTCGTCGCAGGCGCTGGCGGGCATCGCGAGGCCGACGCACTTTCCGGTCGCGCAATCGTCGCCGCTTGTGCATTCGTTGCCGTCGTCGCAGGGGACGTTGGCGGGCAAAAAGACGCAGCCGGTCGTCGGCGTGCAATTGTTCTTGGTGCACGGGTTCTTGTCGTCGCATACGCCGACTGCGCCGATGCACGCGCCGCTGTAGCACAAATCGCCCGCGGTGCACGCGTTGCCGTCGTCGCAGTCCTTGTTGTTCAGCGGTGTCCAGCTGTCGTTGGCGGTGTCCGGGTCACACACCAGGCAGGGCTGGCCATCGGCGCTGGTCCCGGCGGGGACGCAGGTGCCGCCGATCACGCAGACGGACGCCAACGGCACGCCTGCGCACGCGCCGCCGACGCACTCGTCCGTCGTGCACGGGTCGGCGTCGAACTGGCATGGCCCGGAGATCGGCGCGTGGACGCAGCCAACCGCGAGATCGCACAAATCCGACGTGCACGGATTGCCGTCATCGCACGCGTTCCAGGTCAGCGCGAGGCAGGCGCCGTCCTTGCAGCCGTCGGTCAGCGAGCAGGAATTGCCGTCGTCACAGGTGGCCTGGTTGGGCAGGGCGACGCACCCGCTATGAGGATCGCAGCTGTCGTCAGTGCACGGGTTGGCATCGCCACAGGGGAGCGCTACGCCGGTGCACACGCCGCCGCTGCCGCACACGTCGCCGGTTGTGCATGCGCTGCCGTCGTCGCACGAGCCGGAATCCAGCAAGGTCCAGGTCGTCGTCGCACTTTCTGGCAAGCAGCGCGCGCACGGGTTGCCAGGCTGACTGGCGCCGCCGTCGTAACACGCGCCGTTGATGCGGCACGCCCCGCTGGTCACGACGCTGGGGTTGCAGACCCCCGCGCTGCAGATGCCGACGGTGCAGGACGAATCGCCGTCGCAGCCGCCGGGGCCGTCGGGCTTGGCGGCGTGCTGGCAGCCGTCCGGCAAGGCGCAGGTGTCGATGGTGCACGGCTCGCCGTCGTCGCAGGGCGGGCCGATCGCCTTGCACGCGCCGCCGCTGCACACGCCGGGCGCGGGGCACAGCGCCTCGGTCGCGCAGGTCGTCGAGTCCGCGACAGGTAGCGCCACGCACACGCCGTCGCCGCAGTGGGCCCTCAGGCAGCTGCCGAGCGCCGCCATCCCGGCCGCGCAGTCGTCGTCGCCGTGGCACGTTGGGCCGCCATCGGACGTGGCTGCGTCGGCCGCATCGACGGAATCTGCAACCTCGGCATGGACTTCCGCCGTATCCGCCGCCGCATCGGCGGTCTCGGCCTCGCCATCGGGGTGTCCTGGCGTGTCGGCCACAGCGTCCGTGACGTTGCCCGCATCGTCCAGCACGCACACGCCGCCGAGGCACCGACCGCTTGCGCACTCCGTGTCCAGCCGACAGCCGGTCTGCGGCGCCGGCGGAGGCGAGCACGCGAACGCGACAAAACACAGCCACGCGAGCGCCGCGCGCCTGAAGTGACCGGTTTGGGGCAGTGGAAAAACGACTCGTGGCACCGCGATGTCCCGTTGCGTCAGACGCAATACGCCATTTGGCAGTATGGGCAAAAACCGCCGCCGCCGCCATCGCGCCGGCACGTTGCGACGCGGCAAGATCGCGCAATGGTTCGGCCGTTGAAATTACGTGGGAAAAGCCAGTGCCAGCGAGTGCGCCAGGTGCCCGGCCGCGCGCGAGGGCTGCTCCAGGTGGACCGCGTGCCCGGCGTCGGGCGCGATTGTGCAGGTCAGGTCTGCCACCAGTGGCTGCCACTGCGTCAAGCGGGCCAACAGCTTGGGGTCCAGCGCGCCCGCGAGCAGCTGCGTCGGCGTGGCGATGCGCAAGTCGCGCGGCATCGTGCCCGTGCCATACCACCGCAAGCTGCGCGCCAGACCGGCCGGCTGCTGGCTCAGCCGCAGCCGCCGCTGGGCCTCGCGCGTCGCGCGCGGCAGCCCCTGCTGGCTGGCAAAAAGCGCCAGGGCCTGCCAATCGTCGACAAACGCTGCGATGCCGTTCGCCTCCAGCCGCTGCGCCCGAGCCTCGTCTTCCACCTGGCGCCCGCGCGCCGCGTCCGGGTCCAGCGGCGGATGCGCCGATTCCAGCCACAGTCCCGCCAGCTCCAGCCGCTGCGCCGCCGCCAGCACAGCCGCGATGCGACCGCCCATCGAGTAGCCACCCAGCAGCGCCGGCTGCCGCAAATGCGGCGCCAGCGAACGCGCGAGCAGGTCCACGAGGAAATCCCAGCCGGGCTGCGCTGGAAAACGCCCCGCCGCGCGGCCATGGCCCGGCAAGTCGGGCAGCAGCCAGCGAATTGGCGGCCCAACGGTCGCGTCGACCAACTGCGTCACCGTCCGCCATTGGCGGCTGTCGGCCAAAAAACCGTGCAGCAAGACGACCGGCCGACCGTCCACCGGTCCCGCCACGCGCACCGGCAGCAGACCCGGCGCGGCAAGTGTCCTCATGGCAAACCTGCCAGCACGGCGCGCGCCCGCTGTCCCGCGTGGCGCCAATGCGCCCGGTGGAGCACCTCGCTCATGCCGCGATCGAACTGCGCCACCAGCACCTGGACCGCGTTGGCCGCCACCGGCGTCGCGAGCGCATCCTGCCAGGCGGCCAAATCCCCGCAGCGCCGCGCCGCGAGGCCAAATCCCTGGGCAATGTGCGCCACGTCCAGGCCGTGCGGCACCGTGAAACACCCAACGTGCAGCGGTTCAGCCATCGCCGCGCGGGCGGGCAGGTAGTCGAAAATCGCGCCGCCGTCGTTGTCGGCTACGCACACGCGCACGCCAGCGTGGCGCAGCTGTCCCCCGGCAAGAATCTGTAAGCTCCCGACATCGTGCAGGAATGTGCAGTCGCCCACGTACGCCGTTATCGGCCGCTGGCTGCCGACCGCCAAGCCAGCCAGCGTCGCGAGTGCACCGTCGATACCGGCAGCGCCGCGGCTGACCTCGATCGCGATCCCGGGCGGCAAAGGCGGGGCAAAGCTGTCCCAGTCGCGCACCGGCATGCTGTTGCCCAAAAGCACCGCGCTGCCCGGCGGCAAGCTGCGCGCCAGAACTGCCACCGCCGTCGCCTCGTTCCAGCCCACGTCCGGCGGCTCGATCGCCGCATCCACGGCCTGCCAGCGCGCCGCCCAGGTCGTCAGCGGCCCCGGCTGTTCGCGCACCGGCCATTCCCGCAGCGCGTCCGCCACCACGTCCAGCAGCGTCAGGCGATTTTGCCGCAGCGGATCGGAAAGCCGCCGCGGCTGCACCGTGTCCACCGGCAGGCCCAGCCGCTTGGCGTCCTCCAGCAGCAGCTGCGCGCCTTTGGCCACCGGCCACGCACCCAGCCGCACGACGCGGTCCGGCAGCAGCGCCGCGCGCACGTCTGGGTCGCGCAGGTACGCGTCGGCATGGCGCACCGTCCCAGGCGTATCGCGCAGCCGCGACGCCGGCTCGGCCACCAGCACGACCTCCGGGGCCCGCAGCCGTGGCGTCAGAAACTCCGCCAAATTACTCGAAAAAGCCAGTGGCCCAGCCAGCACCAGCACGCGCTCGCCGGGCTGCGGCGGCGGGATCGCTGGGCCCTGCGCCGGCCGCAGCAGCGCGATCGGCGGCGGCAGCGGCGCCCGGTCGCCCGGCGGCAGCGCGAGCGGCAGCGCGAGCGGCACATTGACG